>BJGC01000005.1 GCA_014190235.1 Actinomycetes bacterium | reverse complement strand
CTCCGCGAACATTGTCGACGACTTATCGCTGACTACAAAGTGCCTAAAGAGATTTTCTTTGTGCCACTTGTGCAGCGCACTCCAGTTGGCAAGGCCGACTACAAATGGGCAGTCGCGCAAGCAACCCTTTTGGCTACGCCCTGAACTTTGCCCAGTCGTCAGGGCTGCGACCAAGTTCTTTCAAGCGCACCATCACAGGGATAGGTGGCTCGATTTCTCCGCCCGCGCGCAAAGTTGCAACAGTGTCGCCGTCTTCTGACCATACGTGACACGTGTTGAGGTTCATAGCAAAGAGATTCTCGCGTTGTTCTGGGGTCATTTGTTCTTTAGGGATATTCATTGACTTATCTTCACGGGCACTTGCAATGCGCATCGACCACGCGCATTGGATTGCTACGGGTGCCATTGCCGAGAGTAGGGCAGTGACGTGAGTGCAACCACGCGGACCACCAAACAACTCACGAACTTTATGAGTGAACCCTCGCGCAATCGAAAGACCTACGAGTCCTTGATAGTGATTGACGATTCCGGTGCACTCTGTGTGTGGGTGACTCTCAAAAACTACTTGGGCACTTTGGATGACCATCGATGGAAACGAGATTTCAATGTCGACGATCATGTGATGAATGGTGAGTGGTTCTGTGTCGTCTTCTAAATACAAACCATGCGGCTTGTCATCGCGCACCATTCCGCGGAGTAATACGCAGTCAGCAGATTTACGAAACGCACGAACCTCATACCTGCGATTGTGCAGTTCCATGTATTCGGGATTAGGCGGAAAATTGTCTTTCATGAATCAGTTGCCGACCAACGCTGCACCAAGGCGACGCAGGGAAGGAGTTCCTGAACCCAATTGCAGTTCCATTTGTTTTGCGAGCAAGTAATAGCGATAGAGCGGATAGTCCCGATCGACTCCCATGCCACCGTGCAAGTGATGAGCAGCCCGAACCACGCGTTGTGAACCTTCTGCTGCCCAATATTTAGCAGACAGGAGTTGTTCGTCGGCTGGGATACCTTCTGATAGGCGCCACGCAGACTGCCATGCCGTCAATCGCACTGCTTCTGTGTCGATGTATGCGTCACCAGCACGTTGACTTACTGCTTGAAGCGAAGCAATTGGTTTTCCGAATTGATGACGAGTAGTGGTGTAGGCGGCAGTGAGTTTGAGTGCTTCTTGACACAGGCCAGCAGCCATCATGCATGTGCCAACACTTGCGATTCGCAGAAGTTGCAGCATTGCATTCATGTCACCGATTTTTTCAGCAGGAGATTCATTGAACTCCAGCATTGCCTCTGGTGTTCCAGTTGTTGTGTCCTGGCGCGTCACTGTGAGTCCTGGCGCCTGAGCATCAACTGCGTACAAACCATTTTGGGTTGTGACGACAAATCTGTGAGCAATTGTTCCGGCAGGCACGCAGATCTTGGTTCCGGTGAGGCGATCATTGGCAACGCGTAGCGCCGGCTCATATGGGTCACCCGATGGCTCATGAATTGCGGCCGTGACGATGACGTCTCCGCTAGCAACGCCCGCCAATAGGTCGTGACGACCAGCACTCACAAGAGCGGGGATACCCAAAGCCATGACTGCAAATGCTGGAATTGGTGCAGCAGTGCGGCCTACCTCTTGCAGGACAGAAGCAACTTCTAAAAATCCCAAACCGCCACCGCCATCAACTTCAGGAATAGCGATGCCGACACAACCAGATGTCGCCAGAGTGCGCCAGAGCGCCATGTCAAAACCCGAGTCACTCGCCAATGCATGCTTGACGCGTTCAACAGTGGTGCCATCGCGCAGAATTTGTGCGGCAAGTGCTTGGAGCTCTTGTTGATCGGAAGTCAGTGAAAAGTCCATCAGCGAGCACTCCTTGGAAAGCCAAGTGAAAACATTGAGATGAGGTCTCGTTGGCTTTCATTCGTTCCGCCACCAAAAGTGAGAATAAGCATTCCGCGATAGGACGATTCAAGGCGCGATCTGAGAATTGCACCTGGCGTGCCGTCCATCAGATATCCGGCTGGCCCGAGGATTTCAAACAACAACCGGAAACTGTCAAGGTAACCCTCGGTGCCAAAGACCTTGATTGCGCTGCAATGACCGATGTCAAGTACCCCTTGCGTTGCTTCCCAAGCACTTTGCCAATTCATCAGTCGCAAAACATCAATGGTGGCAAAAACACGCGCAAGATTAATTTGTACCCACTCTTGGTCGGCAACACGACGGCCGTCAGGCATGATGGTTTCTGTCGCCCAGGCTCGAATATCGGTAAAAGCACGTTCGACGATTCCGGTGGAGCATAAAGTGACTCGTTCGTGATTAAGTTGGTTGGTGATCAGTGTCCATCCCTGGTTTTCATCACCGATTCGGTTTGCCACCGGCACTCGAACATTGTCAAAGAACACCGCGTTGATGTCGTGCTCACCAATCAGACGCAATGGTTGACGCGTGATACCAGGAGTATTCATTGGCACAATGACAATGCTGATTCCTTTGTGCTTTTTCCATTTTTCGCCAGCAGGTGTCTCTGCTTCAGTTGGACCCGTTCGCACTGCAAGCCAGCAATAGTCGGCATCACTCGAGAGTGACATCCACATCTTTTGGCCATTAATGACGTATTCATCGCCATCACGAACTGCCCGAGTTTGTAAGGAAGCGAGGTCTGTTCCTGCGCCCGGTTCGCTATAGCCAATGCAGAAATGGATGTCTCCTGCCAACACCTTTGGCAAAAAGAAATCTTTTTGTTCTTGGGTTCCGTAGTTCATGATGGTCGGGCCGACCGTATTAATCGTGAGCATTGGCACCGGTGCACCCGCACGCATGGATTCATCGAAGAAAATAAATTGCTCAATCGCCGAGCGTCCTTGTCCACCAAATTCTTTTGGCCAACCGATGCCAGCCCAACCGTCTGCGCACATCTGTTTCCAGACGCCCCGCATCGCAGGACCCACGCCGTGTCCGTTGGCGAGAGCCGCCACGGTGTCTGCATCAAGAAGTCTGTCGTAGTACGAGCGCAGTTCTTTGCGCATTGTTTCTTGTTCGGAGGTATATCCAAGTTCCATCTATTTCCCTTTAGGCATGCGAGCAAGTGTTAGTAATAGAGTATCGGACGCTTATGAAATTGCCCAAGGCGAGAACTACGATTCAGGTATGAAACTTGGATGGCACATCGGATACTGGGGACGCTCGATGCCCCAGGGAATACCAGAAACAATTCAAATGGTCGAATCACTCGGATACGACTCAGCCTTCACTGCCGAATCATGGGGGAGTGACGCTATTTCGCCGCTTGCTTGGTGGGGTTCGCAAACGAGCACTATTCGTCTCGGCACAAACATCGCTCAAATTTCTGCGCGCACACCTACCGCTACGGCAATGGCTGCAATCACGATGGATCACCTGTCGGGCGGTCGCTTTTGTTTGGGCCTTGGCGTGAGTGGTCCACAAGTTGTCGAAGGTTGGTATGGACAGCGCTTTAACAAACCACTTGCCCGCACCCGCGAGTATGTAGAAATCATTCGTAAAATTTTGGCACGTGAAGAACGACTGACTCACGCGGGTCCTGAGTATCCGATTCCGGCAATCGGCGGAATGGACCTAGGCAAGGCACTCAATGTTATGACACACCCAGTGCGTGAAGATCTGCCAATTTTTATTGGTGCCGAGGGCCCCAAGAACGTCGCCCTTGCTGCCGAAATTGCAGACGGTTGGTTTCCGATCTTCTATGCGCCACGCCATGAAGAGTTATATCTCTCGCACCTTAAAGAGGGTTGGTCGCGGCCCGGTGCACGCACCACGCCAGACAAGTTTGAAATCTTGCCAACAGTAAATGTGAGCATAAACGACGATATTGAAAAGGCTTACGATGCGATTCGTCCAACGATGGCATTGTACGTGGGTGGCATGGGTGCCCAAGAGATGAACTTTCATGCAGATGTTTTTCGTCGATTGGGATACGAACAAGCGGTTGACAAGATTCAAGACCTGTTCTTAAACGGCAAACAACCAGAAGCGATCGCGTCTGTTCCGAACGAGATGATTGATGAAATTTGTCTCGTTGGTTCTCGAGCAAAAATCAAGCATGACCTTGAGGCCTGGAAAGATAGTCGCGTCACCACCATTGTGTTGGGCGGAAGCCCCGCAACACTGCGAGCAATGGCAGAGTTAGTGTTTGATTAAATCTCTACTTCTGTGATTTTTCGATTGCGGCAATGAGGCGATCTGTTTCGCTGCGTTGCTCGTGAACAAAACGAACCATCCAAAAGCGAATAAAGCGACCCATTGAATAGCGCAAGAACAACGCAGTGCCCGCGATGACGAGCACTAATCCCACGAGGCTTCCGGTGGCAATTGCAGCAACTTGATCAGCAGTGTTGGTGGTTCCGCTGGCCATCACTCCGCCGCCGACGCCCAGACCAACTCCCACAACCAACATGATTGATCCGATGAGCAACAACCAACGCTCGTTGTCGCCCTTTGCGCCACGCAATTTAAGTTCGGCAACTTCTTCAGTGAATTGAGTGATTCGTTCTTCGTTCATCTGGGTTCCTGACCTGGTGTGTGGGGTGCTAGATGTCAGATTACTTTGTTCCAAGATAGGCGCTCGACAGAGTGGCTTCATCCACGTCACGGGCGTTACCAGAGAACCGCACATGACCATGGGACATGACGACTGCAGTATCTGCGATTCCGAGCACGGTGCGGGCAAATTGTTCAATCACAAGCACCGAGACTCCCTCGGCAGCGATGGCTTGTACCTGTTCGTACAGATCGCCAACCACAATCGGGGCAAGCCCCATTGACATTTCATCTAACATCAGCAAGACAGGATCGGTTGCTAAACCGCGAGCCAACGAGAGCATCTGCTGTTGACCACCAGACAATGTTCCGGCAAGTTGAGTTCGACGCTCAGCCAAGATAGGGAAACGTGCGAAAGCACGTTCTTGGATGACCGAGACAGCGAGTCCTTTTCGGGCAGCCATCTCCAGATTTTCGCGCACGGTGAGATTCGGGAAAATCCCGCGTCCTTCTGGAATTGTGCACACGCCGAGTCTGGCAAGTTCACTCGCGGCGGCTCCAGTGAGGTCGTGTCCAGCAATGTTGACGGAGCCTTGCGTCGGACGCATTAAGGCGCTGGCAATTTTGAGAACCGTACTTTTTCCGGCCCCATTTGGTCCGAGCAAAGCCATGACTTCTCCGCGGCGCACGGTGATATTGACATCATGCAGTACCGAAATAGCGTCGTAGCTCGCACTGATGTTTTTCAGTTCAAGAATAGGTTCGCCAATCGCACTCATCGCACTGCTCCGAGATATGCATCAATGACGCTTGGATTGTGTTGAATCTGATCGGGTGTCCCGCTTGCAATTACGTTCCCGAGATCTAACACATGAATTTGATCGCATACCTTCATGATCAAACTCATGTCATGCTCGACAAGCAAGACAGTGATTCCCAGTGATTTCAGTTGCTGCAACAAAACGCCGAGCTGTTGAGTTTCGACATCATCTAGCCCAGAAGCGGGTTCATCAAGCAAGAGCAATCTCGGACGCCCGGCAAGTGCACGTGCAACTTCGAGCAAGCGTGCTGATCCTGTCGGTAGTTCTCCGGCAATCGTGTCAGTACGATCAGTGAGACCAAGCAGTTCGATCTGCTCACGCGCAACAGCATGGGGATTGCTGACGCGAGCGAGTTCGGCAGCAACAAGAACATTGTCAAAAACTGACAAGGTGGTGAAGAGTTCAAGTCGCTGAAAGGTGCGTCCGATCCCCATGGCACTTCGCTTTTGAGTGGGAACACCATTGATCTCTTTATTGTCAAGCAGTACAACACCTGTCGTGGGCTGACGGATTCCGCAGATCACGTTAAAGAGGGTTGTTTTGCCGGCTCCATTAGGGCCAATGAGCCCAGTGATTGAATCTTTTTGCACATCAAGGTCAACTCCTGATAACGCCATGACACCACCAAAGCGAACGGCAACACTGCGAATCTCAAGAAGAGCGGTCATGGCACCACCTTGATTGCGCGATCAGACTGTGACAACTCTTCAGGAGTAAAACCGGTCAGTCCCATTAAATCTGGTGATGATTTTGTGGTTGGCGCGACGGGAGTGTGGATACGGCGTATTGCATTGCCAACAACTACAAACAACACGATGATTGCCAACAATCGTCCACCGGTTGGCACAGCCTCAAAGATGTCATCAAAGAATGCTGCAATACCCATTCCGACAGCAGCGATAAGAAGACACAACACACGGGATCGTCCAGAGGTGACAGCGAGTGCTGGCAGGTTGGGCACAATTCCTAGACCCCAGATGACGAGCGCGGCAAAAAATCCCCAATGCGAAATAATGTCGACTGATGTCAGCAACCAGAGCGCGCCAATACCGCTAAGTGCAGTAAGGAGTGATTGTGGATGAGATGTGACGGGGCGAAACCCCGTGGCGATCTGCGAGGCTGTTCCATTGGGATTACGTCCCATACTGAGCCCGATCAGACCAGGCGTGACTCGCGTGATATTTGTAATTGACGGAACAATTGAAGCCAGAACGGTGTTAGATCCGAGCAGCATTCCGCCAAAAAACGCACCACCGATCGAGCCGACGCCGCTGACGATCGCCAACAACAGGATTGGAAGACTGCGATCGAACGTGTAGTTATCTGGAGCAACCTTGCCAGCGTCAAGTGCTCCGGCAAGAGATGCGATCGCTGCACTCATTGCAAACGCCAATGCCTTTGTGCGCACCAAGTTCATGCCCAATGTGGCTCCTGCAAGTGGTGAATCTTTCATTGCTACAAACTGACGCCCCAATGAACTGCGTCGCAGTGCCACAAGGAGTAACCCGACCACGGCGAACGCCACAGACAAGAAAATTGCTTTTGGTCGAGGCTGTGAGAGATCTACACCAGGGATGCGCAATGGTGGCACTTCAGCAACACCGTTCGAAAAAATTTTTCCTTGGTTAAACACTAAGATTGACACAAGCAATGCGAACGCTCCCGTAGCAAGTGCTAAATAAATTCCTTCAAGTCGCAATGCAGGTAATGCGACGACAGCTCCGATGAGCGCCACAACCACGACAACTGCAATCAATGAGACAATGTTTCCGTCTCCGGGCATTTTGGACATCAGCACTGCTCCGATTCCAGCAAATGTCAATGGTGCGAGTGACACCAACCCGGCATAACCCGTGAGTGGGACAAGACTCACGACTGCAAGAGCCATGATGAGCGCTTGTATGAGATAGATCGTGTTTGAGCGAGTCATCATGCCCGTTACAGCAATTGAGCTGATGACTAAAACAGCTGCTCCCAAAATGGCGATATTCCATTGTGGGATTGCCGAACGCTCACGCACTCGCGCAGCACCAGCTCGTAACTTGGCTTGTGGCAACAACATAAGTAACAGGAAAAGAAAAATAGTTGGAGTGGCTTGTCGCAGGCCAGCAGTAGAGAAGCCACCGATTGTTTCGGGAAACCATGACTGTCCTTGGCCCCATAGTAAATATGCTTCGGTTAAACCCAGGGCCATTGCTCCCAAAAAAGTGAGTGGCAAACTTTTGAGTCTGCCAAAGATTGCTGCGGCATAGGCATTGATGACCAGCAATGTCAACGGCACCACATTGAGTTGAACCTCGGCGGCGAGCAAGATGCCGGCGAGTCCAGCCAACGATGCGCCGAGTGCCCAAGATGCACTTGCGATGCGCGCTGGTCGCGCCCCATTGAGTTCGGCCAAACTGCGGTCGTCGACAACGGCTCGCATTTGTATTCCTAGACGAGTCTTGTACAACAGGATTCGCAGACCAACAGCCACTGCTATTGCGGCGATAAGGGCAATAATTTTATTCCAACCAACATTGACACCGAGGACACTTACGTTGTTGCCATCAAAGAATCCACGAAATGGTTGACGATTTTCGGGTGGCCAGATCCATGTGGCGATGCCGATAAACGCGGCCATTAACGCGACAGTTGCGGTAAGCCGCGTGACCTCGGTTGCTTGTGCAAGACCACGAAGAGCAACTCGATCGATAACAAGGCCCAGCGTTGGACACAGCACTCCCAAAATGGCGATAAGTGCAACTGGGGCAGACCATCCCCACTCAAAGCGAACTTGCCAGTAAGAAAATGCGGCGATCATTCCGATTGCACCGTGGGCAATATTAAAGACTCCAGACGTAACATACGTGACGAGCAGACCACTTGATGCAAGAGCGTAGATTGCGCCAGTCGTGAGACCGATGATTGTGTATGCGACGAGTTGCTGCATGTTTCTAGTGTCGCCAGCGCGTGCTGTGACTAGTTAGTTCGGTCGACTCGTATCAATGCCTGGCGTTGCGTCTCCGTATAAGCCAGTCAGATTGACAACTCCATCTTCGTCACAGTGCCAGCCGTTGCCGTTGTCGTCTGCGCTACCGAGTGCAGGGAACAGGCGTGTCCACTTGCCACCTTGCAACTGCATCAGAGTGCCACATTTAGGGGGAGTGCCTGCGCTCGGATTTGTCTCTGTGTGCAAGCCACCAGCCGTCCACGACGTGATTTTTTTCCCCTCGGCAAGTACGCACTCGCGCTCAATGACATTGTTGTTGGTCTTGACACACCCGTTTGCTGATTGGGCAAACATGAGATAGGCCGAGAATGTCTGCAGACCAAGGCCAGCAATCTTGCCACTTGGATTGTATTTCTTCATGATGGCCAGGAAATCACTCATTGCAGGAAAGTTTGTGCTCTCTTCAAAAGGTGAATACACAGTTCGAGCAATCAGACCGTCAGACATTGGTCCAAGGTTTTCAAGTGAAGAGTCGTAGAAGTTTCCGTCGTTAAAAATTACGTTTGGCTTGTAACCAATTTCTTGCATTGCTTTAAGCAATGGGATGATTCCAGTAGGTGATCCAACAAAAGACATCGCTGTAATTGCCTTGTCTTTGAGTTTTTGTGCAAACGGTGTCCATGAGGCTTCGCCTGCTGAGTTGTACTCAATGATGTCTACCGAATCAAAGCCACCAACAATTTCCATTGTTTCTTTGAGACTTCTGGCAACGTTCAAAGTGGTTTCGAAGTTTCCGGCAAGGATGGCGGTCTTTTTGATGTCTTCGGCGCGATTTTTCTTGAGATACAACAACCAACTTGTCGGTTTCACTTGTGCCGGGTTGGGGATGGGTTGAATTTTTCCGTTTGAGCCAGATTTTGCCGATGTCACTGTGTACGCAGGGAAGTCAATCATCTTGCATTCATGAAAGCGGGGGAACTCTTGATTATCAAACACCAATCCGCCACCGACCATTGCAAATGCGCTTGCACAGATCTTCTCCATCGCTGCAGGCACCTGGAATAAAGCGGCATCAACTTCGACAAGTTCGAGTGGTACGCCCTGGATGCCTCCTTGTTCGTTACACCAGCCAACAAAGCCCTTGGCAGCATCTTCAAGTTCGATGTCAAGACCAGGGGTAATGGTGAAACCCTTATCAGTTGCCGACACGACTTTGAGCGTTGGCCCGCCATTTTGAGTGGCGTCAACTGTGGCCGTACCTTTTCCGCACGGACTATCCATTGTGCCGAATGTGACAGTGTCAGAACCAGATGCGGTCGAGTCAACCGGAACATTCTGCGCGGTGGAGTCAGTGGTGGCGCCGTCGCTTGAACCACTTGCCGAGCACGCACTGAGTGCTACGAGTGTGACAACTCCAGCGATTCCAAGAATTCTTCTCATGACTTCCCCCTTTTAAAAGATCATTGTGACCAAAATCTACCAGTTTCTGACACCATGTCAGAAACTCAGCATGTGCTAAAAAATAAGGCGTGGCAGCCCCAGGTACACCTCCCATAATCGCAACGGTTGGCCCCGATGGCTCGTTGATGGCGCCACTTCGCTTGTTCTATCCCTATGACCGAACGGTTGGCGCAGTCATAGGACGTTTTTTAACATCGCTCGCTGAAAAAAAAATTGAAGGAACGCGAGGAGTTGACGCAAGTGTGCATGTTCCGCCGCTCGAGTTTGATCCCGCCACCGGAGCAGCTCTCACAGAATGGGTGGCTGTTGGCGATACCGGCCTCGTGCTGACGTGGAGTTGGCAACCAGAGCCATTTGCAGACAACACGTTGCAACAACCATTTGCTTGGGCACTCATACTTCTTGACGGAGCAGATACCCCAATGCTGCACGCAGTTCGTGTCGCTTCTGTGAGCGAGATGTCAACCGGTATGCGCGTGCGAGCAGTGTGGGCAGCCGAACCAACTCCATCCATCACGGCAATCATGTGTTTCGAACCAGAGGACGCTCATGGCTGACGACATTTTGCGCATTCGCACACCAATTGGCATTGATTACACGTGGTCATCTGGACCTGGATCAGTTGTATACATGCGTGGTCTTGAAAATGGCAAACTCATAGGGAGACGATGTCCTGATTGTGAACTCGTCTACTTTCCTCCACGAAACGGGATATGCCCGAGGTGCGGAGTATTGCTTGCTGCCGAAGTAGAAGTTGGCCCGCGCGGAACCATCACCACGTTTTGCGTAGTGAATGTTCCCTTTCTTGGTCAGACAATCAAGATTCCATATGTTGCGGCCACAATTCTTTTGGATGGTGCTGATATCGGCATGCAACATCTGATTCAAGAGTGTGAAGCTGCCGATGTGCGCATGGGAATGCGTGTAGAGCCTGTTTGGAAAGATAAGTCAGAGTGGACGCCGTCGCTGGAGAACATTCTGTATTACAAACCAACCGGTGAACCCGATGCAGATTTTGATGTGTATGCGAGGCATCTGTAATGCGTGACGTTGCAATTGTCGCCTACATCGAAGGCCAAAACACCTCAGCGACGACCCTGAGTCCGGTGGAGATGATTGTGCCTGTCGTGCACGAAGTCCTGAAGCGCGCAAATGTCCAGCGGAGCGATATTGATTTTTGGTGTCACGGAAGTTGTGACTACATGACAGGGCAACCGTTTAGTTTTGTTTCCGCTGTCGACGCACTGGGCGCATGGCCACCAATCATGGAGAGTCACGTCGAAATGGACGGTGCATGGGCACTGTACGAGGCGTGGGTAAAAATCCAAACCGGAGAAGCTAATACTGCGCTTGTGTTTGGCAATGGTAAGTCATCTGCAGGTGACATGAATCGCGCGCTGACATTGCAATTAGATCCGTATGTTGTCGCTCCGCTGTGGCCCGGGTTTCGTTCGCTTGAGGCAATGGGTGCTCGCGCGGCGATTGACGCCGGAACAGTGACAGAACGTCAAATGGCCGATGTTGTGTCGCGAAGTTTGCGAGATGCAGCCGATAATCCCAATGTGTTGGCCTACGGATACCGCGATGCTGATGAGTTGCTTGACGAACCCATGACCGCAAATCCGCTGCGCGCACATGACTGCCCTGCAATGGCAGATGGGGTGGCTGCGATCATCATCACCACTGCAGACAGAGCACTAGAGATGTGTGACCGTCCGGCATGGATTCGTGGCATCGATCATCGGATTGATTTTCAAAACCTTGGATTACGAGATCTCAGCAGAAGCAATTCAGCGGCACTTGCTTCGTTTCATGCTGGCGTCACCAAGGACAAAGTTGACGTCGCCGAACTTCATGCCACGTATAGCCATCACGAAATCATCTTGGCGCAATCAATGGGCATAGATCGCTCAACTACGCGCATGATGCCAAGTGGTGGTGCGCTCGTTGCTAATCCACTCATGGCTGCCGGGCTGGCGCGTTTTGGTCAAGCTGCTAGACAAATATTCAAAGGCAATGCCGATCGCGCTGTTGCGCACGCGGCTCAGGGTGCTTGTCTGCAGCAAAACATCGTTGCGGTACTGGAAGGTAACTGATGGCGCTTCATCGTTGTGCTGTTGTTGGAGTTGGACAAACAAATCACACCGCTTGTCGCGGTGATGTGAGTATTGCTGGACTCGTACGCGAAGCAGTTGATCGGGCTTTGCTTGACGCCAATATGACGCTGGCTGACATTGACGCCATCGTCATCGGAAAAGCGCCAGACATGCTCGAGGGAGTGATGATGCCTGAGTTGTGGCTGACCGATTCATTGGCAGCAAGCGGCAAGCCGTTGTTTAGAGTGCACACTGCTGGCAGCGTTGGTGGATCGACAGCAATTGTGGCCGCCCAACACGTGATGTCAGGTCTGCACAAACGAGTGCTTACGATTGCATTTGAAAAACAAAGTGATGGCAACGCCATGTGGGCTCTGTCTGTTCCACTGCCATTCAGCATGCCTGTTCACGCCGGTGCTGGCGGATATTTTTCGCCGATTGTTCGTAGTTATATTCGGCGATCCGGAGCACCCAGTCATATCGGAGCAATGGTCGCAGTGAAAGATCGCACGAATGCTCTGAAAAATCCATATGCACATCTTCATGAAGACCACTGGACGCTAGAAAAAGCCATGGAGTCACCAATGTTGTGGGACCCCATCCGTTTTGTTGAGACCTGTCCATCAAGTGATGGCGCAATCGCGTTGGTGTTAGCCAGTGAAGACGTTGCAGACAAGATGCCGGGCAAGAAAGCATGGGTGCACAGCACGGCAATGCGCAGTGAACCAACAATGTTTGCCGGACGTAATCAAGTAAGTCCCCGAGCCGGAGAAATGTGTGCAGAAGATGTTTTCCGCAAGGCCGGCATCACCGACCCACTTAAGCAAATAGACGCCGTTGAGATGTATGTGCCATTTAGTTGGTTTGAGCCGATGTGGCTTGAAAACTTAGGCTTTGCTCCTAAAGATCAAGGATGGCGTTTTGTCGAAGACGGAGTGACCGAGATGACTGGTGCGTTGCCAGTCAACGCTTCAGGAGGCGTGTTGTCATCGAATCCGATTGGCGCATCGGGAATGTTGCGATTCGGTGAAGCAGCACTGCAGGTAATGGGTAAAGCGGGTGAGCATCAGATCGATGGTGCACGAACTGCACTTGGTCATGCTTATGGCGGCGGTTCACAGTTTTTTGCAATGTGGGTTGTTGGCTCAGAGAAAAACTAACTCGCCAAAAAACTCAACAACAGTGCGGCTAGTTCGAGCGGAGTATCACCCTGCACGCTGTGTCCTGCTTCTTGCACATGCTCAACTCGAGTATGTGGTGCTCGTCGCAATAACTCGGCTTCGTCTTCGTCGCTTACCACGCTCTGCGAGCGCATTCCTCGCACAAACATCAACGGCTTGTTGTATGTGTCAAAGACATCCCACAATGTTGCAGTATCCGGCCTTTTTAGTTCTCCTTCAACCTGGGGCAATGGGGGAGCATCATCTCGTCGATATCGCCAGACCCACGAGCCGTCAGCAGTTTGGAGCGCATTATGCAAGATGCCGCGTCGCATTGAAGTCATTGTTCGGGTCGGGTTGAATTGCATTGTTCGCTCCAATAGTTCTTCAAACGATGGAAACGTGGCTGGACCATTAACAAAGTCGGTGATTGCTTTTGTTTTTTCTTGATTGATTCCTGGTGTGACATCTACTAATACCATCTTTGGTACTACTTCATTATGATCACGCGTGAGTGCCAATGTCGTCAGTCCACCGAGTGACATTCCGACAATCATTTGAGCGTGCGGAGCAAGTGCACGAATGACGGTTGCAACGTCGTTGGCATTTTGAGCCAACGGCATCGCAGAAGCATCGTAAGCGTCAGCGCTATCGCTGTGTCCATGACCGGGCAGATCGATGCACAGCACGGCGATGCCCATCGCCAAAGCAACGGTGTCCCACGTATGCGCATTTTGAGCACCTCCATGTAAAAACACAATGGTTGGTGATTCATCTCCCCAGACCAGGGCTGACAATCGGCGATCCGCCGAACACTGCACAAATTCACGCCGCACTAAAGGCGGAGCAGCGTATGGAAGACCATATTCCGAGGCATTCTCATGAAACATCGAAAATTCGTCGTATTGCACGCGTTCTGTCATGGGATGAGCGTAGTTTCCCCGATAGACAAGAACACATGGCAAGTGACCATATATATATCAGTGGACTGCGAGTGATGGCCCTGATTGGGGTTCTCCCCGCAGAGCGTCTTGCTCCACAACCTTTACAAATAGATGTAGAGATGGACGTCAACCTCACCGTCGCTGGTCAGACCGACGATCTAGGAGACACCGCCAATTATGGAGCCATTGCCGATGCAATCGCCGCATTAGTGCGAGCGTCAAGCGACATCTTGTTAGAGCGTCTCATTGCGCGCATTGCGGATTGTGTTTTGTCGTTCGATCATGTCGCAGCCGCGACTGTCACGCTCACCAAATTGCAACCTCCAATTGATGAAGACATAGATTCCACTGCTGTCTCCATTACTCGCACTCGACAATCCGTAAACCCAACGGTTCGACACCGGGCAATTGTGGCACTCGGCACCAACATCGGAGATCGTGTGGCCCACTTGCGGTTTGCGCTTGATCACCTTCCAGGAGTTGCAACAGAGTCTCAGGTTTTTGAGACAGATCCAGTAGGCGGTCCCCAAAATCAAGATGCGTATCTCAACATGGTGGTTGCACTAGACACTCACCTTGATCCGTATGCGTTGTTGCGGTTGCTCAACGCTGTTGAAGCCCAAGCACATCGTGAGCGCACTATTCATTGGGGTCCACGAACGCTTGATCTTGATATTTTGTTTTACGACAACATCACAATCAACGATGACCTGCTCACTATTCCACATCCACGTCTTCATGAAAGACGTTTTGTTCTGCAACCATTAAGTGAAATCGCACCTGAACTTTGTCCACCAAAATGGGACACAACTGTAGAAGCAGGTGGAGTGCATGCACGAGGCTCATTGAGCAATCTGATTTCGACAACAGAGCACTAACTCAGCTGATGAATATCGCATTGCTTGTCCCTGCCCTCAATGAGCAAGGTGCTATCGCGCGGACCGCAGGTGTGATGTGTCAAGCGCTTGGCGCGGGCATTGTGCAACAAGCAGTTGTTCTTGACTCTGGCAGCACTGACAACACTTCTCAAATTGCACTACAGCAAGGCGTTGATGTACTTGATATCTCTCGACAGTGCACAGAAGTAGGCACTGTTTTGGGCAAAGGTGATTCGCTCTGGCGTGGGGTTGCCACAATTTCTGCAGACGCCTACGTTTTTCTTGACGCGGATCTGGGCAATATTTCTGTTCATCATGTTGAGCAACTCGTCTCTGCATTAGCCAAGACATCCACAATGTTCGTTAAATCATCTTTTCATCGTGTTAACTCCGAAGGAAAATCGCGCGCTATTCCAGCAGGGCGCGTCAGCGAAGAAGTCGGTCGGCCGCTTCTGGAGCAAGTTGATCCATGGCTGGCCACTTTGCCTCAACCACTGAGCGGGCAAATCGCCATTCGCGCAGAACTTGTTCGATCGTTACAACTCGTCACCGGCTACGGAATAGAAATCGCCATGCTGATTGACATCTGGAACGCTGTCGGACAACAAGCCATCGCCACCGTCGACCTAGGTGATATCAATAATCGCTGGAAGCCGAGTAACGCACTAGATGACGTGCGAGACCACGTGCTCGCTGGAGCAACATTATGTGGTGTGACGTTGCCCAGGTGGGGAAGTGTCAGCCATCCAGAGGTTATGAGAAGACCCGCTTTCGGGTCATTGTAGGGCGTTTATGCAGATCGAAGATCTGCTAATACTTTGCTCCAGCGTTCTGGGTCGGTTTTGTACGGTGCATAAAAACTGATTCGCTGAATTACGTCTCCGTAGCGTCGATGGAGTTCGGGAGCAATGTGTTCTGGTTCTCCGACAACTGCAAAAGTGTTGAGAATCTCGTCTGTGATGCAGTTACCCATCTCCACCCACTTGCCTTGCTTGGATAAGCCATTGAGTTCATCTTGCATTTCGCCCCATCCGTGTAGTTCGAGAACTCCGCGATATGCCGGCGTCGATCCGTAGAAAGCTATTTGTTGGCGCGTGCCAGCCGATGCCGCCTCAAGTTCTGCTTCTGAATTACCAGAGACAACAAAACTCGGCCCCATAACTTCGAAACCTTCCATTGTTTTGCCAGCTTTGGCGCGACCGCGTTCAAGAGCAGGGATTGTGACTTCGCGCAAGTATCGCTCGGTGGTGAAACCATGACAGATGAATCCATCGCACACTTCGCCTGCAACTTCTGTCATTAGTTCGCCAACACCCGCAAGAAAGATTTTCGGTGTTCCGTGCCCTGCGAGCTCGGCGCGTTCTGGTGCAAAGAATGGTGTCATCAAGGTGTGGGTATAAAAATCCCCTTTAAAATTAAGTGGCGTACCGTTTTCCCAGGTGTCCCAAATAGCTCGTATCGCCAAGATCATCTCGCGCATGCGAGGCGCCGGGTGGCTCCATTCCATGCTGAATCGCTTTGTGATGTGTGGCTTAATTTGACTACCGAGTCCCAAAATAAAGCGACCACCTGAATAGGCCTGGAGGTCCCAGCCGATGTTGGCCAGGATCATCGGATTGCGCGCGAACGCGACAGCAATTGAAGTTCCGAGTTCAAGAGTCGTTGTGTGTTCGGCCGCTAACAACAGCGGGAAGAACGGATCATGCGAGGTCTCAGCGGTCCATGCTCCCGTGTAACCCGCTGCTTCTACTTCTTGAGCACTTTGGGCAACCTTATGTAGGTCTGTTCCGATTCCGCCATCTACTTTCATATGTCCCCTTGATTGGATGTACTGCCGATGAGCAGTATTTTAATGTTGTTCTTTCAGAAATTGTTCGACTTCAGCGGCAAGTTCGTCCATTGTGGGTAATTCACCCGTGAACAAAACTTGCGCACCGTTGTCGTTTACTGCATCAGAGTTTGCTCCACGTGCGGCGTCGTAGGCGAGTTCAAGTTGGCGCAACATGTCGGCGTGATCGGGATTGCCCAAGACGAGTTGATCGAGGCGTTCACGTTGGATGGCAGCCTCTCGGCGCAGAGGATTGGCATCCACGGAGATTCCTGCAATATGGGCAACGGCTTCGACCAGAGTGGCGCCAGCGGCAGGGTAGGCCATTGCGGCAATGTAATGGGGCACTTGTGCCCATAGGCCAACAACGTCAGTGATTCCGCGATTATAAAATTCGTGTTCAAGAATTGCTTCGAGACCGGCCGGTACATCAACTGAGTTTTTTGCATAAGGCAAACTTGCGACGAGATCTGCATTAGGTGATGTGCAGGAGAGTCCAACAGGTCGTGTGTGAGGTGCGCCAAAAGGATACGCACCGAGTCCAATGGCCCGACGAACACCCAACTGAACTGCGAGTTCGCTTACGGTGGTAGCAAAGTAGTTCCAGGCAGAATCTGGTTCTGGTCCCGTCAACAAAAGTATGTCGTGACCCTCGGAGTCGCGCCCTCTTCGAATTTCGGGAGTGGTCCAGATGATTTTTGTATTGACTCCATCGCGGAGTTCCATGGTGGGTCTGCGGGCTCGAAAATCTATAAATGTGTCAGCATCAAAAGTGATGAGCGGCTCCGCGCTCAATTCGGACACAAGAGTTTCCATCGCAGCAGCCGCCGCGCCACTGGCGTCGATCCAACCGGACAACATTGTGATGAGGGTTGGTTCGTGCAGGTCGGGCAATTGTCCATGAACCTTGAAAGGAGGATTGGATTCGATTGCCATACATACATAACCTACCGCTATCGTGCCTTTATGGCTGTTGATGTCACTGACGCAACTTTTGAGACCGAAGTATTGGTGCAATCACACCAAGTACCGGTCATTGTCGACCTGTGGGCGCCTTGGTGTGGTCCGTGCAAAACCCTCGGGCCGATACTCGAAAAGGCGACCGATGCGACAATGGGTCAAGTAGTGCTTGCCAAAGTAAATGTGGACGAAAATCCACAGATCTCTCAGGCATTTCAGGTGAAATCAATCCCTGCTGTTTTTATTATGAAAGATGGCAAGGTCCTGGATAGTTTTGTCGGTGCGCAACCAGAACATGTGGTGCTGCAAATTGTGCAAAGCCTGTTACCAGACCCGACGGCGGAAAAAATTCAAGAACTTCTGGCCGCTGGTGACGAAAACAGTCTTCGGGATGCTCTGGTGCTCGCACCACATCAAGAAGACGTTGTTTGTGCATTGGCCGAGTATTTAGTTCGTCACGGTG
The DNA here is from genome assembly GCA_014190235.1 of Actinomycetes bacterium. GTDB lineage: Bacteria > Actinomycetota > Acidimicrobiia > Acidimicrobiales > Ilumatobacteraceae > UBA2093. The sequence continues at coordinate 87,935 of BJGC01000005.1, read as the reverse complement.
GCGCCCAAGAAGCGCTGCAGTTGTTGCCACGGTTGCCAGAAACCGAGCGAGTTCGAGGCGTGGCCGCCGCCGCCCGTTTGGCGCTCAATCCAGTCGATGATTTTGATGCAACACTCGCGCGACTACTTGACCAGGTAAAAGTTGATGAAGTTGCCAGACAAGAGTTCTTGGATATTTTGCAGACAATGGGTCCACATGATCCTCGGACAGGGAAATATCGCAAGTTGTTGACCGCACGCTTGTACTAGCGAGTCTTTGCCAATATCGGGGTGAGTCGCCCACATCAGAGTGATGAAAAATGGCTCGATTCCTCACGTCGCACGAGACCTCTTCGACAAATGTGTGGCGTGGTGTCACTGGCGCGGGCCTACTCGAATTGGAGTCTCAATTGCATCAGGAGTAGCAGTGTGTGTTGGCGGGTGGTGGTTAGTGCAATCACCAGGTCCGCCAGTCGAGACAACTTTTGCACGAGCAATAACGTCAACAACTCTCGTTGGCACCGTTTCGACTTTTGTAGTTGCAACAACAAATGGGGTTGTAGTGGTACATGTTGCAGGGGCCGTTCGGTTTCCCGGAGTCGTGACAGTGCGCGCACCTGCGCGCGCAAACGATGCACTCCTCGCCGCTGGTGGACCATTGCGCACTGCCGACTTAAATGCGGTAAACCTGGCGCTTATTGTTGTTGACGGAGAACAACTGTTTATTCCCACACGCGGAAGACAAAGTGCAACTTCTGTTCCTGTCGGGCGCGTCACCAAAGGACCACCTGCACAATCATCTCAATCTGGGGCGTCAAGCATCGACAGCATTGTTGATCTCAATTCGGCAACTGCACTGCAACTCGAAGTACTTCCGGGTGTTGGTCCGTCGACGGCCAAGGCAATCGTGTCATATCGCGCCGCGCATGGACCGTTCTCAACTGTCAACGGTTTGCTTGATGTTCGCGGTATTGGTCCAGCCAAGCTGGACGCGATACGTGCTCAATTGCGAGTATGACTACAGTGCGCCCAACAGCACGGCGCCAAGCAGCAGAGCCCCGATTGCACCAGCGCAGATGCCAACAGAAAGAATGGCAAATTCTTTTGACCATTCTCGCCAACCCACAAGTGCCTTACCGGACACGCGCAATGCCGCAAGTTGACCAACGATCCACCACAGTCCAGCGCTCACAACGAGAGAGATCACGAACACCTTGCTGCTATCAGTGGCCGGAACACCAAATATCGGAAGCGTTGGAAGTGCTGTCACTGTCAGGATGAAACCAACAAGACCTCCTGCTGTGCCGCCCACAATCACGCGCACAATCCAGCCCGCTACAAGCATTGATGCTGCAACACTGACACCTACTAATCCGCCGCGACGACGTACTGCGCGGCGTGTTGCAACAACACCACCAGGCACAATGCGACGTGCCTTTGAAGTTGCTGACGAAACCGATTCATTGGGCACACACCGATGGTACGAGGCGGGGAAGGGGCAACGGCGTCATTTAGGTAATAGTCAAATCAATTGGGGTCTCACGGTGATAACCGTGTTCTTTTGGAGCTCTATTTATTGGGCTCAGAGTTTGCCAAACAGTCTTGAGTGGGTGATGCTCGCTGGCAGCCCGGCTATTCGAACATGTCTGATGTTTGCCGTGGGTTACGCATGCTGGCGGCAACGTTGGATCGCCATGATTGTGCTGATCGGAGTATGCGGCGCGGGGTCAGGTCTGGCGGCGTGGTCAACGCCACACATTGCGACAGGTTCATGTTCTGGCAGTGCAACATTGGTCACTGACCCCGTGTATCAACGAGGTGGTGCCGACGTGGTGTTGCGACTCGATGGCGTTCGGTATCGCGCAACTGCACCTGGTCTTGCCGGCAGACGACTCATGGCGCGCTTAAGTGGACAACGTGTGCACGTGGTATCGGTCTGTCAAAACATTTCTGAACGATCTCGTGCATATGAGCGACCCCGTCATGTAGTGGGGGCGATGACTGTGTTGTCTGCATCTGAAAACTTTGATCAAGGTTCTGTCTTGGTTCGTTCTGCCAACAGACTCCGCGATACCTTGTCGCGCGGTTCACGCACTCTCAATGAGTCTGATCGACAATTGTTCTTAGGACTAATTATTGGCGATGACCGTGCTCAACCACGATCGATGGTGACAGATTTTCGAGCCAGTGGATTATCACATCTCACTGCTGTGAGTGGACAAAATGTTTCGTATCTATTGGCGGTTGCTGGAGTTTTTCTGACTCGCCGCAAACCAACGATGCGTCTTGCGTTGACGCTGGCGTTGTTGGGCTGGTTTGTCGTGCTCACTCGAGCAGAGCCGTCGGTCTTGCGCGCGGTCATGATGGCGGCTGTATACAGCATTACTTTTATGCGGGGTATCACTGCGGCACCACGCCGCGTATTGCCGTGCGCTGTCATAGTGTTGTTGTTCATCGACCCAATGCTGGCGCGCAGTGTCGGATTCGCCCTCTCAGTTGGGGCAACCGCGGGTTTGACATGGTGGGCGCCGCAGCTCACTACGTTGATTGGATCATCGGTGGTAGCGCGAACATTGTCGACAACGATGGCTGCTCAACTAGGCACAGCGCCGATTGCACTCACAGTGTTTCATCGGTTTCCGGTGGTCTCGATGATTGCCAACCCTCTCGCAGTGCCGATTGCAGGGATGGTCATGCTGGCAGGTATTCCGTGCGCATTGCTGAGCGCCTTTGTGCCTGATGCACTCGCGAGATTGATCATGTTGCCATTGGCAATTGCGGTGCGTGGCGTGTGGTGGGTTGCGCATTTATCGTCACTTCATGGGCCTACGGGCAGAGCAAACTTCGTTGGATGGCTTGTTGTCGGGCTTATTGTTGCCGTGCGGATGTTCTATGTAGCGAAGCGACGCAGCGATATGGCAGGGTAGACACATGGCAGTTTTTCTGATCTCGGGTGAAGAGTCGTTGATCAGTCAAGAATTGTCCACGCTCGTCGCGCAACTTGTCGGAGAAGACGATCGTATGTTGATTGTCGAAGAGTTTGATGCTTCTGATTCAGCGTTCTATATTGCGGCAGTTGCCGATGCACTCGGTACATTGTCGATGTTTTCTGATCGGCGCATCGTGGTCGTGCGCAATGTGCAACATCTCGATACTGCTGCGCTCGCTGTTTTTATCGAGGGCCTGCTCGTCAAGGTTGATTCTTCAGAAGTTGTCATTACTTCTACGGGTAAAGTACCCAAAGCGCTCAGTACTGTTCTCAAAGAATTAGGAGTCAATGAGATCGGAGCATCGTCAGGTGTGGGTGCCAAAGATCGCCAAAACTGGGTCGAGTCACATCTTGTAGAGGCTGGCGTGAACTGTGCACCCGATGCAGTGAGACTGATCTTGCAGTGGTTTGGCAATGACACAAATCGCTTGGCTGGGCTCATCGGCACACTCAACTCTGCGTATGGAGTCGGCACAAAGTTGTCGCGCGATGACGTCGAAGTTTTTCTTGGTCAAGCCGGAGCGGTGCCTCCATGGGATCTCACCGATGCAATTGACGCCGGCAATACTTCATTGGCCTTGACAACGCTCCATCGGTTTCTTAATTCGGACAACCATCCACTCACCGCGTTGACAATGTTGGCCAATCGTTATTCTCAGATGATGCGTCTGGACGGACATGAAATTCGCAGCAACTCTGACGCTGCTCAGTTGCTTGGCGTCAAGGATTATCCAGCACAAAAATTGCTGGAGCAATATCGTGTGCTTGGTGGAAATGGAGTTGCACAAGCATTGTCGTTACTTGCAACCGCAGACACTGATCTTCGGGGAGCAAAAGATTGGGAGCCAGAACTTGTGATGGAAGTACTGATTGCGCGGTTATCGCGTTTGGGTGGGTCTCGTCTGAGAGAGAAAAAAAAGGTTAGCCGGCGGCGTTAATGCGACGCGTGAGGCGGCTCTTGCGACGTGCTGCTTGATTCTTGTGAATGATTCCCTTGGCAGCAGCCATGTCAAGTCTCTTGAGTGCAAGTCGAAGGTCTTCTTCATTGGACTCAGTGCCTACAGTGGCGAGAGCGTTCTTGACTCGTGTACGCAATTCGCTCTTGACCGCCTTGTTGCGGTCGGCGCTTTTGGCGTTTGTCAGGATTCGCTTTTTTTGACTTTTAATATTTGCCACGGGTGGAAAGGCTAGCGGTGAACACCCCCTTCTCCCAACTAGGCGGCAGTAGCATTATGAGAGCCCATGGAACTCTCTAAAATTCGAAATTTTTCGATTATTGCCCACATCGACCACGGCAAATCGACCCTCTCCGACCGAATCCTTGAACTCACCGGAGCAGTGGATGCTCGTGAAATGCGCGAGCAATATCTTGACTCGATGGATCTTGAGCGCGAACGCGGCATCACCATCAAGGCCCAGAATGTTCGCGTTGATTGGAACGGACACGTCTTACACCTCATTGACACACCAGGGCATGTGGACTTTGGCTACGAGGTGAGTCGCTCGCTTGCTGCATGCGAAGGCGTGGTTTTGGTTGTCGATGCAGCGCAGGGCATTGAAGCACAAACGCTCGCCAACTGTTATTTGGCTCTTGAAAACAATCTTGAGATTGTCGCTGTGCTCAACAAAATCGATCTTCCGGCGGCTGACCCAGATCGATATGCAATGGAAATAGAAACAGTTCTCGGAATTCCGGCTGAAGAAATATTGCGCATTTCTGCCAAGACCGGAGATGGTGTTCCTGAACTTCTTGACGCTGTTATCGCGCGCATTCCAGCGCCAGTGGGCGATCCTAACGCTCCGTTGCAGGCGCTTATTTTTGATTCGCAATACGATCAATACAGAGGAGTCGTGTCGAGTGTTCGAATCATGCATGGCCGCATGAACGCAGGTACGCGCGTGCAATTTATGCAGGCTCGCAATATTCATGAGGCACTCGAGATCGGCGTGCGCCGTCCTGCACCAACTCCCGTGGCAGAACTTGGTCCAGGCGAAGTTGGCTATCTCATTGCGGGCATCAAAGACGTCGCTCAAGCTCGAAGTGGAGAAACAGTGACAACTGCATTGGCGCCAGCGCTCGAGGCTCTCTCGGGTTACCGCGATCCAAAGCCGATGGTGTTTTGCGGTTTGTATCCAATTGACGGTGACGATTTTGAAAACCTGCGCGAGAGTCTCGAAAAACTTCGACTCAATGACGCAAGTGTTAGCTACGAGCCTGAGTCCTCTGGGGCGCTGGGGTTTGGGTTTCGTTGTGGGTTTCTCGGACTGTTGCACATGGAGATTGTCAAAGAACGCCTTGAGCGAGAGTTTGACCTGTCGCTGATTGCAACAGCACCATCGGTAGCCTACAAAATATTGCGAACCGATGGTGGTGTAGAGATCGTGGACAACCCTGCTGATTTACCGCCACCACAAAATATTGCCAGCATCGAAGAACCATATTTCAAGGTGAACATCATTACTCCAAAGGACTACACCGGAACATTGATGGATCTATGTCAATCAAAACGCGGCGAGATGCTCAAACTCGAATATCTCTCGCCAGAACGAGTCGAACTGCATTACGCAATCCCGCTCGGCGAAGTAGTCATTGATTTCTTTGATCAAATGAAAAGTCGCACGCAAGGCTATGCCAGTCTTGACTACGAACTAGAGGGTTATCGTCCCTCAGACCTAGTGCGAGTTGATCTTTTGCTCAACGGTTTACCCGCTGATGCATTCAGCACGATTGTTCACCGTGACAAGGCTTTTGATTACGGACGAAGAATGTGTGCAAAGTTAAAATTGCTGATTCCGCGACAGATGTTTGATGTGCCAATTCAGGCAGCAATCGGAGGCAAGGTATTGGCTCGCGAAACTGTCAAGGCTAAGCGCAAAGATGTTCTCGCAAAGTGCTACGGCGGTGACATTACTCGAAAGCGTAAGTTGCTTGAGAAACAAAAAGAAGGCAAAAAGAAGATGAAGGCAATCGGCCGAGTAGAAGTGCCTGGTGATGTTTTTATTAGTGCGCTGAAACTTGATGACTGAGAAAATGAGAGACATATTGCACAGAGTTTGCGGTACGAATCAGACAGCGTTAGTTTTGTGGGATTAGTATTTCCATGACATCTATTTGGTGGATCAAGCGAGACTTGCGCCTAGACGACAATGCGGCGCTCGGCGCGGCATCTGCAGATGGACCAGTTGTTCCCGTATTCGTAGTTGATCCAATTTTCCTGAAGCATTCGGGTATCCCACGATTACAGTTTTTGTTTGGCACGTTGCGCGAACTTGATGCTCGCATGGGTGGGGCATTAGTTATTCGCGTCGGAGATCCGGCAACTGAGATTGCAGCGGTTGCTCACGCAGTTGGTGCCAAGACTGTCTTTGCACATCGAGACTTTGTGCCATACGGACAGAGCCGCGACATCAAGGTCGCTGCGTCGCTGCAATCAATAGGAGTGCATTTCGTAGGGGCTGATTCACCCTATGTAGTTGATCCCGGAACGATTCGCAAAGATGACGGCACGCCGGTGCGTGTATTCACGCCGTTCTTTAAGCGCTGGCAACAAGTGAACTGGAATTCGCCTCCTTCTTATGTGCCGCAGTGGACCAACACCACGTCACTTGGCGTTGCACTTCCCGAGATTGCAGCAACTGAGGCAGTTCTTCCTGGTGTTGGACAGGGCGCTGCTCGTGAGCGCTGGAACGAGTGGTCAAGTCATGGTTTAGAGCAATATAAAGAAGCGCGCAACATGCCAGGAGTAGATGGCACATCGATGATGTCTCCGTACTTACGTTTTGGCGTGGTGCATCCTCGACAACTCATTTCTGATCTGCCAGGACATTCTGGTGCGGATGTATTTCGTAGTGAAATCGCGTGGCGAGAGTTCTATGCCGATGTTTTGTTTCATCGCCCGGACTCGATGTGGAAAAACCTTCAGACAAAAATGGATATCTTGCCTGTCGATACAGATGCAGCAGCACAACAACGATTTGCTGCATGGTGTGAGGCTCGCACCGGATACCCAATTGTCGATGCGGGGATGAGACAAATGTTGGCGATCGGCTGGATGCATAATCGCGTGCGCATGATCGTGGCAAGTTTTTTGGTAAAAGACCTTCACGTCCCGTGGCAATGGGGCGCTCGATTTTTTATGAAACATCTTGTAGACGGCGACATTGCATCAAACAATCACGGCTGGCAGTGGACTGCCGGAACCGGAACAGATGCGTCACCATATTTTCGTGTCTTTAATCCGTTTGGCCAAAGCGCCAAGTTCGATCCAACGGGTGATTACTTGCGGTACTGGATCCCTGAGATCTCCGATCTCGATAACGAGCACATTCATGCGCCCTGGACGCTCGGGTTGTTGGCCCCCACGAATTATCCGGCACCTCTGGTAGACCATGCTGTTGAGCGAGAAGAAGCGTTAGCAAGGTATAAGGCCGTGTCGGGCAAGTAGCCTATATGCGATGCTCGACGATCGTAAATCCAATATTTTGCGCGCAGTCGTGCAGGAATACATCTCGACTGGTCAACCCGTCGGATCGTCTCATGTGGCTGAACGAGCCGGTGTTCGAGTGTCGTCGGCCACTATTCGCAACGAGATGGTCTTGCTCGAACAAGAGGGCTATTTGGCTCAGCCCCATACGTCTGCTGGTCGTGTCCCTACCGACAAGGGATACCGCTTATTCGTTGATTCGCTCACCACTAAAGAGACTCTCGACCACGCCAGTGTTCAACAAGTTGGCGAATTCTTCAGCACGGCACACGGGCGCCTTGAAGAACTACTTCGTCACACCAGCACATTGTTAGCCGACATCACACACCAGACATCTCTTGTCGTTGGCTCCAAAATCGAATCAAAAATTATTCGTCACGTCCAAGTAGTTCGGTTATCTGCTCGCAATGCAACTGTTGTTGTTGTGATGTCAAACGGCTCAGTCGAAAGCGAAACGATTCTTCTTGCAGACGAAATCCAAGACTCGCATCTAGTAACCGCAAGTGCGCACTTGCAATCACGACTTGTCAATACGCCGATAAGTGGGATCTCAGCCATTGCGCTCACCAACGATTCATTTACCGACATCGTGTGTTCTTCTGCTGTCAACGCACTCACTCGACACCGCGAAGACGAGTCTGTCTTTATTGGTGGTGCCGCATCACTTGCGCAGTCATTTGATGCCACAGAAGTATTGCGCACAGTTCTGTACACGCTTGAGCAACAGTACGTTGTGGTGTCGCTCGTACAAGACGTCATTAATCGAGGCCTAACAGTGGCAATCGGAGCAGAACACGGCGTTCAACAGCTCATGGCATGCTCAGTGGTGGTGGCACCAGTGATTGCCGACGGAGAAGTTCTCGGAAGTATCGGTGTGCTGGGGCCAACGCGCATGAACTACCCGCAAGCACTAGCAACGGTAGAAGTCGTCAGTGACCAACTTGGTCGTCGACTCGCCAGAGGATAAAAAATGTCAACAGATTTTTATGAATTACTCCGAGTAGACCGTGGAGTCGATCAAGATGCACTCAAAAAGGCATACCGCAAACGTGCCCGTGAGCTGCATCCAGATGCCAACCCCAACGACCCCGCTGCAGAAGAACAATTCAAAGAGGTGAGCCGTGCCTATGAAGTGTTAAGTGACCCCGAAACGCGCGCACGTTACGACAGATTCGGCGAGCAAGGAATCAGCGGAGCCGCTTCAAGCGGAGATCAATTTGGCGGAGGACTCGGAGATATTTTTGAGGCGTTTTTTAGTGGCTCACCATTTGGCGCACAAAGTCGTGGACGCACAGGTCCTCCGCGCGGTCAGGATCTTGAGATCACTGTTGATGTGCAACTCGAACAAGTGGTGTCAGGCGCAACGATCCCCGTTGACGTGCGAACAGCAGTTGCATGCGAGGAGTGCGCCGGCTCTGGCGCAGGATCGGGCACGCAGCCAGTGACATGTTCTGATTGCGGTGGCGCAGGGCAAGTGCGGCAGCGACGAAACAGTTTGCTTGGCCAGATGATTACTACCGCGGCGTGTGGTCGTTGCTCCGGTTTTGGCCAAGTGGTCATGACACCGTGTGCAGCATGCAAGGGAGACGGTCGAGTCATCACCACCGCCACGTACACCATTGACGTTCCAGAAGGTGTCGACACCGGAACAACTTTGCGTTTGACAGGACGTGGGGCAGTTGGTCCGCGCGGCGGCAGTGCCGGAGATCTGTATGTGCACATTCGTGTTGCAACGCACGCAGAGTTTGATCGCGAAGGAGACGATCTCGTTACTGCCGTTGATCTCAGTGTTGCGCAGGCCACGCTTGGAACACACAAGGTGTTGCATACATTTGACGGAGACATCGATCTCGTTGTCCCTCCGGGCACACAACATGGACACGAGTTTGTTTCGCGTGGCAAGGGTGTTCCGCATCTGCAGGGACGTGGTCGCGGAAACCTTATTGTTCGAATTTTCATCAATGTTCCGGTAGATCTCAGCGACAAAGAAGAAGAACTATTTCGCGAACTAGCAAAGCTTCGTGGCGAAGTCGTTGCCTCTCAAGATAAGAGTCTGTTTTCTAAAATAAAGTCGGCATTTTCGTGACATCGTCGCTGCGCGCATCCGCAGCGCATGTTTTTGTGTCAGATGTCAATCATCCCTCACTTGATGATGCCGACAAACATCACCTGAGCCGCGTTCTGCGTCTGCGCGATAAAGAAATTGTGTCGGCGTGCGATGGGTTCGGGCAATGGCGAACGTGCTTGTATACGAAAGAAGAACTCATGCCGGACTCTGACATCGTCAGCACGCCTGAGCCGGCCTGTCAATTGACGGTGGCGATCGTCCCTGTGAAAGGCGATCGAACCGAGTCTGCAGTAGAAAAACTTGTTGAGGCTGGAATCCATCACATTATTATTTTGTCGGCCACAGATCATGGCGTGGTTCGATGGGACGCACGTCGAGCATCGCATCACATTGAGCGACTCGAGCGCATTACTCGTAGTTCGGCGATGCAAAGCAGGCGACTGTGGCTTCCGACCCTGACGGGACCGGTGGCATTCGCTGATGTTGTGGCGCGACCAGGTGCTGTAGTGGCTGAGCCAGGTGGTCGAGCGGTGCACAGCGATGATCGCATCATGATTATTGGACCAGAAGGCGGATTTTCTGCCGCCGAGGTGGCTATGGCATCGGCCACGGTGTCATTGGGTGACAACATCTTGCGCGCCGACACGGCAGCAATAGTGGGGGCCACCCTGATGGTCGCACACGGGGCGCGCTAAACCGACCACACTGTGTAGTGACATGACTGCACTATCTGACGATGAACTGCTCAAGGATTCCCCCTACACCTTGATGGTGGGCGACCGCCTGCGCCGTATCAGGCAACAAAAGCAATGGTCACTCAGCGACGTTGAAACCCAGAGCGAGAGCGAATTCAAAGCGTCAGTGCTGGGTGCATACGAACGCGGAGAGCGGGCAATATCAGTGCCACGACTCGAACGCTTGGCGCGGTTCTATGGCGTTTCCGTTGATCAACTTTTGCCTCGCGACCCACAAGAGCGAGATGGCTCGCGATCAACATCTGCAGCGCCATCTAAATTGCGTCTTGATGTTGCCAAGTTGTCCACCATGTCTGGCGCGCAGTTCGAAATGTTAGAGCGTTTCTTGCGCATGATTCAGGTGCAGCGTCAAGACTTCAATGGCAAAGTCATTACGGTGCGCGCCCATGACACACGTGCGATTGCGGTGATGCTTGATGTACCAGTTGATCAAGTTGCCCAAAAACTTTCGGATCTCGGTTTAGTCTTTATTCCCCCTGCATCGTCGTAGACATGTCACAACATCACGCCCCTGACAGATTTGGTGTCTACATACACATCCCGTTTTGTCATCATCGATGTGACTATTGCTCATTTGCAACATGGACAGATCGCCATCATGTCATCGACCAATACATGAATGCACTCGTCACTGACATTGGGCGCAATGTTGCTGCAGGCATGCCATCGGTAGACACAGTATTTGTTGGTGGGGGAACCCCCACACTTGTGCCACCCGCGGCGCTGATGGCTTGTTTAAGTGAGTTGCCACTTGTGCCGGGCGCAGAAGTGACAGTTGAGTGCAATCCTGATGATGTAACTGACGCAATGATGTCAACATATTTTGATGGCGGAGTAAATCGCATCAGCATGGGCGTGCAGTCAATGACGACGCATGTTCTTGCATCGTTAGGACGTACGCATAATCCGGCCAATGTTCAGCGTGCTATTGAATCGGTGCGTGGCAGCGGCATTCCAGCGCTCAATCTCGACTTAATTTATGGAGCAGTCGGCGAAACTCTCGACGATTGGCGCTACACCGTGGAACAAGCAGTAGAACTCTCACCCACGCATGTGTCGGCGTATGGTCTTACTGTTGAACCTGGCACACCATTGGCGCTTGAGCCGCATCGACACCCTGATGACGATGATCAAGCCGACAAGTACATCATCGTCGACGACATTTTAAGAAGTGCTGGGCTTGCCAACTACGAGATTTCCAATTGGGCGATACCCGGCTTTGAATGTCGCCACAACTTGCTGTACTGGCGACAAGGCGACTACACAGGATTTGGATGTGCAGCACATTCACATGCTGATGGCAGACGATGGTGGAATGTGCGAACGCCAGAGCGATATATCGAAGCAGTTGACACCAACTCCCCAACAGAGGCATCTGGCGAAACCCTTGATGCGGTCACACGCAAACGCGAAGCGCTTGAATTATCTTTGCGTACTTGTGATGGCGTGCCAGTCGGTGCGTTAGACCCTAAAACCCTTGAAGGTCTTGTCGAGGTTGTGGGCGAGCGGATTGTGCTCACCCAACGCGGTCGTTTATTGGGAAACGAAGTGAGCCTGCGTCTAGCGCCCCATGAATAAGGCATAAACATCCCCTTACAACGTATAACTCATAACAAGGGGTGAACGCAGGGCTAATAAAAGGCGGTAAGCCCTGAAAGGCGGCAGGGTGCCCTTGTGGGAGGGCCGATGGTGGGTTATCGTTACAGTATGAAAAAAATTCTGTCACTCAGTATTGCCCTGTCACTCTTTGGTCTTGCGTTTCCGCTGGCGGCGAGCGCGTCACCGGCGGCCCGCGTGAAGCCTGCTGCAGTGGCCAAATTGGCTGAGTCCACAAAGATGTACACAATTGTTGCAAAGGAGATCGAGTCGACTCCTCCTGGCTGCTACCAGTGCAAGCCGCAAAAGAAAGACGTACCGAGTTTTTCTCCCGTCACTGGTTCGGCAAAGTATGACGGCATTTTAACGGCGACGAAAATCGATAACTTTTCTCAGACAACCACCGATACGTCTGGTTGCACAGGCGGACCATGTAATCCGGTCTCAGAAACCGTTGACGGTGCGTGCGCGATTGTTTTAACGGGTCTCTCGTGTTTTGGCGCTAACCAGTTTGGTCAACTTGGCAACGAACCAGCAAACCCAGCAACTGTTACAACGCCGACGCCCGCAACTAATGGTGGAGTTGCACTCACTGGAATCACCGATGTTGCCGCCAATGGCGAAACAACATGCATCGTGCAGAGTGCTGCATTGAAGTGTGTTGGAAAGGGAAACTGGCCAGGTCTGCATTTCCGTACCGGAAGTACTAATTACTACATTAATACTCAAACATGGAGTGCTGCTACCAATTCCTATGCCAACTCTGGTAATTCTGCAAACGACAACTCCTACCTCAGCGAAACGCTTGACGAGACCAACACGGTTCTGTCATCCGTCATCGGTACTGGCTACCAAGGTGCTAACGGTCTGTTCTCTAAGACATGGAGAACCCTGATCACAACCGGCGTTAAGTCAATTCAAATTGGCGCAGCGAACGGATCCACTCCAGCGATTTGTGCGCTAATGGTAGCTGGCACGGTGCAGTGCGCCAACGTTACGAACGGCGCTGCCGGCACCAATATAAGCAGCAACGTACAACGCTACGACTGCAGTAATCCTGTTGATGGCGAATATGAATCAGAAGTGTATTGTCAGAGCATTCAGGGCTGGGTCAATCGTACTTTTAAAAGCCGAAGTGAAAATCGCAATAGCAGTGAGACGACCGCAGCAACATGGGCTTGGGTCAACGCCAAAGGAACACCAGATGCGACGACTGGCGTGGCAACGGACATCGCAGGTGCAACGGACATGTCAATGTCGGCAGCAAACTGGGGTGCCGGCCAAGTATGTATCGCGGCATCGGCAGTGACATGTCGAAGCTTCTCGGGAGCCAAGTTTGGCGTAACTGGCGCATCGATCGAAGGCAGCGAAGGTGCGACTCGAGTGTACATGACCAATAACTGGGGTAACCCAGGATTATGTATTCACAATCAAGGAACCTTGAGCTGTGGTGCTGGTTCCAATGGTCCTAACGGCGTCGCGACAATGCCGACTGCATTGACTGCAGTCGGTGTCATGGCTGAGCCCCTCTCAATCTTCATGGATCAGTCAATTAGCTCGATGCAAAAGATCTACTTTGTTTTGCCTTCAGGACTTTTGTCGGCAGACCAATGGATCTTTAGTTGCAAGCAGTGCTACAGCAATGAAAGCAATGTTGTGGCGCCAGTTTCTGCATTTGCTGACTCCACGGCAACTGCGTATAACTACACAACGGGCATTGCTGGGGCCACCGACAGCGTAAAATTGATTCCACTCAAGGTCAGTGCTGGCGTTCGAACTGCGCGCAGCGGGGCGTTATTAACCTTTAAGACTTCGACAGGCGACCTATTGGCAGGTGCCACCTTTAAATGGGCCACTCCTGACTATCCGGTACTTGCGAGCTCAGCCAAGGCAACAAATCTAGTGACAGATATTGCGGGCACCGTTCGGACCTCAATCGCAGGAGGACCCGTGACTTTCACAGTCACCGGTGGCACATCCGCCTCGGGAGCCACCTTGCAAGCTTCAACCGTGACGACACTTATTCCTGATAGCGGAAACGCCGAGATTACAGTCGCAGCACCGAGTGCTTTCATTACGAGAGTTGTCAAGGTTGTCATGGCAAACGGAAACCCCGTTCCTAACGCAACAATTCAACTTAAGAACAACTACCTCAGTTACGACTATCAAAATAGTGCAAACGGAACATCATCTTGGGCTACAGAAGCAGCAGGTGCAGATTTCGGATTGGCAACTTGCTCGCAGTGTTTCGTTGCACCGCCGGTTTACATCACTGGTGATGACGGAACTGTGTCGTTCAAGTCATTCAGTCCTAAATCAAGATCATCAAAATATGATGCATTGATCGAATACGACGATGGTGACCTGAATAAATCAATTGAAGTCAACTTCAAGACTGCTTCAGACAGTGTCGAGATGCCTTTCATGCCAGGACTTGACGTCACCATTGTTGACAGCGATAAGACCACTCCGACGGTGGACCTAACTGCCAACGCAAGCGGCACTGTGACTATTCCTCTTGAACTCAAAGACGAGAGTGGAGCGGCGTATAGCGGTTTCACAGCGACGGCCACAGAAGTGTGTGATGCTGCTGACACGGGCGGATTGTTTAGTGCCACCGCAACAGTCACAGATGTTTGTGGTACTTCTAGTGCTGCCAAGACTGCAAGCGCTGGGGCTCGCTCGGGAGTGCGCGCTTTGGCTGCATGTACTGCGGGTAAGGCCACAACCGATGCCAAGGGTAAAGGCGTGGTCAAGGTCTGTGCGACGTCTTCCAAGAAGTATCGAATTGCCGGAGTTGGCGCATTGCCATCACGGACTTTCTGCGTCAGGGTAAAGGGTGTCAAGTGTTCTGAGCCCGTGAGCGCTGCGTCACTGGTGATACAAAACACGGTCCTTGCCAAAAATGCGGTCTTCCCGAAGGGCACTTTTGCACGCAACAACAACGCAAAAGTTTGGTACCAGATGTATAAATTCCCCAAGGCATTGAGCCGAAAGTCTTCGATCAGCCTGACCAAACTAGCGAGCATGGCTGAAGACACCGAAAGAGGAGACATTCTGGTTCAGCAAAATACTGGCTGTACGGGTTGCGGAACTCTTGGGGTGACAACATCTCTCACTCCAACAATTTGCAAAGTTCAAAGCTCGTATGTGACGGCTCTCAATAAAAAGGGCATCTGTCAACTCCAGACCTCGGTGCAATACGGCAAGAAGGTCGATAAAAACGATCGTCGTAAGGTCTTTATTCAAGTCAGTTAGATCTCTTCATAGTTCGCCTGGAGACAGGCGAACTATGAACTGGCTGGTACATTAAAAGGCGTCCGAAAAGGGCGTGTAGCTCAGTTGGTAGAGCGCCACTATGACATGGTGGAGGTCCCGGGTTCAAGCCCCGTCGCGCCCACTCTGTGGAAATAGTTGTTGCGTTCTCTGCTGCCGTGGTGTACGGAGTCGCAGATTATTGCGGGGGTCGTGCATCTCGCAGTGTGTCGGCAATCTTGGTCACAGCACTGGGTCAAGCAGCGGCTTTTATTGCGCTGATCATCATGGTGTTGATCAGCGGAGTTCCTGTCGCGCCACTGAATGACTGGGTCTGGGGTGCAATGGCAGGAGTTGCCGGTGCAACCGGACTGCTGGCGTTTTATCGTGCCATGGGAAGCGGTTTTATGACTGTCGTGGCTCCCATATCAGCAATAATGATGGCGAGTGTTCCGGTTGTTGTCGGACTACTGCAGGGTGAACGACCGCGCGCGATTGGACTGATAGCGATTCCGTTGGGTTTGTTTTCGGTGGCGATGATTAGCGATCTTTTTGGCCCGCATCATCGGCGAGCACCGCGCAGAGTGATTGTCTTGGCGCTTGTATCGGGGACAACATTCGGGTCGTTATTTGTGATGCTCGAACACACCTCTGCCGGAAGTGGTTTGTGGCCTGTCGTCGCTATGCGCGCAGCGAGTGTTCCGTATATGGCGATTGTTGTTTTGATTACGCGACAATCAATTCGATCGGGGCGTAAATATCTAGGCATCATTGTTGCATCTGGTGTTCTAGACAGTGTCGCAAACGTGTTGTATTTGGTCGCGGTTCGTCGCGGTTTAATGACGATTGTCGCGGTCATTATCGCCATGTATCCAGCCAGCACATTGGCATTGGCAACTGGACTTGACAAAGAACGCGTGCATCGTCCACAGTTAGCGGGAATTGCCCTTGCCGCTGTGTCGCTCGTGATGCTGACAATCGCTTAGGCGTTCTTATTATTGTGTTGCTTACTTCGCCAGTCCTAAGACACGCTCGCCGAGGATGTTGCGCATAACGTTTGATGTGCCGCCCATGATTGTGTAGCCGGGTGCGTATAACAGGCTGGGTGTGAAATCATTCCACAGCATTGCATTTGCCCCCATGATGCGAGCGACAAAGTCTGAGACACGCTGCTCATGTTCGGTGCAAAAACACTTTGTCGCAGCCGAAAAACCAGCAGGTGCTTGTTTAAGGACTTCACGAAGAACCAAAATTCGTCCGATGCGGTATGTGGATTCAAGTGCTGCGATTTCTTGTCGAATTTTTGGGTTTGACGTGTCTGCAATTGAAAGCGCGTACAGAAACAGCGCATAGTTCGAGACCAAGCGGTCGATTCCGCCTCGTTCATGTTCTAGTTGGCGCATTGTTTGTTTAAATGCACCACCGAGAGAGCCGACCAGATTGTCTTTAGGCACGCGCGCGTCACTGTAAAAGACTTCGCAGAAGTGACGATTCGTGGTCATGTCAGTTATTTGTCGGACCTCAACACCCGGAGTGCCCATAGGTACGATAATTTCACTGATGCCAGCATGTGGTAGTCCGTCAGAACTCGTGCGACAGATGAGATAGCAGTAGTCGGCGTGTGCACCAAAACTTGTCCAAATTTTTTGACCGTTGATGACCCACTCGTCGCCATCAAGTACTGCCGATGTTGCGAGTGATGCCAGATCAGATCCAGCGTTTGGTTCACTCATTCCGATGCACCAAGTGGTGTCTCCTGAAAGAATTCCTGGCAAAAAATCTCGCTGTTGCTGCACCGTGCCGTATTGAATCAACGCGGGTCCCATTTGTCGATCACCAAACCAACTCGCAGCAATTGGTGCACCAGCAGAAATCAGCTCTTCGCCGACGATGAGTCTGTCAATGGGCTCGCGCCCACCGCCTCCGAATTCTGTTGGCCACGTCATGCCAAGCCAGCCCCGTGCGCCGAGTTCACGCGAGAACTCACGCGAGTATCCGTTCATCCATGAATCGTTGTGGCGCCCATAGGTGGCAACGGCTTGCTTGGCTACTTCTTTGGCCTCACGGCGCAAACTGAGTTGCTCTGGGGTCCATTCAAAGTCCATTGGGACTGATGGTAGGGCAGGCTGGCGCAGTCTGCGCTATCGTGTACAAGTACCATACAAGTGCTCGAAAGGCGACATTATGTCCAAGATCAAAGTTGCTCACCCGGTTGTCGAACTCGACGGCGACGAAATGACCCGAATCATTTGGCAGTTCATTAAAGATCGTCTGATTTTGCCGTACCTCGACATCACGCTTGACTACTACGACCTTGGTATGGAATACCGCGATGAGACAAATGACCAGGTCACAATTGATTCTGCACATGCAATTCTAAAGCATGGTGTGGGCGTGAAGTGCGCCACGATCACTCCAGATGAGGCACGCGTCGAAGAGTTCAAACTCAAAAAGATGTGGAAATCACCAAACGGAACAGTTCGAAACATTCTTGGCGGCGTTGTGTTTCGCGAGCCGATCATTTGTAAAAATATTCCGCGTCTTGTGCCAGGTTGGACAAAGCCAATCGTGATTGGTCGTCATGCTCACGGCGATCAATACAAGGCAACAGATTTTCGTGTGCCAGGTGCTGGCACTGTCACCATGTCATGGATCCCCGATGGCGAAGGCGAACCCATCCAGCTTGAAGTTGCCAAGTTCACCGGATCTGGCGTGGCGATGGGAATGTATAACTTTGATGACTCAATTCGTGATTTTGCTCGTGCGTCGTTACGTTATGGATTACAACGTAACTATCCGGTTTACATGAGTACAAAAAATACAATTCTCAAGGCATACGACGGTCGGTTCAAAGACCTTTTTGAAGAAGTTTTCGAAGCAGAGTTCAAGGCTGATTTTGATAAGGCCGGTCTGACCTACGAGCACCGTTTAATTGACGACATGGTGGCATGTGCCATGAAATGGGAGGGCGGTTATTTGTGGGCGTGCAAGAACTATGACGGTGATGTGCAGTCAGACACGGTTGCTCAGGGGTTTGGTTCGCTAGGCCTCATGACATCAGTCTTGCTCACGCCAGATGGCAAAACTGTCGAAGCAGAAGCTGCTCACGGAACCGTCACGCGGCATTATCGCGAGCACCAAAAGGGCAACAAGACCTCGACAAACCCTGTCGCATCAATTTATGCATGGACACGTGGTCTGATGCATCGCGGAAAACTTGATGACAATGCGGCACTGATTGATTTTGCAGAAAAACTCGAAGCAGTGTGTGTTGAAGCAATCGAAGAAGGTGAAATGACAAAAGACTTGGCAATCTTGATTTCTAAAGAACAGCCATGGCTCACCACCGAAGACTTCTTGGCGGCACTCGATCGTCGCTTGCAAGCAAAGATGGCATAAACCCATGCGCGCAGTTGTGTTGCGCTCACACGGCGGTCCTGAGGTTTTGGAGATCCAAGATGTTGTGGCGCCGGTGCCAGGCAACGACGAGATCTCTGTTGACGTTGTCGCAACCGCACTCAACCGCGCAGATTTATTGCAACGAATGGGTCTGTATCCCAATCCGTTCCCAGACGACATAGAGATTCCTGGTCTTGAATTTTCTGGCACCGTTCGTTCAGTTGGTGCTCATGTTCGTCGCTGGAAAGTCGGAGACCCTGTGATGGGAATCGTGTCTGGCGGTGGGTATGCACAACAACTCGTATTGCCAGAGCGTCAAGCAACGCGAATCCCGACTGGTATATCGGTTGCAGATGCAGCGGCAATCCCTGAGGTGTTCATTACCGCATGGGATGCGCTCGTCGTGCAAGGCGTCTTGACCTCGGGTCGCTGGGCTTTGGTGCATGCTGGCGGCTCTGGAGTTGGCACGGCGGCGATTCAAATCTGCAAAGCAATCGGAGCACGAATTGTGGTGACATGTTCGGCTGGCAAAGTTGCGGCGTGTCGCGCACTCGGAGCCGATGTTGTGGTCGATTACGGTTCACAAGATTTTGTCGCCGAGGTTGCATCTGCCACAGCAGGCGTTGGCGTTGATGTTGTGCTTGATGTAATTGGCGGCGATTATCTAGAGCGCAATATTGCTGCACTGGCAACGAAGGGTCGCATTATTCAAGTTGGAGTGATGGCGGGCAAACCCGTGCTGTTCAATGTTGGTGCTTTGTTAGGTAAGCGGGCGGCAATAATTGGCACAGTTCTGCGAGCACGACCCGTAGAAGAAAAAATCTCTATCTCGCAACGCTTTGCATCTGAAGTGCTGCCGCTATTCGATGCTGGAGTATTGCAGCCAGTTATAGATCGCAGATATCAACTAGATGACATTGCGGCAGCGCACGAATACATGGCATCAAACGGCAATACCGGAAAAATTGTGATTGATATCGCGGGCTAGCGTTTAGCAATAGGGGTGTAAGCACGCTCGTCGACACCGGTATACCACTGGCGTGGGCGACTGATTTTTTGTTCTTTGTCTGCCAAGAGTTCTTGCATGTGGGTGAGCCAGCCAACAGTGCGCGGAATCGCAAACAGCACAGTAAACATGTCCACCGGAAATCCGAGTGCCTGATAGATCAGTCCTGAATAAAAGTCCACATTTGGATACAACTTGCGCGACACAAAATAGTCGTCGCTCAGCGCCGCTTTTTCGAGGGCAACGGCCACCTCAAGGAGCGGGTTCATTCCGGTGACTTCGAACACTTCGTACGCTGTTTTTTTGATGATGGTGGCACGAGGGTCGAAGTTTTTGTAGACACGATGTCCGAATCCCATCAGGCGGCCGTTCCCAGCTTTGACGCTTTCAATAAAGGCAGGGACGTGACTGACATCGCCGATCTCGGTCAGCATGCGCACAACAGCCTCGTTGGCTCCGCCATGAAGCGGACCGTACAGCGCAGCCGCCGCTGCTGCAGTGGCGGTATACGGATCGGAGTTGGCAGAACTCACGACGCGCATCGCAGTTGTTCCGCAATTTTGTTCGTGGTCTGCATGCAAAATAAACAACACGTCCATGGCACGCGCAAGCACTGGGTCGACCTTGTAATCGTCACCGATTCGGAACATCATGTTCAAGAAGTTTTCGCCGTATGACAATGCGTTGTTGGGGGAGACAAATGGAAGCCCCTGGCTAAATCGGTAACACATTGCTGCAATGGTGGGAACCTTGGCAACAAGACGAAGAATTTGTTTGTCAAACGACTCTTTTTCAAAGATGTCTTTGGCGTCATCATAAAAAGTTCCCAATGCAGCAATTGCCGAGATGAACATTCCCATTGGATGAGCGTCATAGTGGAACCCATCGACAAAGCGCTTGCGCATGTTTTCATGGATCATGGTGTGGTGCGTGACATTGAGCTGCCATGTGCTTAGTTCTTTTGTTGTGGGCAATTGCCCGTTAATCAAAAGGTATGCGACTTCGAGAAAGGTGGAGTTCTCAGCGAGTTGTTCGATGGGGTAGCCGCGATATCGCAAGATTCCAGCGTCACCGTCAAGATAAGTGATTGACGAGGCACACGACGCGGTAGACAAATATGCAGGGTCATACATAAAAAGATTTGGGTCAAGATCACGGAGTGCGGACGAACTAAAGACTCCGTCAGTGATGGGGACCGTTACTTTTTTTCCGGTGCGATCGTCGATAATTGTGATGGTGTCAGCCATTGGGATCTCCTCTACTGACGTAAGTGAATGGGGCTTCCTCCCCATGAGACAGTTTAGAACATGGCGCCTGTACGACAAGAGTTGTTGGGTTACAGGGGGCTGTTGTCGTGCTTACGTTTGATTAAATTCTCGCGCTTATCGCGCAACATATGCAGGGCGGCGCAGATCTCGGTGCGAGTATCGGCTGGGTCAATGACAGCATCGACGTATCCGCGTTCGGCGGCGATGTATGGGTTCAGCAGTCGGGCCGAGTAGTCCTCTTCAAAGAGTGCTTTTTCTTCTGGTGTTGCCCGACGCTGCAAGATGGCGGCGGCTTGGCCTGCCCCCATGACGGCGAGTTCTGCCCATGGCCACGCCAGGCAGAGATCATTTCCCATTTCTTTAGAGTCCATCACGATGTATGCGCCTCCATAGGACTTGCGCAGGATGACGCAAATGCGTGGCACCGTGGCCCGACCATATGCAAAGACAAGTTGTGCGCCATGACGAATCATTCCGCGCCATTCCAGGTCTTTGCCGGGGTAGAAGCCAGGTGTGTCGACCAACGTAATGATCGGGATATTAAACGCGTCACACATCGACACGAAGCGAGCTGCTTTTTGCGAAGCCTGAATATCGAGAGTGCCTGCCAACGACATTGGTTGATTAGCAACAACTCCGACCGGATAGCCAGCCATTGTTGTCAGTCCGGTCACGACATTGGTTGCCCACAGCGGGCGTAGTTCAAAGAAATCAGCATCATCGCTCAGTGCTGTAATCACGTTGCGCACGTCGTAACTGCCTGTTGATGTGGGTGGAATCACCGCACCAGCTTCGGGGGTGCGGCGAGTATCGGGATCTTGTGTATACAAAACGTCGGGGATCTTGTGCACGCTGTCTGGCAAGTACGTCAGCAATGATTCAACCCACGACACGGCCTCAGCGATGTCGTGCACAACCGCTGTTGCTGCACCACTATGCCGCGCGTGCGCATCTGGACCACCCAGTTCTTCGTTTGAGATTGCAATGCCAGTAAAGTCTGCAACCATTGCTGGACCAGACACAAATGCATAAGAGTCTTTGGTCATGACAACAAAATCTGCGAGGCCGATCAGTAACGCTGGTCCAGAAACGGCTGGCCCAGACACGATGCACACTGTTGGCACAATGCCCGAACAATCGGCTAACGCTTTGGCGGCAAGACCCCATCCATGCAATGCAGCAATTCCTTCGACGATGTCTGCACCCGAAGATTCCATGACCGCAACAAACGGAAGGCCTTTTGACAGTGCTGTTTGGGCTGCTAGCGCAATAACACTTGATGCCGCTGCTGACAATGCACCGCGATGAACCGATCCTTCGATGTCTAGCCACACCACTTGACGACCAGTGCTTAATTGTCGAACCGATGCGTGCGCTGCACCAGGGACCATGTGTTGCAATGAGAGATCAGAACCAGATGAGTCTGTCGTCAGTGTCACAACAACACACTAAACGGTGTGATTGCCCTCTAGATAGCCCACGGCGGCTCTAGAGATAGACGCCTGGCTGGCGGTTTGCTCGTTGCTTGACAATGGCCAGTGCCACCTGACCGACGGCCAAGGTGGGGGCACTTGGACGGGGCCGAACACGCTGTACCCATCCAACAGTTCGTCGAGGGAGTTCGGGCACCGAGATGCGTACAAAATCACCTTGAATCCATCCTGGAATCGCAGTGGCGGGAACAATTGCTGGACCAAAGTTCTCAAATGCGAGCGACGTCATTAAACGAACTCCATCGATCTCTGCAAGCGGCGAGAACTCAACACGTTTGTTTGCTGCTGCTCGATCAATAATTTTCCGTAGTACTGACCCACGAGGCGGAAGTAAAATGCTGTGCCGACTGAGTTCTTCAATAGAGATGGTGGTGTGGTCGGCGAGCTCATGTGATGAGTGCGCCAAGAGCACAAGATCTTCAGCAAAGAGTTGCACGGTTTCTACTTCTGATGATTCAACCGGAAGGTGAACAATTGCAGCATCGAGATGACCTTCGAGAAGTCGGGGAATAAGAGTGCTCGTTCCGCCCTCATAGATTGTGATTGCCACATTGGGGTGTGAGCGACTCAGCGATATCAGCATTTTTGGCATCAGCCAGCGGGCCGTTGTTCCGATGCTGCCGAGACGACACGCACCGGCAACATTGTCTCCAAGTGACGACATATCTGATCCAATGTCGTCTATCTCGTGCAAGATGCGTCGGGCTCGCTCGGCAACGAGTTCACCTTCGTCGGTCAGGCCACCGCGATGGCGGTCTACCAGAACTACGCCGAGCTCTGACTCAAGACGGGCAATATGGGCCGAGACGTTGGATTGAACCGTCATCAAGGAACGGGCTGCTGCCGAAAAGGTTTTGTACTCATCAATTGCCAGAAGAGTCTGGAGTTGCTTAATTTCCATTGTGGGTATGGCCCTTCTGGCTGCGGTGAAATCTGTACCTATCTCTAAAAACGATAGCAACTATCGCACCGTTCGGCTTGAGTGTTGCCGAGATTTAGTACATAATTAACCCATACAACCAGTGGGTTACCCCCATTGCCCACTGGCAAGAACCCCAAATGGACCCCCCTCCATTGGGTTTAGGTTGAGAAGCCCCGCGCCCCCATGCGGGGTTTCTCCCGTTCTGGGCACAGATTTATTTTTGACTGGCCACTTTGGCGCGCACGATGTTGAGTGCAGAGCCGGCTTTAAACCATTCGACTTGTTCGTCGCTAAATGTGTGCTTGGCGTCAAATGCAACTTTCGTTCCATCGGACTTATTAATGACGCACTTAATTGGCTTGTCCGGAACTGGTGGCAGATTCAGCACGCTAATAGTGTCGGATTCTTCGAGAGCATCATAAATAGCAGGATCTGCAAATGTCAAAGGAATCAATCCTTGTTTTTTTAGATTCGTGTCATGAATACGAGCGAATGATCGCGCAAAAATAACTACTCCGCCACGAAGCCGCGGTTCCATCGCAGCGTGCTCGCGCGAAGAGCCTTCGCCGTAGTTTTGATCTCCGACTGCGCACCATCTCATGCCTGCGTGGCTATAGCGTTTTGCAATGTCGGGAAAACTTCGAGTTGCTCCGTCCGTGATGTCGAGTCCTTCTCCGACGGCCGAAGTAAAAGCATTGACAACACCAATGAATAAGTTGCCAGAAATGTTTTCAAGATGACCGCGGTAGGTGAGCCACTTGCCAGCAGCAGAAATATGATCTGTAGTGCATTTGCCTTGCGCTTTCATCAAGATTGGCAATTCAAGATAGTCCTTGCCATCCCATGCCAAAAATGGTTGCAGTAGCTGTAGTCGCTCGCTCGTGGGATTGACCTCAATGACGATTGCACTGCCGTCTGCGGGTGGCGCGATGAATGTGTCGGCTCCTGCGTCGTAGCCACGTGCTGGCAAAACCTCGCCGATAGGAGGATCGAGTTTTACTTGTGATCCATCTGGCGCGGTCAATGTGTCGGTCATCGGATTGAAATCAAGGCGGCCAGCAAGAGCGAGTGCCACCACGGTGTCTGGACTTGTGACAAAAGATAATGTGTTTGCGGAACCGTCATTTCGTTTTGGAAAATTGCGATTAAATGAATTGACGATGGTGTTGGGAACAGAATTGACATCTGCGGAACGCTCCCACTGGCCGATACATGGTCCGCACGCATTGGCCAACACTGTTGCGCCGATGGATTCAAGATCAGCCAACAAGCCATCTCGCTCAATGGTGGCGCGAATCTGTTCGCTGCCTGGCGTAATAAGCAACTCAGTCTTGGCGCGCAGACCTTTAGCAGACGCTTGTCGGGCAATTGACGCCGCACGCGTGATGTCTTCATATGACGAGTTGGTGCACGAGCCAACAAGCGCAGAAGAAATGTTGAGAGGCCAGTTGTTGTCGCGAGCAGCAGCGCCGACACCTGCACCAACAGCATGTGCGCGATCAGGGGAGTGCGGTCCGTTGATGAGAGGTGTCAATACCGAGAGATTGATCTCGATCATGCTGTCGTATGTTGCGCCGTCGTCTGCACGAAGATCGCTAGCGACGAGATCTGCAGCCGCTGCAATGGATGCTCGCCCTGTTGCACGCAGATATGCCGACATGTTGGAGTCATATCCAAACACTGAGCATGTTGCGCCAATCTCTGCACCCATATTGCAGATTGTTGCTTTGCCGGTTGCCGAAATTGAGTCAGCGCCTGGTCCGTAATACTCAACAATTGCGCCGGTGCCACCTTCGACAGTGAGTTGACGAGCAACTTCTAAAATGACATCTTTTGGACTTGACCAACCAGACAACGCACCAGTGAGATGCACGCCAATGACTTTTGGCCAACGCACATTAAATGCAAAGCCCGTCATCACATCGACAGCGTCAGCGCCGCCAACACCAATCGCAACCATTCCGAGTCCGCCTGCATTTGGCGTGTGGCTATCGGTTCCGATCATCATCCCACCCGGAAATGCATAGTGTTCGAGAACTACTTGGTGAATGATTCCGCTTCCGGGTCCCCAGAATCCGACACCAAACTTGGCGCTCACTGAGCGCAAGAAGTCATACACCTCGCGGTTGGAGTCGTTGGCAACTTGCAGGTCGAGTTTGGCGCCCGTCTTTGCCAAAATCAAATGATCACAATGAACAGTGCTTGGTACAGATGTTGTTGCCAAACCTGCTGTCATGAATTGCAATAACGCCATCTGTGCTGTTGCGTCTTGCATTGCCACACGATCAGGCGCAAAGTCTGCATAACTGCGGCCACGCTCCATCTCTTGTGTTGTTGGCTCGACGAGGTGGTTGATTAAAATCTTTTCCGTCAGAGTGAGTGGACGCCCGAGTCTCGTGCGGCCAAGCGCAGAGTTGCTCGGAAGTGACGCGTAGACACGATCGACAAGTTCTTGTGGGGTGCCAGCTGTTACGGCCATAATGTCTCGATTCTGTGGGTGTGTCCTATGTATACAACTCTAATACAAGTGTGGGTAGAATACAAGAGTGAGGACAATTCGCTATCACGGAATCGCGGACGAACTTCGCATGCGCGTTTCATCTGGGGCATACGCCGCTGGTCGAGTTTTACCGAGCGAATCAGAAATGTCAGCGGAATTTGGCGTGAGTCGGGTCACGATTCGTAAGGCTCTTGAAATCTTGCGTGAGGAAGGTCTTGTTGATGCTCGCCAAGGCTTTGGATGGTTTGTCGCCGGCAAGCAGGTGCGCCAGCCACTTGGTCGCTTAGCCACCATCGAAGATCAAATGCGTGACAGCGGAATGCAGCCTGAGCGGCGAATTCTGGAATTCGTTTTTGAAAAAGCACCACGTGACATTGCTCTTGTGCTGGCAACACCACACGTCTTGCGAGTGAGTCGACTCAATACTGCCGACGGAGAACCATTTGCATTGGTCACTGTTTGGTGTCCAGCAGATCTCGCTCAGCACTTGTCACGCGCCGATGTTGAGCGGTCTCCGTTTTATGAATTACTCGAAGTACCACTGAGCGGTGCATCACAAACTATTGGCGCCGACGCGGCCAACACCGCAGAGGCAGAGTTGCTTCATGTTCCGCCAGGTTCACCTGTTTTGCGATGCGAACGCATTACATCTACGACCAGTGGCCAAGTTGTATTGGTCTCTCGGCATGTGTTTCCGGGGCATCGGACAGAGTTTGTTGTTGATCTTCCGTATGCGCAACCGTCGATTGCGCCATCGGGCCTGCGGCTTGTCGACTAGTCCTGTTTAACGGCGAATTGTTTGCGCCAACCGGCATAGTCAAGGGCAAGCCCTGCCGTGATGTCATTGATAGCATTTGCGCGCATGCGCTTCTTGCTTGCCAAATGCGCTGCTGCGTTCAGCCCTGATGTGGATGCAGCAAAGCTCATTGCCGCACTCATCAGGTGAGCCTCGTCAACAACAAGGTCAAGAAAACCTGTCTCAATAGCATTGTTTGGGGTGAAAACTTCGGCAAGCAATACTGCACGATTCATTGCCGATGGGGTCAATCGTTGACGCATGATTTCAATCGCAGAGAAAGGCATGGTCATTCCGATTGCAACTTCGTTTGCGGTGTACTTGTAGTTGCCTGCGATTCCGATGCGATAGTCACCCGATAAAAGCAAGAATACTCCCATTGCAATGGCGTGCCCACTACACGCGATAACTATTGGGGTGGGAAAATTCAGCATCCGAAGCGACAACTCAAGGCCACCGTTGAGCATTGCGGTCGCGTCGTCGCCGCCGCGCGCCAGAGTTTTTAAGTCAAAGCCTGCAGACAAGATTCCGGATCTGCCTGTTAATACGACGGTCGCGTTGTCGCTTTGGGCTTGATCGAGCGCTGAGTTAATTGCAATTTGCATCTCGAGCGACAGCGCATTTGCTTTGCCGTCATCCATCGTGATGACAGCGACGCCGTCTGTCAACGCATATGTCACAAAACCGTTTGTCACCACTTATCCCAGTGCAAAACGGAAGAAACAGGCAAGCGTTTTGCTGGCTTGAAGTCGGTGCCGACGGTGTAAGCAATCGGAAACAATCCACCCTGACTAATGTTTGCGTGCGGGATTCCGAGCAGGTTCGCAGCCTCTTCTTCGCCGCCATTCATCATGTGGATTGTTGTCCACGCCGATCCCATTCCGCGCTCGCGCAATGCCAACATAAAGCTCCACACTGCGGGCAGAAGTGAACCCCATGCAGATGCAGTGGCGAACGACGGCAAGTTGTCAAGACGACCCTCAATGCACGGAATCAGCATCAATGGTGATTTATGAAAGTTGTCTGACAAATACATCGCTGAGTTGCGAACAGCGCCGATTTGTGCCGATCTCATGTCGCCTTCTGCGTAGACACGCCCGGGCATGTTGATGTACATCTCAAAGTTCTTCTTGTAGATATCAGCAAGGGCTTTTTTCTTGGCTGCATCTTCAATGACCACCCAATGCCATCCTTGGCTGTTTGAACCCGTTGGCGCCTGCAGTGCCAACTCAAGGCATTCTTCGACGATTTCTCGTTCGACGGGGCGGTCAAAATCCAGGCGCTTGCGCACACTGCGGGTTGTTGTAAGTACTTCATCGGCGGAAAGGTTTAAATGCATGGGTGCATTCTGCCATGTGAGACGCGATGTGTGCTCAGCGGACGACATTGGCCCTGCGGCAGGAAACTCTGGCCGAAGGGCTGTCATAATGGCAATATGAGCAACAGGGTTACTATCTCTATTTCTGACGGCATTGCCGATGTGCGGTTTAACCGCCCCGATAAGCGCAATGCGTTAGACGGCGAACAGTTTCAGGCAATTGTTGACGCAGGCGAGTCGCTCAAGACCAACAAACAGATTCGTGTTGTTGTGTTATCGGGCGAAGGTGCATCATTTTGTGCGGGGCTTGATCTTGCGTCAATGGGCGCGATGGCCGGTGGCAGTGAGCAAGACACCAATAAAAAACAACCAACAGCCGGCGACATGCAAGAAGGGCGCATTACTCATCTTGGTCAGCAAGCGGCGTGGGTGTGGCAAGAAGTCCCGGTGCCAGTGGTTGCAGCAGTACACGGACACGCACTCGGTGCGGGTTGCCAGATTGCTCTTGGAGCAGACATTCGCCTTGCGCATCCCGACACAAAGTTCAGCGTGCGCGAAACATATTGGGGATTAGTGCCCGACTGCGCAGGAACGGTTTTGCTCCAGGGACTTGTGCGTCCTGATGTCATGAAAGACATCGTGCTGTCCGCCCGCATTTTTGACGGCCGTGAAGCACATGCAATTGGTGTTGTGACTCGTTTGTCTGAGAATCCCCGCGACGATGCATTTGCCTATGCCGCCGAGATTTGCAAGCGCAGCCCCGATGCAGTGCGTGGAGCCAAAGAACTCCTGAATCGCATGACAGTGGAGTACGCGGCGGCTCAATTTGAGGCCGAAAGGCGCACGATTGGCCAGATGATTGGCGGCCATAACCAACGTGAAGCCGTGATGAGTGACTTTGAAAAACGCGCACCTGCCTTTATCGACCCAAAGTAAGAAGCCCTATATCGATCTGCAGCAAGAACTGCAGCACGAAATTGTGCAAATAAGTTTGGCACGCAAGGCGAGGTGTCTGTAGTCTGAAGGTTACTCGGGCCAGCGTTGTCTCGGGGGTACACACTCAGTCTTTGGCTGAGACTCGCCGTTTAATAAGGACAACGCATGAATCACGATCTTCCACCTTCATCTGGGCTCTACGACCCACGCTTTGAGCACGACTCATGTGGCGTGTCGTTCGTCGTCAATATTGCGGGCACACAGAGTCGCGAGTTGGTGTCGTTGGGTCTTGGCGCATTGTGCAACATGGAGCATCGTGGCGCAACCGGAGCAGAGGCGGCAACGGGTGATGGCGCCGGAGTTCTGTTTCAGATTCCGGACAGGTTCTTTCGTGGAGTCGTTGATTTTGCATTGCCCAAGTTGGGAGCATATGCCGCGGGGTTAGCGTTTTTGCCAGCGGGTGCAGCAGACGCGAACAAAGCGATTGACACAGTTGAGCGCATCAGTCGCGAAGAAGGTCTGCGGCCATTGGGATGGCGTCAGGTTCCTATTGAACCAAAGTGTTTGGGTGCGAGTGCTTTGGCTGTAATGCCGTCGTTCTATCAATATTTTATTGATGACCCAGATGGTGCAACTGGAATTGATCTTGATCGCAAATTGTTTATTGTGCGCAAGCGTATAGAGCATGAACTGACTGGTGCGATGCGCACGTATTTTGCATCGTTGTCAGCGCGAACATTCATTTATAAAGGCATGCTCACCACACCAGAGTTGCAAGAGTTCTTTCCCGATCTTTCTGACGAACGCATTGAGTCAGCCTTGGTATTAGTGCACAGCAGATTTAGCACAAACACGTTTCCGTCGTGGCCGCTCGCGCATCCGTATCGGTACATCGCACATAACGGCGAGATCAATACTGTTCAAGGAAACCGTAACTGGATGGCGACGCGCGAAGCATTGCTTGAAAGCGAATTGATACCGGGTCTTGATCGGGCGTTTCCAATCTGTACGCCGAGTATGAGCGACAGCGCAAGTTTTGATGAGGTGCTCGAGCTATTGCATCTTGCGGGTCGTTC
The DNA here is from genome assembly GCA_014190235.1 of Actinomycetes bacterium. GTDB lineage: Bacteria > Actinomycetota > Acidimicrobiia > Acidimicrobiales > Ilumatobacteraceae > UBA2093. The sequence goes on along the minus strand of BJGC01000005.1, from coordinate 58,096 downwards.
ATTACCGCATGCGTTGTTGATGATGATTCCTGAAGCATGGGAACACAATGAGCGGATGGATCCGAGCAAGCGCGCTTTTTATAAGTTCCACTCGTCATTGATGGAGCCGTGGGATGGACCAGCAGACATCGCCTTTACTGACGGAACTGTCATTGGGGCAGTATTAGATCGCAATGGCTTGCGACCTGGACGGTATTGGGTGACGTCAGACGGTCTCGTGGTACTTGCAAGCGAGACCGGAGTGCTCGACATTGAGCCAAGTCGCGTCATCAAAAAAGGCCGTCTACAGCCTGGGCGAATGTTGCTGATTGACACCGCGCAGGGTCGCATTATCGATGACAATGAAATCAAAATGGAGTTGGCGGCGCAGCATCCCTATGAGAAATGGCTACAGGATGGCCTAACAGAACTAGATGACTTGCCAGCGCGAGAACATGTAGTGCATAGTCGCGACAGCGTGACTCGACGTCAGCAGATGTTCGGATATACGCACGAAGAACTTAAAATCATCATTGCTCCGACTGCACGCACTGGAACCGAACCGATTGGCTCAATGGGTACAGATACTCCGATTGCAGTGTTGTCGGAGAGGCCGCGACTGCTCTTTGATTATTTTTCGCAGTTGTTTGCCCAAGTGACGAACCCACCACTTGATGCGATTCGTGAAGCAGTTGTGACTGCAATCGGAACAAGTGTGGGACCAGAAGGCAATCTACTGGCGCCAGGTCCTGACAGTTGTCGTCAGTTGTCATTGCCATTTCCGATTTTAGATAACGATGATCTAGCAAAGATTATTCACATTAACGATGACAAGACACATCCTCATTTGCGATCAATTGTGGTGAGCGGTTTGTATCGCGTCGCAGATGGTGGAGAAGGCTTGCGCGAGGCATTGAATCGTGTGCGAGATGAAGTTTCTGCCGCGATCACTGACGGCATTCGCATTGTTGTGCTTTCGGATCGCAACAGCGACGAAGTGTTTGCGCCGATTCCGTCGTTATTGTTGACGAGTGCAGTACACCACCACTTGATTCGTGAAAAAACTCGCACGCAAGTTGGTCTGATAGTTGAAGCAGGCGATGCGCGTGAAGTGCATCACATGGCTCTGTTGGTCGGATACGGGGCTGGTGCAATTAACCCGTATCTCGCCTTCGAATCGATTGAAGCGATGGTTGCGGCTGACGATGGTCGGGGATTGCATTCACTCGGCGAGATGGACCCGCACAAGGCTGTTTTGAATTACATCAAAGCATCTGGCAAAGGCGTGTTAAAGGTGATGTCGAAGATGGGCGTATCGACAGTCGCTTCATACACGGGTGCGCAAATTTTTGAAGCAATTGGTCTTTCGACAGAGCTTGTCGATGAGTTTTTCGTCGGCACAGTATCCCGTTTGGGCGGAATTGGGCTGGACGAAATCGCCAGCGAAGTCGCCTCGAGGCATGCGATGGCACATCCAAATCGACCAGAGTTGCGTGCGCATCGTGAGTTGGATCTGGGTGGCGAATATCAGTGGCGGCGCGAGGGCGAGCACCACTTGTTCAACCCCGACACGGTATATCGATTGCAACACTCGACTCGCGCGAAGCGGTACGACATTTTCAAAGAGTACACATCTCTTGTAGACGACCAGGCTCGCACCTTGTCGACATTGCGCGGACTCTTTGAATTCAGATCCGATATTCGACCAGTCATATCTATCGACGAAGTAGAACCAGTTTCAGAAATAGTCAAGCGCTTCTCAACAGGCGCAATGAGTTATGGATCGATTTCAGCAGAGGCACACGAGACACTTGCTATTGCCATGAACCGTATTGGTGCAAAGAGCAATACTGGCGAGGGCGGCGAAGATGCGGAGCGATTTGTTCCGATGCCAAACGGCGACTCCAAGCGCAGTGCAATCAAGCAAGTCGCTTCTGGTCGCTTTGGTGTGACGAGTGAGTACTTAGTGAACGCCGATGACTTGCAGATCAAAATGGCACAAGGTGCAAAACCTGGTGAAGGCGGTCAATTGCCCGGATACAAGGTGTATCCATGGATCGCAAAAACGCGTCACAGCACGCCAGGAGTCGGACTCATTAGTCCGCCACCGCATCACGACATTTATTCCATTGAAGACCTGAAGCAACTCATTCATGACTTGAAAAACTCAAACCCTGCAGCACGTATTCACGTGAAACTAGTTGCTGAGGTTGGGGTCGGCACAGTTGCCGCTGGAGTCAGCAAAGCCAAAGCAGACGTGGTGCTGATCTCAGGTCATGACGGCGGTACAGGTGCATCGCCATTGACATCGCTCAAGCACGCAGGTGCGCCGTGGGAACTCGGTCTTGCTGAGACGCAACAAACATTGTTGCTTAACGGCTTGCGTGACCGCATCGTGGTGCAGACAGACGGACAAATGAAAACTGGTCGCGACGTGGTGATTGCGGCACTTTTGGGTGCAGAAGAATTCGGTTTTGCAACAGCGCCACTTGTTGTGAGTGGTTGCATCATGATGCGTGTATGTCATCTCGATACATGTCCAGTCGGTATTGCCACACAAAATCCGGAGTTGCGATCACGCTTTAGCGGCAAACCAGAATTCGTCGTGAACTTTTTTGAGTTTATTGCTCAAGAAGTTCGGGAGAACTTAGCAGCACTCGGATTCCGTAGCATTGCAGAAGCGGTTGGACATGTCGAAATGATTGATGCACGCAGCGCCGTCGATCACTGGAAGTTGCATGGCCTTGATATTTCGCCTCTTTTGGCTGTGCCTAAGAATCCGTACAACCAGACACTGTTGCAATCAGTTGCCCAAGATCACGGGCTAGAACTTGCACTTGATAATCAATTGATCGCTCTCTCTGCAACAGCGATTGAAAACGCCAGCAAAGTATCGATTGAGATGCCGATTCGTAATGTGCATCGCACTGTCGGAACAATGCTTGGAAGCGTCGTCACTCAGAAGTGGGGTGGAGCGGGGCTGCCTGACGGAACAATTTCGATTCATTTCGTCGGGTCAGCGGGTCAAAGTTTTGGAGCGTTCGTTCCGAGCGGTATTGAGATGCGTCTTGAGGGTGACTCAAATGATTATCTCGGCAAGGGATTATCAGGTGGTCGACTGATTGTGCACCCACACCGAGATTCAACATTTGTCGCCCAAGACAACGTGATTGCCGGAAACGTGATTGGGTATGGCGCTACAAGTGGTGAGATATTTTTGCGCGGGACAGTGGGCGAACGTTTTTGCGTGCGCAACTCTGGAGCAACAGCAGTAGTCGAAGGAATCGGAGACCATGGTTGCGAGTACATGACGGGTGGAAACGTCGTTGTGCTCGGTGCGACGGGCCGCAACTTTGCTGCTGGAATGTCTGGCGGTGTTGCCTACGTCTATGACCCAGATGATGAATTCTCAGACAATGTGAATGACGAGATGGTAGAGCTCGAAGTTGTTCAAGGTGTAGACGCCGAGTGGTTGCACGACATTATTGAACGTCATTATCAGTACACGGGCTCGCAGGTTGGTGCATCCATCTTGGCTAACTGGTCAACAGAGGTGATCAACTTCCGCAAAGTTATGCCAGGCGACTACAAGCGCGTGCTGGGGGTTCTTGCGACCGCAAAGACGCAAGGTTGGTCTGAGGATGAGACTGCAGTTCGAGTAATGGAGGTGGCTCGTGGGTGAAACAACAGGTTTTTTGAAATGGGATCGCTCGGGCGCAATTCGTCGCCCTGTGCAAGTGCGTTTGCGTGACTGGCGCGAGGTGTATCAGCCGTTCCCAGAAGATGACTTGCGCCAACAAGCAGGTCGTTGCATGGATTGCGGAATTCCGTTTTGCAATAACGGATGTCCACTTGGCAATTTAATTCCAGACTGGAATGACTTGGTATATCGCCAACATTGGCGTGAGGCGATCGATCGTCTTCATGCAACAAATAATTTCCCAGAATTCACAGGACGCTTGTGTCCAGCGCCATGTGAGTCGGCGTGCGTGCTTGGAATTAATCAGAACCCTGTTTCAATCAAACAAGTAGAAGTTTCGATTGTTGACATGGCGTGGGAAAATGGTTGGATTGAACCCCAGATCTGCAGTACAAAAACCGGCAAGCGCGTTGCAGTCATCGGAAGTGGACCAGCAGGGCTTGCAGTAGCGCAGCAATTGAGTCGTGCTGGTCATGATGTTGTGGTGTTGGAGCGAGCGGACAGAATCGGTGGTCTCCTGCGTTACGGAATCCCTGAGTTCAAGATGGAAAAGCATCAGATCGAGCGACGAATCGAACAGATGAAAGCCGAAGGAACTGAGTTTCGTACAAACGCCGACGTCGGGGGCCTGCTCAATATCGATATCTTGCGTGCTGGTCATGATGTCGTGGTGCTGGCATGTGGAGCAACCGCATGGCGTGACCTGCCTGTGCCTGGTCGAGAGTTGCGAGGCATTTATCAGGCAATGGAGTATTTGCCGATTGCCAACAAGGTACAGGAGGGCGACTTTAGTGAGCCCGCGATCTCTGCCGAAGGCAAGCACGTCATCATTATCGGTGGTGGTGATACGGGTGCTGACTGTTTGGGCACCGCACATCGTCAAGGTGCAGCCAGTACAACGCAACTTGAGATCATGGCTCAACCACCAGATGTTCGCGCGGACAATAATCCGTGGCCGCAATGGAGTCTGATCTATCGCACATCGTCTGCGCACGAAGAAGGCGGCGAACGAATTTTCAGCGTGAACACCGAGCGATTTATTGATGACGGCAACGGCAATGTCAAAGCATTGTTATTGCACGAAGTCGAGATGCGCGATGGCAAGTTTGAAAAAATAGCCGGAACAGAACAAGAGTTGCCAGCCGATCTTGTGTTGCTCGCGCTTGGTTTCGTCGGTCCAGAAAAAGGCTCATGGCTCAGCGAACTGGGAGTGGCTCTTGACGAGCGTGGCAATGTGGCGCGCGACGACAACTACATGACAAATGTGCCGGGGGTATTTGCAGCCGGTGACATGGGTCGGGGACAGAGCCTGATTGTGTGGGCAATTGCTGAGGGGCGTTCATGTGCTCGGGGGGTTGACGAATACCTGATGGGCAGTTCCGATTTACCCTCGCCAGTGCTGCCGACCGCCAGACCATTAATGTAATTCGCGTTATTTTGGGCACAACTTGTCCCATGCGCCACCATCGGCGAGCCTCCAGCACCTACTGTTGAGGGCTGTGCGAGTCTTTCTTAGGCGACGAATTCCAGTGCATGTGGTTGTCACCGCGGCAGTGATGGTGGGGATCTCGTTGGCAATTTCGGCGTGCGGAGCCGACACACTCGGTGTTGCCACCACCGTGGTGCCAGTGCAGCCCACCAACTTTGCAACGATTCCACCCGTGTCAAGCACTCTGCCAGGCACAACCACGACGTATCCGCTCAATGCAGTGGGATCAGAACAGTCCTACACAGTTGTTGCCAATGATTCTCCGATTGCTGTGGCCAATCGGTACGGAATCTCGGTCACTGCATTGTTGGCGTACAACGGCTGGGTGAGTCCTGCGCAGTTTCCGTATCCGGGACAAATTATTAAAATCCCACCACAGGCGATTGCTCCAATTGATACTCCCGGCACAGTTGATCCCGCAACAGGGGGCACTGCACCAGCGGTTTCAACAGATCCAACCTTGACAAAGTGCGGTACGCGACCAGCGGGCACTTACGTTGTTGCCAAAGGAGACTCCGTCTTTACGATTCGTCGCAAGTTCTGTGTGTCAACGGTGGCACTGCTCGCTGCGAACAACTGGTCTGACACCGGTGCATTGTTGCTTGTCGGTGACACAATCAATATTCCGACCGCTGGAGCGTAGATTTTTTAGCGCTGCGTGTTTCGCTTGCGTCGCGAATGACGTTGACGCGCAAGAAGTATCAGTTCGTCAATCAGGGCAGGGTATTCGAGCCCAGAAGCCTGCCAAAGCTTTGGATACATCGAGATGGGAGTAAACCCTGGAATTGTATTGACTTCGTTGCATAAGAAGCCACGGTCGTTTTCTTCAAAGAAGAAATCAACGCGCGCCATGCCATCACATCTGAGCGCGGAGAAGATTTTAAGAGCAAGTTGTTGAACCTCAGTTGTCTGCAAGGCAGTTAGTGGCGCAGGGACAAGAAGTTGGGCGCCATCGTCAATGTATTTGTCGTTGTAGTCGTAAAAGTCATTTCCGGGAATGATTTCTCCCGGCACCGAGGTGCGCGCAGATTGATTGCCAAGAACTGAAACTTCGATCTCTCTTCCAACGATTGCTTCTTCAATAAGAATCCATTCGTCGTAAGCGAGTGCAGTATTTGCAGCAGCGATGAGTTCTGCGATGTTTGTTGCTTTTGAAACTCCAATGGAGGAACCCATATTGGCAGGCTTGACAAAAAGCGGCAGTCCAAGAGTTGTCGAAATTTCTTGGAGACGTGTTGGTGTTACGTCAGTTTGGCGAATTGCTGCGTAGCGAGGCTGGGCGATGCCATGACTAGCGCAGATGTCCTTGGCGATTGCTTTGTCCATCGCAATCGCACTCGAAAGAACTCCGCTACCTACATACGGCACATCAAGCACCTCAAGAAGTCCCTGCACGGTTCCGTCTTCGCCGAGCGGGCCATGCAGCAATGGCATCACCACAATGTCGTTGCCCAATGTGGGAATCACGGACGCAGTCGTTGCGGTTCCGGTTGCCTCAAGTTGCCGAGCCGAAGCATCTGGCGTTGCTAACACCCATTGCCCTTGGCGGGTGATACCAATCGGAACCAGTCTGTATTTATCGGGGTCGGCAGCCCTCATGACGTGGGCCGCGGTGACGCAACTGACATCGTGCTCTGCTGATTGTCCGCCGAATAAAACGACCACTGTGGCACGCGAATCAGGAGTGTTCATCTGCTCAGACGGTAGCCGCCGATAAGGTTCGCTCCATGATCATCAGGGCATCTGTTGCTGCTATTGAGGTTGGCGGAACGTTGGTGGGCGACGACGTAGATATTGATGGCGTCTGTTTTGACTCACGTCAGATTGAGCCAGGCCAAGCATTTGTGGCATTGCACGCGCAACGTGACGGCCATGATTTTATTCAACAGGTCGTGGGAGTGGCCGCGATAGCCGTCGTCCATCAAGCACGGTGCCCAAAAGATGGATGGCCGCTCACAGTCATAGAAGTGAACGATACGCAACAGGCGTTGTTGGCTCTTGGTTCGTATGCTCGCGAGCAACTGATGCAAGCCGAAGGTCGCGTGGTGGCGATCACTGGTTCTGTCGGAAAAACCAGTACCAAAGATTTTACTCAGGCAGTACTGAGCGCAAATTTTAAACAGGTCGTTGCGAGTCAAAAATCTTTCAATAACGATATTGGTTTGCCTGTTACGTTGCTGGGCGCACCAACAGACGCCGAAGCGGTCGTACTTGAAATGGGAATGCGAGGATTTGGAGAAATCGCACGGCTCTGTTCTGTTGCATCTCCAGATATCGGCGTCGTCACTCGCATTGGCGAAGCCCACACAGAACGCGTAGATGGAATCGCCGGTGTCCAAAAAGCAAAAGCAGAACTCGTGCAGGCGTTGCCTAAGAATGGTTGGGCAGTTTTAAACGCTGATGATGAGTTGGTTGTTGCAATGCGTTCTCTCACGCACGCGTCGGTACTCACATATGGCATGCACAAAAAAGCAGATGTCAGATTTCAGGTGATGGCGACCGATGATGAAGGGCGAATTATTGCCGAGGTTCACCACAAAGTGACGGGGGAGACTGCGGTGTTTCGTTGTCCTGCTGCGGGCCTGCACATGGCGTCGAATGCAGTTGCTGCGCTCGCAGTTGCAGTTCTAGTGGGCATTGACTTATCCAAAGCGTGTCGTGCTCTAGAGACAGTCAATATCAGCGGGTCGCGAATGGAGCGACGGTTTATGGCTTCGGGGGCCTTGGTTATTGATGACTCGTATAACGCCAATCCCACGTCTATGGAAGCAGCGCTTCTGACACTTGCATCACTTGACGTGATGCGTCGAATTGCAGTTGTCGGTGTCATGGCTGAAGTAGCCGATGCTCCAGCGTCGCATGCCCGTATTGCCGAGATAGCCAAGCAATTAGGAATCGAACTGCTTGCTGTTGAAACAGATTTATATGGTTTTCCCGCATTGTCATTTCAAGATGTGACTTCGCGTCTCGCCAATGTCGGAGACGAAGCAGCAATCCTGGTGAAAGGCTCACGGGTCGCCCAACTAGAGAGAGTTGTGCAGGCGCTTGTTGATTGATATTACGCGGCGTCAATTCGCTTAATATTGCACCACCACGCTAAAAACATTGCCCATGCAGCCCCTGCAACGAGCACCCAGCGTGCACCGTATGCATCGATGACTCGGCCAAACACCATGTTGCCAAGTGGAACTGTTCCGCCAAACGCCATGAACCACAACGCCATTACTCTGCCGCGAACCTCCGATTCAAGGCGACTCTGCAATACGGATAACAACGATGTGGCTGTAAAAAAATAGGCGATTCCTAAAAAGAAAGCAACGATAAAAGCAGGCACTGGCGTTCGTACGACCGCAAACATTGCTAGCGCAAGTGAGAACGATGCAAATCCTCGGCGGATAAGCACACGCGGATCTGCCCCAACAAAAATGGTGCCGACTGCGAGGCCGCCAAGACATGCCCCGAGTCCCCATGTGGCGTAGAGCCACTTGTAGGCAGCCGACTTTGCCTCAATGCCAAAGTTGAGTTGCGAGACGGCAGGAAACAAGCCGACATATGTGAGCGACAGAAACGAAAAACTTGTCATCGATAAAATAATTCGTTTTGACACAGGGTGGTTGCGCACAAACTGAATTCCAAAAGTAAAACTTCTCCAACCAGCAGCAGGTGGGGTCGACAACTTTGGAATAGTGATCTTGGTCAGAGTGAAGATGACAGCCAAATAGGTGACAGCATTAATAAAAAAGAATTCCGCAGATGTCACACCGTAGACAGAGAGAATTGCCACGATGATTGGAGCCACAATTCGAGAACCGTTGACAACGGTACTATTGAGCGAAATAGCCCCAGGTAGATCTTCTGCTTTCACCAACGTGGGCAATACAGCAGACCATGTGGGCGCGTTAAGCGCACCCCCAATGCCAACACCGAATTGCATCAAAAATAATAATGCGATTCGGGAATCCGATGCGGCGCAGATCCCGAGGAGCACTGAAAATACCAATTGAACTATTTGAGACGAAATCAACCAGCGGCGACGATCGAATCGATCTGCCAAAACGCCGCCCGGAATAGAGAGCAAAAGAAGTGGCCCGAGTTGGGCAAAAATGAAGACACCCACAAGAGAGGCACGATGAGTTCGTTGGTACACGTACGCAGGAAGCACAACGTTTTGCATCCATGTTCCGCTAGTTGAAGCAAGATTGGCGTACCACATCCATCGAAAATCCCGCGTGGCGAGTGCGGCACGGGCACTGCCGGGTCGAGGAGCGGACGACGTTGTAGGTGTGTTCATAGGCAAGAGAAACCGTTAAAACGCTAGTGCCCAATGCCTATGACAACGGGTATCCACCTTTGTATTGCTGTTCGACATAAGACTTTGGGGATGACTACATCACCAGCAGCGGAATCCGTCGAGAATCAAGAATCGTCGTGTCGCACGCGGTTCGGCACGTTTGCTGAGTGTCCACTATGTGGGAGCAATCTGTCTCCAGAACACGCACACTTTAAATGCACAGGTTGTGGGTGGCGAGACAGCTGTTGCGACTAGGCGCAGGGTCCCTAGCACTGTGTGACTAGTCCTGTGATTTTTCTGCCACGAAAGAGTTAAGTGCAGTCATCGCTTCGGTCGGGTTTGCAGCATCAATTCCTTCGATTTGTAGACGAAGTAGTTCTGTGTAGCCTGCGGTGTTTTCCCATTTTGATTCACTCGGCCAGATCCACAAGATGTAACCCTCAGCGTGAGCACGAGCGACAAACTCGGCGTTGAGTTCAAACTTGACGGCAGGTTCTGCTGTGGGAATCTGCAAGATGCGCATGCCATATGGGATTGGAACCTTGTTGACAAACCAGGCCACGAGGTTGGCACGACCAGGAGAGAGTTCGACGGTTGGCGCAAATTTTCGAAATTCATCGATCACCTTGTCATCAAATGATGTCACGACTGCGCGATCGTTGGCGCCGATCTCGTCGAGAATTCTTGCCAGCTCTTTGGCTGCAGGTACTGCAGCGGGGAAGACATCTTTAATCTCAATGTTGAGCATGTGCTTTGGATATTTTGTGGCGATGTCAATGAATTTTGGGATAATAAAATCTTCAGGGGTGTAGCCGCCCGGTGGAGCAATTTTGCCAGTGCGCACACCGCGAAAGATGTAGTCGGATTCAGGCTTGTCTTTGCATGTGCAGTTTTTTGTAAACCAATATGCATTATCGAGCGCCAAGATTTGGTCGTATGTCATGTCAATGACATTGCCACTGCCGTCAGTTCCGGCATCTACATCTAAATTATGTTGCACTACTAGTACGCCGTCTTTGGTGAGTTGCACATCGAAGTCCAAGATGTCAACGCCAACTTTGACTGCCTCGGCATAACCGTAGGGAGAAGAATGGGGATGAATGTTTTCTCCCGATGCGTGCGCCATGATGACGGGTCGACCAAGTGCCAGGGTCTCTGCAACCGTCGTGGCTTGTGGTGTAGCAAGAGTCGGGGTTGAGTCTGTCGAAGAACCTGCGGATCCGCCACACGCAGTCATGAGGATGACCGAAATGGTTGAGAAAATGAGTTTTTTCATGGGTATTTAGTGTCCTGGCGTAAAGGTGATGGGAAGTTTTTCTGGACCGAAAATGGCAGCCGTTCCGGCCTTGTAGACAATGTCTCCGGCGAGAGCAAGATTTGGAAGACGACGAGACAAAATGATGAGCGCTTCTTGTAGCTCTGCGCGCGCAAGCGATGCTCCGAGACAGTAATGAACTCCTGAACCAAAGGTGAGTTGTGGTTGACCTACAGGTTCGCGAGTGATGTCAAAGTTTTCAGGCTCCGGAAACACAGAGTCATCAAAGTTCGATGTTCCAAGACTCGGCATCACAAGAGTGCCCTTTGGAAAAAGGACTCCTTTGTATTCGATATCTTCAATCGCATATCGACCTGTGCCCCGAACGGCACCAAAATATCGCATGCATTCTTCGACCGCGCGCGGTGCCATCTCAGGGTGTTCTCCAAGAAGCTTCCATTGGTCTGGATGCTCCGCAAACAAGATGAGTGCAAGCCCTAGTTGATTGCGCGTGGTGTCAGTTCCACCGATAATTACAGCGCCCACCATTGTGACTAATTCTTGAGTATTGAGCTTGTCTCCCTGCTCCTCAGCGGTAATCAAATCAGTGATGAGATCATCTGCGGGCACATTGCGTCGTGCTGCAATCAAGTTCTGCACATATTCGCTTAAGTCGTCTTGGGCTTTCATGATGAGCGGTGCGTCTCGATTGAGATTGCCATCAAAAACTTTCAAGATGTCTGCTGCAACCCTGCTAAAGAGTTTCCAGTCCTTTTTTGGTGCGCCAAGAAGTTCGCAAATAATAGGAATCGGGTATGGCTCACAGACGGCCGAAACGAAATCAGCAGAACCTGTTTTGGCAATTGGGTCGACAAGTGAATTCAGTACGTCACGCATGATGGGACGCAAACGGTCGGCGACGCGCGGGTTAAACGCTGGCGCCACTAGTCGACGAAGTCGGACATGCTCGGGCCCGTCTGCTGACAGGATTGAGTTTTGCCGTGGTCGGTTGTTGTATTCCTCGTTATCAGTTGGTTGTGACTCAGAGATAAATCCAACAGCACTGAACCAACGCTTGTCACGCAGTACCGCAACGACATCGTCATATTTTAGAATCGAGTAGCCGAATGCATTTCTGGCTATCCAGTTATCCTTGGCGACACTGCGCAATGTTTCGATGCGGTGATCGCGTTCTTCTTCTCCGAAGAGTGGCAATTGGGGAAGATCTAAGGTTTCAACATTGATAGCCATATCCCAACGCTAGTTGGGAAGATGTAAGAGTGCAGAGTTAGTGAGGCAATCGGGTATTGCAAGAGTCTAATTTTGCTCGGAACGCCCATTTGCACGACCGACGGACACCGTGTTGTGACGGACGCACAAAATGTGGAAACCTACAGGGATGCGTTCATTTCAGAACTTCATTAATGGGTCACTATCCGATGCTGCCGATGGCAAGACCACTCCGGTCATTAATCCCGTCACAGGTGAGCAATATGCCACGGCACCCCTCAGTGGTGCTGCAGACATTGATGCCGCAATGGCGGCGGCAGCGTCTGCTTTTGAGTCATGGAGAAACACCACACCATCGGAGCGGTCATTGGCGATCTATCGAATCGCAGATGCCATTGAGGCGCGGTCTGAAGAAATGATTGCGCGCGAAGTCGAAAACACCGGAAAGCCAACAGCCATGACGCGGTCTGAAGAAATTCCGCCGATGATTGATCAGATTCGATTTTTTGCAGGCGCCGCACGAATGCTCGAAGGCAAGAGTGCCGGAGAATACATGCGCAACATGACATCTTTTGTGCGACGTGAGCCAGTCGGCGTGTGTGCACAAGTTGCACCATGGAACTACCCGATGATGATGGCGGTGTGGAAATTTGCCCCAGCAATAGCAGCGGGCAACACGGTCGTATTGAAGCCATCAGATACGACTCCTGCGACGACCACGTTGTTGGCAGAAATCGCTGCAGAATTTTTGCCGCCTGGCGTCTTCAATGTTGTTTGTGGTGACAGAGAAACCGGCAAATCGATGGTTCTGCATGACACGCCGTCGATGGTGTCTGTCACCGGATCAGTGCGCGCTGGAATGGAAGTCGCCGAAGCAGCATCACGGTCGCTCAAACGAGTTCACTTAGAACTTGGAGGCAAAGCCCCTGTCATTGTGTTTGACGATGCAGATATCGAGGCGGCTGTTGCCGGAATCAGTGGTGCAGGATTTTTCAATGCCGGTCAAGACTGCACGGCTGCAACTCGAGTGTTGGTCGGTCCGCGGGCATACGCAGATTTTGTTGCGGCATTGGCCGAGCAAGCCAATGCAACGCGCACTGGTACGCCAGATGACGAAGATGTTCTCTATGGTCCAGTCAATAATCAGAATCAACTTGCACATGTGTCTGGATTCATTGATCGTGCCCCTAAGCACGCGCGCATTGTTGCCGGTGGGTCGAGATTCGGAAACACTGGCTATTTCTTTGAACCAACAGTTGTGGCAGACCTCAAACAAAACGACGAGATGATCCAGCGTGAAATTTTTGGACCAGTCATCACGGTGCAGCAATTCACTGACGAAGAAGAGGCCCTCGCATGGGCTAACGGCGTTGAATATGGGCTGGCATCGTCGGTCTGGACTCGCGACTTTGGGCGAGCCATGCGAATGGCCAAGCACCTAGATTTTGGCTGCGTGTGGATCAATACGCACATCCCCATTGTGGCGGAGATGCCTCACGGTGGCTACAAAAAGTCAGGCTACGGAAAAGATCTGTCGGCATACGCCTTTGACGACTACACCCGAATCAAGCACGTAATGGCAAATCTTGACAGTTGACAAGAGCGTGAACAGTGTGCGGATTACCTTTACGGGTCGCGACATTGTCTAGTATTTGTTCACCGCGAGCGGTTGAGGGGGGTGAATGAATAACGAGAGAGGGTCGGTCGAACTGATTGGTGTGACCAAACAGTACGGCTCGGTAGTTGCCGTTGATTCCCTTCATCTTGTTGTGCAGCCCGGAGAATTTTTGTCGTTGCTTGGTCCTAGTGGATGTGGAAAAACAACGACCCTGCGCATGCTCGCTGGTTTTGAGCAACCAGACGCTGGGCATATTCGCATTAGTGGAGTAGAGGTACAAGGCGTTGCTCCCTACAAGCGCGATGTCAACACCGTGTTTCAGCATTATGCGCTTTTCCCGCATATGACAGTTGCCGAAAATGTCGCCTACGGGTTACGTCAACGTGGAGTCAAAAAGTCAGAGACCGCCGAGCGAGTCATTGAAGCGCTTGACATGGTGCAGATGACAAAGTTGGCAGAGCGTAAGCCGCGTCAGATGTCTGGTGGTCAGCAGCAGCGCGTTGCAGTTGCTCGGGCATTAGTAAACAGACCAAGTGTGCTGTTGCTAGATGAGCCTCTTGGCGCACTTGATCGCAAGCTGCGCGAAGAAATGCAGATCGAACTCAAACTTTTGCAGAGTCGCCTCGGGATTACTTTTGTGTTCGTCACTCACGACCAAGAAGAAGCCATGAGCATGAGTAATCGTATCGCCATCATGTTGGACGGTCATGTGGAGCAACTAGGCGATCCCGAAACTGTCTATGAGCATCCAGCGTCAGCATTTGTGGCGGGGTTCATCGGACGAAACAATTTTTGGCAAGGAACCGCAACCGCCAATGGCGCAGTCGCCCAGGATGGCACGGTGTTCGTTGCGACCCGCCCAGAAGAAGTTGTTCCCACGGGTCAACCTGCCCTAGCGGCGGTTCGACCAGAGTGTGTGAACTTGTCAGTAGAACGTCCAGCGGAGTCGACAAACTGCGTGGCCGCACGAATCGCGGGCGTGTCGCACTTTGGGGATGTATTGCAGTATGTCGTGACCGCCGGAGACCGAGATGTACTGGTGCTGACCCCCCGAACCAAGTCAGTTCGTCATCAGATGGGCGACCACGTATGGTGTAGTTGGTCTGCCGACGACGTGTACTTTTTCTCTGCCCGCCAGGCGGAGGTGGTTCTTGCGGAGTCGCACGAGGACTAATCTAATTACCGTTACTAAAATATGGTTACTAAAAGATCAAGGAGAGCAAAAATGACCAAAGAACTCAGGATGTTGGCACCAGAAAGTTTTCGCGAGGCGCTCTCACGTCGTGCATTTCTTAAAGTAGGAACAGTTGCAGCGGGTCTCGCAGTAGTTGTCGTGGCATGCGGCGGTTCTGATTCTCCATCAGACACAACAGGTGCATCTGACACCACTGCACCAGGGGGCACAGCACCAAGCGGGGTGGCTTCGGGTGACTGGAGTCGCGTGATTAATCAGGCAAGCGGAACTCTTGCAATGTATACATGGGGCGATTACGACGACCCAGAACTTGTTGGGGCGCTTGCAGATAAGACCCTTGGCGTCACGATGAAGGTCGATTATTTTGCGAGCAACGAAGACCTCATTACAAAGTTGGCAACTGCGGGTGGCAGTAGTGGTTTTGACATCGTGGTCCCGACCGGACCATATATTCCACAGATGATCGACAAAGAACTGATTCAAAAGTTTGATAAGACCTTGTTGCCAAACATGGTCAATGTTGATCCGTTGTACTTGGGTCAAGCATGGGACACCACCAACGATTACTCGGTGTGCAAGAACTGGGGAAGCACGGGTTTCTTCTATGACACCACCAAGATTTCGCGTGAACTGACATCGTGGCAGGACTTCATCGACGTATGCATGGGTGAAGCAAGTGGACAATGTTCAGTTATCGATGCGGCACCAAATGTGGCAGGAATGTATTTCTGGTCCAAAGGAATCGACTGGAACACTGAAGACAAAGCCGATCTCGATGCGTATGAGAAGTTCATGGTTGACGAGTTTGCATCGCACATCAAGGCCTTTGATAGTTACCCAAGTACCAAATTGGCAGAGGGCGCGTACAGCATCGCAATGGCATGGAACGGAGATGCTCGTCAGGCGTATGTGCGAATCAAAGAGGCAGGCGGAACACCAGAGAACTGGAAATGGGTACTCGGAACTCCTGACACAGAATTGTGGATGGACAACTTCTGCATCGCTCAAGGTGCTCCAAACGTTGAGGCGGCACATGCGTGGATCAACTGGATTTTGATTCCAGAACGATCAGTGCAGGACTTGCAGTATCACGGCTACAACACGGGCATGAAAAACATGCCAGCACTCATCGCCGAGATTGCCCCAGACCTAGAGAAGGGCGACATGATCTTTTTCAAGGATGCCGAAGTCAAGACCATGCACACACAAATACTGAACACCTCAATCGATCGACTGGTAGATATTTTGAACAAGGTTAAAGCTAAGGCCGGAGGCTGAGTTCAGGTGACTGTTGCGGTTCCTTCGAAACCACGATTGAGGTTGCATAGTCCCAAATACGTACTCGCCCTTCCGGCGATCATTTGGTACGCGATATTTTTTGCGGTGCCAATTGGGTTTATCGTGGTGTATTCGTTTGGAACCAAAGACGGCAGCAAACTTATTCCAGTTGATCTTGGACATCTGACTACCGCAAACTACGCAAGCGTCTTTGACGACACGTTCTTTCGAACCTTTAAGGCGACCCTGCGAATTGCACTCATTGCAACGGCGATGTGCGTGTTGGTCGGATTACCAGTGGCATACTTCGCCGCTTTTAAAGTGGCTGAGCGCTGGAAGGCAATCTTGTTGGCCCTTGTGGTCGTGCCAAGTTTTACAAGTTTTCTGATCCGAACAGTTGCATGGCGCATTCCACTTGCCCCGAATGGAACATTTTCCCATTGGCTTGTTCATCTTGGCTGGATCAGTAGCAACGGAATTCAAATTCTTGAAACACCAATGGCCGTACAGATTGCCATCGTCTACAACTATTTGGGCTTCATGATCTTGCCGCTATACGTTGCCCTTGACCGAATTGATGTGCGCATGCGCGAAGCCGGAAAAGATCTTGGCGCAGGCCGCCTTGCGACGTTTATGACGATCACTTTGCCGCTTGCAGGGCCAGGCATTGTGGCAGGTGTGTTGCTTACTTTTATTCCAATGTGTGGTGACTATGTGACAGCCACGGTGTTGGGTGGTGCAAAAGGAAACATGATTGGATCAATGATCGCGTCACAGTTTTCGAGTGCTCAGAACTGGCCACTTGGTTCGGCAATGGCTGTGCTGATGATCGGAGCAGTTCTGGCGTCATTAATGGTGGGTGCACTCATTGTGTGGGTGTTTCCGTGGGGAATCCAGCTAGTTCGTCCACTGATTGATAAAACGCGCCGATCTATGCGCGCTCGGTCAGAGGCTCGAGTTCATGTTTCGCGCACGGTACATATTGGTCGTTTTGAGTTGTTGCAATTGATGTTGGCAATCTGGACCGTTTTAGTGTTGTTGTTTTTGTTTATACCGATCGCATTGGTTGTTCTGCACTCATTTAATAGTGGTAGTTCTTTCACTATTTGGGCTGGTTCTACGACCTTCAAGTGGTGGGATGAACTTTTTGCGGGGTCTGTTGCGTGGGCGGTCATCGCGCGCTTTGTTGTGATCGTTGCTGTTGCGCTTGTTGCACGCAGAGTATTGACCGCTCGATCTGCTCTGTCTGTACGAACCTTAAATTGGTTTGGACCTGGTTCGTTTATTTTGGCTGTCATTGTTAATGGCGTCTCAACTGACTGGTATCGCAAGATATTTGACTTTGCCGGAATCGGTGACTCAATTCGAAATTCCTTTATTGCCGCATTTGGGGCAACAGTGATCGCAGTGCTACTTGGTGGGCTATCCGGAGTTGCATTAGCAAGACGACCCGGACTCTGGACCAAAATTTTTATGGCAGTTGTTTTCTTGATCTTGGTGACTCCAGAGATTATGGACGCCATTGCTCTTGCGACGTGGTTTCCGCGAATCAAAGATATTCCACTGATTGGAATTCCATTCACGGATGGACTTGGTCCGTTTAATGGCGGAATCAACAAACTTTGGGTGGGGCAGTCACTGTATGCAAGCGCAGTCGTGACACTCATTGTTCGTGCGCGACTTGCTGGACTCGATGAATCGCTCGAGGAGGCAGCGGCAGATCTTGGAGCAACTCCAGCACGAGCATTTCGACAGATCACTCTGCCGCTTATCTCGGCTGCATTGGTGGCTGGGGCGTTATTGTCTTTCACACTCTGCTTAGATAACGCGGTGATCTCTACATTGATTAGCGAAGCCGGGTCAACAACGTTTCCTGTAGCGCTTCTTGGCGCAACGCGCAGTACGATCAAGCCATTCTGGGGAGTAGGTGCGGTGTTGCTGTTTGCTGTCACGTTGGGCGCTCTGTGGTTTGTTGCAGTTGTACTCAGACGTTCCGGAAGTTCTTCCAGTGAAATCGCCGCAACCCTTGCTGGCTCGTAAGTCATCCAGATGAGCAAAGGTGTTCAGACTGCAATTGCCATTGGTCCCGAACCATTCCCTGACTGGGTGCGAGATGCAGTGTGTTCGGCAGGAGCGCAGGTCAGCAACTATCAAGACGCGACTGGACTGATCTGGGTATCACCAACTGATGTTGCTGGTCTTGATGCAGTCCTGCGCGAGTGTCCCCACATCAACTGGGTACAGATTCCCTTCGCTGGTGTAGAGAACTTCATTTCGATTATCAATAACGATCGGGTATGGACATGTGGCAAAGGTGTCTATGCAGAGCCAGTGGCCGAGCATGCTTTGGGTTTGATCCTTGCTGGTCTGCGCAATATCGGTCGGTATGCCCAAGAAACATCGTGGACTCGACCGATCGGGCGCAATCTTTTGGGGGCACGGGTCACCATTGTTGGCGGTGGGGGAATTGCAGTTGCACTAGTGCGGTTATTGCAACCTTTCTTGTGCCACATCACCGTTGTGCGTCACTCTGTGACCGATATGGATGGAGTTGACCAAGTCGTGAGTGCCCAGAGTCTCATCAATGCACTTGTCGGCGCCGATGTCGTTGTGTTGGCGCTACCGCTGACTCCTGAGACACAAGGCTTGCTGTCTCGCGCAGAGTTTGAACTTATGGAGCCACATGCGTGGGTGATCAATGTGGCGCGCGGCAAACATATTGTGACGGATGACTTGGTGTGGGCTCTCACAAATAACAAGATCGGTGGAGCAGCGCTTGATGTGACCGATCCAGAACCTCTGCCTATTGGGCATCCGCTCTGGTCTGAGCCACATTGCATCATCACTCCCCACACCGGCAACACGCCAGAAATGGCCGAGCCTCTTTTGGCGCAGCGGATTAGTGCAAATGTGGCGTTGTATATGAAAAGTGAGCAATTAATAGGTACTGTCGATAGTCATCGTGGCTACTGAGAATCTCTACACGCTCCTCGGGGTAAAATCTGATGCGACAACGCGTCAAATTCGCGATGCGTATCGTGCACTAGCACGAACTCTGCACCCAGATACTCGTTCGGAGTCCATCGGACACGGTGATTTAAACAAGATGGCTCGCGTGAATGACGCGTGGCATGTGCTTTCTGATTCACGCCGTCGCAAAGAATACGATCAATCCCTCGGTGTCACTCAATCTGGCAGTGAGTCTCAGGCCACTGAGTATGTTGCGCCAGTCTTTTATCCTCCGTCACCATTTCCGTGGCGCGGACTTTTAGTGCTGCTTATTCTTGGAATCACTGCAGTTCTTGTCTTTGGCGCAAGCAATGACGTGCCCTCTGATACTCCTGATCAACTCTTGCAGGCAGGCTCATGCGTGATATTCGATGGAGCGGGTGCAGTCTCAGAAGTGTCATGCGCAACTACTCACGACGCAATCGTTCGACAACTCATTGGCTACGACATGACGTGTCCGTCCGATACTGAGACATATCGAGATCGTCAAGGGATGGGAACCGCATGTGTTAATCGCATTTCGCCTTCGGAGTCGATACCTCGGTGATGACGCGAGGTGACAGCGAGGGTAGGTTATTTTGTACGATCACAAACAAGGGGGATTGGGATGCTGGATTATGTGATTAAGGCGGGGACCATCGTTGACGGAACAGGAAGCGCTCCTCGTCAAGGAGACATCGCCGTGCGTGACGGAATAATTGTCCAAGTTGGTGGCACGATTACTGAGTCTGCTGAAGAAACCATTGATGCTGACGGAGCCATTGTGACGCCTGGCTGGATAGATGTGCATACTCACTATGACGGCCAGGTGAGTTGGGACGATGTGATGGATCCATCAGCAGGCAATGGCGCGACCACAATCGTGATGGGTAATTGTGGAGTCGGTTTTGCACCCGTGCGCCCTGGTGGAGAAAAGTCTTTGATTGAACTGATGGAAGGTGTAGAAGATATTCCAGGAACGGCTCTCTATGAAGGCATTGAGTGGGGGCAGTGGGAATCATTTCCAGAATATATGAACTACATTGCGAGTCGTCGCTACTCGCTTGACATCGGCGCTCAAGTTGCCCACGGTGCATTGCGCTACTACGTCATGGGAGAGCGCGGTAAAGAAAATCAAGATGCGACGCCAGAAGATCTACGTGAAATGTCGCGATTGCTCACTGATGCACTCAGTGCAGGAGCCATGGGATTCAGCACTTCACGCACGATTGGACATCGGGCTCTTGACGGTTCTCCAGTGCCCGGAACATTCGCCCCAGACAGCGAGTTGAGTGTCATTGCAGATGCGATGGCTCGGGCGGGTCGCGGAGTTTTTGAAATGATTCCTGCCGGAACTGTCGGCAAACTTGAAGCATTAGGTGGCGAGCGCACAACACCCGAAGCTGAACTTGCGTTGATGGCTGGTTTCTCGCGTCAGAGTGGACGCAAGGTGACATTTACTTTGGTGCAATCACCTGACTACGCCCCTGATACGTGGAAGCGACTGTTGGAGATGACTGTGTCAGCAAATCAATCTGGCGCACAATTGTTTCCCCAGGTTCCGTCCCGACCAATCGGTTTGGCATCAGGATTATCCGGCTATCACGCTTTTCAACGCCGACCAACGTATATGAGGCTTGCATCATTGTCCTTGGCTGATCGGGCGCGCGAGATGTCCAAACCTGAGATCAAAAGCGCCATTATGTCTGAGAGCGATGTGCCTGTTGATCAACCCGGCTCAATGGCAAACATGTATCGATTGTTTCAGACTGCTGCACCTTTCTTGTATCCACTAGCAGATCCAGTTGACTACGAACCAGATCCGTCGCTCATGCTTGGCACACGTGCTGCTACATCTGGGCAAGATATTTTGAGCGTGTTATATGACTATCTGCTTGAACAAGATGGTGCTGCGATGTGTGCACTCATGGGTGGAGCAAATGTGCATGAGAGTCAAGAAGTATTGCGACAGATGTTGGTTCATCCAGAAACGGTGACGGGCCTGAGTGATGCCGGTGCTCATGTCACATTGATTTGTGATGCCACCATGCCAACGACGCAACTCACATTTTGGGCTCGAGATCGACATAAGGGAGACCGTATTCCACTTGAATTTTTAGTGGCAAAGCAAACTGCACGAAATGCAGACTTATACGGCTTGAATGATCGGGGGCGCCTGGCAGTGGGGCTGCGTGCTGATCTCAATGTGATTGATTTTGACAACTTGCGAGTGTCGCCACCCAAGGCATTTCATGATTTACCAGCAGGCGGAACCCGATTGATTCAGCCCGTGTCGGGGTATGTGGCCACGATGGTCAAGGGTCAGGTCACACGCCGAAACGATGCCGACACTGGGGCTCGCCCAGGGTCACTTGTGCGCGGCTAGGTGTTGGTGTTGGTCGGATTGGGCCACTCGTGGGTAGGTGCTCTTATTTAGCGTCTGCGCGAACTAACTTCGTGGTGTGCGTAAGTTATGTGAACGACCAGGGTGTGCCGGACCAAGTGCCGTCGCGTATGGCATCGACAACGCCCGCTTGACGGTGTGGTTTGAAGTTGCCCTTGAACAGGATGCAACTCAAGCAGGTGCATTATGTCGTCGCCATGCTGACGCTCTTGTTGTTCCCAAAGGCTGGACCATAGATGATCGGCGCGAACCGATTCCGAGGCTGTTTATCGCTCCCGACATACCAACGAGCACGAAGAAAACCGATCGCGTCTCTGCCAAGAATAAGCCAGACGCAAAACGAGCAACAAAGCGTAAAAAATCTGTGAACACTGGGCCTTCAATTCTGGATACACCTGCAATGCTGGATACGCCTGCGACACCACAAAAAGCACCGTCATTGGTAGTTGTTGCGGATGTTGCTGACCATCGCACAGAACTTGATGAAACCCAAGCAATACCGTGGATGCCAAAACTTGTTCGTCGTGGTGACTACGACATTGACCAATCAAATGATGGCTCGCGACGCGATGACACTGCATCGCATGGGCGATTAATGCGCCGAGCATTTGGCGATCGCCCACAGAACTGAACTCGTGCGCGTTTCGTCAGAGATTGTTATTGATGCACCATTGCAGAGCGTGTTGCCATTTGTTGACGCCCTTGATGCGTATCCGTCGTGGATGACATTGGTACATCAAGCCAAGCTGGTTGATAATTGCTTGGATCAGTGGAACGTAGAATTACGAGCCAGAGTTGGGCCACTCGCGCGATCAAAGCGATTGTTGATGAAAAAAACTGTGAGTGAAGTGTCGGAGGGAAGTCACTCTGCTCGAATTGTTTTTGAACGCCGTGAGACAGATGGCAGGCAACATGCACAGTGGACCTTGACGATTGATCTCAAAACATTAGAGTCGTCTTCTTCAACTCGCGTCGATGTTGAACTTTTTTATGACGGAGGGCTGTGGACGGCCGGAATTCTTGAACGGGTGCTCGCAGACAGCATCAGTTCTGGTCGTGACCGCTTGCGCCACATTGTGACGAGCAGTAGTCGCTAGCCCGCCGTTGTCAGGCAATTGATGTCACGGTAATCGGCTGAATGGTTCGAACATGGCAAAGTAGAGATGTGAAGACAACCGCCATTGTTGATGCGCTGGCGAGTGATTTATCAGGCGTTCTCGGAGCACGGGAGGTCAGCAATCTACGCCGACTCACGGGTGGGGCATCACGAGAGACTTGGCGCTTTGATGCTGATGGTTCTGCATTTGTCTTGCAGAGAGTACGCCCCGGAACCGTTGGCGGACTCAAGCAAGAGCCATCTGTGCTGCTGATGGCGGCACAACATGGAGTTCCAGTTCCAGAACTGGTGTTTGATGGGTCTGCGTCAACTGCACTCACCGAGCCATTTATGATCGTGCGTGCTGTTGAAGGTGAGACCATTGCCCGCAAGATTCAAAGAGACGATGCCTTTGGTCTGGCGAGGCAGAATTTTTGTCGCGATGCTGGTGCAGCACTAGCAAAGTTGCACAGCATTGATGTAGCAGAGGTCTCTGGACTAGAAAATGAAGATCAAGTTGTGCGGTATCGCGATGTTCTTGATTTTTTGAATCAACCTCATCCAACATTTGAACTCGTGTTTCATTGGCTACGGGCACATGCTCCAGTGTCTCAACGACACACAATCGTGCACGGCGATTTTCGGCTAGGAAACCTCATGATTGGTTCAAAAGGCATTGCAGCAGTCCTTGATTGGGAACTTGCTCACCTCGGAGACCCGATGGAAGATTTAGGTTGGCTGTGCGTCAAGGCGTGGCGCTTTGGTGGTGCGGCCCCAGTTGCGGGGCTTGGCTCATATGACGACTTATTTGCGTCGTACGAACAGCATTCAGGAATTGCAGTTGATGCTGACGCTGTGCGTTGGTGGCAAGTGCTGGGCACCTTGAAATGGGGAATCATCTGCATCTCGCAAGCATCGACACACTTGTCGGGCGTGATGAGAAGCCATGAGTTGGCAGCGATTGGTCGCAGAGTATGTGAGAACGAATATGACTTGTTTCAATTATTAGAAGGAGAATGGTAATGGCTCATCCACATGATGTTCCTACAAGCGCTCAATTACTAGAAGCGGTGCGCCAATGGCTCGAACGTGATGTGATGCCAGCAGTCGATGCGAGGCTGCAGTTTCATGGTCGCGTCGCGATGAATCTCTTGGCGATGGTGGAGCGAGAGATTGAGATTGGCCCAGATCAAGCAATCGAACACAGTCAGAGACTGCTAACGCTTGGGTGTGCAGATGATTCAGAACTTGCCCAACGCATTAAAAACGGAGAAATGGATGACCGCCTCGACGAGGTTCGAGCCCTTGTGTATGCGAGCGTGATCGACAAGTTACAGGTGGCGAATCCGAAGTACCTAGAAAAGTAGATCTAGTTATTACGAGGTGTCTTGCCTAGTATCACGGGCTGACCTGCTGCCAATTGACCGCATGCAGCCGCGATATCTGTGCCACGATTTTGGCGAATTGTGGCGTTAGTGCCAAGCGCCTCAAGGCTGCGCCGAAAAGCGTGCACCTTATTGTTGCTACTTCCGCGTGTGGGCCACCCTGGAGTCGGGTTGAGAGGAATCAGATTCACATGAGCGCTTGGCCGTAGTGATGCGCACAATGTATGTAGTTCACGGGCATCGCGTTCTGTGTCGTTGACTCCGTCAATGAGAGCCCACTCAAAAGTAATTCTGCGATTTTTCTTGTCAAGATATTCGCGACACGATTGCATGAGGTCTTCAATGGGGTAGCGCTTGTTGATCGGAACAAGTTCATCGCGCAAGTCATTGCGGGCCGCATGAAGCGAGACTGCAAGATTGACGGGTAGGGGTCGCTGGCTGAGAGTTCGGATTCCGGGAATGATCCCCACAGTGCTGATAGTCAGATGTCGTGCTGAGATCCCCATGTCGTGGTTCATTTTTTCAACTGCACCCCACACTGCAGACTCGTTAGCAAGTGGTTCTCCCATTCCCATAAACACAACGTTGCCAACACGTATATCGCGTTCTGCAGCAATACGCGATGCCAAAATAACTTGCTCGACGATTTCTCCCGTTGTCATGTGACGTGTGAAGCCCGCTTGACCAGTTGCACAAAATCCGCAACCCATTGCACATCCCGCTTGGGTGCTGACGCACACGGTGGCACGATCTTCGTAATACATCAAGACGGTCTCAATAGGGGAGCCGCCATCGACGAGGTTCCATAAGAACTTGATTGTGTCGCCGTCGTCAGCGACAGTGCGTGAAACCTCATGCAATGACATCGGCAATGCAGTCTGTAGGACGTTGCGTAGATTGTTGGGGAGCGAAGAGATCTCTGATGGCGATTTGAGGTGAGTGTAAAGACCCTCCCAAACCTGGTCAATGCGATACCTGGGTTGTCCGGCCAATATTTTGGCGAGGTCCTCTCGGGAGGCGTCGTAGAGAGATGTTGTCGTCATGCCCCAAGAGCCGATCGTGCGTGCGTGTTGTAGTCGGCAATGCGAGTCCGAACAACATCAAGGCTTGCAGTCCAGAAGGCTTCGCCGGTGACGTCAAAGCCGAAGGCTGCTCCGAGTTCTTCTGCCGTGTCCATTCCGGCACGCGAGAGCAGCGTGTCGTAGCCATGTCGGAACTTGTCAGGATCAGCCTGGAACTGTGAGAACAATCCAAGTCCAAAGAGCAGCCCGTATGTGTAGGGCCAGTTGTAAAAATGGCTTCCGTAATAATGGGGTTTAAGTACCCACATGTGTGGGTGCGCAGTGGATTGATCGAGTCCGTCACCATATGCAGCGGCTTGTGCATCGGTCATAAGTTCATTGAGTTCGCTTACTCCGAGTGTTCGTCGTTGGCGTCGGGCAAAAACTTCTGTCTCGAATAAAAAGCGACTATGAATGTCCACAACTACCTGCGTTGAGCCAACGAGGTCGACGTCAAGAAGAGCAAGTCGGTCATTTCCCTGCAGAGAGGCGAGCCCTGCTTCGACCATCAGTGTTTCGCAAAAAATACTTGCGGTTTCGGCGAGTGCCATCGGAAGACGTTTTTGCAATGGAGTGCGTTGTGATAGTTGCGTGTTGTGATACGCATGCCCAAGTTCGTGGGCAGTTGTTTGGGCGCTATCAGCACTGCCGGTCCAGTTTAAAAGAACAAGCGATCGGTCTCCCACGAAGGGCATACAAAATGCGCCACCTACTTTGCCGTCGCGAGGTTCTGCATCGAGCCATTTTTCAGCGATAGAGCGATCAACGAGAGCAGCCAGTTCTGGACTGTATGTGCCAAAGGCGTTTCGCACGGATGCGATGCCTTCATCCCAGGAGATCTTGTCGGCACCCACTGGCAACGGAGCCATCATGTTCCACCATGGCAACGATTCACCAGATGCATGTAGTGATGATTTAGTTTTCATCCATTGACGAAAATCTGGAAGTGAATCAGTGACTGCTTTTTGCATTGCGTCAAATGTTGGTCGACTCACGCTGTTGCCGTATAGAGATGCCTCAAGAGGTGAATCCCAATGACGTTTGGCGTTCACGGTATTTGCTTCGCCCTTGATGCTGTTCATTGCCGCTGCACAGACAACAGCAACGCGAGGCCACGCATTCATTTCTGCTTCGTATCCCGCGCGGCGGGTTGCTTCGTCGGCGTGACTCGCTAGCCCACGAATAGCGGGCATGGGCATCTCGCGCTTTGATCCATCCGGAAACGACACGGTGGTGCTGAGTTGAGATGTGATGTCACCTTGCAAACGGCCCCATGCTCCAGAACCAGTGGTTGCGAGTTCGGCATACAGGCCTTCTTGGGCTTCGGGCATCTGATGGGCGGCACGTTGTGCAAGTCGCAATAGTGGTCCGTAGTGTTCGTGCGCCTGAGTACTTTTGGAACTGAGTGCATCGATGCCAAGTGATCCAATCCATTGGGCGAGGCGCGCGAGCAACGGACGAACTCGAGAGTCGAGAACTTCTACTTCGCTGAGTAAACCTTGTGCTTGTTCGTCTCGTGAGTTGGTGGTGACAGTGGCATAGACATATGCCTCCAAGATTTCAGAGTGCGCAAGAACCCGATTGACAGCAACGATAATTTCATCCGCTGCGGGTCCGTCGGCATCGGTGATATCGCGATTGACGTCGCGTACGTTGTGATGTTCAAAAAGCGACTCAAGACGCGACACATCAGAGGCAAGATTTTCCATGTCATCGGTAAAACTGCGAGACGACAATGAATCATGAACATCAGCGACAGACCAACGAGGCAAAGTGGTGTCAGACATGGCTTCAGGCTATTGGCGTTCTTGGGTGACGACGCTATTACTGCGAAATGTCGCCCACGAAAGCGATTTCTGTGTGATGAGCGACGAAGCCAAGTGCGTTATACATTGCGATGGCGGCGGTATTGGTGGAGTCAACGAACAGCATCCCCACCTCTGCTCCTGACTTTGAGAGGTAATTAAGGCCCGTCACAGTGATTGCTGATCCCAAGCCTCTGCCTGTGAATGATGGGTGAACGGCAATCACGTAGATTTCACCCAAGAGTGGTGTCGTATCGGTTTGTAATTTTGTCCAGCAGAATGCGGCAAGCTCGGATTTGATGTCGTGAATAAAGAATCCCTTTGCATCAAACCACGGCTCGGCAATGCGCGAGCGCAAAACATCAATCTCCCACGCCCCTTGTTCTGGGTGTTGGGCAAACGCCGCATTATTTGTATCGAGCCAGTTTTGGGCATCACGTGAAAAATCAAATGAACGGGTGATGAGTGAGTTAGCCCGCACGGCGACTGATGGCGCAAGCGGAAGAGCAACGCGAAGTTGCAACAATTCGCGACCTTGTTGTAGATCAAATTCGTGGGCCAACTCACGGTGTAGTTGTGACGCTTCAAATACCCACCAGTGCACATGGCCTCCACCTTCGGTCTTGACCACTTCGAGCGCTGATGTCATAAGTTCGCGGCCAATGATGGCCATGTCGTAGCGATGATGGGGGTGTACTACGAGATCCAGCGACCAGGAATCATTTCCGCGAGACAATTGGCAGTATGCGACGGGATGGTCGTGACCTTCTTCGGTGGCAATGAGGCCAATAAATCCCGGCCGTCCACCTTGACGCAGATCGAGCCAAAGATGGTCGCTCAAGGGACGAACTCCGTCTGCGCGCTCAGCATCGGCAAGCAATCCAGAGATATTTTGGATATCGGTCGTATTCATTTGCCGTTTGATGACGAGAGAACGCATAAAGAAAGGGTACCCTCGCGCCGTGGGAAAGCCCCGAACTCCAGCAGCACGTTCTCGAGAGATCGAACGGCGATTAGTCGAGATCTATCCTGTCGCGATCTGTGAACTCACCCATGCCAATGCCTATGAGTTGCTTGCGGCGACTATCTTGTCAGCTCAATGCACCGATGTACGCGTCAATATGGTGACACCAGCATTGTTTAAAAAATATCCCACACCAAAAAAACTGGCTGCCGCCAATGTCGCCGATGTTGAGGAGTTAGTGCGATCCACTGGTTTTTTTCAGACGAAGGCTCGCAATCTTGTGGGCATGGCACAAAATGTGATGGAGCGCTTTGGTGGAGAGATTCCCGTTGACCTCGAAGACCTCATTACGTTGCCAGGGGTTGGTCGCAAAACTGCCAACGTGTTACGAAGTGTTGTCTACGACTTGCCAGGTCTCGCGGTTGACACACATGTGGGTCGACTATCGCGCCGGCTGGGACTTACGACTGAAGAAGACCCCGTCAAAGTCGAAAGAGTTCTCAATGATTTTTTGCCACCAGAACAATGGGGTGGATTTGGATTACGCTTGATCTTGCACGGGCGTCGAGTATGTGATGCAAAGAAACCCAAATGTGACATTTGCGAACTCGAAGACATCTGCCCGTCGACGCTGATGCCCACCCGCAAGAAGACAAAGCAAGGACAACAATGAGCGACACTATCCGCGCTGAACTTTCCGCCGCCGCCGAGGCGCTGGAGCGATATCGCCTTCGGGTGAGTGGCTTAGTCGACACCGTGGGGCCCGATAATGAAGATCTCGTGTCGGCTTTATATGAAGCAGAGCGGGCCTTGCTTGGTGCGCAACGCCTTGTGGCACGCGCTGGCAAACTGGCTCGCTAAAACTGTTCTCTTTCATGGCCCTTGGCTCGGTAGTTTGACTGAGTGACAGAAATCAAGCCTCGGGCCGACATTGTGGCGATGGACAAGTATCACTCGCCCCAAGTAGACGTCGCCGTGCGGCTCAATACAAACGAATCGCCACTTCCTGTTCCGCCAGAGTGGATCGAAGATGTACGCAGAGCTGTTGACGATATTGCATGGAACAGATACCCGGATCGATCTGCTCGCGCATTACGCCAAGCAATCGCGGTTCGTCACGGCGTGAGTGCAGAAAACATTTTTGCAGCAAACGGATCAAACGAAGTTCTGCAGACCTTGCTACTGACATACGCCGGTGCTGGTCGCACAGTGGCAACCTTTGAGCCCACGTATCAGTTGCATGCGCATCTCGCTCGAATTTCGGGAGCAACTGTCGTCTCTGGTCAGCGCGACGGTGATTTTTGCTTGCAAGAATCAGAGATTTTGCGAGTCCTTGAGATGGCGCAACCACATGTCGTTTTTTTATGCAGTCCAAACAACCCAACGGGTCGACTCGAACCTCGTCGCAATATTGAGTTGGTCATAGAGAACGCACCAGGGCTCATTATTATTGATGAGGCCTATGCCGAGTTCTCGGACTGGAGTGCACTTGAACTTGTGACAGAACACTCCAATGTTGTGGTCACACGTACATTTTCAAAAACATGGTCACTCGCGGCTCTTCGTTTGGGCTACGCAATTGCTCCAACGCGAATTGTCGAAGAGCTCCACGCCGTGGTGATGCCGTATCACCTTGATGCCCTGAAGCAAATTGCAGGGGAGCGTGCACTGCACTATGTCGAACAAATGCAATCACGCGTCGCGGGTATTGTGCAAGAACGAGAACGCATCGCAATAGGTCTCGAAAAACTCGGTATTGACACGTGGCCAAGCGGAGCAAACTTTATTTTGTTTCGCCCTGCGGCGACAGGCGTTGTCGGGCAGGGATCTGGCTCTGAGTCTGTCTGGCAAAAGTTGCTGAACGCTGGTGTCTTGGTGCGAGATTGCAGCACGTGGGCAGGGCTTGACGGGTGCTTGCGAGTGACCGTAGGAACCCCAGCCGAGAACGATTTGTTCTTAAAGGCGCTTGGCGTGGCTGTCGGCAAGGGAGAATAGACACATGGCTCGCACAGCAACCCGAAATCGGTCTACCAAGGAAACATCTATTGAGGTCAGCATCAATGTTGACGGATCCGGTCAATCGTCCGTGTCGACAGGCATCCCTTTCTATGACCACATGCTTGACCAACTCGCCCGCCATGGTGGGTTCGATCTCACCGTCGCAGCCAAAGGTGATCTACATATTGATACTCATCACACAGTCGAAGATGTTGCGATTGCGATTGGCGAAGCATTGCGCGAAGCGCTCGGGGACAAAGCAGGCGTCAGGCGTTTTGCTAGTGGCACATTTCCACTTGACGAAGCACTCGTTGAGATATCACTCGACCTCAGTGGGCGTCCATTTGTTTCGTGGGATGTTGAGTTGCCAGAATGCTTGCCACTCGGAAGCCCAGCATTTGATCCGTCCTTGGCAGAACACGCGATCGCATCATTGGCAACGGCCGCAAATATTACATTGCATGTCAATTTGCGAGCAGGCCGAAATGTGCATCACATCATCGAGGCAACATTTAAAGGACTGGCTCGTTGCCTACGAGATGCAGTACGCATTGACTCGACAGGAGTACCGTCCACAAAGGGCGTTCTTTCGTGACGCAACCACCGCGTATCGCGGTGCTCGACTACGGAATCGGCAATCTGCGCTCAGCGCAAAAAGCATTAGAACGAGTTGGGGCTCACGCAGTTCTTACGACATCCCATTCCCAAATTGATGCAGCAGATGCCGTTGTCTTGCCAGGAGTCGGTGCCTTTGGAGCATGTATGGATGCTCTGCGATTTGCCGATCTAGAAGAGGTGACGCTTCGTGCCGTAAACAGCGGAAAACCTTTTCTTGGAATTTGTGTTGGCATGCAGATGTTGTTTACGCGCAGTGAAGAAGATCCTGACGCAAAAGGGCTCAACGTCATCCCGGGAGACGTGCGCTGGATCTCAACATCTGTGCCAAGACCGCAAATGCAATGGAACCAGTTAGATGTCATCTATCCAGACAGTATGTTTGAGGGGCTTGGGCAAAAGCCATGGATGTACTTCGTGCACTCATTGCATGGTGTACCAGACGACAACACCCATGTGGCCGCCACAGTGCAGTATGGCGAACAATTAAATGTTGCATTTCGCAAAGACAATGTTTTTGCTACTCAATTTCACCCAGAGAAATCTGCTGGTGCGGGCCTTGCGTTACTGCAGAATTTTGTATCGATGGCGGTTTCTTCATGATTTTGTATCCTGCAATTGATATTCGTGGTGGTTCCGTCGTGCGTCTGCGCCAGGGCGATTACGAGGACGAAACAATTTACGGCGATGACCCAGTTGCTGTCGCCATGGCGTTTGCTGATGCCGGAGCAACATGGGTGCACATGGTCGATCTTGACGCTGCGCGCAGTGGTGACCCCACGAATCGAGACATTATTACTTCCGTTGCCCACGCATTGCGGGGGCGTGCTCAGTTGCAGGTAGGCGGGGGAGTCAGATCTGTGGCGGATGTGCAACAACTTGCCAAAGCAGGTGTTGCGCGAGTGGTGATGGGATCTGCTGCAGTAGAAAATCCAGAACTTGTGCGAGAGGCGTCAGCGGTATTGCCTGTTGCGGTTGGGCTTGATCATCGGGATGGTGTTGTTGCTGTGCACGGATGGACGGCCGCAAGTGAATTGTCATTGATGAATGCGCTTAGCATGTTTGCGACGGCTGATGTTTTTGTTATTACCGATATTTCACGCGATGGCATGTTGTCTGGGCCAGACATTGAAGGACTGGGCACTGCGGCACATGCAACAAAGACTCCGATCATTGCAAGTGGCGGGGTTGGCACGCTTGAACATTTGCGAGAGTTAGCAAATGTCGCCAATTTGCAAGGAGTGATTGCCGGAAAAGCTATCTATGAGCGACGCTTCAGCGTGCAAGAGGCAATTCAAGCATTGTCAGGTGGTGTGCGGTGAGCAATGTACAAACAGACGTTGTCGCACGAGTGATTCCGTGTCTTGATGTCACAAACGGTCGCGTTGTCAAAGGTGTCAACTTTGTCGATCTACGTGATGCTGGTGACCCGGTAGAACTCGCTGCCCGATACGACGCTGAAGGCGCAGATGAGTTGGTCTTCTTAGATATCACAGCATCATCTGATCGGCGCAACACCATGCTTGATGTGGTGTCTCACACCGCAGAACAAGTTTTTATCCCACTAACAGTTGGTGGCGGAATCAGGGAGTTGGCCGATGCACGTGCGTTGTTGCGTGCGGGGGCTGACAAGGTAAGTGTCAATACATCCGCCGTACAAAGACCAGGTCTCATCGCCGAGATCGCCGCAGAGTTTGGTGAGCAATGTGTTGTGTGTGCCATTGACGCAAAACTCAACGCATCGACGCAATCCTGGGAAGTATTCCTACATGGAGGAAGAACTCCAACCGGAATAGACGTTATTGAATGGGCAGTACAAGCCGTGTCGCTCGGGGCCGGAGAAATTCTACTAACTTCCATGGATCGCGATGGCACTCGAGAGGGATTCGATCTTGTTCTGACTCGTGCCGTGGCAGATGCTGTCGGTGTTCCGATTATTGCAAGTGGTGGCGTCGGAACATTGCAACACTTGGCTGATGGAGTGTCAGTTGGTGGAGCAAGTGGAGTCTTGGCAGCATCTATTTTTCATTTTGGTGAACACACTGTGGGCGATGCTAAGACACTGATGCAATCGCTTGGGATACGAGTTCGTCCAATACCGAATCTTTCGTAGTCCCAAACTGTCCGGCCATAAAATGGTCAGCGCCTGCAAGCACGGCGAGTGTCGTGTTTGTCCATGTCGAAATTGAAAGTTCGGTATCGGCGATACTCGTGAACTGATCATGGTCTGGCATCAAAATAAATTTGCGACGATGATCATGGGCTGCCACTGGTGGAGTACTAAACATTCCCAGCGGAGGAGCAGCTGCGATCCATGCACCAATGCGTGGCTCAACAACAGTGAGCGCAGTAGCAGCACCAAATGAGTAGCCCGCAACGATGATCGGTAAATCGCCCACCACGTGAGACATCACATCAATTGCGGCGGCAACATCAAGTCGTTCGGCTCCGTTGCCATCGTGTTCGCCTTGGCTCGCGCCAACACCACGAAAGTCAAATGCAAGCGCTGGACACGACGCACGATTTGCTGCCTCCACGATGGCGGCCACCACCATGTCATGACGGTTGCCTCCGTACAAGGGATGCGGATGACACACCACGAATCCGGCGCTGGCGTGGCCATCAGCACGGCGTAGGTCGCCATCAAGAATAAGATTGTCAATCGTGGTGAGGTGGACCAACTCATCATGCATGCCCGAAACGGTATCGCACGCTCGAGAGCAAAATCGGACGGGAGCAGACGGGGAGAACCCCGTAGAATGGTCACATGACTGACGCGTTCAATGCCCCTCGAGGTGAACAGATTTCAGCGTCACCTGAACAACTTTCTGCCATCGCATTTAACAAGGATGGACTTGTGCCAGCGATTTCGCAGTGCCGCACAACGGGGCGCGTATTGATGATGGCATGGATGACAAAGGAGTCATTAGCGCAGACCTTCGCCGAGGGGCGCATGGTGTACTGGAGCCGTAGCCGCAACGAGTTGTGGAGAAAAGGTGATACGAGTGGCGATGCACAATTTGTGCGCGAGGCGTATTACGACTGCGACGGTGACACTTTGCTATTTATTGTCGACCAAGAAGGTGAAGGCGCATGTCATACGGGCGAGTATTCATGTTTCTTTAACACCTTTGGTGATGCCAAAATTGAAGAGTAGTTCATGACAACTCAGATGAAACCAACACTCGAAGAGTTCACAGAACTTGCGCTGTCATACACTGTTGTGCCGGTCTGGACTGAAATATTGGCAGACCTAGAAACTCCCGTAGCAGCATTTGCCAAACTTGTAGGCGAGGGTGATGGCTTTTTACTTGAATCAGTCGAACACGGCGAACGCTGGAGTCGGTTTTCTTTTGTCGGTCGCAATCCCCGAGCAACCTTGACATTGCGTGATGGCCTGATTTCGACTATCGGCGATGTTCCAGATTCTGTTCCACTTGATCAAGGAATGCTCGCTGCAATGGAAGCTCTTCTTGATGTGTATCGCGCACCAGTCATGGAAGATCTGCCACCCTTGCAAGGTGGGCTGATGGGTTTTCTTGGATACGACGTCATTCGTGAAGTAGAAAATCTTCCCAACGCAGCACCCGATGATCGACACTTGCCAGATGCCACTATTAGCGTGATTGGATCTCTGGTTGCGTTTGATCACTGGCGTCAACGTGTGTACATGCTTGAGAGTGTTGCAGTAGATGGCCTAGACGCAGCACAAATTGAGGCGGCGTATCTTGGCGCAACCCAACGCGTACAACAAGGTGTTGCAGACATGTGTCGACCACTTGAGTATGTCGCAGTCGAACCTCCGGTAGCAGAGGACGACCTTTTGTCGATGACGTCATCAATGTCTGGCGGAAACTATCAACGAGCAGTAGAAGTCGCCAAAGATTACATTCGGGCTGGCGATATTTTTCAGGTAGTACTATCGCAGCGTTTTGACATCGACTTACAAGCAGACCCTTTTGACGTTTACCGAGTATTGCGACAGGTCAACCCCAGTCCGTACATGTATTTTTTACGACAGCCAGGCCTCACCATTGTTGGAGGATCCCCAGAACCAATGGTTCAGGTGCAAAATGGTCGCATTATCAGCCGACCAATCGCGGGCACCCGCAAACGCGGGCGCAATGACGAACACGATCGCCGCTTGGCGGCAGAATTGCGGGAGAATCCCAAAGAAGTTGCAGAACACATCATGCTTGTTGACCTTGCGCGCAACGATGTGGGACGTGTCGCCAAATTTGGTTCAGTTGTAGTTGACGAACTGATGACACTCGAGCGATATAGCCATGTCATGCACCTGACATCACAAGTGTCGGGCGATTTGCGAGATGGGCTGGGCCCCATTGATGTTTTGCGTGCCACATTGCCTGCAGGCACAGTGAGTGGTGCTCCAAAGGTGCGAGCAATGGAGATCATCGACGAACTAGAGCCAGTCAAACGCGGTCCGTACGCAGGCGTTGTGGGGTATGTCGACTTTGCCGGAAATCTAGACACTGCAATTGCGATTCGCACAATGTTTGTCGGACCAAATGGTGCGTCGCTTCAAGCAGGTGCCGGAATCGTTGCTGACAGCATTGCTAAAGACGAAGACCTAGAGTGTCACAACAAGGCCGCCGCCTTGCTCGCCACTATTCCTGCGGCTCGCAAGATGACACAGCGACGCAAACAAGCCGGAACACGAGCATGAGTGTGCTTCATTGTGTCGCACCCCGCGATGTTGTTCTCGTTCAAGGTGATGACGCACGAGTCTTCTTGCATTCCCAACTGGCTCAAGATATCAACTCAATTTCTATCGGAGGGAGTGCGCACAGTCTTTTGCTCGAGCCATCAGGTCATGTCGTTGCGCTCTTGCGCGTGGTGCGCCACGCAGACACGGTGTACACGCTTGATGTTGATGCTGGTCTAGGCGACGCAGTCGTGGCGCGTCTCAGCAAATTTGTTTTACGAGCCAAAGTCACACTGCGGGTAAGTGATTTCGTCGTTCATTCGTACTGGGGTAATGATGCACGCACAGCCGTTGGTCTAGGAGTCGGCAGAGCAGTCGTGGCGTGGGCTCATGAAGGTTCCGATTCGTATGTGAATTCTGTCGATGTCATTGGCGTTGACTCAGATGCACCACATGTTGGCGATGATGCGCCCGTGCACGAGTGGCACATCAACAGGATCGACTCGCATTGGCCCTATGTCGGATCTGATATTGAGGTTGGTGATATTCCGGCAACGACAGGTGTTACTCAAGTGGCTGTGAGTTTCACGAAGGGCTGTTATCCCGGTCAAGAACTTGTCGAGCGCATGGACTCCCGTGGTTCAAACGCCCCTGTCACATTGCGTGTCCTTCCGGCTGGGACGTATCAGGCTGGAGAGACTGTGCAAGATAATGGCGTTGACATCGGAACAATTACTTCGGTTGGGCGCGCGCATGCAATTGCGCGCATCAAACGCGGACATGTTGCCGGAACGGCACTGTTGTTATAGCCGTTGGTTTTGCACACGTAACAGAAGTTGGGCATGAAGTAAGTCAAACTCAGCAACGCCATGCAGTTCTTGAAATTCATAAGCAAGATTAATTTTTTCAAGTAACGTTGCAAAATCAATCGAAGAGTTTTTTGCGGCATGAAGCCATTTCACTGCACCTTCAGGGTCGCTACGCAAGACCAAGGCACGAGCAACATTGACCGCAGTGTCACTAAATGGGCATAAGGCGAAGGACTCAGACCCGTAACTTATTGCCACGTCGATACTTTTATTGTCAACAAGCATGCCAGTCATGAGTGAATCGCGAAGAAAATCACCGCTTGGCTTGAGTTGTTGCAACGCAGTTTGTGGTTGTGGGCGAAGTGCCTGTACTTGATAGATCAATAAAAATACAATGAACGGCAAAAACCCACGCAGGTTTGATGTTAAGACTAATAAAAGCACCGATGCGGTGGTGGCAAACAAACTGAATCGAATCATCGCAATCTGTCCGTGACGCGGAAACAGTCGTTCAAGTGCGCTTGACACGATTGCACCGCCATCTAGCGGGAGAACCGGAAGAAGATTCAAGATTCCAAGAGCGACGCTTGCCCACCAAACGGCAACCGAGGCGTCGGATGTCCCGATCTCAAATCGATTGAGTGGATTAATACCTCCGAGTAACAAGATGGCGGTACCGACGGAGATCTGAAGGGCTGGACCAGAAACGGCAATGACAGCGCGCTCGTACCACTGCAGTGGTCGTCGAGGTTGATAGGCGGCGTACGCAACTAAAAAATCCAGTGAAATTCTGGCATCCGCTCCGTACGCACGTGCTGCCAACGCGTGGCCGAGTTCGTGCAAAATCGTGAAGGCGCCAATTGCGCCTGCAGTCCAGAGACCTAGTGTTCCACCATAAATAAAGACGATAAGTACAAGAAATAATACGAATCCACGTCTGAACTCGATCGGGAATCCCAAGAGCGTGAACTCTTGTTGTCGCCGAGGCGAAGACCACTGTGCCATATCTCGCATTCTACGGATAGCGCACGAAAGCGAGTCTCGTGCCTAGACTTTATGAGTGCCTTACGTCTTTGCCTTTGACCATAAATACCGTCGTCCCCCCATGGAACTCAAAGATCTGCTCGGAGGCAAGGGAGCCAACCTTGCCGAAATGATGAGCGTGCTTAAGTTGCCTGTGCCACACGGTTTCACAATTACTACCGATGCGTGTCGCGACTATATGCACGGCGGGTGGCCAAAGTCTCTGGACAAAGAAATCGCTCTGCACGTCAAATCGCTTGAAAGCAAAATGCGCCGCGGTCTTGGTGATGCAACAGATCCGCTATTGGTATCGGTGCGATCAGGAGCCAAGTTTTCAATGCCCGGCATGATGGACACGGTGCTTAATCTTGGCCTCAATGACAAGAGCGTGAAAGGTCTCGCCGCATCTACCAAGAACGAACGATTTGCCTATGACTCCTATCGTCGATTTATCTCCATGTATGGGCGCATTGTCCTTGGAATTGATGGAGAGAAATTTGAGCACGCCCTTGAGGCCGCAAAAGCCAAGTGCAACGCCAAGACCGACGCCGATATCCCGGCTGATGTGCTCAAGGATTTGTGCGAGCAGTTCAAGACAACTGTCGCCGTTGAGACGGGCAAGCCATTTCCTCAGGACCCCGCCAAGCAGTTGCGTGGTGCAGTCGAGGCAGTGTTTCGTTCATGGAACGGTCCTCGTGCCATCGCCTATCGAGTACGCGAAAAAATCAGTCACGATCTCGGAACTGCTGTCAATGTGCAAGCAATGGTTTTTGGCAACCGTGATGACAACTGCGGAACAGGTGTTGGCTTTACACGCAATGCCGCCACCGGGCTCAACAAACCATACGGCGACTTTTTGGTGAATGCCCAAGGCGAAGATGTTGTCGCGGGTATTCGTAACACCGAAGACCTAGATGCAATGAAAAAGAAGTTCCCGGTCCTTCATTCAGAATTGATGGCAATCTTTGTGCGCCTAGAAAAGCACTACAAAGATATGTGCGACACCGAGTTCACTATTGAGCAGGGAAAACTCTGGATGCTGCAAACGCGCGTCGGCAAACGGACCGGTGCGGCTGCACTAAAAATGGCGGTCGACATGACCAAGTTGTCAGCACCAAAGGGTGGCTGGAAAATCAGCAAGCGTGAAGCTCTGATGCGCGTCACCGCTGACCACCTTGACCAAGTACTGCATCCACAATTTGCCAATAAAGGAAAAGTATTAGCAAAAGGTCTTGCAGCATCACCTGGTGCAGCAGTTGGCAAAGTGTATTTCACAGCAGATGATGCTGTTGATGCGGCTGATCGCGGTGAAGCAATCATTTTGGTGCGCAGCGAGACAAGCCCAGAAGATGTTCACGGCATGATGGTTGCTAAGGGCATTTTGACAGCACGCGGTGGGCTTGTGAGTCATGCCGCGGTCGTTGCTCGTGGTTGGGGCACTCCAGCGATTGTTGGTGCTGACATGGTAAAAATCGAAGGAAAAACTTTTTCTGTCGGTGACGTCACCGTCAAAGAGGGCGACATAATTTCTCTTGACGGCACAACGGGAGAAGTTGTGCTCGGAGAACTTCGTCTTGAGGCAGCAGAACCTCCAAAAGAGTTTAGAACCATTCTCAAATGGGCTGACGAAGTACGTAAAGGAAAACTTGACGTGCGTGCAAATGCCGACACCGCCGAAGATGCAGACAAAGCACGCGAACTCGGCGCACAGGGAATCGGTCTTTGTCGTACAGAGCACATGTTCTTGGCTCCAGACCGACTGCCAGTAGTTCGCAGAATGATTTTGGCAAATACACCCGCCGAAGAAACACAAGCACTTGAGGAACTACGGCAAGTACAAAAAGAAGACTTCGCAGGATTATTGCGCTCTATGTCTGGATTACCAGTCACGATCCGTTTGCTCGATCCACCGCTGCATGAATTCTTGCCGCGAGTAGAAGAACTAGAGATCAAAAAAGCCGTGTCCGGCCTGAACGCCGAAGAAGAAGCTCTCTTAAAAGCAGCACATAGTTGGGCTGAATTCAACCCAATGCTAGGAACCCGCGGTGTGCGACTCGGTGTTGTCAAGCCAGGTCTCTATGCAATGCAGGTGCGGGCACTGATGGAGGCGGCAGATCAAGTGGCTGCCGAAGGATATAAGCCTGTTATCGAAGTCATGATTCCGCTCACAGTGACGCGCGAAGAAATGGCATTGGCTCGCAGTTGGGTAGAAGAAGTCCTCGCAGACATCAATTCACGACCTGCTCCAAAAACGAAAAAAGGCGCAAAGCGTGTCGTGCGTCCAAAAGTGACAATCGGCACAATGATCGAGACTCCGCGCGCCGCTTTGCGAGCCGACGAACTCGCAGAAGTTTCTGATTTCTTTAGTTTTGGCACCAACGACCTTACTCAGATGACTTTTGGTTTTAGTCGTGACGACATTGAAAGTCGCATGATGCCCGCATACCTTGAGGCTGGCTTGCTAAAAAGAAATCCATTCGAAACGATTGACCAAACAGGCGTTGGTGAACTCGTTGAAATTGCCGCTAAACGTGGACGCAAAGTAAAGCGCGGAATGAAACTTGGCGTTTGTGGCGAGCATGGTGGAGACCCCGAATCAATCGGATTGTTTTATCGTGCTGGTCTTGACTATGTCAGTTGCTCTCCGTATCGAGTTCCTATCGCCAGGCTGTCTGCGGCACAAGCAGTAATCGGCGGAAACAAGTCCGACACCAAGTAATAAGGTAGAGTTGTTATTGCAATGTTTTTATTAGGTGCAAAAGTAGACCTTACGATTGCTTCGTGGCATTGGTTTTTGCTACTCGGCCTACTCGGTTCTCTGTTATTAATTGACATTCTTGTAGTGCATCGCACAGCACATGTGGTGAAGCCCAAAGAGGCTGCGATCGAAACTGTGGTCTGGGTGGTCATCGGCCTGCTTTTCGGCGCATGGATTGCCTATGAGTTTGGGAAACACGCCGCGGGTGAGTACATCGGTGGGTACTTAATCGAAGAGAGTCTCAGTATTGACAACGTATTTGTGTGGGCCGTGCTGTTTTCCCACTTTAAAGTGCCGTCTCAGTATCAACATAGGGTTCTGTTCTGGGGAATCTTTGGCGCATTTATTATGCGACTTGGCTTTATCTTTGCTGGCGTGGCCATTATCGATACTTTTAAAATTTCTCTTATCGTCTTTGGGCTCTTTTTGGCATACACCGGAGTGCAGTTATTGCGAAGTGGAGATGATGAGTTTGACCCTCAAAACAGCAAAGTCTTGAAAGCCTTTAATCGGGTGATCCCAAGCACTGATGTTCTGGATGGTCAAAAACTTTTTACGGTCGTCAATGCCAAGCGCGTTGCGACGCCGCTCCTAGCGGTGCTTGTGATGGTAGAACTCTCCGACATCATCTTTGCCATTGACTCTGTGCCGGCCGTATTATCAGTCACGAGTGAGCAATACATTGCGTTTGCATCAAACGCTTTTGCAATCATGGGGCTCCGGGCGTTGTATTTCTTGGTGGCTGGCATGAGAGACCGTTTTCAGTATCTTCAGACCGGACTCGGCATTATCCTGGTTTTTGTCGGTGCCAAAATGGTGTACTCGTATTGGCACCACTTGTCAATCGCATTGTCGCTGTCGGTGATCGTCGTCGTGCTGGCAGGTTCTGTCGCAGCATCAATTCGGTGGGGTGCACCCCCTGCTAACGAGGACACGCCGAAGCATTAGGATTCAACAATGGGCATTGTTGACGACGACATCGAAAGAGTGCGAACTGCCATCTCAATCGTCGATGTCGTGGGTGAATACGTCACCCTCCGGCGAGTCGGCAGAAGTCTCGTCGGCCTGTGTCCTTTTCATTCAGAAAAGTCAGGCTCATTTAATGTCCGCGAAGACACAGGACGCTTCAAATGTTTTGGCTGTAATGCCGGTGGCGATGTCTTCAAATTCATTCAAGATATTGAACATCTTGACTTTGTTGCATCGGTAGAGCGCCTTGCTCTTCGAGCCGGCGTTGAACTGCACTACACAACAGGTCCGGGTGCTGGCAAAGACCGTAAGCGCCGCCAACAACTTCTTGAGGTCATGGAAAAAGCGGTTGCTTGGTATGAAAAACGACTTCTGGAGGCTCCTGATGGCAGAGCCGCGCGTGATTACTTGCGGTCTCGTGGCATTACCGGCGAGATTGCTCGCCAGTTTCGCTTAGGTTGGGCCCCAGATGACTGGGACACGTTGTGTCGCGAGATTGGTGTCGCCGACGATCTTTTGCGTGATGTCGGACTTGGCTTCACAAACAAGCGTGGTCGCATGCAAGATTCTTTTCGCGCTCGAGTTTTGTTTCCGATTTTTGACGAGACTGGCGCACCTGTCGCGTTTGGTGGACGTGTCTTACCGGGCAGTGATGACCCTGCTAAATATAAAAACTCAAGTGAGACTGCGATTTACGCTAAGTCCCGCACCCTCTACGGTGTGAACTGGGCAAAAAATGACATCGTCAAAGCCGACACAGTTGTGGTCTGCGAGGGCTATACCGATGTGATTGGTTTTCATCGTTCGGGGGTGGGCATCGCTGTTGCAACATGCGGAACCGCGCTGACCGAAGATCACGTCCGCTTGCTCAAACGATTCGCCACTAAAGTTGTGCTTGCATTCGACGCAGATGCGGCGGGGCAAGGTGCGGCAGCACGGTTTTATGAATGGGAAAAGCGATACGACGTGCAAGTGTCTGTTGCACGTTTTGCACAAGGCAAAGATCCGGGTGACCTAGCGTCAAGCAATCCAGAGTCACTTCGCGAAGCGGTCTCTGCAGCAACACCATTTTTGGGATTTCGCGTCAAACGTGCCCTCGATGCCGGAACCATCACAACACCAGAAGGCCGAGCACGTACTGCTGAATCAGCGATCATGATTATTAACGAGCATCCCGACATCAACGTTCGTCGGCTGTATGCCAGTGAAGTTGCCGTATTTACGAATCTTCCTGCTCAAGACCTGGTGCGCATGGTAGAGCGGGGCGGCAACGCGCGAGTTGTGGTGGCAACGCCAGTGCGACAACAAGCAGAGGGCGCTGGTTTTGTGGCCTTAACGATGCTGATTCATCGCTGGAACGACATTGCGCCCTGGTTGATCGAGGCGTTGTTCGCTCAGGAC
Source organism: Actinomycetes bacterium (assembly GCA_014190235.1). GTDB lineage: Bacteria > Actinomycetota > Acidimicrobiia > Acidimicrobiales > Ilumatobacteraceae > UBA2093. Next base: position 16,119 of record BJGC01000005.1, on the reverse strand, counting down.
ACGTATCGTGCTGCGTTTAGGGCAATCGTCGAAGCAGACGGCAATGTCGAAGTGGCGATACTGCTTGTTGAGGGTGAGGCGCGAGACATTATTGAGCGAGCAGCCGTTTCTGATTTTGAGACTGATCCTATTCTGGAATCTCGCGCTCTTATAGCCGCGGCAGTTCGTCGTGAGTTGGCACAACGGGTACACATCACCGACTCAGACGAAATTCGACAAGACCGCCAAGCTCGAATTACGCTGGCCGATTTCAATGACCCACGCAAAGCCAACGACGCTGCAATGCAGTTGCTACAGTGGTTAACGAATCGCACCACATCAACGGCATGACAAAGAAATTCCTGACGCCTTTGCCTCCTGAGGGAGTATTGCCCTCCGAGTGGCTTTCTCTGTTGGCGACTCGCGATCCAAACGGCAACATTGCGGCGGAGGACGTCGACAAGGTCTTGATCAACGTTGTTCTCACCGAAGAAATGCTTGAAACGGTATCCAAAACTCTCAAAGATGCGGGCTTCACCATTGTTGGAGATTCTGAAAGCGACGCTGCCGCAGAAGTCCCTGACTCAATTATTATCGAGAAAAAGAAATCATCTTCCAAATCAAGTGGATCAACAAAAGGTGATGCCATCGGGTTGTACCTGCAAGAAATTGGTCAAGTTCAATTACTCACCGTGGATGACGAACGAAGACTCGGCAAGGCGATCCAAGCAGGATTATCGGCCAAACTCACAGAACTGCCAGAGACTGCATCACTGCGCGACAAGCGCGACAGACGCGCCATTATTAGCGAAGGTGAGCGCGCAACTGAAGAACTAGTTAAGGCAAACCTGCGACTGGTTGTTTCTGTTGCTCGGCGCTACAACGGGCGAGAACTCCAACTAGCAGACCTGATTCAAGAGGGCAATATCGGTCTCATGCGCGCCGCCGAAAAGTATGACTGGGAGAGGGGCTTCAAGTTCTCAACATATTCCACTTGGTGGATCCGGCAAGCCATGATGCGGGCGATGTCTGAGCAGGGGAGAACTATCCGTATCCCTGGGCATGTGGTGGAGCGAATGAACCGCCTCAAGAGAGCACAGCGAGAACTTGTCGTTGAACTTAATCGAGAACCGACCGTTGAAGAACTTTCTGAGCGAGCGTTTCTTGAACCAGATCAGATTTCAGAACTCATGCAACTTTCTACCGTGACGATGAGTCTTGATGCTCCATTGTCACAAGACGAAGACAGTTCTGCTGGCTATGAACGTGTGTATGACGATGAACAAGAGACGCCTCTTGATATTGCTGAAAGAAATCTCTTAGTTGACGTTATTCGCTCTGAACTCTCAAATTTGCCAGAGCGAGAACGTCGAATTTTGGAGAAGCGGTTCGGTATTCATGATGGCAAACCCATGACGCTTGACGATGTCGCACTCGAAGAAGATGTCACACGTGAGCGAATTCGCCAGATTGAGCAAAAGACCCTTGCTCGCTTGCGGCATCCAAATAACAGCCGGAAATTGCGTGGATTAATAGACGAAGAATGACCCAAGCCAGACCCAAATGTGTCGGTCGGGGCCAGTGCCACTAGAGTGAATATGCCATAACACGGGCAAGTTCAGACGGTTCTCCGTCTGTCGCGCCCGTCCTTTCCGGGGTAGCTCAGTTGGCAGAGCAACGGACTGTTAATCCGTTTGTCGTGGGTTCGAGCCCCACCCCCGGAGCTTTTCCCCATTCGCGGGCCAGTAGCTCAGTTGGTTAGAGCAGGGGACTCATAATCCCTTGGTCGCAGGTTCGAGCCCTGCCTGGCCCACCATCACAGTGAGACACCTGTCAATGATTGCGTGTTTAATAGTGGCGTGGCACCCAGGGCTTCTCGGCGACAATTTATCGGAGGAGCAGTTGCGCTCGGCAGCGCAGGCGTGCTTGCCGCCACGTTTCGTTCGCTTAACGCGACACCAACATCCACGGGATCAGCCGTGTTGGCAACACCGACAACATTGCCTGCACCAACACTTGAACCGTTCATTACTCCCGTCAAAGATTTCTATCGCATTGATACTGCATTCGAGATCCCGCAAGTAGACGCTTCGACATGGAACCTGCGAATTCATGGCATGGTCGATACAGAAAAACGTCTCACGCTTGATGATATAAATTCACTACCTCAAGTAGCCAATGACATCACAATGGGATGTGTGTCAAATGAAGTCGGCGGAAATCTGATTGGCACTGCTCAGTGGGGTGGTGTTTTGCTTGCCGATGTGTTGCGATCATGCGGCGTGCAGTCAGGAGCGCAACAACTTGTGAGCAGAAGCGTCGATGGATGGACATGTGGAACTCCTGTTGATGCCATCATGGACGGTCGTCCAGCAATGTTGGTGACCACGATGAACGGCGAACCACTCATCCCCAAACACGGATTCCCAGTGCGCATTGTGGTGCCTGGATTATTTGGTTATGTGTCGGCAACAAAGTGGGTAAACGAGATCGAACTCACAACGTGGAATGCATTCGATGCATATTGGATTGATCGTGGTTGGGCCAAAGAAGGACCAATGTTGTCATCAAGTCGCATCGATCTTCCGCGTAATGGAGCACAGATAAAAACTGGTCCGTTGATGATTGCTGGATTCGCATGGGCGCCACGCGCTGGTGTGAAGTCAGTCGATGTACGCATTGACGATGGGCCGTGGCTGCCAGCACAGATTGAAAAGTCACCAACCGGAGACACATGGTGTCAGTGGAAACTGAACTGGACTGCAACCTCTGGTCAGCACATATTTACGACACGAGTCACTGACGCAAAAGGTGTTGTACAAGATGAAGAGATCCGCCCTGTAGAGCCCAGCGGGGCAACGGGGTATCACTCCATCGGCGTGGAGTGCATTTATTAATTAATAACGCTTAGTCATCGTCGTCGTCATCGTCGTCATCATCATCATCATCATCGTAGGAAGAGTTGCTCTTGCCAGGAGTAAGCCCACCAGAGACATCAGAGTTGTTAGTGGGTGGCGTTGTTGACGAGGAGTTGCGCGGCTTGTTAGGTTGAACTCCGACTGGGGATGATGACCCAGAATCGTCAGTCACGCTCACTTTGATTACGCCATCGACGAGCGTGGCGTTCAGTTCGGTGCGCGAGGTCCCGCTATTAAAATGGACCTGTACATCGCCGTTGGGCATGGTCATCGGAGACTCAACAGTCCAATTCGAGTTGGCGATGACATCTTTGACGACAATGATGCCAGAACGTACTTCCATAATGACGCTGCCAGAGTCACCCGCAGCAAACGTGGTGATTCCGGTTGCCGAAGATGTTGTACTCGGCGAGGCCATGAGGTCAACAGACAACGAGTTAATTGAGTTTGCGGTGATTCCGGCAGCGAGATCCGATGTGCCATTTAAGACGTTTGAGTTCACCGCAAATGCGGCGGCACCAGCGGCAAGAACTCCCGTCAGAGAGAGTGCTGTCACGATTCCAATTTTCATATGTCCTCCTCGTGGCGAATGCCGACACCCATTACATTAAGGAACGTATTCCTGAGATGGAGTAGAGGGATATCCAAGATTCATCCAAGATGAGTAGACATCTGGGAGTAGTAGGGGAATTTAGGCAACGAGCGACCACACTAGAGACCGTGAAAGTGCTTCTTGTTGAAGATGACGAGTCAATTGCAGACTCCGTCGTTGTCGGTCTCACAGGTGCTGGGATGGAGGTTGCCCACGTATCGACGGGCCGCGCCGCTCTTGACGCATTATCGCTGGGCACTCCAGATGTTGTGTTGCTCGACCTTGGACTTCCGGACATGGATGGCTTAGATCTGTGCAAGGCTCTGCGCGGACTCTCTCTCGTGCCGATTATTATTGTAAGTGCGCGGGGCGACGAACTTGATCGCGTTCTCGGTCTTGAACTCGGTGCCGACGACTATGTAGTGAAGCCATTTAGCCTGCGTGAACTTACTGCGCGCATCAAAGCAGTGACGCGCCGCAGTTTGGGAGATGCTGATGTCATCGGGTCAACACCACGTGATGGGCGCCTCATTGTTGATGAACGAACTCGAATAGTGACTCTTGACGGAGCAACAATTGATCTCACCACAAAAGAGTTTGACCTTTTGGCTTATCTGTGGTCCGAACCCGGAACCGTGTTTCGACGCAGCGATATTCTTGAGCATGTGTGGGATATCAACTGGTACGGAACCACAAAGACCCTTGATGCGCACATTGCTGCTATTCGTAAAAAACTTGCGAGCCCCGACTGGATTCAAGCGGTGCGAGGAGTTGGTTTCAAGTTTGTTGAATTGACTGTATGAAACGCAGGTTCATCGGAGCTCTTTTGGGGGTGGTTATCATCGTGCTGGCGGTGCACAATGTTCCCCTTGCGTCATACTTGAGTCGCGTCGAACGAGATCGTCTCACTACTGCTCTGGAACGCGACGCATTTATCTTGGCAGGACATGCCAAAGAATCTCTGAACTCGTCAGCAGGCGTGGCACTTCCGTCTCTGCAGCCAGCTCTTGACGAATTTTCAAAAACAAGTGCTGCTCTTGTCGTGGTAACGGATGCCATAGGCCTAGTAGTGAGTTCAAATGATTCAGCCGTAGAGATCGGCGAAACCTACGCCAATCGACCTGAAGTTGGTATGGCTCTCACGGGCGTTCCGGCCACGGGTCAGCGTGCGTCTCAAACACTCGGACAAACGTTGGTGTATGTGGCAGTGCCGGTTCAAAGCGGCGACAGGGTGATTGGCGCAGTTCGACTCTCGTATCCGAAATCTTTTGTTGACAAGCGCGTGCAGCGCCAGCGTTGGGGAATTTTACTTGTCGGGGCAATTTCGCTTTTGATGGCTACTATCGCCGCCGTCTTATTTGCCAACACTCTGACCCGTCCGTTGCGCCGCTTAACAACTGCGACAGAAAAGTTATCGGCAGGCGATATGCAATCGCGAGCTTCAGATGCCCAAGGTCCGCCTGAAATCAGAGAACTTGCACGCTCATTTAACGTGATGGCGGGTCGACTCAGTGCAATTCTTCAGAGTCAACGTTCTTTTGCTGGAGATGTTTCGCACCAATTGCGCACGCCCCTCACAGCACTGCGGCTGAGACTTGAGCAAGCGCAGGCTATTGCCGGGAGTGAGTCAGAAGAGCTACGTGAAGCCCTAGACGCCTCGCGTCATGAGACAGATCGGTTGCAGTCAATGATTGAGCAGCTTCTTGCCCTTGCACGACTTGAGGGTGGAGACGCACCCACCGTTGATGCAGATGCAGCCCTTGTCGCTTACGATCGTGCTCTGATGTGGCAACCGCTTGCCGAAGAAAAAAACATCACAATCTCTGTTGCGGCTGACTCTTTATCGCGATGTCGCGTCGTTGACGGTGGACTTGAACAAATGATCGACAACTTTGTTGATAATGCGCTTTCGGTTTCGCCATCTGGTTCAACAATTGAGATCACCGTACGACACAAAGGCGTGCAGGTCGAAATTGATGTCTGCGACAGTGGTCCAGGCTTAACACCTGAACAATGCGTGGTCGCATTTCAGCGTTTTTGGCGTAGTGCGTCTACACAGAACGAGGGTGGTAGCGGGCTAGGCCTGGCTATCGTGCAGCAGTTGGCAACGGCGAGTGGTGGGTCTGCTGCATTACTTCCGCGTAAAGATCATGTCGGATTATGCGCGCGAGTGACATTGTTGTCTGCGCACGAGAGCACGTGACAATTAGTGCTCGTCTAACCAGCTCGGCACGCGTTCGAGGAGATCAAGGCTGACGTCTCTGCATTTGTTAAACACGTCATAAAAATCCTCGTCTGTGCCACGAAAAACATTTGCTAATGACACCGCAATCCTTCCAACAATACTGAGGCTTCGCTCGGGAGCATCGGTGACGGAGTGATACGAATCAATTGCAGATACTTCAAGTGGTAATTGCAGTCCGCCAACACCAGCGATCTCTGTGGCGAGCACCAACAAGTCGGGTGGCGAAAACAGCGGCGGGAATGTCCACGTGAAAATGAGTGGAAAACTGAATCCGTCTGGCGGCTCAGCATCGGGGTCATCTTGCTTGAGGATTTCATCTTCAAAGCCCAACAACGCGCGCGGATCGATCTCGAGGCTCAGATGCAGGTCAATTGGCCCGTTGCAGGCTTCGGCAGGGTGGAGGTCGACTTCCCATAGTTGACGCAGCGAGTAGGTCTCGACAAAGTGTCGCTCATCATGGACATGGAAGCCATGATCAACGGCATGGCTCTTAAGAACAGAAACAAATCCAGCAATGTCAATGACGGCCATCAGTTGAGACTACCGTTTGGTCGTGGCTCTATTGAATGCTCAATCCGATGATCTCGATATTCTCGAGTTCTTTCATGACGTCGCCGATGCGGCAGCCGATGCACTCGACGAAGTAGGAGATTGGTCCCTGTCGGGCGTACGCACAGGTCAATATAAAGCCGACGTATTAGTAGACAACGCAGTGACACGATTGCTCGAGCGTGCAGGCGTTGGTATTTTGTCCGAAGAAAGTGGAGCACGCGGATTTCAGTGGCCATTGCGTGGCGACGAACTCATCGTGATTGTCGATCCTATTGATGGCTCAACAAACGCAAGCAAAGGTATTCCGTGGTTTGCAACAGCACTGTGCGCCGTTGACTCAGAGGGTCCACGTGTGAGCCTGATCGCAGAACAATCAGGCAGTGAAACGCGTTTCTCAGCGGTGCGCGGTAGTGGTGCAGTGTGTGATGGTGTGCGAATTGCATCTTCCAGCAATGCCGACATGGACCAAGCCGTCATCGGTGTCTCAGGGGTTCCGCCTTCACAGGCAGGATGGTGGCAGTTTCGCGCACTCGGCGCTGCAGCACTCGACCTCTGCTTAGTTGCAACCGGCGCATTAGATGGCTTCATTGATTTTCATGATCACGGCGTGTGGGATTACGCCGCATCACTTTTGATCTGCGAAGAAGCAGGCATCATGGTAGTTGACGCTTTTGGGCGCGATCTGCTTGTGGGCGACCCAGCACTGAGGCGCACTCCCATCGCAGGATATTCTCCTGAGATTGTTGACGCTCTAGTCGCACTGCGAGTAGCACACGGCGAATAACAAATAAAAGCTATTGAGGCCAACTAGGAGTATCTGCATCAAGCTCAACACCCATTGTGTTAAGAAATCCCGACACAAGACGGTATGTGCCAGCAACCATGATGAGTTCGACAAGTTCAGTCTCGTTCCAGTGCGTTTGTAGTAGTTGCCAGGTTGTGTCGGATACACAATCGTCACGACAGAGGTCATCACACATTTCAATTAGAGTGCGGTCGCGGGCGTTCCAGTTGGCTGCGCCAATGTCTTTGGTGAGATCGGTAATCTCTTGCCTTGTTAAGCCAACGCGCTCGCCAATGATTGTGTGCTGACCAAATTCATACACTGACTGACAGTTCCACCCCACACGCAAGATGACAATTTCGCGTTCGCGGACGGGGAGCACCCCCTTATTCAAGAAGAACCCCGCGTATGTCATGAATCGCTTGAGTAGTTTTGGATGGTGAGCAATAGTTGTAAAAATATTGAGTGGCTCGCCACTTGCTGAAGTAATCCCGTTGCCCAAAATATTGGCTACTTCCTCTGAGATTGTGTCAACAGGCACAAGTCGAGGTTCAGTTGGTCGTGGTTTTCCAAGCGGTGAGAGCGAAGTTGTCATACGACATAGTCTTGCTGTTTCGACGTGAGTCAGGCGCATTGCTGACTAAGGGGGTACTATTTGAGCGGTGAGAAAATTCGTTCACATAATTGCCATTCTTGGAGTATTGACTCTGGCAACGTCGTGCGCATCCGGAGGCTCTACAACAGTGGGCGACACGACAGTCTCCCTACCCACAAACACCCAAGGAGCCGTTCAATCACAGCAATTGACAACGATTGAGGGGCGACAATTTGATCTAGCGAAAGAGATCAAAGATACGCCAGTCGCTTTTTGGTTTTGGGCGCCTGGTTGAACTACCTGCAATAGCGAAGCCCCCTCGGTCGAGGCGGTTCATCAAAAATATAGCGAGTCAGTAGAAATCGTTGGGGTTGCTTGGAGTGGAGACACTTCAAGTTATGAAGATTTTGTCGCCAAGCATGACATCTCGTTCATAAATATTGACGACACACCCGGAGACGTCTACGCAGAGTATGAGATTCCGTATCAGCCTGCCTGGGTGTTTATTGATACGGATGGAACTGTCACGCGGCGCTTGGGAGCAATGTCGGAGACTGAACTTGATTCAATCATCGCAGAACTCGGCAGATAATTTTGAGAGGCATTAAGTCAAGAAGAATATTTGTTCTCCACTGCGCCTTCTGCAGACTCAGTCCTGCGAATATCAAGTGATTCCATTCTCAGGACGATAATCGCCTCAGTCCATGTGCGCCGAATGAGGTTTACAATCCCGACACCCCGACACCCCGCAGGTAGTCTTTGGCGATGAAAAACTGCTCTCGTGCAAAAATGTGTAGTTTGATAGTTGTCAGCGTTGCCAGATGACGCAATCTGAGCAAACTACCGAATCGATTGCACTCAACGAAGTCGAATTCTGTGTTGTAGACCTCGAGACCACGGGTGGCTCAAGCGAGTTTCACGCAATCACTGAAATTGGTGCCGTGAAATATCTTGGGGGGCAGGAAATTGCACGTTATACAACTCTGGTAAATCCTGGATGTGCAATCCCTGCGTTCATTACGGTTTTCACCGGAATAAGCGACGCGATGGTGGCAAACGCACCGCCGATTGAACAAACTCTTGCACCGTTGCTTCAATTCATCGGTACCTCAGTTTTGGTCGCGCATAATGCACGTTTTGACATCGGGTTCATCAACGCGGCTCTACTGCGCGCCGACTACGAACCTCTGACAAATCGCGTTCTAGATACCGTTGGGCTGGCGCGACGACTCGTTGGGGCAGAAGTCAAAAATTGTAAGTTGTCGACTCTTGCGACAAGCCTAAACCTGCGACATCAGCCGTGCCACCGCGCCATTAATGATGTGTTGGCCACGGGCGATTTGTTGCACTATTTAATAGAGCGTGCTGCCGGGTTTGGCGTGTTTGATCTTGATGATTTTGCAGCATTGGCAAAAATCTGGGCGCATCCGCAGGCCTCAAAACTAAAATTGACGGTTGATCTACCACGCAGTCCTGGTGTCTATTTATTTGTTGATGGCAGAGGTGATGTGCTGTATGTCGGCAAAGCAACAAACATCCGCGCCCGCGTTCGGAGCTATTTTGGGACTGGCGATACCCGACGCAAGATCGGCTCACTTCTCAAGTTGATGCAGTCAGTTCATTATGTTGCTACCCCCGACTTATTGACTGCTGAAGTGCTTGAACTTCGCATAATCACAAAATTGCGCCCTCGCTACAACTACGTGGGCACGCGGGCGGCAAAGTACTGCTACGTGCGGCTGACGCTCGGGGAGCAGTGGCCACGATTGATGATCACAAATCGTGTCGCTACTGGCGCAGTGAACGCCAACGATATTTATCTTGGTCCAATTTCCACTCGAGCGATAGCACGAAATGTCGTGGATGCGATTGAGTCAGTTGTGCCGCTTCGCCGCTGCACCGTACGCATGGGTCGCAATTATCAACCGTCCCAAGATTCACCGATGTGCTCAGCGGCCCAACTTGGTCTGGCTCAGTGCCCATGCTCGGGCACTGCCGATCCACAAATTTACGCCGCTGAAGTTCAACGAGTTGTCAGCGCAATGTCGGGCAATGAGCAAGAAATAATTGACAAACTCACCGAAAAAATGCAAAGACATTCTCAGGCGCAGTGCTTTGAAGAAGCCGGCGACGTACTTGCGCGCATTGAAGCCCTTCAGTCGGTTTTGCGCCGCACTCAAACTGCTCGTGAGTTGGTCGACGCCGGAAGTTTCGACTTTGTCATTAATCCTGATGCAGCTGGCGCCACAAACTCTGCAGGTCAACAAATCTCGTATCAAATAAATTGCGGACTCTTGCAATCCACGCACATCGACGGCACCGTATTTTCGCCGATTGCCCCACCTTTAGGGGCCGACTTCGTTCAGTTGCTCAGCCGTCCGCTAGAGAGTGCTCCAGCAATACCAATTGATACTGAAATCATCGATGAAATTTTGTGCATTGCCCGCCATATCCGGGCCTCGACAGGTTCAACCGGTTGTTGAGTCTGACTCCTCAGTTTTTGCAACTGAAAACAAATGCCATCGACCGTCAGTGGTTGGTGAATATTTCGATCCACCTACTCACGGGGTATGCCAGGTTAGATCACGCTCTCGTTTTTTTCTGGCGGTTTTTGAGAATCAAAGCCGCACCGCCGAGGACGACTATGCCAACGATCACAATTATTGCAATATTTGGGTAGTCATTTTCGGATGACAGGGAATTCTCTGATATTCCAGATGACTGGTCTGAACCACTGGTTTCATCGGTGACGGTCGTTTGAGTAGTTGAGGCCGTTTCGTACCACGCCATGACACCAGTAACACCGAGGGCACGATTCGTGATATTTTCAACTGCTGTACCAAATTGTTCCTTCTTGCCCACTGAAACCGTGAATCGAGCAGGCGACTTGCCAGTGATCGTGATCGAGTAAATGCCCATTGTTGCCACGTCAGTTTGCTCTACTAATCGGATGTAATTAGTGCCAGTAAATGGCTCGGGAAATGCAATTCGCTCAGTTGTTGCCAACGTGGTTTTGGTGCCGGACGGGTCAACTACTTCGAGGTAGGGCAACTCAGTGTCCTTTATTGCATTTTCTGGCGCAAGGTCAGGGATCAGCAGCGATATGTAGAGCGGGTCACCTTCGTTGAACTTGACGCGAAAACCCCTTGTGTCGTCGGACATTTCAAGAGACCCGTATAGCGCAAAAGAAATTGTGCCGTCAACAAGCAGTGGCCCATCAATTGGCGTGCTCTGCTCCGACGTCAGGATGATTGGGTCATGCGCTTTGGCTGCTGTGGCTGGAAATAGTGCAAATAGTGCAATAACGAAAAGAAACTTTTTCATAAGAACATTGACTGTAGACCAAGAAACACGCTGGCATAGTTAGGGAGCGCTTGATTAAATGTTTGTGGCACAAAGAATGTGTACACCCTTATTGGGTAAAAGCCTCAGACGCCGATATGTCCTGGACCGACAAACGGGGTCTGTCAAATTGAGGTCTTATGACGCCAGCCACACGGTGGGGCAGTCATCTTCGTGAAGCGGATTGCCGTCGACGATGTTGCGATGATGCGCTTTTAATGGTGCACCAGCGCGAGTGAAATAGGTCGTGTCGTCGCCGCAGTATCGAAGACTAATTGCGCGTCTGAATCCCTGAGTGGTGTTGGGGCCCGCGCCATGAATAGTTCGTCCATGGTGCACGGTGACATCGCCAGGTTCTGTGTTAAATGAAATGACCGAACACTCATTGCTCTCGGCCATCGCATCAATGTCTGGAATCGCGGGTCCGTGAGTACCAGGAATCACCATTGAAGAAATGAAAAGATTTGGCTGGTAGACATCGGGCCAAAGATGTGAGCCTGCGACGAATTTGACTGCGCCAGATTCGGAGGTCACATTGTCGAGTGGACACCACATCGTGCACACCTTGTTGCCCTCCACATGAAAGTACGCCAAGTCTTGATGCCACGCTGTGCGCTCAATAGTGCCAGGCTCTTTGGCAAGAACACTGTCCTCCCAAAGACGCACAGTCGAAGAGCGCATAATTGCACCTGCAATTTCGGGCATTGGTGAATCGCATGCAAAAAAATGAAATTGATCATGCTCGCGCCAGTGATCGACTCCTGCAAAGAATCGTCCACGTCCGGTGAGAGGTACATCGCCGCGTTGAACGTCGTTGCCACTTTTGGCAATCGCATCACCCATCGCTGAGAGGTCTGCGACCTCAGAGGTATCAAACAGCGCCGCTAATGGTGCTTCCATACTGCGAAGAAGATCGGGGTCAACAACTTTTCGCAGGCAAACGACACCATCGCGCCAGAATGTCTCAATTTCATCATTTGTGATAGTTCGAAGAAGTGACGATGTCATGTTTACCCCTTTGCTGAAAACCCGCCATCAACGACGAGCGTGTGCCCGGTGATGAATTGACTTGCTTCGGATGCAAGAAAGAGCGCTGCTGGAGCGATATCTGAAGGCGTACCAATGCGGCGAATAGGAGAGCGATCGAGGTGTGGTTTGGTCAACGCGTCAAAGGGCAGCATTGGGGCTGTCATGTTGGATTCGACCAGTCCTGGCGCGATTGCATTGACGCGAATGTTATCGCTGGCGTAATGCACGGCAAGAGTTTTTGTCATCTGGACAACGGCTGCCTTGGCAGCGCCATAGCCAGGGACAAACTCGACTGCAAAAAACGATGCAAGTGAAGCCATATTGATGACGCAAGCGCCCCCGCGAAGCGTTGATTTCGCAAGGAGAGGTTGCAGTAGTTGAGTGAGCCGAAAGGCTGCGGAGAGATTGATGAGTACTGCTTCTTCAAAGACGTCGGGGTCATATTCGTTACCGCCATTGGGCATTACTTGTCCGGCATTGTTCACCAAAATATCTAGCGCAGAAATGCTTGCCGCTAGCGAGTTGACATCTTCACGGCTACTCATGACACATTTGATGTACTTAAAACGCGAGAGATCATGCGAGTACTGCGCTGATGAATCTTTCGTGCCAGTAATCGTGACGATTGCGCCAGCAAGAACAAACGACTGGGCGATCTCTAGTCCAATTCCGTTCGAGCCTCCAGTGACAAGAACACGAGCACCTTGAAAGTTAAAAGTAGTTGAGTTTGATGTCGTCACGACCAGACTTTCTCCCACTGATGCGTTTGTGCGCTTCGTGTGATTGCAAGAGCAGCACGAACTTCTCCAAGAGAGTATTGAGCATCTGCTTCAAGCGGCTTATTATCGAGCACCGCGGCTTCGAAATCATTCCAAACCCCAATGTAGCTATCCATATAGTTACCCGTTCCAACCACCGTTCCTTGCCAATCACTGCCATCAAAGAGACGCACCTCACCCAAAGCAGAGATCACAATTTCTCCTTTTGTACCTGTGAATTGAAAATGTGGCTGCAGCGCAACGGCGCCGGTTGCAAGCATGACATCAAAACTTGCCACAACGCCAGACTGAAACTTACAGAGGGCACGCACTAATGATTCACCCTCCATTTTTTCTTGGATGCGGGATGTAACGCCCACAACTTCATCAATCTCTCCCAGAATCATTCGCAGTGGTCGCATCCAATGTGAACCAGTATCAAGAGCAACTCCACCACCAGCCTGGGCTGCCTGAAATCTCCATGAGTCCTGTGAGGGGTAAAACTCTGGAGTAATGCCGAAGTTGTGCCATGAACGGGCAGTAATAATGTCACCGATTGCACCATTACGGATCAGTTCTTGTGCGATCAGTACCTCGGGCCAGTATTGGGCATTTTCGGTCAACATAAAGACACGGGCGGGATGCTGCGCCGCTACTGCGAGGATTTGTTCACACGCTTGGGGGCTTGGAGCCATGGGTTTTTCTAGAGCAACATGAACTCCAGCACGTAGTGCTTCAGTCACGAGGTCTTGATGAAGATGATGCGGCACCAAGATGGCGAGAGCGTCTACCCCGATAGCGAGTGCTTCAGTGATAGTCGAGCAGGCAGTTCCACCAGTTAATTCGGCGAGATAATTTGCGCGTTCTGTCGAGACATCTACACAGGCGGTGACGGTCGTTCGTTTCGTGCTCTGCAAAGCCCTGGCGTGCCATTGGGCGATCGCGCCACATCCGACGAGTCCAAGACGGAGACCATTCATTTCATGCAGACTACTATTTGAGACGAGGAGATAATGTCAGCGAAAATCCGAATCACTGATCTGGCAAGGCCAGAACTCACCGATGTGCAACGTTTGGCGCACGAGTACGGCGAGTCCCTTGCCCTAGATATGTCGTCGCAGGGCATTCTTACTGAGGCGTCCCTTCGTACTGGGCTCGACGACTTCGGTGCTCTCGACTTCGTTGACCGATTGTCATTGTGGTTAGACGAAGTAGGCCAAGACCCCGATCGACTCCGCATTGCAAATTTGTCACTTCGAAATAGTTGCGTTCGGTATGTCTCGAATCGATTATTGACGCATGATCTTTTGCGCCGTCATCCAGAGATCCATGACATCAAAATAGAGCGACCAATCATTATCTTGGGGCTACCACGCACCGGAACAACGCATCTCTTGAACCTTTTGTCAGCAGATCAAAGCATGAGGTCGATGCCACTCTGGGAAAGTTACGAGCCGATCCCAATGCCAGGTGATGGCGCCGGCCCTGATGGTCGCGATCCGCGTTATGTGCGGTGCGCCAAAGAGTGGGAACAAATGCAAGTCGTGACTCCGCACGTAGCACTTATGCATCCGATGGACCCTGAACACGTGCACGAAGAGATTGAGTTGATGTTGCCAGACTTTGCTTCGTACAACTTGGAGTGGGTAGCGCGCTGTCCGCAGTGGCGCGATCACTATTTGTCAACCGATCAACAGCCGCACTATGACTACATGCACACCATGCTCAAGGTGCTCACGTTTTTGCGACCACGCAAGCGATGGATCTTGAAGTCACCCCAACACTTTGAACAAATCGGTCCGTTGATGAACACCTTTCCAGACGCGACCATCGTGATGACTCACCGAGATCCTGTGGCTGTTGTTCAATCGGCGGCGACGATGATTACGTATGCGGCGCGGATGGCATATCGCACAATTGATCCTGGTTGGTATATCGATTATTGGACCGACAGAATCGACCGCCTCCTCACGGCAGCAGTGCGCGATGTTGACAAGATTCCACCTAACCAGCGCATCGATGTTCACTTCAATGACTTCATGGCAAATGATGCAGACATGGTGAAGCAAGTGTGCGAGTTTTCGTCGCATGTGCTGAGCAAAAAAGCAGAGGAGCAGATCAATAAGCGTGTCATCGAGCGTTCTCGTGATGGACAAGACTCTGTGGTCTACGATGTTCGAGCGGACTTTGATCGCACTCCTGAACAGATTCGGGAAAGATTTATGCCGTATCTCGAAAAATTCAATGTGCTAATTGAGGTGAAATAGTATGGAGAGCAGTTCAGATATACAAAAGCAAGTCGATCATCTAATTGATACTCGGCCCGGAAAAGAACTTCTTCAGCATCACTATGAAGATCCTGCCCGCGAAGTGGCGCCCGGGATATTTCGGTCAAGCGGGGCAACTGCTGCATACATGATTGTGCATGATGAGGGCAGAATAATTGTCAACACGGGCATGGGGTATGAAGCAGTGCATCACAAGCGCGTATTTGACGCTATTTGTTCGGGTCCGACGACTCATATTCTGACAACGCAAGCACATGTTGACCATGTTGGTGGCGTCGCACTATTTCGAGATCCAGAAACCATCTACATTGCACAGCAAAATAATGTTGCGTGTCAGGCTGATGATGCTCGCATACAAAGTCTGCGTTATCGCACTGCAAAAGTGTGGTTTGACATCACAGGCGCCGCCGCACAACGAATAGCGTCCCAGAACCCTGGCGTGCCCATGAGGCAAGACTCTCCAACGCCCGATGTTGTTTTTGCGGATCGATATAACTTCAACGTTGGTGGTCGTGATGTAGAACTCATCGCAGCAACAGGCGAGACCATTGACTCGATGATTGTGTGGCTTCCCGCATCACAAACTGCACTTATCTCGAACCTACTCGGTCCATTATTTCCGCATTTTCCAAACTTCAATACACTGCGAGGGGATAGATATCGTTTCGTCGAACCGTATCTAGAGACCGTAGACAAACTTCGTCATCTTTGTCCCTCCATGCTTGTAACTGGTCGTCATGAACCAATTATTGGCTCTGAACTTATTGATGCAGCACTCGCACGCCTGCACGGAGCAGTGGATTTTGTACATCGCTCAACTCTTGAGGGACTGAACGCCGGTCGTGATGTATTCACATTGATGAAAGAGATCACACTGCCACCCGCTCTGCGTGTTGGTCAAGGTTATGGCAAGGTGTCATGGGGTGTTCGAACAATCTGGGAAACATACATGGGGTGGTTTCATTTACAATCAACGACAGAGCTGTACCCAGATCAATCTATTGAAGCTTTATCAGAACTCGTCGACATCGCTGGCG
>BJGC01000004.1:95288-109968 GCA_014190235.1 Actinomycetes bacterium | reverse complement strand
AAAACAAAGTTGTTCAGTGGCTCACCCAATCGTTTTGGTGATGAGCCCAATACCAACATCGATCCAGTCACTCTCGGACTGCCTGGTGCGCTCCCTGTGCTCAATCAACACGCAGTCGAACTCGCGATGCGTATCGGTATCGCGCTCAACTGCACAGTGCAACCATCAACTTTTCATCGCAAGAACTATTTCTATCCCGATATGCCCAAGGCGTATCAAATCAGTCAATACGACCAACCGCTAAACGTCGATGGTTTTTTGATCTTGCCAGGCAATGTTCGAATTGGAGTAGAACGAGCACATCTCGAAGAAGACACAGGCAAGAGCACCCATATTGGTGGTGCAACGGGCCGTATTCATGGCAGCGAGTATTCGCTCATTGACTTCAATCGCGCAGGTGTGCCACTTGTTGAAATCGTTTCGCGACCAGATATTCGCACCAGTGAGCAGGCTCGCCAGTACGTCACAGAACTGCGGGCTATTTTGCTCGCAGTGGGGGCTTCTGATGCAAAAATGGAAGAAGGCTCTATGCGTGTTGACGCCAATGTGTCAGTGCGCAAACCTGGCGACGAACTCGGAACGCGGTGCGAAATAAAAAATGTCAACTCTGTCAGGGCAATTGGCCGCGCAATTGACTACGAAGCACGCCGCCAGATTGACATGCTCGAAAACGGCGACAGAGTTCGTCAAGAGACTCGCCACTGGGACGACGGCGAAGGTCGCACTCACACATTGCGAGTCAAAGAAGACGCAGACGATTACAGATATTTCTTAGAGCCCGACTTGGTTCCACTCGCGCCAAGTGCAGAGTGGGTGCAATCAATCAAAGACAATATGCCGCCATTACCAGCCGCACGTCGTGCGCAGTTGTCGGCAACCACAGGTGCATCCCAAGAATCCGAAGCAGTCATTGTGGTTGTTGAGCGTGGCCAAGACGACTACGTTCATGCAGTCGTTGCTGCTGGCGGAGACGCAAGCAAGGCGCTTGTGTTTGTGCAACAAGCGTTTGCCGATGAGACTGCACAGCCACGCGTGCCAGCAAAAGACATTGCCACGCTCACAGTGATGGAGCGCGACGGAAAGATTACGTCGACGCAATCTAAAACATTGTTGGCAGAGATTGTTGCCAATGGCGGCGGCGACGCAGTTGCGCTCGCGGCGGCCAAAGGATTTGAGGCACTCGATAACAGCGCCGCCGAAAAAATGGTGGACGATGTCATCGCCGCGCAACCCGAAGCATGGGCTAAGTATTGCGCTGGCGAAGAAAAAGCAATGGGGGCTTTGGTTGGCGCGATCATGAAGTTGTCCCAGGGCAAGGCTGACGGCAAAGTCGTCACGGCAATTTTTAACGCTCGCCGCGGCTAAGTGTCTACATCGCTACTGTGTAACGCCACAAGATGGTGTTATCAATCTTTAGATCAGATGTCCAGATCAACTCCGCCTGAGTTGACCATGTGATGTCGTTGTAGCCGTCTTTGACGCCCACTTGCTCCTTCGAATATTGGTTGGCCGTGGGCCATGAAGAATCATTGAATGCTGGTTGTGTCCAGTCAGCAGGTTCTGCGACGATCTGAGACGTGCAATCAGTATCGGGGCTTTGTGATTTTTCGCATGACACGTCCAGGGGTGCTTGGTGAACAACTAATCCGCGCCACGAACTATTGGTATATGCCACAACTTTTCCGGTGGCAGAGTCAGTGAACTGCGCTATGAATCCTCCATCGCCCATTTGTTGACGATCTGTCCCGATGTATTCAAGACCCGAATCATTTTGTTTGAAATCTTTTGTCACCATCGCGATTGTGAAGGGGTAGCTGGCACTGAAACTAATTTGTTCTGAATTGAAAGATCTCTCGGTCGTTATTGAAACAGAATCTTGACCAACTAATTCGCCATTGATATATAACGAGAACCAATTATCAGCCCAGACATCAGCTCTAAATGACAAAATTTTTTCATTTTCCTTGGTGGAGGTTGGGGCGATTGTGCTCGATGTCTCGTCCGGAAGAACTGGTGTGCTGGCCACAGAATTCTGGCTCGTCTGTGCGGAGCAGCCAGCCGTTACAAGAATTATCCACGTCACCGAAGTGATAATCCGTCGTTTCATGGAAATGACAATACGGTCCTTGGCCAGCAATAGGGGGACTATGCGGTTAAGAAGTAGTGAATAATGTTCCGGGGGTCCACTGACGAACGGCGCAAGAATGGGGCGTATTGTTCGCCTATGGACTTCTCTATTCCCGAAGATATTCAGGCCACTCTCGTTGAGATCGATGCTTTCATTGAGGCAGAAATAAAACCTCTCGAAGAACAAGATGACAACATACGATTTTTTGACCATCGCCGTGAGTGGGCCCGAACAGATTTTGAAAATGGCGGTGTCCCGCGTGCCGACTGGGAAGAACTTTTGCGCGAGATGCGTCGTCGAGCAGACAAGGCAGGTTGGTTGCGATTGGCGTTGCCAACAGAGTTTGGTGGTCAAGGTGCATCAAATCTCAAAATGGCACTTATCCGCGAGCACATGGCGGCCAAAGGTTTAGGACTGCATAATGATTTGCAAAACGAGTCAAGCATTGTGGGTAATTTTCCGACAGTGCTGATGATGCGCGATTTCGGAACGCCAGAGCAAATCAAGACATGGATGCCAGGTTTCTTGGACGGAACAAAACGACTCGCTTTTGGTTTGACAGAACCAAACCATGGCTCCGATGCCACGTATTTAGAAACAACTGCGTTTCAAGATGGTGATGAGTGGGTGATCAGCGGAATGAAGCGCTGGAACAGTGGACTGCACCATGCCACTCACGACATTATTTTTGCTCGCACGAGCGGTACACCCGGAGACCCCAAAGGAATCTCGGCGTTCTTGGTGCCCACAGATGCACCAGGTTTCAAGGTTGAATTCTTTTGGTGGACATTTAACATGCCAACCGATCATGCTGAGGTCAGCATGAAAGACGTTCGTGTTGGAGCCGATGCACTCTTTGGGCGCCTTGATCATGGTCTTGAACTTGCACAACACTTCGTTCATGAAAATCGCATTCGCCAAGCCGCATCTTCGCTTGGTGCAGCGCAATTCTGTATTGACGAAGCAGTCAAATATTCTAATACCCGCGTCACGTGGGGAAAAAAACTCAGCGTCAATCAGGGCATCCAGTTTCCGCTCGTCGAACTACACACTGAGGCTGCCATGTTGCGTCAACTTGTGCGCTACACCGCATGGATGCTTGACCACAAACACCACATGGAGGTCACGCACCTTGTGGCAATGTGCAACTACAGGGCAAACCGTTTGGCGTGCGATGCGGCTGACCGTGCAATGCAGACCTGCGGCGGTATGGGCTACAGCAGGCACATGCCCTTTGAGCACATTTATCGTCATCACCGCAGATATCGCATCACAGAAGGAAGCGAAGAGATCCAAATGCGCAAGGTGGCGAGCAATCTGTTTGGATTCGGTCGCCAACCCAAGGAACAAAAATGAGAAAAATTCTTGTCTGCATAGTATTTAGTGTTGGAGTCGTTGCATGTAGTTCGAACGACTCTGCCGAGAAAATAACCGAACCTTTGTGTTCAACGCCTTCTATTGAATGTCTACTGCCGTGGCCCAACGATGCATTGACAGTACTTGAAAAAACTACTGACAAAAATGGTCGGCGACTTAATTTGCAAGAAGCATGGATGCCAACCAACGCAACAGAAAAACCTATTGATGTGACGGATATGAATAGGGCAAATGGCTTTAGTCCCGGATCAGCAATTTTATTACTTGTTCCTGGTGTCAATTTGGCAGCGAGCAAACTTCCTACCTCGGACAATATTGAGGAGTCGCTCAACAAAGATGCTGGAATTGTTATTACTGATAAGGCAACAAAAGAAGCAATTCCGTATTGGGCAGAATTAGATGCTCGTGCCACTAGTGACACAACACGCTTACTAATAGTGCATCCTGCTGTGTCACTTTTAGAAGGTCATACACATGAAGTACGAGTGCAAAGCCTTAAAGATATTGACGGCAACACACTTAAGGCCCCGAAAAAATGGTCCTTTACTGTTGCAGATACCAAGTCTTTGTCGCAGCGGTTGCTGCATATTCGTGCCGAGGCCTACACCGAACTCGCCGACCAAGCGCCAAAATTTACTGTGACTTCTTCACAAGTGGAACAAGTTACTGGGGCTGATGTGCGCACTGTTATGGGTACATTTGATGTCCCACTGTTTCTGTCAAAGGCCGAACCTGGCGGTACTTTTACTCTTGATGCCAATGGTCTGCCACAACGCGGAGTTGGCATGTATCCATCACGATTTATTTGTGTGATGCCAAACACTGCATCATCAACGTCTTCGCTGCCGATTGTTTATGGACACGGTTTGCTTGGCGGAGCAGAAGAAGCACTCAGCTTCAAAGGTGCAGCAGCCGAACAGAACGCAACAGTTTGCGCCACTGATTGGATTGGAATGGCGTCCTTAGATCTGTTAAATGTTGGCACGACTTTGCTTGACATGTCGGGTTTTTCTTCTATTGCAGACCGACTACAACAGGGGATAGTGAACTTTCAATTTTTAGGGCGTCTCTTAAATCACAAGGACGGGTTTGCATCGTCTCGAGACTTTCAGTCCAAAGGTAAGCCTATTTTCGAGCTTGGTGGTACGCAGTTTTTGGGAAGTAGTCAAGGAGGCATCCTGGGCGGAGCAGCAAGTGCAGTGTCAAGTGAATGGAGCCGTGCTGTTCTGGGGGTGCCCGGTCTGAATTATTCTTTGCTCTTGACCCGCTCAATTGATTGGGAGGAATTTGCTGCAATTTTTGAAAAAGCGTACACGGGCGACATCGAGCGAGTCATGGCTCTGCAGCTAGTACAACTGTTGTGGGATCGCGGAGAAAATAACGGCTACGTGCAACATCTCACAGCAAATACATATGACTCGTTTTCTCCAAAGGATGTCTTGTTGATCGAAGCTTTTGGCGATCATCAAGTTGCAAACGTGTCGACTGAAATATTGGCACGCACAATCGGAGCGCGCGTTCACACACCGGTGTTCGAAGCAAAGAGGTCATCGGCCACAATTGCCATGTGGGGTCTAGAGCCGCTGTCTGATGCGCGAGTCGCCCCGGCATTGGTGCTGTGGGATTTTGCGAACCCGGCTCCGCCCGCGGATAATCAAGCACCAAGTTTTCCGAAATATGGCAAAGATCCGCACGGGGCTGGATCAGATGAGCCTCGAGTTGCAACACAGGTGTTCACTTTCTTGAAAACCGGCAAGATTCTTGATGTGTGCAACAGTGCTCCATGCACCAGTGATGTTTTAACACGCTGAGACCAGTGGCAGTAAGCGTTGCTGCGATTAGTCTTGAACTATGTCAGTAGATTCGCACGGCACTCCAATCGACATCAAACCACGGAGTCGTGATGTCACAGATGGCGTACAAAAAGCAGCCGCTAGAGCGATGTTGCGCGCTGTTGGCTTGACCGATGACGACTGGCAAAAGCCCCAAGTGGCAATCGCTTCGAGCTGGAACGAAGTAACACCCTGCAATATGTCATTGCGTCGCCTTGCTGCTGCCGCCAAAAAAGGTGTGCAAGATGCGGGTGGAGTCGCGCTCGAGTTTGGCACGATCACAGTAAGCGACGGAATCTCCATGGGGCACGAAGGCATGCGCGCATCTCTTGTGAGTCGCGAGGTCATCACCGACAGTGTCGAAACAGTTATTCACGCCGAACGCTTTGATGCATTTGTCGGACTAGCAGGATGCGACAAAAGTATTCCCGGAATGTTGATGGCTGCAGCGCGTCTTAACTTGCCGTCTGTTTTTGTCTATAACGGCTCCACGGTTCCGGGCGTACACGCCGGAAAAAACATTGACATCACTACTGTGTTCGAAGCAATCGGTGCCGTTGGTGCTGGCACAATGTCCGAAGCAGAACTTGGTGATATCGAGCGTGCTGCATGTCCGGGAGAAGGTGCGTGTGGCGGAATGTTTACGGCCAACACAATGTCATCAATCGCCGAAGCACTGGGAATGAGTTTGCCTGGCAGTGCATCAGCGCCCGCAATAGACCCGAGTCGCGAAACAGATGCAGCCCGTGCAGGTGCAGCGGTGATGAATCAGTTGCGCCTCGGAATCCGCCCGCGTGACATCATGACAAAAAAAGCATTTGAGAATGCGATTGCGGTTGTGAATGCACTTGGCGGAAGCACTAACGCTGTGCTGCACCTACTTGCAATTGCAAACGAAGCAGAAGTTTCGCTCAGCCTCGATGACTTCAATCGTGTTGCTGCACGCGTTCCGCATATCGCCGACACAAAACCTGGCGGCAAATATCACATGACAGATGTTCATCGCATCGGTGGTGTTCCAGTGGTTCTCAAGCACCTACTTGATGCAGGGCTGTTGCACGGCGACGTCTTGACATGCACTGGCAAGACAATGGCTCAAAACTTGGCCGACATCAATCCACCAGATCCAGATGGCGAAGTCGTGCATTCATTAAGCAATCCCATTCATGCAGAGGGCGGCATCAATGTGTTGACCGGATCACTTGCGCCCAATGGGTCGGTGGTCAAGGTGGCGGGTCTGTCAAAAGATCAGATGGTCTTCGAAGGCCCTGCGCGCGTGTTCGATGGTGAAGATGGCGCGATGGCTGCAGTCATGGACGGCAGTATCAAGCCGGGCACAGTGATCGTGATTCGCTACGAGGGGCCAAAGGGAGGTCCCGGCATGCGCGAGATGCTGGCCATCACGGGCGCGCTCAAGGGCGCTGGCCGTGGGGCCGACTGCGCACTCATCACCGATGGTCGCTTTAGTGGCGGCACATGGGGATTCTGTATTGGACATGTGGCTCCAGAGGCTGTGGACGGCGGACCGATTGCCTTTGTTCGAGATGGCGACATTGTGCGCGTCGACGTGCCCAGCAAGCAATTGAACCTTTTGGTCTCAGACAAAGAACTTAAAAAGCGCCGCAAGGGCTGGACCCCAAATGCTCCTCGCTATACCAGCGGAGTATTGGCAAAATACGCCAAATTGGTGCAGGGTGCCGAAACTGGCGCGATCACCAATATCATCCTCTGACTTCGAGGACTCCGTCTCGGGCTTGAGGCGCAACCCTGCGACACCCCCATGTCATAGTGCGGGGACTCTGATCTCCTGCGAGGGGAGTCACTGATTTACGAGGGGAGAGCGTGTGCTTCTACGGCTAGAGCCAATGCAAAGAACCAACTGATCTCTCAGTGCGTTCGTTTTATTCCGCACCCTTGGTGCACCATCACAATCTACTAGTCACAAAATATAGGAGCCACCTCATGACACACCCATCTTCCGAACCATTTGATTCCCCCATTACCCAAGACCTCAATCTCCTGCTGACGCAGCTCTTAGGTCAGTGCCCATCTAGCAGCGATGGCGCATGGGTCGACTGCACCGCATCGAACGAATCCCTCGAGCCCATCATTGTCTTTCCTGCAATGCCAATTCCCGATGCACAAAAATTGGTTTCGATTCTCACTACGATCAACGCACAGCGTGAAGAATCAAAATCTGGTCGCGCGCATAAAGCGCCATATCAAGCATCAGACGCTGCAAACTCATTGCCAGCAGATGTATCAACCTACAAATATCACTTAAAGGCCGACTGATGACCCTGGCTCAGATTCAACTGCCGCCCAGCGGCTGGAGCATCGAACTCACAAAAGACGACATTGAGCGATTTGATTTTGTCAAACAAGTCTCGCGGCGCTTAGAGACCGCCGGAGAAGTTGTGTGGTTAAGCATCCGTGACGGTGAGCGCACGTGGTGCGCAAAAGAACGCAACACAACAGTGTGGGGCAACGCTGTCCTTGACGGCAGTCCGTTCGATCTGTTGATGCCCTTTGCTCCAGTATTTCTGCGCCATGTTGCAGGGCTAGTGATCGAATCAAACATGTGCACTCTCAAGGTGTCACCAGACCAAAAAGTGTGCATTGTAAGTTCAGGAGCAGAAGAAGTTCATGGCGATATCCCTGCTGAATGGAAGCCATCTGATCTTGAGTTTGGTAACGACGGAGACATCAGGATCAGTTTAAATTCAATGCAAGCGCGTCGATTGGGCGAACTGATTAATGATTGGCCTGGACCAGTTGACAAAGACGAGTATCCAAATTTTCTTGCTCCGTTTGTCGTTATCGAGGTCGGCGATAAAAAAATGACCTGCACAATGGACTGGTCGCGCTACGGAGGTCGCGCCAATACTCTTGTGTTTGCGATTAATGCAACACCCCATCTCAAGTTTGAGTGTGACGCCTACGTCTTGGGTCACGGATTAACTGAAAATTTCTCGCAGGAAGATTGGATAATGACGCTGTCGTCAACCAATCCAACTCATCTTGCCGTGTATAACTCAGAAATTGGTTTCTCCGTGACCCTCGAGCGTGAATGTGTCGCACTTGTTCGTGAGCAGATCGAGAACGAACTCAAACTTCTTGACCTAGAGGTAAAAGAGTGGCATACCGAATCTGCGCATCCAATAGTGCACATTACATACGAGTCCACACAGATGGAGATCGTTATTATCCCTGACAAAAGAGGCCACGATGACTACATACGAGTAACCATGTGCGTGGCAAGCGGCGTGTCAAACAATTTGGCGACACTGCAAGAAATCAATAATTTCAACGAAGCACGTCTAGGCCAAAAATATGTGATGAACGGTGACTCAATTTTCTTAGTCACTGACATCGCCACAACAGCTATTAGCGAACTGTTTTCAATCATTATCACCATGGCATCCCAATGGGCCGACCTATCGGTCTTGTTCGCAATGCTTAAGGACTAACTAGGTAGTGCGATTCGATAGCCATGTGCAATACGGGCATTTATCTCCGGGTGCTGGCATGTTGCTGTCATGCACATAGATTTTATTCCCATTCTGTTCGAAGAAACTCTTTGAAACTGGTGTTGTAGTCCTCGTATACCGACCACGAGTCCTGCAGCCACGTATGGGCTTGGCGCTCGGAGTAGCCGTATTGGCGCATTGCCCATGCCTTGAGAATGAGACCAGTGCGACTGCGGCCACCGTGGCAATGTACGACGACAGGAGTACCTGCTGCAAGAAATGCATTAATGGTGTCAATTGCGTCGGTGACAACACTCATAATGTCGGAGTTGTGATCACCGCTCTCGTCGATGATGTAGGACTCGCGACGATTGATGTGATTCTTGAAACGATCTTTTGTGCGACAAAACGACAATATTGCCCAATCGGTAGGTGCTGTGGCTGCACCGGCGAGATTTGCTGCGAATACATTTGGCGCGACCTCTTGGGGACCTGCTGCTGTTTCGACATAGCTCATGGTCGCCGCATGACGGCCGACTAATTGACGGGCAATATCTTGCAGGTGTGCGGAGTCAAAGAAAGCAACTGTGTCATCTGGAAGACGCAGGCTGCCATTGACATGGGCGAGCCATCGGGATGGAATCGCCTGAATACCATAAAGTGATCCAGCCAGACCACCCGCAACACATGCCACCGTGTCGGTATCGCCTCCTAAGTTGATGGCGTTGCGCAGTGTGTCGGGCAATGAATCGGAATGACGCACTGCCCAGATGGCTTGGGCGAGACAGATCCAGACGGAGCCGTTTGATGGCCCTTGGTAAGTATGTGGATCAAAGTCTGCACCGAGCACGGCTGCGAATTGATCGCGGTAAGGCTGGGGAACATACGACAACACATCGTCGATTTCATCAATGGGATGTGCACCATGAATGCCACGCCGGATTAGTTCGGCACTGATTGCAGCACCCCAACCAGCGGCTGGATCAAAATGCGTAAGCGCTGACTGCTCGACGGCAAGTGCCATGAGATCTTGGACAGACCAATCTGCACACCACAACGCGAGAGGTGTGACGCGCATAAGTGCGCCGTTACCCGCACTTTGTCCGATGGAGTCATGTGCATCCTGTGCGGCACCAACGTGACCGCTGTTACCAAGTGCATTTCGAGTAATGATTCCGACATCTCTGGCATCAGATGCCCATGCCTGCCAACGCAACCACACATCGTCGCTAGTAAATTCGCCACAATTAATCAAAGACAAAGCAAGCGCAAGCGCCATCTGCGTGTCGTCTGTGAATTCTCCGGGAGCAAGTGAACCGCCCCCGCGCATTTCGCCGTGGCCTGTTAAAACCCACGTAGGAAAGGCGCGGTCAAATAATCCGCCTTCTTGAAATTCAAAAATTGCCCCCATGGCATCAGCGATAGCGGCGGCGAGAAACGCTCCTGCGGCTCGATGGAGTTGTGGACGGGAAAGTTGTGGACGGGGTTTAGTCATAATTTGCCTTTCTTGTCGTCAATATGGTGACGAACTGGATTTAGATGTACTTCATACTCTATAGTCTGGGTGTGGCAACGAAACCAGTACCTTTCTATGTCGCTGTGGACATCGTGGCTATGACCATTGAAAACAAAGAACTCAAAACAGTTGTCGTGCATCGCGAGACCGCCAAAACTGGAGTGCTGGCTTTGCCCGGCGGAATCGTGAAGCCCAATGAGTCGCTTCGTCGGGCAGCGATGCGTGAATTGTTCGAAGAAACTGGAATCAAAGTTGAGGCCGACCAGTTGCACCAAGGACGCGCATTTGGTGACCCTGACCGTGACCCTCGTGGCAGATACGTAACCATCGCCTATGTGGCGCTATTGCCAATCATTGATGTCCTCAGTGCTGGGTCTGATGCTGCAACGGCAGAACTCGTACCCGTGCAGCGCATTTTGTCCGGAAAACTGAAACTTGAATTTGACCATAACAAAATTGTGAGAACAGCCTATAAAAAAGCGATCAAGCTAATTGAAGAGACGTCAGCTGCTACGTCTTTTTGTAATCGGAAAGGCTTTTCATTAAGTGAACTACGAAATGTTTACGAGACAATTCTTGGGTGGGAAATTGATTCAGCAAACTTTCGTCGCAAAGTTGCTGAAACAAAGGGACTAGTCGAGTTTGTCGAAGCCGGATCACTCACGCCATCTGGCGGAACTCGAGGTCGTCCTTCTGACACGTACAAACGTGGAAAAGCAGTTGAACTAGATCCGCCGATGCGGTTTAGAGGACCAAGCGATAAAAACTCGCGCTACTGAGTGTAGGTTTCTGCGGCAATATGCAATTGCCCTAGGGTTGAGGTGTATAGGTCTGCAAGTTTGCCGATAGTTGCACTGTTATCATCAACTACCTTGCCGATTCCGTCGTGATACCACAATACTTTTTTGCGGCGCTCGTCCAGTGGCAGGGTATTTTTCTTTCCATCGTGTTCAATGCTTCGGCAAAAAAGATTCCAAGTGTTGTTACCAGTTTTTTCAAGATCGGCGATAATTGCTCGCATATTGCTGATCTTGTCGGCACATGACACTCTGCGAACAGAGTCTGAAGCGGTTTCAAAATGCTTAATGTAGGCTTCTTTTCTTTGTTCCCACGGAAGTTTCTTGTCGGGGTCAGTACTGGTGGAGTCAGTGCATCCCTCTACCAATGTCCGAACATCAGATCCGAACATCCGGCTGATATTTTCTGCCTGAGGATTTCCGCCTTGATCTTCGATTGCATCATGTAAAAGACCCGCACAGACTTCATCCGAACCAGCTCCAGCAGATATCAGAATGCTGGCAACATCGTAGAGGTGCGCAATGTATGGAGTTTTACTATTATCGAGGGACTTTCGGTATTGCTGTCGGTGAATCAATGTGACGTATCCAGCCACATTGGCAACCTTGTCATGGTCAAATAGTTCCATGTGCTTTGACTCCCTCTAGTAGTAGTGCAGCAGCTCGCACTAGCGATTTGTGATTGCGCGCCAACCCAACATAGTCGCACCTAAAAATATTGTAGCCACCACAATAAAGGCGCCGGCAGTGCCGCGATCCCAGACGAAATGTCGCAACAACATTCCTCCGCACACACTGATGGCCCAGACAGCAGCACCAGTAGACATTGCGCGCGGTGATCGATGCGCACGAAGCACGATCCATGCAATCACCACGGCAATCCAGAACGGGGAAGCAACTCCCAAGACTCCAGTCACACCGGTGTCTTGGTCATGATTTCGTGTGCCAATGACAACCATGACAAGAACGCACGCCAAGTCATAGAGCATGGGTTGCAAGTTGACGCGAGACATGCTCACGGAATCTGGCACATCAGCCTTCGTCGTAGTATTCGCGACCCAAATGAGTGATTTGGTCTTCGCCCATGATCCATCGCAGTGTGTTCTTGAGTTTGGTCAATTGAATAAAGAGATCGTGTTCTGGATACAAACCAGGGGCGACCTGCGGACTCTTGTAATAAAAAGACAACCACTCTTGAATTCCGCCAAGACCAGCGCGTTGGGCAAGGTCGCTGTAGAGCACTAAGTCGAGCGCCAGCGGCGCAGCGAGAATGCTGTCACGGCACAAGAAGTCGACCTTGATCTGCATTGGATAGTTCAGCCATCCAAAGATGTCAATGTTGTCCCAGCCCTCTTTGTTGTCACCACGCGGTGGGTAGTAATTGATGCTTACTTTGTGAAAGACATTACCGTAAAGATCTGGGTTCTTGGATGGCTCAAGAATGTCTTCAAGTACGCCAAGTTTTGATTCTTCTTTTGTCTTGAAGTTCTCGGGAGCATCAAGTACTTCTCCGTCACGGTTGCCCAAGATGTTGGTGCTGTACCAACCAGCCAAACCAAGTTGACGCGCTTTAAGCATTGGTGCGAGCACTGTTTTCATGAGTGTCTGACCTGTTTTGAAGTCTTTACCGCTGATTGGCACATTCATATCAGTTGCTAATTGGCGCAATGCAGGTGTGTCAACCGCAAGGTTGGGTGCACCGTTCGCGAACGGAACATTTTCAAGAATTGATGCATACGCATAGAGCATTGCTGGCGAGATCATCTCGTCGTTTGCATCAATTGCAGCATTGAATGATTCAAGCGTCATGTGCTGTGGTCCGGGCTCAATAAAAATCTCAGTGCTTGCACACCAGATCATGACGAGACGATCAACTTTTTTCTCGTCACGGAAACGATTGATGTCTGCGCGAATCGCGTTGAGCATGTCACGCTTGCTGATATCACCCTTGGTATGTTCGCCGGTCAGATTGCGGGCGTACTTGCGTTCAAACGCTGCGGTCATGGGACGAATGTCGCGCAATGCTTCTGAGATTGATTCGAGATGCTTTCCTTGCTCGAGTACGCCTGCACGCGAAGCAGCGACGTATGCGTCATCTGGAAACACGTCCCATGCTCCCCAGACGATGTCTTCAAGGCGAGCGAGGGGAACAAAATCTTTCACAAGCGGACTGCGATTATCTGTGCGCTTGCCGAGGCGGATTGTTCCCATCTGCGTCATTGAGCCGATCGGCAAACCTTGGCCGCGTTTGGCGAGTTCGACGCCGGCAATCAGAGTTGTGGCGACGGCGCCAAGACCAACTGTGAGAACCCCCAATGTGCCAGTGGCGGGAGCAACAGTGTGAGGTGAGTTCATGATGAGAGTTCTTTCGGTTGTAACAGCTCGTGCAGGCCGCGCCAGCATGGCCGAGGTCTCCCTCAGGTTAAAGGAGGACTCCTTCAGGATAAAGGAAGTCGCCTTCAGGATAGAGGCAAAGGCTGGTGGCTCAGGATTGTTCTGAAAATTGGGGGTTGCGGACAGCCCCTATGTGTGGCAGACTTCAAGGGATGAGTTCATTATTTCTCGCCACAGAATCTGTAGTAGTAGTCGTGTAGCGCGTCGGCCATCGCCGAACGCGCTAAAAACCTCCCATTTGGGAGGTTTTTTTATTTCTCAGCCACGTTTTGACCCATTAACCCACCACACTAGAGACCCACAAGGAGACACCCAATGTCACAAAAAGAGACACTCACCGGAGCCGAAGCACTCATTCGTTCGCTGGAAAAAGAGCAAGTGGACGTGATGTTTGGTCTACCCGGTGGTTGCATCCTGCCGGCTTACGATCCATTGCTGAAATCCAGCATTCGACACATCTTGGTGCGCCACGAACAAGGCGCCGGCCACATGGCCGAAGGGTACGCGCATGTCACTGGGCGACCAGGAGTTGCAATGGTGACGAGTGGTCCGGCCGCTACCAACATGGTGACGCCGCTGTGCGATGCGTATATGGACTCGATTCCGTTGGTTGTTATCACTGGTCAGGTTCCGACAACTGCAATTGGTACCGATGCGTTTCAAGAGTGTGACACAGTCGGAATCACACGCAGCGTGACAAAGCACAACGAACTAGTCATGCGTGCAGAAGATATTCCAATGGCGGTTCGTCAAGCCTTTCATGTTGCGACAACAGGTCGTCCTGGTCCAGTGTTGATTGACGTACCAAAAGATGTCTTGCAAAACTCCATGACATGGAACTGGCCAAGCGACGACGAAGTTGCTGATTCGCTTCCGGGATACAAGCCAACGACAAAAGGTCATCCGCGAATGATCAAAGAAGCAGCCAAGATGATCCTTGCTGCCGAACGCCCTATTTTGTATTTGGGTGGCGGTGTTCTCAAGGCTCGCGCTGCTGAAATCGTTCGTGAACTTGCCGAACTCACTCAGATTCCAGTCGTCACAACACTGATGGCGCGCGGAGCTTTCCCTGACGATCATCCGTTGTGTTTGGGAATGCCCGGAATGCACGGCAACGCAACAGCAATCACCGCCATGCAAAAAAGCGATCTGCTGATTGCGCTCGG
>BJGC01000004.1:92273-94615 GCA_014190235.1 Actinomycetes bacterium | reverse complement strand
GTTCCGGACTATGTCAAGTGGGCAGAAGCAATGGGCTGCGTCGGTATTCGCGTTGAAGCCGAAGAAGAAGTAGAAAACGCCATTGACAAAGCCAACAGCATTAACGACCGCTCAGTTGTCGTGGAGTTTCGTGTTGAGCAAATGGAAAAAGTTTTCCCGATGGTTCCTGCCGGTGCCGGAAACGACGACCTACTTATTCAGCCGAGCCAGAACAGTCTCAGAGAGTTTTTGCGATGACCGCTATGAATCCAAATAACCCATATGGTGATTCGCATCAGCACCACATCTTGTCGGTGCTCGTGCAGAACCGTCCCGGCGTGTTAGCGCGCGTTGCCGGGCTTTTCGCTCGTCGGGGTTACAACATCTTTTCACTGGCTGTCGCACCAACAGAAGACCCCGATTTCAGCCGCATCACAATTGTGGTTGACGTTGAATCAACACCCCTCGAACAAGTGGTGAAGCAATTATTCAAACTCATCGAAGTTGTGCGCATTACAGAACTTGATCCGCGCAAGTCTGTTGAGCGCGAACTCATGATGTGCACCGTGCGTGCAGCGGGCGAAGCCCGAGGACAAATTCTGGAACTGGTTAATGTATTTGAGGGAAAGATTTTGGCAGTCGGAACTGATTCCCTGACTCTTTCTCTTGACGGCAGCCCAGACAAACTCGATGATTGTGAAGAATTACTGCGCGGCTACGGCATCGTAGAAATTCAACGCACTGGTCGAGTGGCGTTACCCAAATTAGACCGAGAGGCACGTTCGCGTGCCACAAAAGGAAAGGCCAACTAATGGCAGCAAAGATGTACTACGAAAAAGATGCAGATCCTTCGATTATCCGTGGACGTAAAGTCGCCATCATCGGATACGGCTCACAAGGTCATGCTCATGCACTGAACCTCAAAGAGAGTGGCGTGCAAGTGGTTGTCGGATTACGCGAGGGCTCATCGTCTGCTGCTAAGGCAACTGCTGCTGGCCTCACAGTCAAGAGCATCGCTGATGCATCAAAGTGGGCTGATGTCATCATGCTCACCATGCCAGACACCGAGCAAAAAGCAACGTATGCAGCACATATCAGGCGCTACATGAAGCCCGGCAAAGCATTGGCATTTGCACACGGTTTCAATATTCGTTTCAAGCGCATCAAAGTGCCTGCTGGTGTTGATGTCATCATGATTGCACCAAAGGGACCGGGTCACTTAGTGCGTCGTACATATACAGAAGGTGGCGGCGTACCATGTCTGATTGCAGTCGAACAAGATGCGACTGGCAAAGCAAAAGACTTGGCGCTGTCATACGCAGAAGCCATTGGTGGAGCACGCGCAGGTGTGATCGAGACAACCTTCACAGAAGAAACCGAAACCGATTTGTTTGGTGAGC
This sequence comes from Actinomycetes bacterium, assembly GCA_014190235.1. Taxonomy (GTDB): domain Bacteria; phylum Actinomycetota; class Acidimicrobiia; order Acidimicrobiales; family Ilumatobacteraceae; genus UBA2093. The sequence goes on along the minus strand of BJGC01000004.1, from coordinate 93,236 downwards.
AAGTTGTTCTGTGCGGTGGACTCACATCATTGGTTCAGGCTGGGTTCGACACTCTCGTTGAAGCCGGATACCAACCAGAAATGGCGTATTTCGAGTGCTTGCACGAAGTCAAACTCATCGTGGACTTGATGTACGAAGAAGGCATCGCGGGGATGCGTTACAGCATTAGCGACACTGCCGAATACGGCGACGTCTCACGTGGACCACGCATTGTCACCGAAGCCACCAAGAAGCAAATGCAAAAGATCTTGAAAGAGATCCAGAGCGGCAAGTTTGCTCGTGAGTGGATCAAAGAGAGCGAGAGCGGTCGAGTTAAGTTCAACGCAATGCGCAAGGCGGGGGCAGAGCACCCAATCGAAGCAGTGGGCAAGCAATTGCGCTCGATGATGCCGTGGATCTCCGCCGGAAAACAAAAGGTGTCCGAAGCCTCCGGGGGCTGACCAGCATCCACAAACATCGCTCGCTATGGTGATGACAAGAATGCGATGGGGGTCGGATGTCTTGGAAAAAATCTGCAGCGATACTTGTGCTCGCGGCTTGCATCTTGTCGGCGTGTGGTTCTACGTCGTCACGTTCTGATGGTGCGGTGCGCAATGGCGTTGTAGTTGCGGGATCAGCCTGTAAAAAACCAGGTCAAGTTGCCACTTTGTCGCGCCAAAAAGTTGTGTGCGCTGGAACACGGGTAGGTAACCGCTGGTTTTCTATTGCCAAGACAAAGTCAAAAGCAAAGCCAGTCAAGTGCAAACGGCTGGGCACCACTCGCAAGAAATCTGGCGTGTTGTGGGTGTGTGCATCAAAACAAACCACCAAGGTCTGGGTGGGCACATTGGCGTTGCCTGTGTCGGCCGAGATCCCCACACTCGTGGGCGTGCCGAGTCCGGTCGACTCAACGACCGGAACAGTGCCTGTTGACGCCACTCCTCCCGATACGGCAACAACAACGACAACCACCAGCACGATCGC
>BJGC01000004.1:64285-92062 GCA_014190235.1 Actinomycetes bacterium | reverse complement strand
GGTGGCAATCATTCGTGTGCGCTCGTCACGGGTGGTGCCGTCAATTGCTGGGGTGACAATACAAGTGGTCAATTAGGCAACGCCACGTTCACCAACAGCAATGTTCCGGTTCGGGTGACTGGTCTTGACGGCGTCAATGTGCATGCAACTGCCGTCAGCGCCGGAGAAGCACATTCGTGTGCATTGTTAGTTGGTGGTGCAGTGTGGTGTTGGGGACTCAATGCAACTGGTCAGTTGGGTAATGCCACGATCGTTAACAGCAATGTGCCTGTTGCAGTATCTGGTCTTGACGGTGTCAGCAATGTGGCTACTCAAGTGAGCGCTGGTGCTGGTCAAACATGTGCCGTGTTGTCAACGGGTGCCATAAATTGTTGGGGCAGTAATGAAACAGCCCAACTCGGAGACAACTCCACGACTAACAGCAATGTGCCAATAGCGACGAGCACTATTGACGGACTCACGCTACGCGCCACACAAGTCAGTGCCGGATACTTGCATACGTGCGCAGTACTGCAGTCAGGTGCTGCCATGTGTTGGGGCCGCAACACCAGTGGTCAACTTGGCATTAACGCAGCCACTGCTCAGGTCAATACACCTGCTTCTGTGGTGACAACTGAAATGTCAACTGCTGTCGCCAGCGTCAGTGCCGGGTACTTGCATACATGCGCAGTGCTTGTAAATGGTGCGGTGTGGTGCTGGGGCGACAACAGGAGTGGTCAACTCGGTATCAATAGTTCTGTCATAAAGAAAATAACTCCGACGATTGTGGTGAGTCTCGATGGCATTGCAGTGATCAGCACCCACGTTGCGAGTGCAACATCACATACATGCGCACGAATACAAAGTGGTGGCTTACGGTGTTGGGGATACAACTTTTATGGCGCACTTGGCACGGGCAATACCAATGACGCGCGATCGCCTGTCACCGTGATTGCGGCCACTGGTGGCACGCCAGAATCAGCCATCGTCGTGACAACTGGTGGCACTCATACATGTGCGGTTCTCACCAGCGTCGGGGTGCGGTGCTGGGGCAATAATGAGTTTGGGCAATGGGGTCAGGGGACGTAGGCCCCCCAAACCCAACAGGTACAGGGTTTGAGGGATTTTTCTAAATCTGACTTGTTGGGTCGGGATTATGCCGATAGGTTGCCCTGATGACACAAGACACATGGGGTTTTGACACCCGCCAGATTCATGCCGGCCAAGAGCCTGACCCCACCACAGGGGCTCGCGCACTTCCGATCTATCAGACCACGAGCTATCAGTTCCGTGACGCCACACATGCACAGAACTTATTTGCACTCGCCGAAATCGGAAACATCTACACCCGCATTATGAACCCAACTCAAGGAGTTCTTGAAGCACGCTTGTCGTCACTTGAAGGTGGCACCGCAACTGCAGTGGGCTTGCCTGGTGCATTGGTTGTTGCAAGCGGACAAAGTGCTGAGTCACTTGCAATTTTGACACTGGCAGAAGCCGGAAGTCATCTTGTGGCGTCACCGTCGCTATACGGCGGCACATACAACTTGTTGCACTACACATTGCCAAAAATGGGAATCGAAGTGACGTTCGTAAATGATCCGCACAATCTCGAAGAGTGGAAGAGCGCAGTGCGCCCAAATACCAAAGCATTCTTTGGTGAAGTTCTCGCAAATCCAAAGAACGATGTGTTTGATATAGAAGGTGTTTCCAAGGTTGCCCATGATGTGGGTGTGCCGTTGATGATCGACAACACAGTTCCTACTCCGTACGGAGTTCGCCCGATCGAGTGGGGTGCAGACATTGTGGTGCATTCACTCACCAAGTTCATCGGAGGTCACGGAACATCAATCGGTGGCGCAATCATTGACGGTGGCAAGTTTGACTTTGGTGCAAGCGGTCGTTTCCCGAACATGACAGAACCAGATCCGAGCTATCACGGTCTTGCATATTGGCCTGCACTTGGTGCTGGTAGTTACATCATCAAGGCTCGTGTGCAAATGTTGCGCGACCTCGGTATGGCGATTAGTCCGTTCAACGCGTGGCAGATTTTGCAAGGACTCGAAACGTTGTCATTGCGCATGGATCGCCATTGGAGCAACACCGACAAAGTTGTGGCGTACTTGCAAAAACAAGGTGCTGTTGAAAGCATTAACTATGCAGGATTGCCAAGCAGTCCGTGGCACGAACGTGGCAAGAAGTATTTTGCCGGCAAGGGCTTTGGTTCAGTTATTGCATTCGTCTTAAAAGGCGGACTCGCTGACGGACAAAAGTTTGTTGAAGCACTCAAGTTGCATAGCCACGTTGCCAATATTGGTGATGTGCGCAGTTTGGTGATTCAGCCAGCAAGCACAACTCATAGTCAACTCACTCCTGAAGAGCAATTGTCATCTGGCGTTGTTCCGGGCTTGGTGCGTCTGTCTGTTGGTCTTGAAAACATCGAAGACATTTTGGCTGACCTGGATTTGGGCTTTGCTGCAATTCGCTAGTTACTAGGCCCTTGGTCGTCTGGGTCTTGTTGACTCAGGAATTCTTCAAGTTCAGCAGCCAGGTCGTCACCTGTGGCGATTGTGTCTTGCATGAGTTGGTCATGGCGTGTCTCGAGCATGCGCAAATAGTCTGTTGCTTGCGCATCGCCCTCAACGGCTTCGTTGTGTAGTTCTTGCCAGCGGTTGATTTCTTCGATGAGATTTGTGTGATCGGTGGGGATTCCCAGAACGTGTTGCAGGTGTTGCAAGAGTGCTGCCGCACTTTTGGGGTGTTGGGCCGCCATTAAATAATGCGGAACACCCACGCGCAAACTCACGCTCGGGATGCGGGCACGATCAAGTGTTTCGAGCAGAACGCCCGCCATTCCGGTGGGGCCTTGGTACTGGGGCTTGCTGAGCGCAAGTCGTTGTGCAAGATCGTTATTCGTTGTGCTGCCGACAACAAAAGGCACGCGTGTGTGGGGCACTTGTTCGGCTGCGGCACCAAGACTGACAACCAGATTGCAGCCCAGTCCTTGACATACATTCACAATGCAATCTGCAAACGTTGACCACGCAAAGTGTGGTTCAGATCCGTTGAGTACGACCAGATCTCGGGCGCCTTCTGGATAGCGGATAATAAAAAACTCGTTTTCTGGCCATCGAATACAGCGTTCGCCGTCTTCGTCTAGATATACCTCGGGACGTTCTTGAGTGAAGTCAAAAAATGGATCAGGATCGATACCCGCAACTGTGATGGCGTCACGTTCTTTGAGCATCCAGTCAAGCGCCGATGTGGCAACACCACCAATGTCAAAGAGTCCGCGCAGAGCAACGAGCAATACGGGGTTACGCAATGGAGCAATATCGTCCCAATATGTCTCAAGAACTTCATCAACGCGAAAACTCATCGCTATCAATGCTAGGCAGTGAGATGCTCGACTACTACATCAATGCAGCGTGTTAATTGTGCAACATCGCTTGGGTCAACGGCAGGGAACATGCCCACTCGCAGTTGATTGCGACCTAATTTGCGATAACTGTCAGTGTCAACGACACCATTACTGCGCAGGATTGCGGACACCTGATTGGCGTCAACGCCTTCAAGGTCAATGGTGCCAACGACGTGAGAGCGTTGTGCGATATCGCTAACAAAGGGTGTCGCCCATGGTCGAGATTGCGCCCAGTCATACAAGATGCCAGCAGATTCAGAACTGCGACCTGCCGCCCACGCGAGACCACCATTATTAAGCATCCATTGCACTTGCTCGTCAAGCATGATGAGAGTTGCAAGTGCTGGAGTGTTGTAGGTCTGATTCGCCACACTGTTGTCAAGGGCGATGCTGATGTCAAGTGATGCCGGTATCCAGCGCTTGGTTGCCTTGATCTGACGAATGCGTTCGATCGCTGCTGGTGAACATGCTGCCAACCATAGACCACCGTCAGATGCAAAACTTTTTTGTGGAGCGAAATAGTACACATCAACATCGACAGGATTCCAAAGAAGTCCACCGGCAGCAGATGTTGCATCAACGACAACCAATCCATCAGCGCGCGGTCGACTGAGTTTCATTGCAACTCCAGTGGATGTTTCATTATGGGTGAGTGCGTAGACATCGCAACTTGCGTCAGGCAGAGCCACAGGATGAGTACCGGGGTCTGAAGAAATGACAACTGGGTCACTGAGATGCGGCGCTGCAAGTGTTGCCTCGGCGAACTTAGAAGAGAACTCTCCAAACACCAAGTGCTGGCTGCGCTGTTGTACGAGTCCAAATGTTGCGACGTCCCAAAATACTGTGGAGCCACCATTTCCGAGCAAGATTTCCCACCCGTCAGGAAGGGAGAACAGTTGTGTTAGTCCAGATCGCACTGAGCCGACGATGTTTTTTACTGGAGCCTGACGATGAGATGTGCCCATCACCGTGTTGGCGCGCTTTTGGATTGCCTCTATTTGTTCGGGTCGTACCTTGGAGGGACCACAGCCAAAACGGCCATCTCGGGGCAAGAGTTCTGAAGGAATCTGGAATGTATTAGGGGAGGTTTGGCTCACTGTGTAATCATGGCACCTGTGACTCCTCAAACTCAACGCGTATCAGCACGACTTGCAGCAATTGCCGAGTCTGCCACCCTGGCAGTCGATGCAAAAGCCAAGGCAATGAAAGCACAAGGACACAATGTGATCGGCTTTGGCGCCGGTGAACCCGATTTCCCCACACCTGAGCACATTGTTGAAGCAGCAGTGAAGGCATGCCGGGATGTGAAGTATCACAGATACACGCCAGCAGCAGGTTTGCCAGAATTGCGACAAGCCATCGCAGATAAAACTTTGCGAGACAGTGCATTGTCGTGCACTGCAGATCAAGTGTTGGTGACAAATGGCGGAAAGCACGCCGTGTTCACCGCGTTTGCTGCGTTATGTGATCCAGGTGACGAAGTGATTTGTCCTGCTCCGTATTGGACGACATATCCAGAAGCCATCACCTTGGCTGGTGGTGTTCCGGTGATTGTTGACACCACAGAAGAAACAGATTTTCGTGTGACTGTCGAACAACTTGAGAAAGCGCGCACTGCGCGCACCAAGGTGCTGCTGTTTGTTTCGCCCGACAACCCAAGTGGTGCGGTGTATCCGCCTGAAGAAGTTATTGCCATCGGGGAGTGGGCCCTAAAACATGGCGTGTGGGTTATCACTGATGAGATCTATGAACATCTCACCTACGGACCACACACGTTTACATCAATGCCAACACTCGTGCCCGATCTTGTCGATCAGTGCATCATTGTCAACGGTGTGGCAAAGACATACGCAATGACCGGATGGCGCGTTGGTTGGATGATTGGTCCAAAAGATGTCATCAAAGCAAGTACAAACTTTCAGTCACACGCCACATCAAACGTGGGCAACGTTGCGCAAGTCGCGGCACTCGCCGCAGTCAGCGGAGATCTTTCGGCTGTTGCGATGATGCGTGAGGCTTTTGCACGTCGCGGTAAAACGATGCACCAGATGTTGAGCACAATGTCAGGCGTGACATGCATGGAGCCACAAGGAGCTTTCTATTGCTTCCCTAATTTTTCTGGGCTCTTAGGAAAAGACATCGGTGGCCACACATCTCGCACCACAATGGAGTTGGCTGATTTTCTGCTGACGGAGATTCAGATCGCATGTGTACCAGGTGAAGCTTTTGGGCTTCCGGGGTATGCACGATTCTCATTTGCCCTGGGAGATGCCGATCTTGCCGATGGCATGGAGCGCCTCTCGAAACTTCTTCTTCGCTAAGAATTCTGCTACGGTGACATTGTCGCGGCAATAGTCGTGATGTGCAAAAAACAGCGAAGTCCGGTTTAACTCCGGCACTGTCCCGCAACGGTGAAGCTGCCTCGGATTCAAGATCCGCAGCAGACAAGTCCGGTCGCCTGATTTGTACGCGAATACCAACCCTCGAAGGAAGGGCGGTCCGCGGAGTACGGCGTTGCCGAACTCCTCTCCCGACTCTTCTTTCTCCAGTCATCTTCGGAGGAAGAAAACTATGAAAAAGCAATTACGTACTTCGGTACGAGTAGTAGCACTAGCTATTGCATCATTCACCCTGATAACGGCATGTGGTTCGTCGAGTTCATCTGACACCACAGTTGCCGTTGACACCACCGTGGCGGTTGAAGCACCGCAACGCATTGTGAGTTTGTCGGCAACGGCAACTGAAATGCTGTATGCAATTGGGGCAGGCAAACAAGTCATTGCAGTTGACGAATACAGCAACTATCCAGCAGATGCAGTGGCACTAGGCACAAAGTTAAATGCATTTGAACCAAATATCGAAGCGATTGCGGCATACACGCCAGACCTTGTCATTATCTCTAACGACATGGCGTCGGTAACAGAGCGACTAAACGCTCTGGACATCAAAGTATGGGTGGGCGCAGCCCCAGCAACAATTGATGATGCATATGCACAGATCACACAACTAGGTGCAGCAACAGGACACAGTGACGAAGCATCACAACTTGTGACAAGTATGAAAGACGGCATAAGTACAGCAATTGATGGAGTGAAGGCACCTGCCGGAACTACATACTTTTATGAACTTGACAACACGTATTACAGCGTGACGTCAAAGACATTTATCGGAAGCCTGCTGTCATCGCTTGGGTTGACCAATATTGCTGATGGTGTTGAAGCCGGCAATGACTACCCACAACTCAACGCCGAAGCTTTAATCAAGGCCAATCCCGGAATTATTTTCTTGGCTGATACAAAGTGTTGCGCTCAAACTGCTGCAACAGTGGCCGCACGTCCAGGCTGGTCTTCAATTGCGGCAGTAAAAAATAACGCAGTGATTGAACTAGACGATGATATTTCATCGCGATGGGGACCACGTATTGTTGACCTTGTGAAGCAATTTGCAGATGCAGTAAAGGCTCTCAAGTAACTACGTGATGAACTCCAGTCAAGTCCGAGTGTCGTCACCGTGGTGGATCCCCACCGCGGTGGCGATGCTTGTGCTTGCATTGCTCGGTGGCGCCATGATTGGGCCTGCTGGCCCCACATGGTGGCGCGTGCCACTTGAATTACTGAATCGTTTGCCTTTGCTCACGGTTCATAGTGGGGTCTCAGAATCAGAGTGGAATATTATTTGGCTTGTGCGCATGCCAAGGGTGGTGTTAGCAGGGCTCGTGGGATGCACGCTTTCGATCGCAGGAGCGAGTTATCAGGGAGTTTTTCGCAATCCACTCGTTGATCCGTATCTGCTTGGCGTTGCTGCTGGTGCTGGCCTCGGAGCAACATTTGTTTTTACAATTAACCGCGCCGGAAGTTCTACATGGTTAATTGATCCACTGCCGTTAGCGGCATTTGGGTGTGGTCTTGCGGCCGTGTTGGTGACCTACGTCGTGGGCACTGCGTTTGGTGGCGAAAGATCTTCGACAACATTGGTTCTTGCAGGAGTCGCGGTGACATCGCTTGTGACAGCAATGCAAGCATTTTTGCTTCAGCGCCACACTGACGTGATGCGTGAGGTGTACTCATGGATACTGGGTCGATTATCAACGGCGACTTGGACAGATGTTCGCCTCGTACTCCCGTATGTTGCGTTAAGCACAACGGTGCTTCTGTTTCACCGACGTCTTTTAGATGTATTGCGAGTTGGCGACGATGAAGCAACGGCCCTTGGCGCACACGTGAACCGTATTCGTCTTGTCGTTGTTTTGTTCGCAACATTAGGAACTGCCGCTGTCGTTGCGGTGAGCGGTCTGATTGGTTTTGTTGGCATTATTGTTCCGCACGCAGTGCGACTTCTTGTCGGAGCGTCATATCGGGTTGTGTTGCCGTTGAGCTTCTTGCTCGGTGGTGCTTTTTTAATCACAGCAGATATCCCTGGACGCATATTGAGCAATCCTGCGGAGACCCCAATCGGTGTTGTGACGGCATTTCTTGGAGCACCCTTTTTCCTGTTGATTCTTCGTACCCGTCAGGCTTCACGATGACGTCTCTTAATTTTGAAAAAGTGTCAGTTCAATATGGTCAACGTCGCGCCGTAGTGGAGTTCAGTGAAGTTGTTCGCCCTGGTGAGTGGCTGTGCTTGATCGGGCCAAATGGTGCCGGAAAATCTTCGCTGCTGCGAGCCATTGTTGGAATTATCTCGTTCAGTGGCAACATAGTTGTCGACGGGGCAACATTGCATGATCGCAACGCCCGTCGGCGTGCGCAACTCGTGGCATATGTGCCGCAGTCACCTGTCATGCCGTCAGACATGAACGCGTATGAGTATGTCTTGCTAGGTCGCAACCCGTATGTGTCACATTTTGGATCAGAATCAGTGCATGACACGGCAATGGTGAACAGCGTGTTTGAACGTCTTGATCTCACTGATTTTGCTCATCGTCAACTCGGTGAGCTATCAGGTGGCGAACGTCAACGTGTGGCAATTGCTCGTGCCGTCGCCCAAGAAGCTCCGATTTTATTATTAGACGAACCAACGAGTTCTCTTGACATCGGGCATCAACAACAAGCCCTCGAGTTGGTCGACAAACTGCGCCGTGAACATGGTCTCACTGTGGTGTCAGCAATGCACGACCTCACCTTGGCCGGAAGCTACGCAGATCGATTGGTGCTGATGCACGAAGGGCATCGTGTGGTTGGCGGCACAGCCCAAGAGGTGTTGCGTGCCGAGACACTGGCTGAGTTTTATGGCGTATCGGTGCATGTGCACCATGAGCCAGACGGCACTGTGGCCGTGATTCCGCGTCGTTCTTTGCGGACATGATGCCGCAGTCGTAGTTTAGGGAAGTGGATCTTGACGACCAAGTAGTGGGATGTGCGGCATCGCACCAGTTGCTCTTGGCAGCAATCGACGACATGACCCAAGAACAATGCCGCGAGCCGTCGTTGCTTGCAGACTGGACACGTGGACACGTGCTCTCGCACTTGGCACGCAATGCGATGAGTCATGTTCATTTATTTGAGTGCGCGTCGCGTGGTGAAGTAGGTGAACAATATCCCGGTGGATATCAAGCACGAATCGCTGGCATCGACAGTCACGCGGGGGATTCACCGAAAGATTTAGTACAAGCGGTACGTCAAAGTGTCTATGCACTTGAAGGAGCATGGGCTGGCGCATCGGCACAAACATGGGCAGGCAGTGGCAAGCAAGCGACTGGCGCACTGATCCCAATGCACGACATTGTTTTTTTGCGTTGGCGTGAGGTGGTGATTCATCTCACTGATCTTGGTATCGGATATGGATTTTCTACGTGGCCAGAGTTGTATGTGCGCATGGAGCTAGGTCGTCAGGTGCAGATGTGGGCGTCTCGTAAACCAATGGGGCTCACCATATTGCCTCAAGAGGCATTGGCGTTGGCTCCAGCAGAGCGATTGGCGTGGCTGGTGGGACGTGCTCAACCTGAGGGGCTTCCCCAGAGTGTTGGTCTGCAATGAAAAAAATATTTGAACGAATACCATCGGTGATTGTTGCAGTGTTGGCCGTTGGTGGTGTCGTATTGGTGCTGACTGCCGGACTCATCGGAACATCATCGTCGGACGCGTTAGTAGGTGCTGAATCAACAAAAAATGTCACCCTCGTACAAAATGGTGTTGTTGCCGACCTGACATTTACGCCAACCGTGGTGGGAAGATCAGAAATTCATGCGATCTTTACGCCCCCCGGTGGCGCATTGCAGCCAGTTGTGTCGGTGGTCGTGCGAATCTCGCTACCAGCAGCGAGTATTCCTTCGATTCCGGTGAAGATGGTGTCGATCGGTGCTAATCATTGGAAAGGTGTTGTGCAAGTTCCGTCCGCAGGTGATTGGACAATGGAAGTAGTAGTCAAGCCGACGGCTAACGAACAGATCTCTTTTTCTACAGTGGTAAAGATCAAGAAGTAGCGAGGTCAAGCATCACGAGGTGATGGGGCATTCCGGTGGCGTCATCCATAAACATGTCACCAACAATGCTAAAGCCATTGCGTTGATAGAACGCGATTGCGGAGTCACGCGCACGTGCCCACACGATGTCTTTGGATTGAGCGATTGCGTACTGAATGCCTGCAGCAAGAATGACTGCACCGAGTCCTTTGCTTTGCAGATGTTGGGCAACAGCCATTCCTTTTAGTTGCATCGCGGTTGTACTGAGATCTGGTGGGAACGGTCGCGCGATCCACGTTGAGCATGCCACGACAACGCCATCTTGACGGATTCCAAGATGTACGGCAGTTGGGTCAGTGTCTTCTGCATAGTGCGCGCTTGATGATGGTGTGCCTACGCGTAACACCGCAAGGCGAAGTGCCATGATGTCGTCAAGGGGGAGTTGTTCTACTTCCATATCTGCCACGCTAGTAAAACTATGTCGTCGATGGCGAGGAAATAGACACGGTACGTGTGGCAAGTATTTCGGCTTCTACTGGATCATGAGTGACGATCAGGGCTGTTGTGTGAGTTGCTGACAAGATGTCACCAATATCGGCGATGAGACGCAGGCGCAGGGCTGAATCGAGTGCACTAAATGGTTCGTCAAGCAGTAGCAGGTGTGGCCACGGTGCCAATGCACGAGCAAGCGCGACGCGGCGTTGTTCTCCACCAGAGAGATCATCAATGCGTCGATCACCAAAAGTTTCCATACCCACGAGAGCAAGGAGTTCTTGCACGCGTTCAGTCACTGCGCGAGCCCCAAGTCGTGGAGTGATGAACGCAAGACCAAAGGCAATGTTGTTCCAGACGGTGAGATGTGGAAACAGATCGGAGTCCTGAAAAACCATGCCAATCTTGCGCTGATGAATGGGCGTATTGGTGATATCGCGGCCGTCATACGACACAGAACCTGATGTCACAGGTGTGATGCCACAAATAGCGTGCAGAATTGTCGTCTTCCCAGAACCACTTGGCCCGACAAGAGCAGTCGTTGTCCCCGTTGGAATCTGAAGCGAGAAGTCCTGCACGATGGGAGTGCCGCCAAGGACAACGCAAATATTGTGGACGTCAAGCACGGCTCATCACCCCCACAATCAGCACCACAAACAACGACGCCAGCGCGTATCCGCTTGATTGCACGATGTCGCCAGGGCGACCAAGAAGCCGGGCAATGGTCGTTGGAATGGTGTCATTGCCACTGCGCGTCAAGAAAGACGTGGCACCGAACTCACCCAATGACACTGCTGCGCAGAGCCCCGCGCAAATGAGCAATGGTCGTTTGATGATGGCGAGATCAATCTTGCGCCATGCCTGCAGAGGTGATGCGCCAAGTGTTCTTGCTGAGTCACGAAGGGTTGCCGGAATTGATTGGAGTGGTGCGGCAAGCACGCGGAGCGCCAACGGAAGCGCGATAGTGCAATGAGCACAGACTAAAAGAAACCAATGCGATCGCCAGTTAATGGGGGATTGGTCAAAGGTGATGATCATTCCTAGCCCAAGTGCCACAGCAGAGGTAGCCAGTGGTGCACCAACGAAGATTGCAATCGACCGACGCACCGATGGTGAAGACGAGTACGCACTGGCGCATGCAAGGCACAGCGCAAGCGGAACAGTGATAGCGACAGTGAGTGTTGCAAAGATAAGTGAGTTGCTCATTGCACGAGCAACATCAACTCCCATGGAGTCAAGAGTGCCATCAAAGAGATGACGCCAGGCGTTGATGCTCCAGCGTTGGTGTAATCGAAAAGATGACACGAACATAAAGACAAAAGGTGTGCCAACGAAAAGAACTGTTGCATACACGGATGCTAGGACCAGTCTTCTCTGGCGTGGGTAGTCACGGATGTGCGACTGACGATGAACGCGTATTTTTTTGCCAAACTCATCACGAGGAGCCGTGAGACCCAGAACGATTGCGATGACAATGAGCTGTAGCAATACGAGTGCGACTGCAGTATTGATATCGCCGAACTGTACTGCACGGGTAAATATTTCGACTTCGATTGTGGAATAGCGCGGTCCGCCTAAAATTTTGATGACACCAAATGATGTAAAACAAAACATAAAGACGATTCCGGCTGCGCCGACAACGGCAGAACGGATCATCGGCCACGTGACGAGCCAAAATGTTTTCCATGATGATGCGCCAAGCGTGCGGGCAGCGGCTGCGGTGTTGGGGTGTGCCTGTTGCCAGCGCGCACTCACGATGCGAACGACAACTGCAAGATTAAAAATGACGTGGGCGAACATGATTCCGGTTATTCCAGAACTCATCTGTTCGGGCAGTGTGGCTCGAACGGCAGCAGCGACGATGACGGTCGGAAGCACGAACGGGGCAGTCGCAAGACCGATGACAAAACGTTGACCGGTGAATTGCCATCGCGAACAGGCCCATGTGATGGGGAACGCCACAATCAGAGTGAGTGCAGTACTCAGCAGTGCTTGCCACATCGTGAACCACAAAACATGGCGGATTCCGAAGTTGCCGAGGATGTCCGCGAAGGAATCAATGCTCAGCGCTCGGGAAAATATGTTGCCAAGAGGGAACACGTAAAACACAATCAACCAGGCCGCAGGCAAGACACAACTCACAAGTGCAGCGCGACGCAAGGAAGCCAGTGTTTGCTTCATCGCAGCATGATGTCTGTCCATGTATCTAGCCATGCGACACGGTTGGAAGAAATATCCGCTGCGTCTAGCGTGAGCGGATTCTGAGGGATGATGGCGAATTGGGTGAAGACCTCAGGCAAGACAGCGTCTGGGTTGACAGGTACTACAAACAAAGTCAACGGCATGGACTCCTGAAATATCTTGCCTGTTAAGAAGTCGAGCAGTTTTTGCGCGTTCTTGGTCTTTTTTGTTCCGCGCAAGATGCCCGCATATTCAATTTGTCCAAAGCACGTTTGTTCCATCACGGCCGTTGGTGGTTCTGTCACGGGGGGATCGCTATAGACGACTTCTGCAGGTGGGCTACTGCCATAACTCACGACGAGTGGATACTTGCCCTTGCCACTAGAGCCCGAGAACTCGCCAGTGTAAGCAGATGTCCAGTCGTCAACAATTTTGACGCCATTAGCGCGAAGGCTTTTCCAGTATTGCTCCCAGTCATTTACGCCGAACTTTGAGATTGTTGCCAACATGAAAGCAAGTCCTGGAGAACTTGTGACGGGATTTTGGATAACGAGCATGTCTTTGTATATCGGCAGGGCAAGATCCATGAGCGTGACGGGGGGAGCGATGTCGTTTTTAGCAAAATAATCTTTGTCGTAGTTCACGCAAACGGCTGCGGTGTCGACTTCTTGATAGGACTCAAATAACTTGCCGTCAATCGCACGAGAAATGAGTGTGTTGTCAACACCCCATAACACATCAGCCTCTGGAGTTCCCGCAGTGAGCAGTGCCTTTGAGACGAGCGTGCCGGTGTCTCCGCCCAAACTCACGATGACGTCAATGCCAGTTTCTTTGGTGAACGACGTAAAAATTTCTGGCTCAGGAGTGAACGCGTCGTATGCCAATAACTTGATTGTGCCACCAGATTCGATTGTGCTGTCACCCGAAGAGCAAGAGCCGAATGCAATCGACGCGATAAGAATTGCCGGAATTATTCTTCGTTTCATGGGTTTCCTACTGCTAGTGGTTGGACAATGATGAGCGTGCCGTGGGCGACCTGAGCCACAACAGGCGATGACGTGACCTTGTTGCTGACACCGCGTGATTCATGTGGCGACAAGGTGGCGTTATCGAGTTGCCACTTAGTGCCGTGCAATGAAACACCTGTCGCTGGGCCCCCCACGGCAAATATGCTGAGCAGTGAATTGACTTGTGCATCAATGCGAGCAGGTGATCCGGCGCGAACAACAGTGAATCGAGCAGAGCCAATAAAGGCAGTCACGGTGCAGGTTGCGAGTGATTCGCGCCCGAGTGCGGCAATGATTCCGAGTACATGATCAAGTCTGTCGCCTCCACCAGAGACCACAACAATGTCAGTGCATCCAATGCTCTCAGCATGCGTGAGTGCAAGCTCGGTATCGGTGGCATCTTTGTCGGCATCGAATTCAATAACAGTTGCGTCGCTTCGTCGCGCTGCTGCGAGGTCAGCAGGCAAGATGCTGTCCATATCACCAATCAATACATCTGGTGTGAGGCCTAATACGCGGGCATTGCCCCAACCAGAATCAGCAGCCACGATGACTGCATCGGCTGGAAGTAGTTTGGCGATATCAGGGCGTGGTTCAGAACCTCCCAAGATGATGACGGCAAATTTTTTGTTTGGGTTGGCTGATGCCATGTTGTGCTCCCTCCGCTGGAATTACCCAGATCAGGTGTGCGGGTCGGTGGCGGCAGCCACCCTCTCAGCCCGCTGTACCTGCGAGCTCCCCGTGCGTGTGCCTACATACTAGTGCGAACGCGACTCATCAAAGACATCAGGCTCAATAAATATTATTTTGGCAGACGGCACAGCATCCCGCATTGTGACTTCAATGGAATCAATTGTCGTACTGATTTCAGTTGCTGTCAGAGCGGGGTCAAACTCTGCTTTTGCGGCAACCAGCAATGTATCGGAGCCAAGATGCTGCGTATGTAGGTAGATGATCTTGCGAACTTGTGAGTGGGACCCGAGTGCATCGCGCAGTTTTGCGACATCGTCGGGCGACGCTAATTCACCAATCAGTAAACTTTTCATTTCTATTGACAAGATTGCGGCAACTGCAACTAACAACATGCCAATGGCAACTGAGCCTGCTGCATCCCATCGTGGATTGTGCAGGTAATGACCCAATAGCGTTCCGGTAAGAGCAAAAATTAATCCAAGTTCTGCAGCGATGTCTTCAAGCAGGACAACAGGTAATTCTGGTTGTTTTGCCTCGCGAATAAATCTCCACCATGATTCGCTAGTTTTTTTGAAATGCCGAGATTCACGCACTGCTGTTCGTAAAGAAAATGACTCAAGAACTATTGCAACGAGCAAAATTACGACTGCAACGGCCAGATTGTCTGTTTCGTGGGGATGTTGAAGCTTGTTGACGCCTTCGTAGAGTGCGAATAATCCGCCCAAACTAAATAACACCATCGCCACCACAAATGCCCAAAAGTAACTCTCACGACCGTGTCCAAACGGATGATCTTCATTGCGTTTTTGCTGGGAGCGCTTTGCTCCCCACAACAACAGCCCCTGATTGGCAGAGTCGGCAAAGGAATGCACAGACTCAGCAGCAAGCCCAGCAGAGCCAGTTACGAGAAAGCCTGCGAACTTAGAGATAGCGATTCCGAGGTTGGCAAAGAATGCGGCGATGATTGCCTTCTTGCTTCCCTCGTGCATGCGTATAGGTTGTCACATAGAGATAACTGAGAGGGGATTGAGATGACAGAACTACAAGGCAAGGTGGCCCTTGTGACCGGTGGAGGGCGAGGAATCGGGCGAAGCATCTCTTTGTTGCTCGCGCAACATGGTGCATCAATCGCCGTTAATTATCGTCGCGACAAGGAATCAGCAGAGACAACCGTGGCTGACATTATTGCGGCAGGCGGTATGGCCACCGCTCATCAAGGCTCGACTGATGATCCGGTGCAAAACACCGCTCTTGTTGCTGAGGTGCTTACTCAATATAGTGGTATCGATATTTTGGTTCTTAATGCGGGCATCGCATCGCGCGGAAAATCAGTTGCAGAAACTGAAGCAGAAGAACTGTGGCGACTCGTTGCAACACATGCGCTCGGGCCACATCAGTTATGCCGAGATGTATTGCCGAGCATGCGCACGCGGGGTCGTGGTGACATTATTTTTATTTCGTCTGTGGCTACCAACTCGATGTCGGCAAATGGCGCCCCCTACAACATGGGCAAAGCAGCCCAAGAGGCGTTGGCGTCAACGCTTGCCAAAGAAGAACGCGAACACGGAATTCACGTCAATGTGGTTGCGCCTGGCTTGGTTGAAACCGATATGGGCTTGCGTCTTGCTCGGGCGATGACGGGCCAACGAGAGATGCAAGACCTGCGCTCTTTAGACGCAGCAGCTCCATTTGGGAGGGTTTGTCAGCCAGAAGACGTGGCCAACATCGTGTTGTGGTTCTGTTCGTCCCAAGCGGGATATGTCACAGGTCAGCGCATAGAGGTGGACGGGGGCGGACCGCGCAGGTAGCCTGAGCGTGTGAGTCCATTTGCACCTACTGCCCAAGACGCCATCGTCGAAATAACCCCAGAAGCATTGGCGACATTGCTCAAGTTGCGCGACGAAGAAGAAGACAAAGATCGTTTGGGACTACGCATCGACGTCATGGCGGCACCTGGCGAAGAATTTAAATACGACTTATCATTTGATGTAGTCACGCAAGCCGCGTTCACTGATGAGGTTCGAACAATCGACGGACTCAAGATCATTGTTCCCCAAGCCAGCATGGAGCATATTCGTGGTGCCACGCTTGATTTTAGTGAGCGTCAAGGTTTGTTAATTCGTAATCCAAACAAGCCACCATCTTTGGTGATCGAGGGTCTGGTGAGTGATGACGAACTTTCAGCACAAATCGAAGCCATTATCGGAACTGAGATCAATCCGTCGTTGGCGGCACACGGTGGCTTCGTGACATTTGCTGGTCACGATACGCAAGGCATCGCATATCTCACAATGGGTGGCGGATGCCATGGTTGCTCAATGAGCAAAATGACAATGCTTGAAGGAGTACAGACCACTCTTGTCGAGCAGATTCCAGAGTTGCTTAAGGTGCGTGACATCACAGATCACAGCACTGGCGAAAACCCGTACGCGTAGTTAAAAAACTAACGCGTTATTTTTTAGTCCACACCGGTGCGCGTTTTTCGGCAAATGCACGCGGACCTTCTTTGGAGTCGTCTGTCGAAAATATTGGCCAACCGATTTCGAATTCTCGTTTGAGTCCTTCTTCTTCTGACATTGATTGCGTCTCTTGAACTGATTTCAAGATTGCTTCAATAGCAAGTGGACCATTTGCGGCGATCATTTGTGCAAGTTCCATCGCCTTGCTCAGTGCTTGCCCATCTGGCACGACATGTCCGATGAGTCCGATATCTTTTGCTTCTTGGGCCGTGTAGCCCCGCGCAGTGAGCAACATTTCAAGAGCATTCGTGTATCCGATTTGTCGCTGCAAGCGAACCGTTGATCCGCCAACCGGAAACAGTCCGCGTTTTGCTTCGAACACTCCGAACGTGGCACTCTCTCCGGCAACACGAATATGTGTTGCTTGAAGAATCTCTGTGCCCCCAGCCACGGCGTGTCCTTCGACTGCGGCGATCAATGGTTTGTGTAAGCGGTAGTGACGCAGCAAACCTTTCCAGTGAATATCAGGATCGTCGGCCCATCTTTGTTTGTAGGCATTTTCGGATTCGCCTTCGCCCTCGGCCGCGCGTGCTTTCAGATCCATACCGGTGCAGAAACTTCCGCCTGAGCCAGTAAGGATGGCGCAACGCAGATCGTCATCTTCGTTGAGCGAAGCCCATGCGTCGGCCATTCCGACCAACATTGCAGGACTCAGTGCGTTCTTTGCTTCTGGTCGATTCATTGTCACGACGAGGACGTGTCCATCGCGTTCAATTTTTAGGTGCTCGGTTCCGGTCATTTGCTCGATGCTTTCTCTCGCTTGGGCTGTAATGGCTACGTCTACTACATTTTACACAGAGGGGCAATCTATTAGTGAGCCGAGCAGACAATGATGACACCAACAACGTATAACTTGGCAGACCTCTTCGAACAGGCCGTTGACCAGTGGCCTGATCGTCTGTATGTGGTCGATGAACGCTCGCGCCGAACATATCTCCAGCTTGAGGCGCGCGCCAATCAACTTGCTCACTACATGGCGTCGCGCGGTGTTGGCGCAGGTGATCATGTTGGCATTTATGCGTATAACTGCGTGGAGTGGGTAGAAACATTGTGGGCCGTCTTTAAATTGCGTGCGGTCTGGATCAACATCAACTATCGATATGTCACTGATGAATTGGCGTATTTATTTGCAAATGCTGGACTGTCTTTCTTGGTCGTGCAACCAGAGTTTGTACCGCAAGCACAAGCAGTACAACCTGATTTGCCGATGCTGGTGATGGGTGCCGAGTATGAAACCGCAATCGCTACCGAATCCGAACAACGAGATTTCGCACCGCGATCAAATGACGATCAATACATCTTGTTCACTGGTGGCACTACCGGAATGCCAAAAGGTGTTGTCTGGAGACACGAAGATGTTTTAATGGCGCTGGGTGGCGGAATCGATATTCGAAGCGGTGAAAAAGTATCGCAGCCAACCGATTTTATTCCGAAGGGGAATACCGGATTCTCAATGGTGACGTACCCACTACCACCACTCATGCACGGCGCGTCACAATGGAGCGTGATGGGGCAGAGTTTTGTTGGCAATTCCACCGTACTGCGCGAAAAGTTTGATGCCAAGGGAGTCTGGAACACGATCGCCTCAGAAAAAGCAAATTTGATTATGATTACAGGCGACGCAATGGCGCGTCCACTGCTTGATGCATGGAAAGAAATGGTTGCAGCCAAAGATGCACCTGATGTCTCGTCGTTGTTTGCCATCTCGTCGAGTGCTGTTTTATTTTCGCAAACATGTAAAGACGAATTTCTAGATAATTTCCCGAACTTGATTATCACTGACGCTATTGGCAGTAGCGAGAGTGGTGCTAACGGCATCACGATGGTGTCAAAAGGCGCAAAAATGCAAGGTGGTCCGACTGTAGCTGCGGCTCGTGATGCAGTGGTACTGGATGAAGAACTACGCCCTATGGCTGCTGGAACAAATAAAATTGGAAAACTTGCCCGATATGGAAACATCCCCATCGGATATCTCAATGATCCAGTAAAGACTGCCGAAACCTTTGTGACGGGTGCAGACGGTATTCGCTACGTCATGCCAGGAGACTTCGCCCAACTTGAAGCAGATGGGAGTATCACGATGTTGGGTCGTGGCTCGGTCAGCATCAACACTGGTGGAGAAAAAGTATTTCCAGAAGAAGTAGAAAATTCTCTCAAGTCACATCCTGCGGTGTTTGACGCTGTAGTTGTCGGTATTCCAGATGATCGATGGGGCGAACTCGTCACTGCATTAGTACAGGTGCGATCAGGTAGTGCTTTGACGCTTGAGGACTTGCAGACGCATTGTCGTCAACACATTGCTGGATACAAAGTGCCGCGCGCACTTGTTTTGGTGAATGATGTTGTGCGGTCACCTGCTGGCAAACCTGACTACCGTTGGGCAAAACAATACGCCATAGAGTCTGTCGCCAAGGGCCAGCCACAGTGACAACTGGTCAGGGGCCGCTGCGTGGTGTGCGTGTGGTCGAACTCGTTGGGCAAGGGCCAGGCCCGATGGGCGCAACAATCTTGGCTGACCTTGGATGCGATGTGGTTGCAGTTGACAGACCATCTGTTGCCCAAAAAGCAAAACGTGAACGAGCCTCCATCTCTCCGTTCACGAGGGGCAAGCGCACAATTTCGCTTGATCTCAAAAACGCCGATGATGTTGCCACACTAAAGGTGCTCGTGGCACATGCAGATGTATTAGTTGATCCGTTTAGACCGGGCGTGTGCGAGCGACTTGGTATCGGGCCCGACGTGTGTCTGGCCCTTAACCCAAAACTTATTTTTGCGCGCATGACGGGTTTTGGACAAGATGGTCCGTTTGCAAATGTTGCCGGACACGATATTAATTACATCGCACTCTCAGGTGTCTTGGACATGCTGGGTGAGGCCGATGGTGCACCACAACCGCCGATCAACTTGCTTGGAGACTTTGCAGGAGGCGGCATGTTGTTGGCGATGGGAGTTTCAGCGGCACTCGTGCATCAACGCACAACGGGGCAAGGGCAAGTGATTGACGTCTCAATGGTGGAGGGTGCAGCACTCGTCGGCGGAACATTTTTCCCGGGCGTTGATACAGGCAACTGGGGACCACGCGGAACAAATCATCTTGATGGGGCAGCACCTTTCTATGGAGTCTTTGAATGCAAAGACGGAAAATATTTTGCAATTGGGGCAATCGAAGATCAATTTTTTGCAGAACTTATTCAGCGCATGCAGTTTGTAGATTTTGGTCCGCAGTGGGATAAGTCTGTCTGGCCAGAACAGAAACTAAAAATGCGTCAGATGTTTGCAACCCGCACGCGTGACGAGTGGAGCGAATTGCTTGAAGGCTTCGAGACATGCGCAACACCTGTGTTAAGCGCCAAAGAAGTCGAGACGCATCGTCACACTCAGGCGCGCGGAACGCTTGTGCGGCGCAACGGTGGTCTACATGCTCAAGCCGCACCACGATTTTTAGCAACTCCTACACAAGCCGGAGAACCAGTGCATCCAGGTTCTCACACGATTGAAGAAGTACTAGCCGACTGGCAGAAATAAAAAGTCTGTTGTTACGGAGCAGAATTGCCAAGCGGACTCTGCGCGCTTGCAGCAAGCAATTTTGATCGCCAATCAATCACAATGCCCTCAGTGCTGTCTAACCACCGACGCATGACAGGATCACTGCTGCGTTTGTGCTCCCACTCGGCCCAGTGTTGCCATGTCGGCACAGCCCACACAACGATTGCTTCGCTGTCATTGACAAAGGCATGGCGATATGCCCCAATCAGTAGCCAATCATACGAAGCACCGATCTCTGTGCGTTGTTCGTCGATCATCTCGAGATAGCGAGTTGCAGTGCCAGGCTTGAGTTGAACAATTTCGTGGTAGTAACACTCACCAGTGACGCCACGCGAGTGCAGTTGCTCGGCTCGTGGAGTTTGTGCTGACGCCAACATGAGTCTGTCGAGTCCGCCACTGCGATGTTTGAGTGCCTCTGTCCACCACGGCACCAGATTTTTATCCTGATGAACGGCGTTGTTGAACTCATGTGCAAAGTTGCGTGCAACGCCATCCCATCCGTCCAAAAACTCCCATAGGTTGATGCTCTCTGGCCACCGATCGGTGGTGCCAACAGTAGAGAAATTGCCGACCATCTGGAGGCGACGTTCTTGAATTGCAGTTGGGATATATGCACACATGTGCTCGTTGTAGGCTGCACGACCTTGCCCAACAATGTCGATTGTCTCGTGTAAATAGACACATTCATTGGTCATCGGCGTACATCCTTGATCATAAAGTTCTCACGCATATTAGTGAAGTCATCCTGAAATACACGAGTGCCATCGCCGTCAACATGCAACACAGTGCCATAGGTGCGCTCCGACGTGTCGTAGACCAATGACGCCCGAGCGCCATTGATAATCTTTTGGCGCAGTGTCGCGTCGTGTGGAACGACTGCGGCGATAGCGATATCCATCTGGCGAGTCGTCGGCGGGTTGTGGGGCAGTGATGGATGCGTGAACTGTGGCGCCCTCAGAGTGCGATCTTGTGGTGTTTGGGCGTTTCCGCCAGCCTTAAACCAACTCAATACAACTGGCTCGCTACTGCGCGGATCGTACACGTCTTCTTCTTTGCTCCATTTTCCGTTACCCGCATATGTAAGCAAAGAAAAGTTAGGAAAATCAAAGCGAGCACCAGCGCCAGACGGATCTGGCAAGTGGTTCCAGATCCAGAATGCGATTGTGTTGTCGACAATGTCGTACCACTCGATAGAAAATGTCATCGCTGGAACCATTTCCATTTGTGGAACTATCCAATTTTTTATTTGCTCTGCTCCGATGAACACGCCAAGACAGTGCTCGGTGTAGAGCGCATCATCTGTAAAGATGCCAGACCATGCCGGCCAGTCATGGCCATACGCGCCGACACGCAAGAAGTCGTGGAAAGCACGCTCTACTTCGTCGCGGGAAAATATCTCTAGCGACACACAGTTGCTCCATCAACCAGCATTGAGTCGCCACTAACAAAACTGGCGCGATCACTGCAGAGCCACACTGCTGCTTGTGCAATTTCTTCTGGCTGACCGAGCGAACCACGACCAACAGACTTGGCAATCATCTTGCCAATATCAGGATTGGAGTTTGTGAACTGCTGAATCATTGGAGTATTTGTTGTCCCGGGCAAGACTGCGTTCACGCGAATGTTGCTTTTTGCGAACTCGAGTGCCGCAGTTTTTGTCAGACCTACGACGCCGTGTTTGGCTGCAACATAGTGGGGTAGACCTGCAAACCCAACGACACCTGCGCCGCTTGATGTGTTGACAATTGCGCCACCGCCAGATGCGAGCATGGCAGGTATTTCGTGTTTCATTGACAAAAAGACGCTGGTGAGATTGATTGCGATCATGTGATTCCAGTCATCAAGAGTGAGATCGGTGAACGCAGTCATCGTGCCGCTGATACCAGCGTTGTTGTGGGCGCAGTCAAGTCGTCCAAATTCTTTGATGGTGGCTGTCACCATGGCGATGACCTGTTGTTCGTCAGTGACGTCTGCTTGCACACCAATCGCCTTGCCGCCAAGGTCAACAATTGCCCGAGCCACGCTCATCGCGGCATCACCATTGAGGTCTGCCACCACGACCGAGGCACCTTCGGCAGCAAAGAGACGAGCACTGTGCTCCCCAATGCCACTCCCTGCGCCGGTGACAAGAGCTACTTTTTGATCAACTAATCCCATTTGGTTTACCGTAGTCAATCCGCCATGGGGTACCGTGCGCTTATGGTGAAGTTAATCTCGTTACTCAAACGCAAGCCCGGAACTACCCACGAGGAGTTCTTGGCCTATTGGCGCGATATCCACGGCCCCTTGATTGCTGGCTCCTCTGCAGCACGATACGTGAGTCGTTATGAACAACACCCCACAGCGTGGCCAGCGCCTGGCAGCCGTCAGCCAGAGCCCGAGTATGACGGGGTGACGATTCAGTGGTTTGAGTCGACAGAGGCTTTCTATGGCCATATGAGTGAGTCTGATTTTGGAGACATGATTGCCGATACAGAAAAGTTTCTTGATACCACGCATATCGTGTGGACACTCACTGACGATCCCGCCATCGTGATCGCAAAGTAGTGGAACTCGGCACCATCATCATCGCCGGTGGTGGCGTCGTGCGAGACGGGGTCGTTCACGAACTTCGCGAACTTGTCGACAAAACACAAACAGGCGTCTTTAATTCATGGGCCGCAAAGGGATTGTTTCAGTGGGATAATCCTGCGCACCTCGGGACGATTGGCTTGCAACGAGATGATCTTGTGTTGGGGCAACTTGTCGATGCCGACGAAGTTTTGATGCTCGGAGTCGACGATGCAGAAATACCACGAACGTTGCTCACTGAGTTGGGTGTGAATTGGCGCAACACCCCTACAAGTGACGTCTCTGCTCTGCAACTTCGGGTTCGAGACGATGTCATTGAACGACCTGCGCTGTATGGCGCGCTGGCTGCTGTGTGTCAACCAATGTATGCCGATGATTCATTGCCCATGAACCCTGGTCGTGCGGCAGCAGATCTTGCAGCATGGTTACCCGACAATGCATTCGCCACTGCCGACGCCAATATTTGTGGTTTTTGGTTAGGGCGAACATTCCCAACTCGTCACCTCGGAAGCGTGCTATTGCCAACAAAAATCACACCAGGTTTTGCAGTTACTGCTGCATTAACAGCAGGGCGAATTGGGCAAACTGCAGTTGTCGTCACAGATCACATCGATGATGTCACAGAGTCTGTCTTAGAGCGAGCACGAAGCATCGGCTCGTCGTTGGTGGTTGAGGTCTGGTCGCAAGACGCACAACCACTATCAAGTGATAAAAGAATCATGCAACTCGAAGCGGCGGTGCATGCAGGGGGCGTTGCCACTCTGACACTTGGCATTGATCTTTCGCGTCGCAAAGATTTAGAAGAAGTTGCTGGCCCTATTTGTGTGTGGGGTCTGTAGCGCTTGACGCCGTTAGACCGGCAATGATTTGAGCAACAGTTGCTTGTTCAGTGATTGCGATCAATGAATGACGCAAAACATCTTGTGCATATTGAGCAGGGAAACCAGCAACTGCATCAGTAGCAATGATGACTGAATAACCAAGATTGACGGCTTCAATTGAGAGACCAAGAATGCCCAGATTCAGAGAAACGCCCACAACGATCAAGGTATGAATGCCTTGTTGGCGCAGTTGTGCATCGAGGTTTGTCCCACTAAAAGGACTCACTCCGTGGTGTCGTTCACACACCACATCTGTTGACACTTGCCGCAACTCCGGCATAAGAGCAACGCTGTCGGTTCCTTGTAGCAAATAGTTTGGATTTTTTCGTGCTGCCGCCATGATTGGCAGATCCATTTGAGTGCCAGCACGGTCGGCGCGCAGAGTAAAAATGCAGTGAACCACCATGAACGAGTTGTGCCTTGCAGCATCTAGCAAGTTGCCGACTCGATCAGCAACGCCGTTGGTAACAGCATCTTGAAGCGCTCTAAAACTTGCAAGATCGCCGCACACACCTCGCTGCATCTCCATTGTGAGAATGGCAGTGGTGGAAGGGCTGAATCGACCGCTGATTTCCATACCTCTCACGGTAGTTGGTCGCTGTTCCCATAGATACTCTCGGGAAGATTTTTGCTACCGTTTTAGATAGACAAAATATCTAGTCAAAGGAAATGCCATGTCAAATAAGCCAATCGAATTAGGAACACTGCTCTTCACGATGGTTGAGCCACGCAAAGGCCATGAAGTGGCGTACAACAGATGGTATGAGACAGATCACTTTTACGGCGGATGCCTAGTTGGTGCTAATACATTTGCAGGAGATCGCTTTGTGGCGACGCGTGAATTAAAAAAACTGCGATATCCCGCTGTGACGCCGATGACTCCCGACCCACAAACTGGCTCGTACTTAGCGATCTACTGGGTGCTCAAAGGGTTCCATGATGAATGGAATCGCTGGAGTGTCGACACGGTGAAGAACCTGCACGCAACTGGTCGCATGTTTACCGAACGCGATCACATTCACACATTGCTCTATAACCATGAATGGTCAATCCAAAACGGAGAACGCAATACCCCTGTAGAGCAAGCACTTGATAGAAACTTTAAGGGAATCATTATTAATGTCGGAGAACTTGCTCCGGGTAAAAGTCATGCAGATATAGAAGCGTGGACACGTGATGACTGGGCGCCGCGCGCGATGAGCAAGAAATGGGGACCTGAGTTGATTCTCAACTCAACTCCATTGCCCTTGCTTGACGACGCACCACCAGATGTGCCAAGAACGGCAAATGCCGATCGTCGATTTATGCAGATTCACTTTGTTGACCGTGACCCCAGAAAAGGATGGGACAAGGGATACGGAAAATACGGAGAAGCACTGAACGAAAGCGGAGTCGCCACACATCTCTGGACTGCACCATTTATTCAAACTGTTTTTGGAACCGACAAATACACGGATCAATTGTGACATCAGTGTCTGACGACTTAAATCAGTTCAGTGGCAAGCGAGTGCTTGTCACTGGTGTTACTGGCTGGGTAGCCGGACCAATCGCTGAGTCGCTGGCCAGTGCGGGTGCAGAAGTTTTTGGAGCAGCGCGTTTTCAAAAACCTGAACAACGCACACCGTTCGTTGCCAAGGGCGTGAATTGCGTGTCAATAGATCTTGAAAAAGGACTCCTTGACGAAGTACCCACTGATCTTGACCTTGTGCTGCACTTTGCGGTTGCAAAGAGCAGTGATTTTGAACAAGCTTTTGCCGCCAATGCAGACGGTAGTGCAATGCTGATGGAGGCAGTTGCAGCAACGAGTGACAACTTGTCAGCGTTCTTGCACTGCTCATCAACTGCGGTGTACGCACCACATAATCATGATCCGCGTGCGGAGACGGATCTACTAGGTGATAGCCATCGACCAATGCCCGGAATGCCGACATACAGTATTTCTAAAATTGCTGGTGAAGTGTTGGTGCGCTACACCGCTAAGCGCTTGGGTGTGCCAACGGTTGTTGCGCGACTCAATGTTCCGTATGGAGACACATACGGCTGGATGTTATTTCATTTAATGATGATGGAGCGCGGCATGGCTGTTCCGGTTCACGTTGATCAGCCAACGAGCTACACCCCAATTCACGCCGAGGACATATCACGTAGTCTCGCGTATCTACTTTCAGTTGCATCTACACCGGCAACGGTCATCAACTGGGGTGGAGACCAAGTGGTGAGCATTGAGGACTGGTGTCAAGAGATGGGACAACTCACAGGTCTCTCGCCAACATTTGCACCCACAACGGCAACTATCGCTGCAATTATTCCTGACCTCACAAAGTTGCATGCAACTGGTTTCCATTCATCTGTAGATTGGCGTGACGGTATTCGGCGTCTTGTTGCAAACAACAGACCTGATTTACTGAAAGGATGATATGAAACTTGGTCTCACAATATTTGCAACCGATCAATCGATTGCGCTCACTGATCTAGCAATCGAAGCAGAAAATCGCGGATACATCAGTCTGTATCTGCCAGAGCACACACACATCCCTTCGAGCCGCGCCACACCCGCGCCAACTGGAGGACCAGAATTACCGAACGAATATCTGCGCACTCTCGACCCAATGGTGGCACTTGGTGGTTGTGCCGCAGTCACGAAAAACCTATTACTCGGCAGCGGAGTCTCATTGGTTGCCCAACATGATCCAGTGAGTTACGCCAAAGAATGGGCCACTCTTGACCACGTAAGTGGTGGTCGCGCAGTGATGGGCGTAGGTTTTGGCTGGAACAAAGAAGAAATGGCGCATCACGGTGTTGAATATTCAACTCGTCGCGACAAAGTGCGAGAGTATGTTCTAACAATGCAGGCTCTTTGGTCTCAAGAAGAGGCGTCATTTTCCGGCAAGTTCATCAGCCTTGACCCAAGTTGGGCGTGGCCAAAGCCAGTACAACAACCCCGTATTCGAACACTCGTTGGTGGCGCAGGTGGACCAAAAATATTCGCACACATTAGTGAGTGGGCGGATGGCTGGTTTCCCATTGGCGGATCCGGCGTGCGCGAGGCATTGCCCGCACTCACAGAAGCATGGAAAAAAGCCGGACGCACTGGCTCACCTGAAGTTGTTCCGTTCGGAACATTGCCATCTGCAGAAAAATTGGCGTACTACGAAGAAATTGGATGCACAGAAGTTGTACTTCGATTGCCTACGGCTGACCGTGATGAGGTGTTTCGTATTCTTGATAAATACGATGTTTATGTGTAGCTGAGGCCTGTCTAAAAATCGAGAACTAGGCTTCGCTGTGGGGACCCCCAACCCCCACCCCATACCCAGCAACCCTGATAAGTAATCGCGTCCAATACGCGCATTTTAATTTCAGTCTCCTGAGGCTGGTGTTACAAAATCATTTGAATCAGAAGGTCTTTGTGCATGATCAGATCCTCGGGATCATCTGGTTGAACTGCTTCACCGTAGGCGATTTGTCTTCCTGATGTTCGAATCGAGATAGCAGCAAATCGCATCGCACCGTACACCTCATACCAATGTAAATCACCGATATCGAATCCACCTGCGGCTACATAGTCAGCGAGTACATCGGCAGGCAGCATGAAATCAGGAAACCCAGTCATTCCGTAGTTGACTGCAAGATTTTGAAAAAAGCGATGCATAAACGACATCCAGCCAACATCGATTCCGGCGGGGCCGAGATTAACCATTTCCCAGTCAAGTACCGCAACAGGCACGGAGCGATTGTAAAGAATATTACCGATGCGCGCATCACCCCACGACAACACAGTGGGTCCAGGATTAGTGGGCATGTTTGCTGTGAGCCAGTCAAACGCAGCCTCGATGGTTGGGTAGACGATGTTATTGCGAGCCCAGTCGTAGTAATCACGTTGTTCTTGTAAGAGACGTTGTAGGGGATTGTTGCTGTGGGGTGCAGCAAATGAAGTGTCGGCTCCATCGAGTGGCATGGCGTGTAATTGAGCCAGGATATTGACAGAGTTTCGTTGGAGATCACGCAGTTCTGTTGGCGAGAAATCATCAAGGATGCTGCCACCAAAGGTGTAGGGCATCATGTCTGGTGGTGCATCACCGTTCAC
>BJGC01000004.1:41442-63552 GCA_014190235.1 Actinomycetes bacterium | reverse complement strand
GATGAGTGCTCGATCTTCGGTTGGAGTGGTTGACATTGTTTCTCCTGACGTGTGGCCCAAGTGGGCACTTCAAATCTAGTCAGCCCAACTGACTTCCAAGAATTGAGATGAACGACACCATCTCGCCTGGGTATCCACCCAAATTATGTGTGAGCGCCAAGGTGCGATCCGTGTTGATTTGTCTTTCTGGGCCAGCCTCGCCACGCAATTGCAGCCATGCTTCAAACATCATCCGCAAGCCAGATGCGCCAACGGGATGACCAAAGGATTTCAGACCGCCATCTGGATTGACTGGAAGTTGTCCGTTGAGATCGAATCGACCGTCGAGAATATCTTGCCATGCGGTTCCGCGTTCGCTAAACAGCAGATCTTCCATCAATACCAACTCGGTAATTGTGAAGCAATCATGCACTTCTGCGAGGGCGATCTCAGCACTCGGATTTGTAATTCCGGCCTGAGCATATGCGTCGACAGCACACGCTGCTATTTCTGGAAATGTGGTGTAGTCATATGTCGGATCAGTGAGGCCAGATCCGTTGCCAGCCACAAATGAAAGTGCCTTGATGTAGAGGGGTTTATCTGTGTACTTGTGCGCATCTTGGGCGCGACACACGATTGCAGCGGCAGCGCCATCAGCAACTCCGGCACAATCAAAGAGGCCAAGGTCTCCGGCCATCTTGGGTGAATTCTTAATTGTGTCCATTGAAACTTCTTTACGAAACTGCGCCCGGGAGTTGCGTGCGCCGTTGTAGTGGTTTTTCCAGGCAACGCGAGCAATGGCTTCGCGAAGTTCAGTCGCATCGACTCCGAACTTTTTGGCGTACGCAGGTGCCACCATTGAAAACATTGCCGCGGCAGTGAGCGTGCGACCTGTTCCGTCATTGGGAGGGGGAGTTGCGTTGAGTCCTTGAAAACCGCTGTCCTTGGTTTTTTCTACTCCAAGAGCCATCGCGACGTCGTATGCACCACTTGCCACTGCATACGCAGCTTGGCGCAGTGCTTCGCTCCCTGTCGCACAGTAATTTTCAACACGGGTGACGGGTTTGTTTTGCAATTGCAGTGGGCGAGCAAGAGTGATGCCACTCATTCCGCCTTGTGCAGTTCCTAACCAATATGCATCAACTGCATCTTTGGCGATGCCAGCAGACGAGTAGCACTCGTTGGCGGCGTTGACGATGAGGTCATCAAGCCCAAGGTTCCAGTGTTCGACAAAGTTGGTGCAACCCATGCCAATGATGGCGATTTGATCTTTGATGCCGTGCGATGCCATGAGGTCTCCGTTCGGTACACGCTATGAAGCGCGAACCAGTGTTGCTTTCCAGAAGTAATTGGGAATGTCATCAGTAACAGAAAGTCGACGGAAAGTCATGCGGACACGACCACCAATGGCGATTTCTTCGGCATCAATATCGCATAGCTCGACCGGGAAACGACCACCACCGTCGAAATCAACAACCGCAAAAACAATGGGTGGACTCGGTGAATACGCAAGTCTGTCAACGGTGAATGTGGCAATTGTTCCGAGAACATCAGCCATTGGGGCGTCTTGCATGTTGTCAGTACGTTGCCCGTCAGCAGATACGCGAAGTGGCGGCAGATGTACTGCACCTGTGGTTGTATCACGCGATCCAACAAAACCAAATTTCCAGTTCTCACTGCGAGCAGATGCTGTAGCAGACACACGTTGGGGTTCGGGGCGACGTGGTGGTTCGATTGCCAACATTGTGCGCCAACTTAAGAAGCGACCATAAGAAACTGGCGCACCACGGGTTAGTTGTTGAGCGACAGTGGTGTCGGGTTGCGCTTTGGGCAAATGTTTTGTCGTTCGAAAAAGCAAGACATCGGCGCCGTCAGTAAGCGAAACTAATGCCACGATTTGCCCCGGCTCAGATTGTTCGAGAAGAAGTGCCAAAAGCACTCCGGGTTGCGCTGCTCCGGTCAACCCGATGACTGAAGACAAGTTGTCAAGAACTTTTGCTGCACCAAGTTTGGCTGCCATTGTTGATGACACGCGAGCACTCGGTGACGATACGGCCACTAGAGAAACGTCTGATGCTGCAATACCAGCATCTTGCAATGCTTGTGTCCATGCGCGTTGTCCAAGAGGCAAGTATGTTATTTCACTGAATTTTTCGTCCCATGTTTTTGTGCGCTGTGTTCCGGGCGCTCGCCAACGATCAATGAACTCTTCAGTTGCACTTGCTGCGCCGATAAATTCTGCAGCGAGCGGTGCGTGTGTGTCGTCACTGATGACGAATGCTGCTGCTGCGTCGCCACCATTTGCTTCTTCGGAACTGCCAGCAAGACCAGTGCGAATATCTGCGCTCGCAACAACAGAGACCCCCTGCGACTGAAGAGCAAGGACGAGTCCGCCCATTGCACTACGAACACTGCTGCCAAGGTCGATGGCAAGCGCTGTGTCGTCAAGGCGCAAGGCTGCGTGCACGACAGTTGCATTGGTTTTATCTGCGTAGGTGGGGCTGACCGAGGCAAAGAGTAATTGTGTTGGTGTTGCTGAGGAATGACGTAGAGCGATTCGACCCGCCTCAACCGCCATCGTGGTGGAATCTTCGTCAAACGACGCAACGGTGCGTGTTCCTTTGCCGCCGCCTTGACCAACAAACGACGAGATTTCAGCCTTGTCTAATCGACGGTACGGCAGGTACGCACCCCATGAAGAAATTCCTCGCACCCCGTAATCCTACGACTCCAATTGCGTCTGCCCCCCTGCAGAGGGGTGGCGGTGGGTTACGGTTTACACATGCAGTTAGGAGATATTGGCAACGCAGGAGCCGCCGCCGAGGGTAAACCCCTTGATGGTGTGCGCATTCTTGCCCTTGAGCAGATGCAGGCCCTTCCCTATGCAACGCAATTACTGGCGCGACTCGGGGCAGATGTCATCAAAGTAGAGCATCCAACCGGGGGTGATTTAGCGCGTGGGTCGCTGCCGGCAATGGTGCAGCCAGATGGTGGCAAGGCAGGGGCAACATTTTTGCGCAACAATTTGAACAAGCGCTCAATCACTGTTGATCTAAAAAATCCTTTAGGTCGAGCGCTGATTTTACAACTCGCTCCCAAGTTCGACATCGTGGCAGAAAATTTTAAAGGTGGTGCTCTCACTCGCATGGGACTCGGCTATGACGATGTTCGCGCCGTGCATCCGGGAGTGGTGTATTTATCAGTGTCGGGCTTCGGAAATACTGTTGAGTCTCCGTATGGCTCATGGCCGGCATACGCAGCAGTGGCAGAAGCAATGAGTGGTGTCTACGAATGGAAACGTCAACCAGATCAACCACCACTCGTTAGCCCGGTCGGTGCTCTTGGAGACATCGGAACGGCATTGTTTGGTGTGATCGGCGTACTCGCTGCGTTGCGTCATCGCGACAACACAGGACTCGGGCAGTATGTCGATATTTCGATGTTTGATGCAATGGTGTCGTTTGCTGATGTCGTGGTGAACTGGTGGTCAATGGGTGAACGACCAGAGCCTGGTGCCGGGCTGAAAATGATTATGGATGGTTTCTTGGCGAGTGATGGTTGGTTTATCGTGCAATGTGGACGCGAACATGAGTTTGAAAAGTTTGTGACGGTGATTGGTGCGCCCGAATTAGCAACTGATCCGCGCTTTGCGACGCGACAAGGATGGCGAACCAATATTGATGTGATTAGACAAGCCGTGTTGGTATGGGCAGCAGACAAGACGTCAATTCAGGCATGTCATGCGCTCAGTAGTGCTGGTGTTGCTGCCGGGCCAGTGCTGGGTGCGCAACAGTTAATGGACGACCCTCATCTTGATGCTCGAAACATGTTGGTTCGCATGCCACGCACGGATGGCGTTGCGGATCCTGTCGTTGTGCCTGGTAATCCCGTAAAGATGACTGGGATGGCAGATGGTCCCGACACAATGCCCCCAATGCTGGGTCAGCACACAGACAGCGTTCTGACAACTGAATTAGGAATGAGCGCTGATGACATTGCACAACTGCGCAGTGCAGGAGTCATCCGCTAAGACAAGCAACTAGTCTTCAAGAGAAGTGATGTTGAGTTGGTCCAAAAGTTTGGTGCTGCGAAAAAATAGGATGATCGCAAGGTAGACACAGGAGTCAACGACGATAACTGATCGAACACTAAACATGTCTCCAAAAAATCCGATTGCGAATGAGCCCATCGGGATACCGCCCATGACTCCGAGCAAGTAAAAACTCATCGCTCGTCCCCGCATGCGATCTGGCACGAGTCCTTGAATCAATGTGTTCAGCGCTACTGCCATTGTGAGATGGGCCATGCCGCTAATGAAATAGCCCAATAAACCAATCCAATAAATACTGCTTGCCGCAATCATTGCTGTTGAGATGCAGTAGAGCACCAGACTTGTCATCACCGTTTGAGAGCGCTTGAACCTACCCACGCTTTTGGTGGCGTAGATACTCGCCAATGTAGAACCAACACCAAGTGCTGTCATGAGGCCGGCATTGTCGGTGCTTGGGTGATGAAACACTCGCGCGGAGACGGCAGCAGACACGAACTGTAGTGATTGACCAAAGGCACTGCTAATGAAAGCCAAGATGACCGCCATTCGTAACGGCAAATGACGCCACATGTAGGTAGCACCATTGATCAGTGCTTGTTTTACTGTCAGGTCTCGTGATGCTGTCGATCCGACGCGTGTCTTGACAACGAGCAAAACTCCGATGACCAAAATATAGGTAGACGCATTGCACAATATTGCTGCGCCAGTTCCGAATGTACTGATAACGATTCCGGCCAGGCCAGGCCCGATCATTCTGGCCACAGTAAATTGAACTGAGTTCAGACGCACTGCGCTGAGCATGTCTTCTTCTGGCACGAGCGAGGGCACGAAAGCCTGCCAGGTAGAGGCGCCATAGCCAGTAGCGATACCGTTCAGAAACCCAATACCAACAATGCGCCAAGGTGTGAGTTGATCTACTGAATACAAGATGAAGAGAGAAAAACTTGCAGTCATCTGAACCGACTGGGTCATCAGTAGCATTTTTTTTCGCGAGAATCGGTCAGCAATTACTCCGGCATGTGGAGTGAGAAGCACTGCTGGCAATGATCCGATGAGAGATGAAAACCCAAGCCATGTCGCTTGCCCCGTGAGATCAAATAAGAGGGCAGGGATTGCGACCATCTGCATCCATGCAGCACCATTGGAAATTGCTGCTGCAATAAAAAACCATCGAAAAGATTTGTGACGAAAAACGCTCGTTGATGTTTTTAATTGAGGATGTGCGGCAATGTCTTGTGCCTCAAGTTCACCACTCAGGTCGTCAGTGCTCACAGGTCAGCAAATGGCATATCAAGATTGGGAACTTGCAGCCCACCATCAACGGCAAGAATCTGCCCTGTGACATAACTTGAAGCAGGGGACGCCAAGTACAGCACTGCTGCGGCGATGTCATCGGGTTGTCCGATTCGACGCATCGGAGTGCCACCCTCAAGAGCATTACGAATGTCATCGTTAGTCATCACGATTGCCAATGCGTCGGTGAGTATTGCGCCGGGTGCAACAGCATTGACTCGAATACGCGGATTGAGCTCTGCTGCAAGTAGTCGAACAGAGTGATCCACGGCCGCTTTGACTGATCCGTACACCGCGTAGCCACGTCCGACCACGTGACCAACAGCAGATGAAATCATGATGATGCTGCCACCATCGTTGGCTAACAGATGGGGCACTGCGGCTCGCGCCAATCGAAGTCCCGTTGTGACATTGCGCTCCCAGGCATCTGCAAGAACTGCGTCTGTTGCTCGCAAAAATTGTCCTGGCATCGCGCCACCAACAACATTGACGACAATGTCAAGACGACCCATCTCGGCGACAGCCCGGTCAACTGCTGCTGTTACTGCATCTGTGTCCATTGCATCGCACTGAATTGCAAGCGCGCGGCGCCCGCGATCACAGATCTGTTGGGCGACATCATCAATCTGGTCCTGTGAGCGTGCCAACACAACAACGTCTGCACCAGCATCAGCAAGGGCAAGCGCACTCGCCGCACCGATACCGCGACCAGCACCATTAAGTAATGCCACTTTTCCGTCAAGGCGAAATTTATCGAGCATGCTCATTTTGTTCTGCTTTCTTTAACTCATCCAACGTGACAATGAATCAATCACGCAGTTTGGCTTTTTGCCGCCATCTGTTTCAATAGTGATACGGATTGTTGTTTGCACGCCGTTGGTGATGTCGGTAACGGCAATCAGTTCTGCACCTGCACGAATACGAGTGCCCACCACGACAGGAGCAGGAAATCTCACTGAGTCAGTGCCGTAGTTGATTCCCATAGACACGTCAGTTACCTCGACGATCTGGGGCAAAAACATATTAGAGAGAGACATTGTGAGATAGCCGTGAGCGATAGGCGCCCCGAACGGTCCGTTTTTGGCTTTGTCAACATTCACATGGATCCACTGGTGATCACCAGTGGCATCGGCAAAAACATCTACTCGATCTTGAGTGATTTCAAGCCAATCGCTGTAGCCCAAGTGCGTTCCAAGTGCAGAGCGTACGGCATCAATGCCACGCAAGGTTGTGACAGCCATGGCTATGCGCCCAGATTCTTAAGTGTTGTTTCGGCTTCATCAATGATGCGTGCAATGAGTTCTGCACATGTTGGCAAGTCATTAATCAAACCGACAACCTGACCGCTGGCCATCACCCCAGACTCAATTTTGCCATCGACGAGTGATGCCTTGAGGAGCATTGGGGTATTAGCAGCCATCAGCATTTGTGTATATGAAAGTTCCATTGACTTGCGCATTGCAAGACCCTCGCGCAACATGTCAGTTAGTTTTGCGCCAGTGAGTTTGCGAAACTTCAAAGCATTGATTGCAGCACGTGGCAGCGCAGTCACACGACCACCTGCGCTCTCAAGATGATCTACAAGTTCGGTGCGCAAAACTCGGTGAGGCACGCCGTCGACTTCTGTCGTGACGACAGTTCCTTGAACATTTTTTGTGAGGTAATACTGCTTTACCGAATCCGGAACAGTGGAGTCACTTGTCAGCAAGAACCGTGTTCCCATTGCCACAGCATCTGCGCCGTAGGCGAGCGCCGCAACGAGTCCGTGGCCACTAAAAAAACCACCCGCCGCAATGACTGGCACGCGACCGGCCACAGCGTCTACAACATCAGGCAACAGAATTGATGTTGGCACTGAACCTGTGTGGCCACCACCTTCTCCGCCCTGCACAAGGACAGCATCGACACCCCATTCCAGAACTTTTTCAGCATGACGTCGAGCACCAATTGACGGAATCACCAGCACGCCTGCAGTGTGTAGGCGTTCGATGAGTCGTTGCTGTGGTGCTTGAGCAAATGACGCCACCCGAATATTTTGTTCGATCAGATAATCAATGCGTTCGTCAATATCAGCAGAGTCCGCGCGCAGGTTGACACCAAAAGGGCGCATCGTTCGTTGCTTGACTTGCGCAACCGCAGTACGCAATTCGTCCATGTCCATGGTGGCGCTCGCCAATATTCCGAGGGCTCCGGCATTAGCGGTAGCCGACACCAAGCGAGCACCAGCAACCCAACCCATTCCGGTCTGCACGATCGGGACATCTACCCCGACAAGGTCACAAAACTTAGTGTGCAAAGATGCGTGCATTGTTAAGCCACTTCGCGATGTCGAAGACCACGCGGATCTAAGCGATTAAGAGTTGCAAGTTCTGATTCATTTGGCGCGCGTGAGATAGGTACATCAGATCCAATCTCAAGCACAAAGCCAGTGTTGGCTACAACGTCATCGACCGAAACCCCCGGATGAACGCTCAGCAGGCGCATGGTATGCGTAGAGGTTTCGAAGTCAAATACAGCCAAGTTGGTAATGACGCGGGGGAGCCGATGATGACGCATAACAGTGTCTCCAAGTTGTGCGGCACGGTCATATCCAAGACCGCTCACCATGTCGACTTTTTCGACAAAGACTTTGGTGGATTGTTTGGGGATAAAAAAACTTGTCGCGTGGCTGATGGTGTTGCCGGGTCCGCCGCGTACTCCGAGGAGTTGTGCTTTTGGTTGTTTCCATGGACCGATGTTGGCGATATTGGTATTGCCGAATCGATCGATCTGGCTCGCTCCCATCATTACGTGTCGACGACCACTCCATACCGTGTCGAACACGCTGCGAAATGGGATCCAGCCTTCAACCACTTTGTCAGAGCCACCGAGTGGCAAGTCATTGCCAACAAAAAATGCCTCACCGTCGCTGACGAGTAAATCCGGTTCAAAGGTTGCTCGTGCCAGTCGGGCACCAAGCATCGGAATTGTCCCCATACCGCTGGCAAAGATTTCGCCGTCACCACGAAAAGATTCTGCAGCGGCAATGACGACGATGTCGGCAAGTGTGATGTCGGTGCTCATGAAGCGATCTCCTTGCGCCATTGCGCAACTGCATTTTGGTAATCGGCTTCTGTTCCACTCAGGAATTGATTTTGAAATGCCTCCCACTCTGTTGTGTCGCTAGCGGCCTTGACGTATGCCGCTTGAAATTTTTCGTCACGTTCGTAGTCGGGTGTACAAAGAGTGAAGTGCGCACCATTGGGCGATTCGATCACGCCGTCCACCATCGAGCGATTAATTCGCAGTGTATGAAACGATGCTTCTTGCAGCATTTGTTCGGTGGTCACGATTTTTTCACAACTCAAAAAGCGTCGCCCAGGTTCGCACGCACCTAAAAACAAGTCATCAAAATACAAATCAGGACCCAAGAACTGGGCATTGCCTCGTATGTCACTGCGATTCAAGTGAACAAAGGCAGCATCAAGACGAATTGCGGGTACGGCAAGAAGTTCTTCAGCATCTGCGTAGGGAGACACCACCGTTTTCAGCAATGGATTGACATCGACAACGCCACTGCCCAAACCGGCGCGTGTCGGCAAAAAGGGGAGACGCAGTGAACCCGCATACAACGCCCACTGCAGCATTCCTTCGTCGTATTCCACGCACTCCGCCACTGTTGCGTTTTGGCGTGCGCTACGAAAGTGTGGCTCGAGGGCAATTGAATCAAGTGATACAAATCCGTAAATAAGTTTTTTCACTCGGCCGGCCGCGCAAAGCAAACCAACGTCAGGGCCGCCATATGACACGACAGTCAGATCTTTAATGTCGGTACGTAATAATGCCCGCACCAAAGACATTGGCTTACGGCGAGATCCCCAACCCCCGATACCAAGTGTCATGCCACTTTCGAGCGTCGCAACTGCGCTATCAAGAGTGGTGCGCTTGTCAGTGGTCATTTTTGGGAGATCTTTCGTTGTTATTTATTAGTATCGGCATCACGTTTTTCGACAAATGCTTCACGAAGTTCATCGCTGACACCAGACAAGTTGAGTTCAAATGTAAAACCCTGCTCAAATCGGTAACTCCGCTTAACATCCCACAAGTCAATTCCGTTGAGGCTTTCTTTAGCAGCGCGCATCACGGTGGGGGATTTTGCTGCAATGCTTGTCGCAACTGCCATTGCTTCGGCGCGTAAGTCTGCGCGCGCAACAATAGAGAGCACACTGCCGAAATGATGTAATTCATGTGCAGTTGCAGTCGCGGCGGTATAGACCATTGCGCGCATTTTGTGTTGTGGGACAAGTCGCGATAGATGTGTGGCTGCACCTAGTGCACCACGATCAACTTCTGGCAATCCAAAGTATGCGTCGTCGCTAGCAATAATGATGTCTGAGTTGCCAACTAGGCCGATGCCGCCTCCGACACAAAAACCGTTCACTGCACTAATCACTGGCACTGGACAGTCGTACACCGCCGAAAAAGCGGCGTAGCAACCCTTGTTGGCACCGATTAAGGCATCAAAGCCCTGAGAGTTTTGCATCTCCTTGATATCAACGCCGGCATTAAAACCTTTACCTTCTGCGCGCAGGACCACTACTCGTACGGCTGGATTTTTGCCCATTGCGGTCACTGTGTCGGCAACTTCAAACCATTGCGCCACAGTGAGGGCGTTGACAGGAGGGCAATCCATGATGACTTCGGCAATTCCGCTGGCGTGGATTGTGCTGGTAATACCCATGGGCTCAAGGCTAGTGGGTTTCTGACGATTCGTCAGAAGCGAGCAAATAGAGGCGGACTAGAGTGAAAGGCGTGATAACGACAGATCTTTCAGGCAAGGTGGTGCTCGTCACGGGCGGCACTGCTGGGGTAGGTCGCGGAATTGCTCAGTGTTTCGAAGCAGCAGGTGCCACCATTGTTGTGTGCGCGCGTAATGCCGTTGATGATTTGCCTGCAGGCTGGTCATTTTTGTCAGTCGATGTGCGTGATGGTGATGCTGCATGGAAAATGATTGACGATGTCGTCAGCCAACATGGTTCGCTTGATGTATTGGTCAACAACGCCGGAGGTTCGCCACCTGCTGACACTAGTACCGCTTCGCCACGTTTTACAGAACGCATCGTGGCCCTCAATTTGCTATCAAGTATTTTTACATCACAACGCGCCAATCATCACATGCAACAGAGCGGCGGCGGTTCAATTGTCAATATCGGAAGCGTTGTCGCCTTGCGTCCATCGCCAACTGTTGCAGCATACGGCGCGGCTAAAGCTGGACTGCTGAATTTTACGATAACGGCCGGTCAAGAGTGGGCCCCAAAAGTGCGTGTGAACTGTGTAACGGCTGGCGCAGTGCGTACAGACAAATCCGAGATGCACTACGGAGATGCCGAAGGCATTGCACGCGTTGAGGCAACGATTCCGATGCAGCGGATGGCGTTACCTGACGACATCGGTAACGCCTGCGTCTTCTTGGCGAGTGAATCAGCCTCATACATTACCGGAGCAAATATTGTCCTTCATGGCGGCGGAGATAGACCACCATTTCTTGACGCCGCTAAGAAATAAAACACTAAGATTTCGTCATGGCAATAGTTTCTCTTGGTCGTGCTCTGACAAATATCGCAACGGCTGATCCCACTCGTCCTGCAGTGACATGTGATGGCATAACGACGAGTCGCGCAGAACTTGAAGCTTTGAGCAATCGTATGGCTCGTGCTTTTGACGAACTTGGCGTGAAACAGGGTGACTTTGTCACCATCGGTCTCCCTAACTCGGCAAAGTTTTACGCTGCAGCATTTGCATTGTGGAAACTAGGTGCTGTGCCACAACCTGTTTCTCCGCGTCTGCCAATACGGGAGCGACAAGGAATCGTTGAACTTGCAAATTCGCCCATTGTTGTGGGTGCTGACATTGATGCTCATCCTGGCCGGGTATGTTTGCCAATGGACTGGTTACCAGACGAATCACTGTCGAGTGAGCCACTCGAGGATCGCATCGCACCTGCATGGAAAGCGCCAACATCTGGCGGTAGCACTGGTCGTCCAAAATTAATTGTGGCAAGTGATCCCGGCGTACTCGACGACGAAGCAGATCCAGGACAGGGCGTGCAACGCAACGGAACAATGATGGTTCCTGGTCCGCTGTATCACAATGCGCCATTTTCGTATTCAAGCCGTGCGCTAGCAAATGGCAATCACATCGTGACGATGGGAAAATTTGATGCTCAACAGACTCTTGCGGGTGTGCAAGAACATCAGTGTGACTGGATGTTGCTCGTGCCAACAATGATGCTGCGCATCTGGAGACTAAATGATCGCGAGGAGTACGACATGTCCTCGCTGCGCGTCGTTTGGCATATGGCAGCACCGTGTCCGCCGTGGCTCAAAGAATCTTTCATCAATTGGCTTGGAGGCGAAAAATTGTTTGAGTTGTACGCCGGAACGGAAGCACAAGCAGTCACCGTTATTCGTGGTGATGAGTGGCTGTCGCGTCGCGGTTCAGTTGGTCGATGCATCATGGGTGAAATGAAAGTATTAGATGAAGACAACAACCTCTTGCCCTTCGGAGAAGTTGGCGAAATATACATGCGTGCTCCTGTCGGACGACAGACATATCGATACGTTGGTGCACAAGCCAAGACAACAGCAGACGGCTGGGAGTCTCTTGGCGACATGGGCTGGATGGATGCAGACGGGTATGTGTATCTCTCCGATCGTCTTACCGACATGATTCTTTCTGGCGGTGCCAATATCTATCCAGCAGAGATTGAGTCTGCGATTGATGAGTATCCATCAGTGCGCTCATCTGCGGCGATTGGCCTACCAGACGAAGATCTTGGAGCGCGCGTGCATGCCATTGTGCAACTTGCCGCGGGAACAGAGATTGATCTCGATCATTTTCGTGCTTTTTTGGGTGAGCGTCTTGTGCGATACAAAGTGCCACGCACCTTTGAGTTTGTAGACGAACCATTGCGCGATGATGCGGGTAAGGTTCGTCGCAGTCAGTTGCGCGCTGATCGTGTGCCGACTGAAATCTGAACCCTGATACGGTGCCAGCATGTTGACTGTTCAGGAGATCTGGTCGTATCCCGTCAAATCAATGGTGGGCGAGACTGTGAAACATTGCACCCTTAATGAGATAGGTATTTTAGGCGACCGAATTTGGGCGGCAAGAGATCTCGAGCGTGGTGGCATCCGTGGCGCTAAAAAAATTGGTGGACTGATGCGCCTGATGGCTCGCAATCTTGATTCATCGACGGGTCTTGTTGAGATTACATTGCCAGATGGTTCAACTGTGCGCACTGATAATGCGAGTGTTCATCAGATTGTGAGTGCGGCAATTGAGCATCCAATTATTCTGGAAAAATTGCGCAACGCTGACGATCTCGAGCATTTTCGTCGTGGTGCGCCAGACAGCGAGAACATGATGGACGAGTTGCGTGCAGTGTTTGGCCGAGTAGATGACGAGCCATTGCCAGACTTCTCAAATTTTCCGCCAGAAATCATGGAGTTTGAATCACCGCCAGGGTCGTACTATGACGCGTGGCCTTTGATGGTAATGACAACGTCAGCGCTACGCAGTTTGGCAAAGGCAGTGCCTGATTCAAATATGGATGTTCGACGATTTCGACCAAGTCTGGTGATCGATTCCGGTGATGAGGACGGTCATCCTGAATTTTCATGGAAAGGAAAACATGCGACCATTGGCACTGCTCGTATTGAATTTCTCGATGCATGCCCGCGTTGCGTCATGGTGACACGAGACATCAACGAAGCAATTCCTGCCGACAGAAATGTACTCAGACACATCGTGCGTGATCTCAATCAAAATGTGGGTGTGTACGCTCGCATTACTCAGCCAGGATCATTTGATGCTGGCGACGTGATGTCGTTTATGTAAGAACTAGGCGTGCTGGCTACTGACGGAGACGACTTCGCCTGTCATATAGCTTGAGTAGTCACTCGCCAAAAAGACAATGACATTGGCGATTTCCCATGGTTCTGCCGGTCGACCAAACGCTTCGCGTTGAGACAACTCATTAAGTAGTTCGTCACTCGTGACCTTGGCTAAGAATGCATGCATTGCAATCGATGGAGCAACGGCATTAACGCGCACTCCGTGAGCAGCAGCCTCCATCGCCGTTGCGCGAGTTAGCGCCATGACGCCTGCTTTGGCTGCGGCATAGTGAGCCTGTTCGACCTGCGCGCGCCAACCCAATACGGACGAGTTATTAACGATGACACCAGATCCACGCGGATACATGTGGTTGAGCATTGCTCGTGTCATGCGGAATGTCCCAGTAAGAGTGACATCTAGAACTACTGACCATTGTTCGTCGGTCATCTCGTGCACCTGTGCACTGCCACCAAGACCAGCATTGTTCACCAAAATATCGACACCACCAAGATGTATCGCTGCTTCGCGCACAAGTCGCTGCACGTCATCTTCATTAGTGACATCACAGGCGATTGCGTGCACTCCCAGTTCAAGAGCAGTTTCGGCAAGCCGCCGTTCGTGCTTGTCGCTGATCACAACGCGAGCGCCTTCTTCGACGCACTTACGCGCTGTTGCTGCGCCGATTCCGGTGCCAGCTGCTGCAGTAATCAAGACTCCTTTGCCTGCTAGGAGTGCGTGACCCGGAACATATGTTGGTGTCGTTGTCATGTTGGCTCCTTTGGCAGTCCAAGGACTCGTTCTCCAAGAATATTACGCTGCACTTCGTTTGATCCACCGTAGATGGTGTCAGCCCGCGTGAAAAGAAATAATTTCTGCTCAAGTGAGTATTGCGAATCGGACATGACGGTGCTCTCGACTCCGAGGACGTCCATTGTTAATTCACCTAAGTCGCGGTGCCATGTTCCCCAAAATAACTTCGAGATACTGGCTTCGGGCCCAGGTACGCCTCCCGACATTGAGCGGAGGGCGTTCCATTTCATGAGTTGCATTCCAATCCAGGATCGCACCACGCGCTGACGAATAACTGGTCGCGTGAGCGCACTGTTTGAACGAGCAAGAGCAATGACATTCTCGAGTTCGCGCTCAAAACCTACTTGTTGAGCCAAGGTACTAATGCCGCGTTCAAGCCCGAGTAGTCCCATTGCTACAGACCAACCATTGCCGGGTGTACCCACCACCATGTCGATTCCGGTGCGCGCGTTCGTGAAAAATGTTTCGTTGAATTCGCCACCGCCTGTTATCTGCACAATTGCCCGAACTTCAACTCCTGGTTGATCCATCGGCACAAGTAAAAAAGTCAGTCCCTTGTGTCGCTTAGAGTCTTGCTCGGTTCGCACAACGACAAAACACCACTGACTGACATGTGCAAGCGAGGTCCAAACTTTTTGACCATTGATGATCCATTCATCGCCGTCTAGTTGCGCCTTGGTTTGAACATTTGCAAGATCACTGCCAGCATTTGGCTCGCTATAACCCTGACACCAACGCTCATCACCGCTCAGAATGCCAGGCAAGAAACGTGTGCACTGTTCGGGCGTTCCGTACTCGATCAGTGTTGGTCCGAGCAGATGCTCGCCCATGTGATTGACACGAGCAGGAGCTTGAGCGAGTGTGTATTCCTGCGCCCAAATCATTTGCTTGCTCACGGATGCTCCGCGACCTCCGTACTGCGTTGGCCAACCAAGTCCGATCCAACCAGCATGACCAAGTGTTTTTTCCCAGGCAACACGAATATCAAAACCAATGTCTTCATCTCCAGGACCACCGCGACCTTTTAATTCTGCAAATTTGCCCACAACGTTGTCGTGAAGCCACGTGCGGGCAAGTTGACGAAACTCCTCGTCATTATCAGGAAGAACATCCAAAAAAGTCATATACGTCCGTCTAGGCGTTTGGCTTATCTTTCGCCGCAGCAGCAATTCGTTGATCTTCAACAGTTTTCAAGAACGGCAACTCTTCGAAACCAACCACACTGTCGATACTTTCTTCA
The DNA here is from genome assembly GCA_014190235.1 of Actinomycetes bacterium. Lineage (GTDB taxonomy): Bacteria > Actinomycetota > Acidimicrobiia > Acidimicrobiales > Ilumatobacteraceae > UBA2093. Next base: position 48,304 of record BJGC01000004.1, on the reverse strand, counting down.
ATCTCTTCTGGAGTCCAGCGACCATTTTTGTACATCGCACGTTGTTCTTTGGGTTGGCTCCACACTGCGATCTTGCCGCCTACAACCGTGTAGACCTGGCCAGAGATGTGCTTTGCTTTATCGCTCAGCAAGTACACCACCATCGGCGAAACATCTTCGGGGTCGCCGATTTCTTTTAGTGTGGTCGGAACATTTGCAGACATGCGAGTACGGGCAACAGGGGCAATCACGTTGGAGCGCACGCCGTAGCGATGTAGGCCAACGGCTGCTGAATAGTTGAGTGACACGATTCCGCCCTTTGCCGCTGCGTAGTTCGGTTGTGACACTGATCCAAGCGCCCACACGCCAGACGTAAAGCCAATGAGTGATCCGCCACCTTCTTGTTTGCGCATCACTGCAGACGCAGTGCGATACATCGTGAATGTCCCTTTGAGATGCACGCGCACAACATCGTCCCATTCATTTTCTTCCATATTAAAGAGCATCCGCTCACGCAAGATTCCGGCAACACACACAACGCCATCGATGCGACCACCTGCTTCAAGAGCTGCTGCAACGACTGCTTGTGCTCCGGCCATTGTGCTGATGTCGCTGGCTACAGCGACCGCACGACCCCCAAGAGCGATGATTTCGTCGACGACTGATTGGGCGATCTCGCTGCTGGGTTCTGATCCATCCATTGATACGCCAAAGTCGGCAACGACCACGATGGCACCAGCCTGTGCGCAGTCCAAGGCGACGCATCGACCGATTCCGCGACCTCCTCCGGTGACAGCGACGACTTTGTCTTGTAGATATCCAGACACGAGAGCTCCTTATTTATTAGTGATTTATTAGTGATTTATGTGGGAAGCCAATACAGAACTACGACCGACGCATCTCGGGTGAACTATTGCGCAAAGACCTGCGAAATGGCGTTTCTGATGAGGCGTCAGAAAGTAAAGTATCATAATCTTGATGAAATTCATCAGGTCAGTAGCAGGCTCGCCCAATGTGGTGACACGATAGGTAGGGGTGTGTATGTATCTCGCAGAGACGCCAGATCAACAAGCAATGCGCAAGGAGTTGCGGGAGTACTTTGCCGCAATGCTCACCCCTGAGTTGCGCGCTGCCGTGGGCGAAACAGGTGCGAGCCCCGAACCATTTCGTGATGCAATCCGCAAGATGGGCAAAGACGGCTGGCTCGGGCTTGGATGGCCAAAAGAATTCGGTGGACAGGGTCGTCCTGCCACAGATCAGTTTTTATTATTCGACGAAGTGCAAAGAGCGCGTGCACCATTTCCGTTTGTCACTGTAAACACCGTTGGTCCCGCAATTATGGCGTATGGACGCGATGATCAAAAAGCCAAATACTTACCCGGAATCCTTGCTGGAGAAATCAACTTTGCTATTGGATACACCGAACCAGAGGCCGGAACCGACCTTGCAAGTTTGCGGACGTCAGCAGTGCTTGACGGTGATGAATGGGTAATCAACGGCAACAAGGTGTACACATCTGGAGCTAATCAGGCTGATTACATCTGGTTGGCTTGTCGAACAGATTCTGATGCTCCAAAGCACAAAGGAATCAGCATCATTATCGTCCCGACAGCATCATTGGGTTTTTCTTGGACTCCTATTGTGACGGTCGGAGACGTTATGACAACTGCCACTTATTACAGCGATGTTCGTGTCCCGAAAAATAATGTGGTTGGCGAAATCAACGGTGGCTGGAAACTCATTACCGCGCAACTTAATCACGAGCGAGTTGGGCTCGCAGCCCTCTCTGGATTAACTGCGCGACTTGTTGAGGATGTCACTGACTGGGCCAAAGTCACAAAGTCAGGCGGAATAAATAATGAGATGATGATCGATCTGCCATGGGTGCAGATGGACATCGCTAAATCTCACGCTCTACTTGATGCAACACGTTTGATGACATGGAAACTTGTCAAGGCAGTGAGCGACAACACGCTCGGACCAGCAGAGGCGTCTGTTGTCAAGGTGTTTGGTACCGAAAAGGCAGTGGAGGTGTATCGCATTCTGCAAGGCATCCTTGGTCCAACGGCTCATGTCAAAGAGGGCTCTCAAGGTGCGATGTTGCATGGCGAAGTTGAGCGCGCAGCACGCGCAGCACAGATCAACACCTTTGGTGGCGGTGTCAACGAAGTAGGACGACAGTTAGTCGCTAGTGCCGGTCTTGGACTGGTGTTGTCTGCGCGGTAAGCGCACGCACAAGGGGAGTGCTGCAGACGAAGCGTCGCAGCACAAAAACTAGAGCCGTTGCAAAATAGTTGCGGTACTAACAGCACCACCACAGCACATTGTGATGAGAGCAAACTCTTTGTCAGTGCGTTCCAGTTCGTGAAGCGCAGTGGTGATCAGGCGCGCACCAGTGGAGCCAACAGGATGTCCCAATGCGATTGCGCCGCCGTTGACATTGACCTTATTGACGAGTGCGTCTTCGTCGATGCCGTACACCCTGGCCCACGACAACACGACTGACGCAAATGCTTCATTGATTTCGACAATGTCAATATCGTTCATTGTCATTCCGGTCATCTCAAAGACTTTGCGCGTTGAATCGACTGGTCCGTCAAGGTGATAATACGGATCGCTGCCGACTAAGCACTGTGCCACCATGCGCGCTCGCGGACGGAGTCCCTCTGCTCGTGCACGGGCTTCATCCATCCATAACACCGCAGCAGCGCCATCACTGATTTGGCTTGAGTTGCCAGCCGTATGCATACCTTCTGGCATGACTGGCTTGAGAGCAGCAAGTTTTTCCGCTGTTGTTTCGCGCAGGCCACCGTCACGACTAATGGTCTGAACATTGCCGTCTGCATCAATCACGTCGACCGGAATAATCTCTCGCTCAAATCGGCCTTCTTCTGTTGCACGAATTGCTTTTTGTTGAGAGATGAGACCCAGGAAGTCAACATCTGCGCGAGTGATTCCGCGGCGTTGAGCGATGCGTTCGGCTGCACCGAATTGATCGGGCATATCCCATGCAAATTCGTCAGGACGAGAACTGCCGTTCACGAGGTTTCCGTCAACAATCGGGACGTTTGCTCCGAGCCATACTTTGCTCATGTGTTCGACTCCACAGGCGATGCCACTGTCGATTGCACCTGCCGTAATGAGGTTGGCGATCATGTGATTTGCCTGTTGAGATGATCCGCACTGACAATCAATTGTGGTCGAAGCAACTTCGTAAGGCATCTGTGCGCTGAGCCACGCGGTACGTGTGACGTTGCTTCCCTGTTCGCCGGCCTGTGTGACGCAACCACCAACGAGTTGACCAATTGACAACGGATCAACGCCAGATCGAGCGAGAACGCCTTGTTGTACTTTTGACAACAGATGTGCGGCGTGAGTATCGGCAAAAAATCCGTTTCGTTTGCCAATTGCAGTTCGACCTGCTTCAACGATGACTGGTGTTCCCATATGTGACTCCCGAGGGCGAGGGGCATCCTGTTTGAATGCCCGAGATAATCACTAACATTACTTTCATCAGCCCTGGCTTCCTCTATTAAGGCGTTTGCGCCGTAGTCTCAGAAGCAATGAATTGGGGATATCGCAAGGGCAATCGAGTGGGGCATATTGCTCTCTTGACGGGGGTCGGGGTAACTGCTGTCCTTGGGTTATCTGGCTGCTCAGAGTCTTCTGCCGAGACCAAGTTAATCGTGCGCGGGGTAGACGAGGTGCAGGTGATGTCACCAGCGCAAGTGGCTGCGCTTCGTCAACCGGTCACAAGCACTATTGCTCAAGATGCAACTGGGAAAAGTTCAAACGTAGGCAGTACTGACACAGTGCCACTAAATGTCGATAATCGTGCACCCGAGGTGAAACTGTTTGCGGCGTATCAAAAATTTAATGGTTGTCTGAAGGCTGATGGATTTAAAATTGAAGGCAACCTTCAGGATCCTAAAAATCCAGCGTTCCAAAACAAAGAGTATGTGGCCTCGTTGACAAAATGCGCAGCACGAAGCGACATTCTAAATGTGTTACGAGCAACACAAGAAGCAACGGCAAAACTGACGCCCGAAGAAGTCAAGGGGCGTAATGAAATATTTAAGGCATTGTCGGAGTGTCTGAAGAAACGCGGTTGGACTGTTGAACTATCGGTCAGCGACGTCGGATTGTTGCAGCCAAAACAATTTGCTGCAGCAGACGGAACCCTGAATGAACGCGATCTGGACCAGTGCCTAACTGAAACTGGCGTAAACACAAGTGACCCAGGAGGGCCATAATGAATACTCGTAAAATAATCACTTCAATCGCGATTGTCGCAGTTGTTGTTGGTGCAGTTTTTGTGGGCAAATCGCTCGGAGGTTCGTCAACCGGAAAATCAACAGGTTTGCTCATTGTGCCACGCCAAGTTGAACGACGTTCGCTTGAAGATGTGTTGACAGTCAGTGGCGAAATCCGTCGGGACGAGACAAAGAAGATCAATTCACCAGTTGACGGACAGGTGAGCGATGTCGCAGTAAGCGATGGTGACACGGTCAATGCCGGAGACACAATTTTTTCTCTTGATGGACGCGACTCCGTCGCCGTCAAAGGAAAGTTCGCGTTCTATCGGCCGCTTGATGTTGGCGCCGTGGGGCCAGACGTCAAACAACTTGAAGATATTCTTATTTCGTCCGGAACTGGTCTCAAGAAATCTGACGAGTTGTATACCGAAGAAACTCGCACTGCTCTAGGTAAGTGGCAAGTACAACACGCGTATCCAGCCGCAGTGGCGTCAGCTGAAAAAACAATCACCGTGTCTTTGGGGCAAAATCAAGCCGGATACTCAATTGGCAAGTACAACTCAGTCGCCTATGTCATCAGCCCAACTGCAAAAACTACTGCGGCTGGCAGTGGTCCAGGGTCGGCACGCCGCTTCCCCCGCGTTGCCCCCACTATCTCAATAGCAGTAGATCGCTCCAGTGTGCTTGAAGGTGGAACAGTTGTTTTCACAGTCACTGCATCAGCGGCACCAGTAGCAGACCTCACCGTCAATCTCAACGTGGCCGGATCATCAACCGGTGGAGTGAGCGCTGTCAAGAACAATGCTGACTACGCAACGATAAATAACACCGTCGTGATAGCGGCGGGTACAACGACGGCAACCATCACACGGCAGATATTTACAGATGCAGTGATTGAAGACGAAGAAGATCTGCAGATATCGATTCAGCAGCAGAGCTTTGGGGGCTCGAATGAGGCGTACTCACTTGGCTCGACGAGTGCAGCACGGGTAGTGATACCGGCAAATGGTTCTGATCTGATTCGCACGCTAACGATTGAAGCGTCTACTGACAAAGTCGCCGAGGGTCGCAGTGTGACCATGACGGTCAAGACCACGGTAAAATCAAATCAGGCACTTGACTTCTACGTCACCACAACTGGTGTTGCTACATCTGGTACCGACTACGTAAAAATTAATCAGGATGATTTGCAGATCGGTGCAAATAACACCACGGTGACATTCACCATCGATGCGCGTGCAGACGATGTTGTCGAAACTGACGAGGCTTTCACCGTGTCGTTGGTTGCAGACCCAAATTACGCAGCCGGATCTCAGCCCTATGTCGTGGGGACTCCTGCATCAGCAACCATCACAATCGATTCTGGCGATCTTCCGGAACTCAGTTTGGTGGGCGGTGGAATTATCAAGAAGGGTTCTTCTGCGACATTTAGCATTACTGCTGATGAGGCCGTATCCGCTGATACGTCCGTGACATATCAACTCTCTGGCTCTGCGCGTGCAGGTGATGACTATGGCGTGCTCAGCGGAGTCACGGTGCTGAAAAAAGGAAAGAAATCAGTCAAGGTCACTGTCGACACTCTCAACAACGGCATTATTTTTAAACCGAGCGACATGTTGGTCGCGAACTGGCCGTCACGCATTGGCACATTGAACGTCAAGGCGGGCGAGTTTGTTCTGCTTGGCAAGACGCTCTTTAACCTGACTGAGCCCGTATTCACCGTTGTGATGAGCGTTAGTCCAACTGATCGCGCAAAATTATCCCCTGGAATGATCGTCAAAGTGAACTTTAATGCTGGCGAAAGCATTCTTGATGGCAAGATCAGCGAACTTGACGACTCACCAACGGTAGATGCTCAAGGAAACTCCACGTATGAAGGAAAGGTTCTGGTTGCGTCTGATTTGGAGTCTGTCGATGGCGCAAAGGTGTCAATAGATGTGACTCTTGAGAAAAAAGACAATGTTCTCGCCGTCCCTGTTGCTGCAGTGTTGCGGGCATCTGACACCGACGAAGTACGAGTTGTCAACGATAAAGGAACCATCACCAGAGTAAAAGTCAAGATTGGTCTGATCGATGGAGAATGGGCAGAAATAGTCGAGGGACTCACTGGTGACGAGCTTGTCGTGATTGATGTTGATCCAGCAGCCGACAAGCCAAATGCTGTGACGCAGAATACCTAAAACCATGTCAGCAGAAGCAGTAATGGAACTAGCGAACGTCTCGCGCACCTATGGTCAAGGAGAAGCAACGGTGTTTGCGTTGCGCAATGTCTCACTTCGGGTGCTCTCTGGTGAGTTTGTTTCGATTGTTGGTCCATCGGGCTCAGGAAAATCCACCATGCTTGGATTATTGGGCTGTCTCGATGTGCCAACGAGTGGCACGATTACAGTTTGCGGAAAAGAAATCACCGCACTGGGCGACGCCGAACGCACTGCTGTCCGAGGACGAACAATAGGATTTGTGTTTCAGCAGTTTCATCTGATTCCACATCTCAATGCGGCTGGCAATGTTGAGACTGCACTTTTGTATCGCGGATTCAAGCCAGCAGAACGTCGTGATCGCGCTCTCGCTGCACTTCAACAAGTAGGCCTTCTCCCGCGGGCTGACCATCGTCCTGTTCAGTTATC
>BJGC01000004.1:14110-40770 GCA_014190235.1 Actinomycetes bacterium | reverse complement strand
GGGCGATGGATAAATGCTTTTGATGAATCAGCAACAACTCGAGCCGCCGTGATCGGTATTGGTCTTGCCCGTGAATTCAACTATTTACCGGGAGAAATGCGAACAATCGAACTCAATGGCATTCGGTACGGCGTGGTCGGAATTCTTGACAAAGTAGAACTTGAGCCAGCATTTGATAATGCTGTATTTATTGCCTTTCGTGCCGCAGAGCAGGATTTTGTTGACAATGATATTCAGCCAAACAAGGTATATATCCGTTGCGAAAATGGCACAGAAACAGAAACTGCCATCGCGCTAAAAACGGCAGTCAACCTAGGCGGGCCTCAAGAAGTACAGACGGAAATAAAGGCGGCAGCGCTAGAGCTTGCAGCACAAAGTGATCGTCAACTGCAACTCATTGTCGTGTCAATGGGTCTGCTCGCAGTCATTGTTGGTGGACTCGGTATTGCCAACGTCATGTCAATCTCCGTTATTCAGCGCTCGGCAGAGATTGGTATTCGTCGTGCACTCGGCCACTCTCGCGCAATTATCGGGGCGCAATTTATGCTCGAGTCGCTTGTCGTAGGTTTTCTGGGAGGAGTGATGGGCGTGTTGCTGGGAATTGGCGCAATTTTTACAGGAGTCAAAATTTCTGGATGGGTGTTTGTGTTGGCGTCGTGGCTGCCTCCTGCCGGAATCGTGTTGGCGATGCTGATCTCGGTCTTGGCTGGTGTGTATCCATCGACGCGAGCCGCACGACTAGAGCCACTCGAAACACTTCGTCTCGGATGACAATTGGTTGATTATTTTCTCCAACAAATAACGCACTAGCGACACGGACTACGGTTATGTGCATGGGGAAATATACGGGAGACTTTGATTCACTGAACGCGCACGAACTGCCGTCATGGTTTAACGGTGCCAAGTTTGGAATCTTTGTTCATTGGTATCCGTCCACCATGCTTGCGTATGCACCAATCACCGACGATCCGTTCACACTTGCGCGAGAAAAGGGTGAAAAAGAAGCGTTCACCGAGAGCCCGTATTCGGAGTGGTACTGGAACTCGCTTCAGTTTCCTGAGTCGTCAGTCGCAAAACATCATGCCAAAAAATATGGCGACAAACCGTATGAAGATTTTGTTCCCGAATGGCTAGAGGCCACTCACGGGTGGCAACCAGAAAGATGGGCAGAACTTTTCTCTGCCTCTGGTGCGATGTATTGCGTGATGGGGACAAAACATCATGACGGTGTGTTGCTGTGGCCAAGTGCAACTCCGAATCCGCATAAGGGTTCGGCATGGTCGTCATCTCGTGACATTGTCGGAGAATGTGCCGACGCAGTGCGTTCGGAGGGGATGCGTTTTGGGGTGTACTACTCAGGCGGCATCGATTGGACATTCCAAGGACTCGGCATTGACGGATGGGCAGGGCTCTATGGCGCTATCCCGCAGGACGACACCTATCACGCGTATGTCGACGCGCACTATCGCGAACTCATTAGTCGCTATAAACCCGATGTGCTGTGGAATGACATTGGATACCCACGCTTTGGAGAAGGCTCAGCAGATCTGATGGCGCATTTCTACAACACCAATCCAGAGGGAGTCGTCAATGATCGCTTCGACTTTTTAGGCGTCATGGCCGGAAAATCCCACGCCGATTTCACGACACCGGAGTACACAACAAAGCCGGCAATCGGCACCAAGAAGTTTGAAGTGTGTCGCGGAATCGGAACAAGTTTTGGCTATAACGAAGCAGAAGACGACTCCAGTTATGCATCACCTACTGAACTCATACATATGTTGGTCAACATTGTTGCTAGTGGCGGAAACTTGTTGCTCAATGTTGGCCCAATGGCGACAGGAGAAATTCCGTGGGCTCAACAAGAGCGCCTCTTGGCGATTGGTCAGTGGTTGTCAGTCAACGGAGACGCAATTTATTCATCATCAACGCATTCCCAAAGTTCGCTCGTGACATCTGAAGGACTCCCTGTGCGGCTCACTGCTGGCATTGATGGCGGAACCTACGCAATTGTCATGGGACGTCCAAGCGGCAAAATTGTGCACATCACGGGGCTCCCACAAGGAGAAACAACATTGCTTGGCTATGACGGTCTTCTTCAGCGAATCGGTGACGATGTGATTTTGCCGTTTCGTCCCGATAACACACCAGCATTTACGCTGCGTGTTCTCTAACTAGCGCAAGCGTGCGCATGATGTCTGCTGCAACGCGGGCTGCGCCCGGAATCGCAACACGACACGGAGCCGTCACCCCCGCTTCGTTGATGGTGTACGCGACTGGACAGAGATGCAGACCATCAGGGGACCGCACGGCAACCTTGCGCGAAGCAGGGCACAGATTGCCATCAGTCTTTTTCGAGCAGGACAGAAATCTTTTTGCTTTACCTTTGGAGTTGTAGAGCGACCGAGCGACGCTGACATAGCGATTATCGGTGCGTCGAGCCAGCTGAAACAGTGACTGGTTCAAGACATCGGTAAAAGTGACTGAATGGGTTTGTGCCCGAATAAGTTCTTGGTCGATCGACCGACCGAATCCGGTGAGAATGATGGTGCTTTTTGGAAAATTAGCAATCAGCTGTGTGATGTATTTAGTTGTCACTCGGGTAATTTTTTTGGGGCTCGGTGATGCACCATTGGCAGTCATGCATGGAGTGAGATAGTTGCCAACAAAAACAATGATGACGAACTTTGGAGCGTATTGCTGGGAATCTATTTTTGCCTGATCATGCCAGTCACATGCGTTGTATCCAAAGAATGCTCTCGAAATAAGTTCTGCATCAAGAGTTCGTCGAATACTGCGACGCAAGTATGGAGTGACCTCGACGCCAATCGAGTCGCCATAAAGCAAAACAGGTGAAGACTTTATTTTCGCGCTAGGAGTGGCAGCCTGTACAGGTGTAGAGACGGTAGATAACAAAATAAAAAAGGCGACTAAAACAACAAAGTGCCGACTGGTAACTCGCAGTTTTGGATCGTGCATCGGGCGTAGATGATGTCAGTGTTATCGACCACTCTGCTTCTTTTTAGCAGTGCGTTCACGTTCTTTACGTTCTTTGCGGATAGCACGTTTTGCGGCCTGAGCGTCTTCGTCAACGGCGCGCACAGTTACAGCGGCGCTGCTGGATGTACTTGCAAAGCGAGCATCGGTTGCAACAAGTTGACGGAATCCGACTAATGAACGTGAATATTGCACAACCATTAGTCGCACGGCATCAAGGCCAAACGTTTCTAGTGCCTCTGGAAGTACGGCATGCAGTTCTTCTAAAGAGGGGTCTTCAGATGCATCCCCTAATTTTTCGATGCAGTGCTGAGCGCATGGTTCGCCCAAAATAATGCCGGCATCGTGACTTGCTCGTCGCCGTGAAATACCATCGCGAATTGCCCCACCAAGAGAAGCAGGCGTGGCGTATGCCTCTGCAGAGAGCCCGGTGACTTTGGCAAAGGCATCTTTTAGATCGCCGTCAAGCGCAGATGCCAAAGATGACAATGAGTCATCGGTAATGGATTCAAGAACTGCGGCATATTTTAGGCCAAGCAGAATTCTTTCTTTGTCGTCGCTCATCGTGTTCCTCCGTATGTCCATCAGAGGCTATTGGCAAGAACACGTTGTTCATCAGCCCTGTTCATCAGCCCTGTTCATCAGCCCTGTTCATCAAGTCACTTATGTAGCTAGAGCCTGAATCTCTTTGACATGCACATTCACAGGCACTCCTGTGCGCACATTTGGAAGTGATCCACCAATGCCCAGATTGGATTTCCACTTCACTATCCACTCAATCGATAATCGAGCCCTGAATACCCCTCTAGGTTTCGCGCTTGATGCGTGCTTGTACGTATACATGCATGCAGACTTTGCCAGATCACCATCACGTATTTTCCAGACAGCACCAGGTCCGGGACAGGAGATGTCTCCCGTTCCGAGTGTTCCGTCGCCAGGGGAATAAATAATACGGGAAGGAGTGGCGGTTGTCTTGACCCACAGCACTCCAGCAGATGTTGTGACGTACGCCTTGACGGAGAGCGGGTGCCACAGTGCACGAGAAACCCAAAACCATGTGCCAACTTTGACGATTGATTGTTGTGCTGGTGGCGCCATGCCAACCAGTGGGTTCGCAATATTGTCGAAGGCTTTGTCCGATGCGTTTTTTGCAAGTTCTACATGGGCTGTCTCTTTTACCCAGTATTCGCTAAAAGTTTTGGGAGGTCCGACGCATTGACGTTGAAAAGCAGAGTAGTACGCGTCTCCCATTTTGCGAATAATGCGAATGGACTTTCCTGTTGATTCATCAATCTCTGTTGAATAGCGCCATGTGCACGAAGATTTTTCTTCTGGCGGATCTCCGTACGAGACCTCTGCGCTGATGATGGTTCCAAGCAATGAGCCCGCGCCATTTGTCGTGCTGCCAACATCAGCGATCTCAGCGGCGTGAGCAATCGAACCACCCGTCGTGCTGGGAGCAATGAGGATCGCACCGATCAGCCCTAGGACGCAACACAGGTACGTCGTAAAAACTGCGAGCCGTGATCCCCGATAATGCATGACGCCCCCTTTCCCCGTTGCAGCCGATGGATACAACACTGGAATGTGGATTCTGCTGTACTCGAGTGGAAAATGTTGGTCAGGGTGATTTGGGTTCACAACCGCTAGATTTGACATACCCCGAAAACAGGAGCCCACCCCTGAGTGGTCTTTGGGAATAGGCAAACAATGACCCAGCAACATCCCGATTTGGCCGCTGAGCAGCAGTTCATTGACCATGCCTACGATTGCTTAGAGCGCAGTAAGACCGATGCATGGAAACTGCGGGATATGACACAACCCGGACTTGGCGGAACATTTCAGGCCAGATACGAGCGGGATGTCTTTGACGAGGCTCTCATTAATCGCCTTGTACAACTAGATCTGCGCGATGCAGCGTTGGTTTTTGGTCGGATTGATCGAATGGCTGAGTCACCAGACGCTATTGAGAGTTTTCATATTGGTCGATTGGCAGTATCTGATGAGAATCGTGAACCGGTGGTGGTGGACTGGCGCGCGCCTGTTGCAGAGCCCTTTTATCGAGCAACGGGTCGCGAGACTATGGGACTCGCACGGCGCCGACATTTTGCGGTGCAGGGTCGCGAACTGTTGGGAATCGAAGACGAACTATTCGGTGACCTTCATCTAGGCGTTGGACACGATGAAGGATTAGGCGGGGAACAAAGCCTTGGTGCCGGCCTGAGTGGGTACAGCACATTGTTGTCTGTGTTGCAACGCGGTCGCACAGGACAACTTGGTGACATTGTCGCGACGATTCAATCAGAACAAGATGAAATCATTCGTTCGTCATCATCAGGTGTTCTTATCGTGCAGGGCGGTCCCGGAACAGGAAAAACAGTTGTTGCATTGCATCGCGCAGCATATTTACTGTACACATTTCGTTTTCCGCTCGAAGACCAAGGTGTTTTAGTGATTGGGCCAAACAGAGTCTTCTTGCGATACATCGAGCGAGTTCTTCCGTCACTTGGCGAAGCAGGTGTTGAACAAGTAGTACTGGCTGATCTTGTGCGTGGAGTCGACTGGGGAGGCACCGACACTGTGGCAACTGCTCGGGTCAAGGGCTCTGTCACAATGGCCAAGGTCATTAGCAAGGCAGTGTCAGATCGCGAGCGACCATTGCGCGAAGATGTTGTGTTCGCGTTTCGCACTGGTTATGTTCGGCTTCGTGCCAGCGAATCAGAGCGCATTATCAAAAATGCAAAACGTCGCTTTGGTCATCACAATGCTGCGCGACGATGGGTTGAAACAGAAATATGGAACGCCATTATCTCTACCTGGCGCACCGAGATAGAAATTGATGAGATAAAAGATGCTCTTCGACAAACGCCAGAATATCGCCAAGCGATTGAGAGCATGTGGCCAATACTCACGCCAGCAGAACTGTTGCATGACTTATTCGGAAGTAAAGCGCTTCTGAAACTTGCCGCCGCAAAGTTTTTAGCAGAAGAGGAATACTTGAGTTTGTATCGTCCTCGCACCGACGATGTCTCGGCAGTCAAATGGTCTAGCGCTGATGTGGCACTTCTTGATGAGGCACGTGCGCGTCTTGGTGTGCGAGGCGGCAAGGCTGGCAAAGTTGACGAAACAGACGATATTCGTATGTATGGACACATTGTGGTCGATGAGGTACAAGACCTCACGCCAATGCAACTCAGCATGGTGGCGCGACGATCTCTTAATGGCGCGATGACGGTCGTGGGAGACATTGCTCAAGCCACCGGGCCATTTGCTCCATCTCATTGGGATGACATCACAAGGTATCTACCAAATGTCAAGGGCTCACGAATTGTCGGATTGTCGGTGGGGTATCGCATCCCATCTCAGATCATGGAACTCGCCGACAAAGTGATGCAAGCAGCAACGCCGGGTCTGCGTTCTCCACGAAGCGTGCGTGATGGCGATGAAGTTCCAATTTTTGTGCGTGCAGAAACAAGACAAGATGTGATTCGCTTGGCTGTCGAGCAAACAAAGATATTGGCCGAACGACTCGGAGACGCGAGTACCGGAGTTGTATGTCCAGATTCTATGGTGGACGAAATTTCAGCTGCTCTGCAACTGCTTGGAGTTAACCACGGCCGAGCCAATACTGCAGCCTTGGATAATGCAATTACTGTTGTTCCGGTCAGTTTGGTAAAGGGCCTCGAACTAGACGGCGTTGTGGTGGTTGAACCTGCTGCCATTGTGTCTGACGAACTGCACGGTTTGCGAGCGCTCTATGTTGCTCTGACGCGATCGACTCGAAGTCTTGTCATTGTGCATTATCAAGAACTCCCGGAGGCAATGCGCTAGTCCGGTGTATTGCGAAACACGTTATTGCAGTGCATCCAACGCAGTGATAATGAGTGGCAGGTATCGCAAGGCTTTATCGGCATCTGCTGGTCGTTTGCGTTCTACTGCGGTTGTGACTAGACCGATCATCCGTTCGATATCAGCAGAAATATCAAGGGTTGAGTCTTTGATCATTGGCTTGAGGACTTGCCAGTTAGCCAGAACATCACCGAGGCGTGATTGTGCAGTCTTATTATCGCCACTAGCGACTGCGTCTCCGAGTCCGCGCGTTGCTTGAATAATATTGGTGAGCAATTCTTTAATTGTGCCAACAGGCAGGGTGGTGCTGACATCAACTTTGGTAGGGGCTGATGTGTCGGTGGAGCCGACAATTGTGGTGGAACAACTCGCCAGCACGATGAGCGCAGTCGCGGCAAAAGTAGTTGTGATTTTTTTCTGTGTGCTCGGGCGCACGGTGTCTCCTTAGGCGGTTGTGACTAAAATTCGCAGGCTGGCAAACGGTTCCACCTCCACCGATTTACCCTCTATATCCACGGTGACTGATCCAGTTTTTCCAGACGATGTCACAACACCAGAGCGTCCCGGAACAAGCTGCGTCTTTTCTAGAAAATCGAGTATTCCGGCGGCAAACTCAAGTTCTTCTGGAATACGACTGACAGTAAACGCGTGGCCAACTTCGACGTCGGAGAGCTTGACTGCAAGTGGTGCGGTGTACCCGCTTCCGGGAATGGGATTGCCGTGTGGACATGTTGTCGGACGACCGAGTACGCGCGCGATGGCGTCTTCCACTTCGGTAGACATGACATGTTCCCATTTGCCTGCTTCGCGATGTGCTTGAGCCCACGACAAACCGAGCATGTCAGTCAAAAAGCGTTCAGCCAGTCGGTGACGTCGAACGACACTTTGTGCAAGTTCTTCACCCTTGGATGTAAGTTGTATTTTTGCATCGCGAATGGTGATCAGTTTTTCGGCTTCAAGGCGGTGCATCATTTCTGAAACAGACGGTCTTGACACTAAAAGCCGATCAGCAATGCGAGCCTGAATAACTTCGACATCATCTTCGCGGAGTTCGTAGATGCATTCGCAATATTCCTCAAATGCTGGATGATGTTCTCCAGGACTAGGCATATGAACAGACTACCTGAGGCCGCAACAAGGGTCACTTTGAGCGATCAATGTGTGATGCCCCGATGATTCTGCCCTGATTGTTATGGACGACCCATTTCTTTGTCTTCACGAATGGCAGCCTTAATTGCATAGCCAAGAATGATTGAAGGAGCAAGTAGGACTCCGCCGATCACCAGCGTCACGGTGATGACAGAAACAATGGGTCCAGAGAAGCCCATCACAAACGCCATTACAAATGTGCTGACGCTGACGGCCCAGAGTAGGTATCCGATGCGATTTGCCAGCAGAGTGTATTTGGCGATTATTTTGCGCTGACCCAGAACACGGTCGTCTTGGGCTGAACGGCCTGTCGGAGGAGATTCCATACCATAGAGAGGGTAGGGCTTTTCTTGTGGTTTGGCGTGCCTCAGGAGTATTTGTCGCGGTGTGATTGGTGTCATCGCCAGACGATCAGTAGCGTGACAGGGGCATGGAAACTGTCGTTGAACTGAGTGGAGTAGTAGCGGTACTCAGTAATTTTCCAGCACTTGCCGGAATTGATCTTGTGGTGCACCGCGGCGAGATTGTTCTGCTGCACGGGCCCAACGGCGCCGGAAAAACTTCTGTGTTGCGCGTGTGTGCTGGACTCTTGCCAATCGAACGCGGAGAAGGATCGGTGATGGGCGTGAACTTGCGAACTCACCGCGAGAGTGTTCGCGAACAAGTCGGACTTCTAGGTCATTCAAATGGTTTGTATTTAGAACTCACTGTCACTCAAAACGTCTCCTTTTGGGCATCTACGGTGGGAGCGACCGCACAAGAAGTTGCCCTGGCAATGCAACGAATGAAAATTGACGGCCGCCTCGCTCACGTCAAAGCATCACAATTGTCTGCTGGACAACGCAGGCGTTGCGCACTTGCATCTTTGATCGTTCGACGGGCATCACTATGGCTACTTGATGAGCCCCATGCTGGTCTTGACACTGCGGGGCAAGATGAACTGGACGCAATCTTGCAGAGTGCGGTGAGCAGCGGCGCCACAGTTGTCCTTGCTTCTCATGAAACCCAAAGATCTCGCTTGCTGGCAACGCGTGTTGTCAAAGTAGACGGTGGACTGATTTCTGGTAGCGAGTCATGACGTCGCGCATGCAGACAGTTCGTCGTGTCTCTCTGGCGGTCGTGCGTAAAGATCTGCGTATCGAATGGTCAAGCAAGGTGCTGTTGAACCAGGTAGCACCATTTTCTTTAGTGATTATGATTATGTTTGCTTTTGCGCTCGACAACGAAGGAATTTTGCAACGTGTTGCCCCGGGGTTGGTGTGGCTGGCGACACTTTTTTCAATGTTGGTCATTGTGCAAAGATCTTTTGCCGTAGAAACTGCAGATGGCGCACTTGATGCACTTCGGGTGGCGGGTACAGAACCGCTTGGAATTTTTATCGGTAAATCTTTGGCATTAATGGTGCAGTTACTGGCCCTTGAATTGATGTTGCTGGCAATTGCACTTGTGTTGTACG
Source organism: Actinomycetes bacterium (assembly GCA_014190235.1). Classification (GTDB taxonomy): domain Bacteria; phylum Actinomycetota; class Acidimicrobiia; order Acidimicrobiales; family Ilumatobacteraceae; genus UBA2093. The sequence continues at coordinate 31,319 of BJGC01000004.1, read as the reverse complement.
CAGTCGAACCCACGGCAATGGGGTATGCCGAGACCTTTGCCACAATGCTCATAGCCACTATTGGGCTGGGCTTCGTGGGTACGCTTTACGGTGGTTTGGGTGCTGGTGCCCGCGGACGCGAGACATTGCTTCCACTTTTATTACTGCCAGCAGTAGCGCCAGTTTTGATTGGTGCAACTCGGGCAACTGAGGCGGCGTTCGGAAGTGGTGGTGCACAATCATCAGAAGGTTGGCCGTGGATTGGTTTGTTGGCAGTGTTTGCGGGTGTTTTTGGTGCAGTTGGTGCATTGGCTTTTGGGCCAATGATTGAGGAGTAGGACAAATGACAACAACTCAGGGCACGGCAACACCGACAACACAAAAATTAGGCATCGCAACAGCCATAGCACTTATTTTTTTAGTGCTGAGTGGACTGATTTTTTCTGCTGAAGATGTTGTGCAGGGCAGCACCGTGCGAATGATGTATGTACATGTGCCGTCGATCTGGGTGGCGTACTTGGCTTTTGGGTTCACGGCACTGTGTTCTGCCGTGTATGTGAGTAATCGCTCCCGTTCTCTCATTTGGGATCGCTTTGCAGGTGCCTCCGCTGAGATTGGGGTGTTATTTGTGGCGATTTCGCTTGTGACAGGCAGTCTCTGGGGACGATTGACATGGGGAACATTTTGGGTGTGGGATGCACGACTCACGAGTACCGCATTTTTGTTTATCACATACATTGGTTATCTTGCAGTGCGCCGTTTGGGCGGAACATTTAGTCAACGTGCTCGTCGATCAGCAATTATGGCGCTTCTTGCAGTTCTCGAAATACCGCTCGTACATTTCAGTGTCAACTTGTGGCGCACACTTCATCAAAAGGCCTCGATTGCTGATCCAAATGCAAAAGTACAACTTGATGGTTTCATGCTTTTTACTTTATTTTGGGGTCTCATATCTTTCAGCATGCTGTTTGCTTGGTTGCTCATTCATCGACAACGTCTGATGGCTTTAGAAGATGCAGTCCAAGACCAAGGTCTCGACCGCGCAATCCAAGAACGCCGAACAGAAGCAGGACGCTGACATGGACCACGCGTCATTCATTATCGGAAGTTACGTACTGACAATTTTTTCAGTTGCCGTGTACGCACTATCGATTGTGCGTCGTGGACGCAAACTTGGGGCCATCACCTCAGATGACGACAAGCCATGGATCTGACGCCGCGCCCCGTCACCGATGCAGAGTCACGTGCACAGATTCAGCGTCGTCGCTGGGTTCCGATGATCATCGTGGCCCTTGCCTTGGTTGCTGGTGGTGTCGTAGTGAGTCAATTTTTGACCAGTGCGATTGATTATTACTGCAATGTCGACGAAGTCGGTGTGCGTGATGGATGCGTCGGTCAGCGGCGAATTCGAGTGCAAGGAATTGTGGTTGAGAACTCACTCAAGCAGTCAAATGGCGTAACTGAGTTTTCTCTCGTTTTTCATGACAAGACTTTGCGAGTTCGGTATCAAGGAGACCCTGGAGGTGTTTTTCAGGAGTGTATTCCGGTGGTGGCACACGGTCGAGTAGTCAGCGGAGTATTTGATAGTGATCGGATCGAAGTCAAGCACACGAATCAGTATGTTGAAAAAAATAAGACTCGATTCGATGAAGCAACAAAGGAGACAGCAGCGTGCTCGCAGTTGCCGGGGTGAGCGGATCTCTGGGTCGGGCAGCATTGCTGGTCGGCTTAGTCGGAGCCGTGTTCGGAATGTTTGCCAGCGTGATGGGCACGCGTCAACATGACGAGAAGGTTTTGCGGCTAGTACCGCGGTTTGCCACATTATGTGTGATTGCCACTGTGGGTGCATTTGTCTGCATGGAATACGCCATGATCACGCGCGATTTCTCACTGGCGTACATTCAAAAAGTCGGCTCAAAAAGTACGCCAGCGCTTTATAACTTCACGGCAGTGTGGAGTGCTCTAGAGGGATCAATTTTAATGTGGATGCTGATTTTGGCAGTTTGCACGGTGATCATTGCATGGAAATATCGCAACAGACTTATTGATCCACTTGTCGGATGGGCAATGGCGACAATGTTTTTTGTGTGCACATTCTTTTTCATTCTCACGCTTGGGCCTGCGAATCCGTTTGGCAAGGGAGCGGCGGGAGTTCTTGATGGTCCCGGTCCTAATCCGTTGTTGCAAAATCACATCTTGGTTCTTTTTCATCCACCAATTTTGTATGTGGGATACGTGGGCATGACGATTCCGTTTGCCTTTGCGATCGGCGCACTGATTACTGGTCGGTTGGGGGAAGGTTGGTTATTAGAGACTCGGCGATGGGCATTGTTCTCATGGGGTTTCTTGACGTTTGGAATTATTCTTGGCGGTTGGTGGAGCTATGAGGTCTTGGGCTGGAGTGGAGTATGGGCGTGGGACCCAGTTGAGAATGCTTCGTTTATTCCGTGGCTAACCGGTACCGCATATATCCATTCGGTGCTGGTGCAAGAACGGCGCGGAATGTTGCGAGTCTGGAACTTGTCGCTATTGATTGCCACTTTTAGTTTGACAATTCTGGGAACGTTCCTGACGCGCTCAGGCGTGCTGAATAGTGTGCATGCGTTCAGCGACAGCGATATCGGGCCGTATCTCTTGACATTTTTTGGCGTTATTGTGCTCGTCTCTGTTGGGCTGATTGGCTGGCGAGGAGAAAAACTGCGATCCCCCGGAACAATTGATTCACCAATCTCACGTGAAGGCGCGTTTTTGGCAAACAATGTGCTGTTTGGCGTGTTCGCATTTGTCGTGCTACTCGGAACAGTTTTTCCGTTAATTGTTGAAGCACTCCAGAATCGACAGTTGATTGTGGGTGAGCCATTTTTTGATCAGTTAGCGACGCCCATCGGAATCACACTGTTGGTGCTGATGTGCATCGCCCCAGTTTTGCCGTGGCGCAAAGCCTCTGGTGAGTTGTTGCGCCAACGTTTGTTCTGGCCAGCATGGGCTGGTATCGCTGCTGTAGTGATGAGTCTTGGCGTCGGAGCGGTGGGCCTTGCTCCGCTACTGACATTCACGCTTGGTGGATTTGCAGCCGGAGCTGCACTGCGACAACTTGCCTTGGCGACGCGACGTCAAGGACTACGTGGTCTTGTTGGTCGTGCCAATGGCGGCATGGTCGTGCATATTGGGGTCATTATTATCGCCGTTGCTTTGGCTGCCTCTAACTCGTACACGCGTAGTCAAGAAATTACTTTAACCGTGGGCAAGCCTGCTCAGTACGGTGGACATAGTTTTGAATTTGTACGTTTTGTCGAAGAAAAAGATGACCGCCGAATTTCTGTTAAGGCAGAAATTATTGTTGATGGCGGCGGAACGTATGCACCGGCAATTCAAAAGTTCACAAACATGGGTCAAAATATCGGCACTCCTTCAGTGAAATCAATGTTCACAAAAGATATCTATCTCACTCTGCAGCCACCAGTAAAAGTTTCTACTGACACTGCAAAGATCAAAGTCTTCATCAAGCCCCTCATGATGTGGCTCTGGATCGGCGGCGGTCTGATGGGTGTTGGAACAGTATTGGCTGCTTTCCCAGGTTCGCGTCGCAAGCCCACCGATCCAGTATCGGCGCCGATTGCCCAAGAGGCATCTGTATGACACCACCACGTCGTGTTCAAAGAACGGTACCAATGGTGGCTGGAGTCGTTGGCTTAATCGCCATTGCACTGCTCGTCATGTTGGCAAATGCCTCGCCAAGTGACGGAGAAACCGCATCGTCGCCGCTGCTTGGTCGCGCAGCCCCCGCCGTGAAATCCACGACCCTTGACGGCGATTCGTTTGATATTTCTCGGCGTCGCGGTAGTTGGGTGATGCTGAATTTTTTCAATTCCACATGCGTTCCGTGCATTCAAGAGCATGGTGCTCTTGCCGACTTTGTTGCAGCACAAACAACTCAGCCTGATGCAGTGGAATTCTTCACAATTATCAATGACGATAATGACGATGCCGTTCGCTCCTTTTTTAAGGCCAACGGAGGAGACTGGCCAAAAGTCAAGGACTCTGATGGCGCGATCTCCGTTGCTTTTGGTGTCGCTAAAGTTCCTGAAACATGGATCATCGACCCCAATGGTTTTGTGCGCATGCGAGTTGTTGGTGGAGTCAAGACAGGTTTTCTTGAAGATCGAATCACCGAACTGCGCCAACAATTTGAGGGCTCATCACGATGATGTCAGCTCTTAGCAAAAAACTCAAGGCATGGCCCGTCTGGATGTTGATGGGAATACTGGTCGTCGCACTTCTTGCGGTGGGGGCTGGTCGTCAATCTGGACCACTCACCCAAGAAGATCGCATCGACAACGTCACGCAACGACTTGCTTGCCCAACATGTGACGGCGAAAGCGTCTATGTGTCCCAGGCACCTGCATCTCAAAACATTCGCAATGAAGTTGCTCGCCAAGTGGCAAGCGGCCAACGCACAGATGATGAAATCGTGGCCTTTATCGAAAGTAGTTTTGGCGGACAAGTACTGCTTGTGCCGCGGGCAACTGGTCTGGATGCTCTCATTTGGGTGTTGCCAATTGCTGTGTTGGTGTGCTGCACTGCTGGTCTGGCACTGACATTTCGGCGCTGGAAACGTGAGCAGGGTGGCCAAGCATCAGATGCTGACCGTGCTCTTGTGGCGCAGTTGTTAGAACTTGACACTGATCCCACGGACTCACTGTGATGCACAACAACGACACGCACGATCAAGGACGTGAAGAACAGAAATTTTTGTTGCAGTCCCTTCGAGATCTTGAGCGCGAGTATCTTGCTGGTGACATTGATGAAATTGACTACCAGACACTGAAGTCCGGCTATATCGCTCGAGCCGCAGACATCACGCGCGCCATGGAGACAACGGAGGTCTTGGAGCCCGAGATGGCACCACGTCGCGTTCTTCGATCCATTTCAACTGCCATTGTTGTTTTGGCAGTTGCACTTGGGGCAGGTTGGTGGGTGGCCACACAATCCGGACAGCGTTTGCCTGGTCAAAACATCACTGGCGGAACTCCTGAAAGCACAGCAGCCATGCTGTCGGAGGCACGCTCCGTCAACATGAGCAATCCGGTGCAGGCGATTCAACTGTATTCAGGTGTGCTCAAAATTGAACCAGACAATGTTGAGGCGCTGACCTATCGCTCATGGCTGTTGGCGTTAGCAGCAAATGGTGCATCAACAAACCTGCGCGATACGGCAATGGCCACTGCAATTCAAGACTTGACGCAAGCAACAACTATCGACTCTTCGTATCCAGACGCGTGGTGTTTTTTGGGAATTGTTGAATTTCGATTTCTTGACAATGCAGTGTTGGCTCAATCACCACTGAAAAAATGCCAGGATCAGAATCCGCCTCATGAAGTTGCTTCGTATGTCGAGGCAATTGTTCAGCAAGTCAATGAGGCAGTGGCTTCAAAAAAATAATTACAATGTCTGTAATTTCGGTGGAGCAAAACACTCTGCACTGACAAAATGATCACCGTTTCGATGCAATACATACACGGCTGCTTTGCGTGAATCGGTAGGGGTTGTCATTTCAAGCCCCCGTCGAATGAGTGCTTGAACAGTGGCAGGGATGACATCACCATGACTGCATAACACGGCGTTGTCCTCAACATCATTGAGCAGCGCAAGAGTTTCTTCGAAGTCTGTTGCTTCAGCGAGTCGAGGCTCGATGCGGACAGTCAGGTCATAATGTGCAGCGATTGGTTCGACTGTTTGAACGCACCGAAGATATGGACTCGAATACACAGCAGGCGGTGAATATATCGAAAATGTTTCGATGAGCAATTGGGACTGTTGGATTCCGGCAAGTGACAAGGGTCGATCAAAGTCGGAGCCGTCCCAACCAGAGCGACTACCAGCCTTGGCATGTCGAACAAGAAACACAGGCATGGCACATAGCGTACGAACAGAACTAGCCAAAGTCTCAATAATCAGGCAGACTTGAACCGTGGGATTTTTTGATCGCAATCGTCAAGATGTAGAGGCTCGAGGGTTTGATCCTGCTCGGTTACCGCCAGGCCAGTATTTGACTGACAAATTTCCGGTCTTGCATGTTGGCGATGTCCCAACATACGCCGATGGGGAGTGGAACCTTTCTATCTCAGGTCTCGTCGATGCGCCGTACACGCTCACGTATGACGAATTGACCGCTCTGCCATCGCACACCATTACGACGGATATTCATTGCGTCACGAAGTGGTCAAAGTTCGATACAGGATGGACAGGAGTTCGAGTTCGTGACTTGTTACAGCATGCGGGCATGTCGAGCGACGCAACTCATTTCATGGGGCACGCTGAGTATGGCTATACAGCCAATTTGCCGTTAGCCGATGTCATGGGCGATAACGCACTCGTTGTGTATGCCTTTGAAGGCGAACCAATCGAGCCAATTCATGGCGGTCCTGTACGCCTCTTGGTTCCGCACTTGTATTTTTGGAAATCCCCCAAGTGGCTGAGAGGTCTTGAAGTCACTGCAAGCGACAAGCCTGGTTTTTGGGAGCAAAATGGCTATCACATGTACGGTGATCCATTTTTGGAACAACGCTTCTGGGGTGACTAACGAAAAAAGTCTTTGCTAGACAGTGGTGGTGCAGAATGTGTCGCCTTGGGGCAACGAGCCAACAGTCGACGGGTCGGTATCGCCGTATAAAGCACTCAACATGCCCTTGACCATTCCGCGATCGACTGCGCACACGACAGGATTCTCAATCGCGACATCTCCGAACGGGCAATGACTTGTCACGATTCGAAGTTGGTTGTTGCGGTTGTCTGCGTGTGCTGCAAAACCGTGAGCAGTGAGCGCATCGGCAACCGCTTGCATCGCAGAGCGTAAAGATTTTTGACCAGCAGCAAAATCGTGACCTGCTAATCCAGCAGCCATTGCTCTGCCGTATTCTTGACCAACTTCTTCGGCAATTGTTTGAGCAATTTCAGCCGGAAGTGCAGCAAGTGCTTTGCCCAACAACGACAACACCAGATCATCGCTGCGTACTGGAAAGTCCAAGACGTCTCCGGCGGAGGCAGCGCGATAATGCTTCGAGGGTCGCCCCGCACCACCGTGTTCGGCGCGTTCAACTGCGACCTCGAGGTATCCGCCTGCTGAAAGCTTGTCGAGATGGTGACGAGCCACATTGGGGTGGAGATCAAATTTTTCGGCCACCTGAGAGGCAGTTGTTCCGTTTTGTGCTTCGCGGACGAATAAATAGACCGCACGACGCGTTGGGTCACCAAAAGCCGAGGTAATTGCCGACACGGTGGCACTGAATGACTTCGGAGTCTTCACAGGGGTGGTCGTTCCTTCTCTCACGCCGTTATTGTACCTATAGCCGTCGTACGAATTGTTCGACGCCCACCCCCTAATACCCACCAACTGGAGACCCCATGAGTACAACCACCGCCGAGCAAGTGATTGATGCACTTCGTCCCGTAGAAGACCCCGAACTACATCGATCCATTGTCGACCTCGGAATGGTGCGTGACGTTGTGGTGGACGGCTCGACAGTGTCGCTGACCGTGGTGCTGACGATTCCGGGTTGCCCACTGCGCAACGAGATTCAAAATCGTGTCGATGGTGCCGTCTTGCCGCTCCCCGGAATCAGCACAGTCAATCTCAACTTTGGAGTGATGACCGATGCAGAACGAGAAAACGTGCGACGCATTGTGCACGGAGACGCCGCTGCAACTGCAGGTTCGAATCCCACTCAGGGTCACTCCGAGGGAAGGACCATTCCGTTCGCGCAACTCGGAAGCAAAACGCGCCCGATTATGATCGCGTCTGGCAAAGGTGGTGTTGGCAAAAGTAGCGTCACGACAAACCTTGCTGTTGCACTTGCTGCGCGCGGACACAGTGTCGGAATCATTGACGCTGACATTTATGGTTTCTCAATTCCGCGAATGCTCGGCACCGATCGCGATCCAGTTGCAATTGACCAAATGCTGTTGCCGCCAGAAGCGTGGGGCGTGCGTTGTATCAGTATTGGATATTTTGTTCCAGAGGGACAAGCAGTTATTTGGCGCGGACCAATGTTGCACAAAGCACTTGAGCAATTTCTCACTGACGTATTTTGGGATGAACCCGACTACTTGCTGATCGACATGCCACCAGGCACCGGAGACATTGCGCTGAGTTTGAGTCAGTATCTGCCACGTGCAGAAGTCTTCGTCGTCACAACTCCTCAAGAAGCCGCCCAAAAAGTAGCGCGCATGTCGGCGTTGATGGCGCAAAAAGTGAACCTTCCTGTCAAGGGCATCATCGAGAACATGTCATGGTTTACGGGTGACGACGGCAAAAAGTACGAACTTTTCGGATCTGGCGGTGGGCAGGCCTTGGCTGATGAACTCGGTGTTCCATTGCTGGCCCAGATTCCTTTTGTGGCGCAGTTGCGTGAAGGCGGAGACAACGGTCGCCCCATCGCCGCAGTGGCTCCAGAGTCTCCAGTTGGGGCTGCTTTCTTTGCTCTTGCTGAGCGAGTAGAAGAACTGAAGCCAAAGAAGCTGTTTAGCAAGAGTCTTAAACTGGTCTAACGGCTACGGTCAGTAAACACAGTTCAACAGGAGGACACACGTGGACGTACGTATTGGAGTAACACAGGCAACTCGAGAGATCTCGATTGAACTTGAAGACGACGCGGCAACGCGCAAAAAGGTCAAGGCTGCAATTGAAGCAGCGCTGTCTGGCACATCGGACACATTATGGATTACGGACAAACGTGGTCGCGATATCGGCATTACTTCGGCCAAGATTGCGTATGTCGAAATCGGTTCTGCCGATGCTGACCGTCGGATTGGCTTTGGAGGCTGATCCAAAAATCGACACATTGCCCCAGCCTTTGTGAGCCGATAGGGCAGACTTCTGATAAGGACTTCTGATGGCAACAATCGCTGAACTGGCAAAACTTCATACCGAGTTCTCCAAGGAGCAGGTCGCGCATCTGCAAGCCCTTGCCGGAGAATGGGGAATGCTGGCAGATCTCTGCTTTGCCGACATGTTGTTGTATGTCCCCACCACTGATGACACATGGTTGGTCATTGCTCAAGTACGGGCCGCAACGGGACAGACGCTCTATCTGGTCGACTGGGTCGGAGCATCAGCGAATTTGTCTGAGCGCCCACTTCTGTCTCAGGCATATCAAACTGGCGACATCGTGGAAGGAGAGATCGCCGTTGAAGGAATGTCTGATGCGTGTCGAATGATGGCAATTCCTGTTCGGTATGACGGCGCCACAATCGCTGTACTAACTCGCGAATGGAACACGCAAAGTAGTCGCCAGCCAGGCGAGCTTGAGCGCACGTATCTTGAAATATTCCAGCGTTTTGCGCGCATGATCATGATGGGCGAGTTTCCGTTTGAGGGTCGTGTTGCCGATGGCAGCGTTGCTCCCCGAGTGGGCGATGGCGCAGTTGTCCTCGATGCCGATGCTCGGGTGAGATATGCATCGCCAAACGCAACATCTGCACTGCATCGTGTGGGTATTAGCGCCAATGCAGTCGGCCAGACACTTGCTGAACTCGGCATGATTGACAGTCCAGTGCGCCAGGCGTTCGAGCGCCAAGAACCAGTAGTAGAAGAGTTTGAGCAAACATCTGATGTCACATTGCTCACACGATGTATACCGATTCTTGATGAAGTTGACGGTGAAACGGTCGTGACCGGAGCAGTGATGCTGTTGCGTGACGTGACAGAGCTGCGCCGTCGTGATCGCCTGTTGTTGTCAAAAGATGCAACTATTCGCGAAATTCACCACAGAGTAAAAAATAATTTGCAAACGATCTCGGCACTCTTGCGGCTGCAAGGGCGACGATTAGAATCTGAAGAAGCAAAAGCCGCAGTTGCAGAATCAGTGCGGCGAATTCGTACAATTGCATTGGTGCACGAAACCTTGTCTCGAGAGCCCGGAGACGATGTCGCATTTATCGAAATCGTTCGACCGCTTGTGAGACTTGTTGAAGAAGGACTGCAATCACCTGATCGTCCCGTGAGATTCGTTGTTCATGGTGACGGGGGTCGCTTGCCAGCAAATATTGCGACACCGCTCTCTGTCGTGCTTACAGAGTTGCTGCAAAATGCGATTGATCACGGATTTCCGGAAGGAGAGGGAGGCGGCACAGTTGCGGTGCAACTAGATGCTGACGACGAGTACCTCAATATCACCGTGATTGACGATGGTCGCGGCATCGACCCAGATTTTGATCTCGCAAGCGCAACTGGTCTTGGACTTTCAATTGTGCGAACTCTTGTGACAACTGAACTAGCCGGAACAATTGATATGCGCGCGGCGACTACGCACGAACTAGATCTTGTAGAACTGTCTTTGCGTCCTGGCTATACCGGCACGGTGATTGAATTACGGGTACCGCTGAATGCGGAATAGAAATTAACTGACTCGAGAGTTTCGCAATTGTGCGGCAATATCTCGACGAATCTGTCGTCGTTCATCTTCGGAAGTTCCGCCCCAGATGCCGGTGTCTTGATTAGTCTCAATTGCAAACTCAAGACAATCAACTGACACTGGACATTCACCACACACACTCTTTGCACGAGAGATCTGTAAGAGTGCTTGACCAGTGGTTCCGATTGGAAAAAATAATTCAGGATCTGTATCTCTGCATATCGCTCCGTCGCGCCATGTGTAATCGGCACTTCCGAGAGCGAGGCTAGACGCGAGTATTGACACGTCGGGTTCCTTTGCGCGGGTTAGGGATGCAATGCATCGGTGGGTAGTTTGAGTGGTTTCCCACATCGGCAAACGCTATGGGAAAACTAGCGATATCACAAGGGAAAAGGCAAAGTTCCACCCATGTATTTTGATTTTAATTTTGCCCGCTTTTGACGAAAGACCGATAGGTGGTGAGTGCTCCTGTGCTAACACTTGAGGGATGTCTGGTTCTGTGTTACGCCGTCCTCGCACTCAGGTGATGGCTCATCGCGGCGCATCTCATGCTGAACCCGAAAACACGCTAAGCGCCTTTGCAAAGGCTGTGGATATGGGAGCAGACGCGGTCGAACTTGATGTTCGCCCAACGCGAGACGGCGTCATGGTGATACATCACGATGCCAAACTCAAGGACGGTCGTGTCATTGTGCAGACCGATGCACGAGATCTACCGGCACACATTCCGACGCTTGAGCAGGCATTAGATGCATGTTCAGGGCTGTGGGTCAATATCGAAATTAAAAATGACCCGAACGAACCTGACTTTGATCCCCAAGACAGGCTTGCCGCTCAGGTTGCAGACATGTTGAGGGGTCGCTCTGAGTACGACCGTTGGTTGATCTCATGCTTTCGTCGCGAGACCGTCGATGCAATGCATGCATTATTGCCCGAGGTTGGCACGGCATGGCTTACGACGGGTGTGCGTGATACAGAGATTGCACATGTTGCAGGCGGGTTGCGCGACTCAGGACACACAGCGTTGCACCCGTGGGTCAATCTCTTGACGGAGCAAGTAATCGAGGTCTGTCACAAGCATGGTCTTGAGGTCAATACCTGGACCTGCGATGACCCTGTTCGGATGCACCAAATCATTTCGTGGGGTGTTGATGGCATCTGTACTAACGTGCCCGATATTGCGGTTGCCGTGCTAGCAGCGAAAAATTCTTAATTAGCTAGTCGGAAACGAACGAACAAGTCTCATTGCATCAGGGACATGCTGAAAATCCAGGGATTTTGTTTCACCCAAGTAGTCGCCGTCGACCTGAAAAGGAAATGGTCGGTCATTAGTGACGGTGAGTTGTTCGACATCTGAACGGATGTCCAACCACGGAGCAGGAGAAATTCCACCGCCTCGCAATGCAGAACCAAGTGACCTAATGATGTGCGATGCCTGCAGCGATGTGAATGTGACGACCGCAAGACCGTGCTGAAGATCCGCCCCCGGAACAAGGTCAAATGGACGGTTGCCTAAAAATGTGTACGGATTTGTATTGAGAACAATTGTGAAAAATGCACGTGGAATAACATCGTCGCCGATAGCAACCGAAAAATGTGGGTGCTTTCGGTCGTAGTCACGAGCCCATGTTTGAAGTGCCGCGGCGACGAAAAGTGGATGTCCTGCGTATCGCTTGAGTGACGCACGTTCTTCGACGCGCTTGACAACCATTGCGTCGTATCCAACTCCAGTGTGAAAACAAAAATATCGACCATTGACGCGACCAAGACCAACCGGAATGATGTCATTTCGATTGAGTGCATCAACAATGAGGTCGACCCCGGCGATTGCATCATTGGGCATTCCAAGTGTGCGAGCAAACACGTTGGTCGAACCACCTGGGAGCACTGCTAATGCGGTCTCGGTGCCAGCGACTCCAGTGGCCACTTCGTTGAGTGTGCCGTCTCCGCCGAATGCAATCACAGCGTCAAGGCCTCGTCTGGCGGCATCTTGAGCAAATCGGGTGGCGTGACCACGCCGATTCGTTTCAACGACCTGAACATCGTGATGGCGCGCCAGCCGCTGATGAACCACGACCGTATTACGGGCAGTGACCGAAGAGGCAAAGGAGTTGACGACGAGCAAGATGCGCAAGGTATAGACGGTATCAGCGGTCTGCGACGAGGGTCACTCTCGAAAACAACTTCTCTTGGCTCGCCAGTTGGGGAAAAGGGCTATTCATCGGTAACAATGGACACCTTATGAACATCATTGTATGTGTGAAACAAATCCCAGACCCAGCCGCTCCAGGTGCGCTCAATAGCGATTCCAATACCCTCAAACGAGACGGCAAATTAGTCATTGATGACTCCGATATGTATGGCGTAGAAATGGCCCTGCAACTTGTTGATGCTGCAGGTGGTGGCGAAGTCAGCCTCGTATCAATGGCCCCTAATGGCGAAACATCTGGCATGCGCACTGCATTGGCAATGGGTGCTGCCAAAGGGGTGCTGGTGTCAGATCCTGCATTGCAAGGAAGCGATGCACTCACGACTGCAAAAATTCTTGCCGCTGCTGTACAGCGACTCGGTGGAGCAGATCTCATCGTTGCGGCGACTGAATCGAGCGACGGCTACACCGGAACAGTTCCTGAACAAATGGCTGAAGTTCTCGGATTGCCGAGCGTCACATTCACAAAAAAAATTGTCATCAACGGCTCAACACTTCAGGCATCACGCCAAACAGAAGCGGGCTACGACGAAGTCACATGCGCACTTCCTGCGGTGATCAGCGTGACTGCTGGAGTCGTAGAACCTCGGTACCCATCGTTCAAGGGAATCATGGCTGCCAAGAGCAAGCCAGTCGAACAAGTCACTGCATCTGATCTCGGAGTCACTCCTGTTGGCTGGGACGGTGCTGGACAAAAAATCACCAGCGTTACGCAGGCTGAGGCTCGTCAAGCCGGGGAAATTATTGAAGACGACGGTGAAGCATTCAACAAGATTGTCGGGTTCCTTGAGAACCTGAAGGTCATCTGAGACGGCCACGAGAGGAACACACATCATGACACTCAACAACATCTGGGTTTTTGCCCAAGCAACAAACGGAGCAGTAAATACTGCAACTCTTGAACTCATCACCAAAGCGCGTTCACTGGCATCCAATGTCAGTGTTTTTGTCAGCGGAGACGGAGCAGCGATCGCAGCAGCAGTCGGAGATTTTGGAGCAAACAAAGTCTACGGTGCTGATTGTGGGGCGCATCTGCCAGGTGTTGCAATGGCTGCTGCAATGAAATCAGTCATCGATGGCGGAGACTCGCCAGACCTCATCATGTTCCCGCAGAGCTATGAAGGCCGCGATGCAATGGCACGTTTGTCTGTCAAACTCAACAAGACCGTCATCACAAATAACGTTGACGTTGAAGACTCAGGCAACGGGGTCACTGTCACGACACCAATCTTTGGCGGAAACACTTTGGTGGCGACAACGTTTACTGGCAGTGGTCCGTTCTTGGCAGCGTTTCGTCCTAAGAGTTTTGCCCCAGAAGCAAGTGGCGGAGCCGCTGCTGCAGTGACGGCGGTTGTTGTGCCAGATCTTGGTGCTGCTGGCAGTGCACAGGTCACCGCAGTACACGTCGAAGAAACATCCGGACCAAAACTCGACGAAGCAAATGTTGTTGTTTCGGGTGGCCGCGGCTTGGGCGAGGCCGACAAGTACTCAATGATCGAAGAACTTGCAAAATTACTCAAAGCAGCACCGGGTGCGTCACGCGCAATTGTTGACGCAGGCTGGGTTCCTTATTCATATCAAGTTGGCCAGACCGGAAAAGTTGTGAAGCCAAGCGTCTACATCGCCGCAGGTATTTCTGGTGCAACGCAACACATGGTCGGAATGAAGGGTTCTAAGAACATCATTGCTATCAACAAAGACAAAGAAGCACCAATTTTTGGTATTGCTGATCTTGGAATTGTTGGTGATGTGCACAAGGTGTTGCCAAAACTCATCGAAGCCCTCAAAACGCGCGGCTAAATTTTTATTTCTCTGTGTCGGCGTCGGCCGCACTGAGTGCACAAGAAATTTCTTCTTCGGGATCCTCGATCACGATTCGTAGTTCCCATCCGCTTCGCGCTTCGTCATCGTCCCACCACCAAAAATTCATTTGTGACACGATCTCACCGAATTCATCTGGATCAAGTGGCCAATCCTCCGACATTCCTGAAATTGCAGCAAGCGTCCACCATGCGCCAAAACGTCCACTTGCAGCACCTCGTCGCTTGCCATGTGCTCCACCGCTTGCACCTGCCCATGCCAGCCATGCCAACGCCTCTGGTGGAGTGAGTGGTTCAAGTTCTGCGTCACGCACACCAAGTGCGCGTAAGGCTTGAGATGGACCACCTTGAGTCATGATGCAAGATGCTTGTCCATTTGACTGTGCAGTCCACGGCTCCATGAGTTGTCGAAATGCCGATTGCACATCAACGTCGTCAAGAACAATGAAGTCATCTGTGTCATCGACTGCGTCACCACGATCTGGCATTGATGGAGTGGGAAACTCAGCCCCGTCATCGGTGTATGTCGCAACGACATAGCGTGGCTCCCAGTCGCACGGCAGAATTGGTATATCAAGAACGCCATGTTCGTTAATGTCGACAGAGTCTCCGCGCAACGCTCTTTCATAGGCATAGAGCGAGCGGTCGTGTCCGTGAGCCAATAATGGTGCCAAGTCTTCCCATGTGTGATGCACTGCCAAAATCTCACTCACTGGACCAGGCATAAACGTTCGAACGTGATCATCAAGGGATTGAACGGCGTACTCAGCAGGTGCCCACAACGCAAGACGCACATTAGCCAGCGTGGCGATGGGCCACAACTGCCTTCCGGTGTCGACAGCAGAACGTGATGCATTGCGGATTCGAACTAGGTGATCCCAATCCCGATCGGCAACCGTATTGTCCACATGGCGCACTAAACCATCAAGGTCTCCTCGTTGCACCAGTTGTTCAAGAATGTCCGTGCTCACACAGACATTCTTATCACTACGAAGCCGATGCGCTGTGCCTACTTATCAAACAAGGATCCGCGCTCCTCGCTAGACGATTGGCCACGGATACCGACGCCCCGAGTTGTCTACCGGAAACTCAGGATGATCAAGAAGCCACTGAACACGTTCTTGTAACGCATGGACTTCGTCGTCGCTGAGCAAGGCAGCAATATGCAGCGGAACTGTTGTTGCCATTGGCGCAATTGCAGTCAGCAAATACTGGGGAATTGGTTCGCCACCAAACTCCCAAATCACTGTGCGTAATTTAAAGTCTGCAGAAAAACAGACTCCGTGATCTATCCCCCAGACCTTGCCGTCAAGCCCAAGAAGGCAGTGTCCGCTTTTGCGATCGGTGTTGTTGGCAACAAAGTCAAAGATTGCAAACTCACGTAAACGGTCATGGAGCTCAGGTCGTTCTTCAAATAAAGAAAAATAATGTTCGCGCGTGTCGGACTCGACAAAGAATTGCACGGAGCCTTCACCGAATGGACCATCGCGCAAAATTGTTATCGGAACCAGACCCAGACCCAGCGCTTCGCTCAGCAGAAATGCTGCAACTTCGCGTCGATGCAATCCAGGCGCAAAGTCCCACAATGGACGTTCGCCACGAAGTGGCTTGTAGATGGCCTGCATATTGACATCGCCGTGCGCAATTGTGACAAGAAACGTTGCATTACTGCTATCAGGCATGCGTCCAATGATGTCGATGTCACCGTGTGTGAGCGCGTCAGTGATGTTGTCCGAAGAGCATTGCATGGTTCAGTTCAGTCGGGGACAGGCGTGGCCACTGGCATCTTTGGGGGCTCCGCACCACTGGCATGGTTCGCGACCCGCAACGACAAGTGTGTCTACTTGATTACAAAATGCGACCGCCTGGGCTGGAGTGATGAAGACGCGTAACCGCCCAAGATCGGGATCGTCATCACTCACTTCAATCTCGTCGTCTTCATCTTCATCTTCGATATCAAGATCGCCAAATAATTCCTGAAACATTTCATCGTCAAGTTCATCGCTTAAAGAAGGTTTGGGCATTTCTTCAAGTTGCAGAATCAGTCGATTGGCTGATCTGTCCATGCCAAGGCCAACGGTACCAAGTATAAAATCATGGTCAATAGGAGTGTTCACTAAGTTGCCAATGCCTGGGGCCACAATAGTTTCTGGAAGGTCAGAAAGAATATTTCGTAAGTACTGAGCAATCGCTGCAACCTGTTGTTTCTCGCATTTCACTGTCAAGAACTGGTCAGCATCGCCGATCTGCATGAAAAATGTTCGCTGACCTGGAGCCCCTACTGCTCCTGTCGCAAACACTTCAACATCATCAAACTCGTAAAAGAAACTCATCGTCGTCGCAGTCGTCTCAACTCGGGCGCAAATCTGCGAGTGATCCGCCAGTGGAATTGACGGTCAGAACAACCGGTCCATAGCTTGAGTATGCGACCGCACTGATAGAGCATGTACTCACAACAATGCGTTGAAACAGATCGAGGTGAGTGCCCATTGCGTGAGCGACGGCTGCTTTGATGGGATCGGCATGTGACACGCACACGACAACTCCGCCAGGATGTTTTGCTCGAATCTTGTCAAGTGCTGACACAATTCTGGCTTGCATGTCGGTGAAGCTTTCTCCGTTGGGAAACGTGAACGTGCTTGGTGCACGTTGCACCGTTGCCCACTCAGGCTTTTTCATGAGCGCAGATAATTCAGCACCAGTCCAATCACCAAAATCGCATTCCAATAATCCTTTGTCAATCAGTACACGTTGTTTCAGGGCTTTGCCGATGGGGGCGGCTGTCTCTC
>BJGC01000004.1:0-13369 GCA_014190235.1 Actinomycetes bacterium | reverse complement strand
GCACAGTTTGGTGTCAAGCCACGACCAAAGTTTGGTCATGGGGTAGAGGTAGTGACAAATAATGGACTCACGCTGTTGTGCTCGTATCATCCAAGTCAGCAAAACACTTTCACGGGTACGCTGACTGAATTAATGCTGGACGATGTCTTTAGTCGTGCAAAATCTCTAGTTGCCAAGTAACGACACTATTTCTGAACCGCCATATACAAGAGCGATGCAGGCCAGAAATATTCCAAAGACTCTGCGAAGTTTTTGATCACTTAGGCTCATCGCCAGTCTGGCGCCAAGTGGTGCTCCGGGAATTACTCCAATGGTGAGCAACAGCGCATAACGCCAATCAACGCCCCCTTGCAGAGTATGAGTAATGGTGCCAGGAACTGCAAAGAACCCAACACATATCAGGCTTGTTGCGATTGCATGTTTCATCGGAAGCGCCAGCCACTTTTTGAAAAGTGGCACCATCACGATGCCACCACCAACACCCAGTAAACCCGACAGTCCTCCTGCAATTACACCAACACCGATTGCATACATGGTTATTGACGAATTTCCTTTGGCTCGCTCCATGTTTGCAAGATCTTGAGCCTCGCCGCCACGAATCAGGCCAGTTGCACTCCACATTAAAATCAAGGCAGTCAGAATCATGAGTGGATGCCCATCGCCAGGCAATAGATCTGCGGCTCGAGCACCAATTACGGAGGCGATAATCCCAGCCGGGACAGTTTTCTTGACAACATCCCAACGCACGAGTTTCTGCGGAGCGTATTTTAGTGATCCAGAAATAGCGCCAGGAAGAAGCGATGGTAACGTCGTGCCGATCGCCATTGCTGCAGTGCAGCCAAGTGCACGAATTGCGGGAGTGCTGATGACAGCCCCGCCAACGCCAAATGTGCCGGACATGATGCCAGTCCCAACTCCCGCAACGACGGTTAGTGCATCGCGCAGTATTCCGGCATCCACAAACGTCAGCGATTCAGCACAGACGACATCAATGACGCAGCATGAGCGTGAGCCGCACGGGCGTCATCTAGAAAATCGGCCATCGAAAGAAATCCATGGAACATGCCGTAGTAGCGAACGAGACTCGTCGGAACTCCATTGGCCGATAAACGCGCGGCATATTGTTCGCCTTCGTCGCGTAACGGATCGAACTCTGCCGTTATGACTAATGCGGGTGGAGTGCCTGAAATAACGGAATCAGTTGCCATGATCGGCGAAACACGCGGATCGACGTTGTTTGTTACGCCACCGATGTAGTGATCAAAGAACCACTCCATGCCAGCACGCGTAAGGAGTGGGCCATCCTTGTTTTCTTCATAAGAAGGTGTTGCCATGCGTGCATCAGTAACTGGATAAATAAGCAACTGAAAAACTAATGGCACAAGTTGAAGTTGGGCTATGACAGCCGCCAAGTTTCCACCAGCACTGTCTCCTCCCACTGCAATGCGCTCAGGGTTGCAGCCAAGTGATGCAGCATTGGCGTGAGCCCATCGGGTAACCGTCGCCGCATCTTCTATTGCTGCAGGAAACTTATGTTCCGGCGCAAGTCGGTAGTCAACTGCAAGGATTGCGATGCCAGATTTATTGCACAAACTGCGACAGACTGCGTCGTGTGATTCAAGATCTCCAACCACCCAGCCGCCCCCATGAAAATAGAGCAGCAATCCTAAATTGGTGTTGTCATTAGGACGGTAAAGGCGACAGTTGACTCCATCTGCATCTAGATCACGCATGTGGTGAACATGTTCCGTGGCAGGAACTCGTCTACTCTCATACATCGCACGAGCATCGACGGCGCTCATTTCTTCCATTGCTGGCCCACCGATTTCGGCGAGCATGTCAAATATCAACGTGGCTTGAGGATGCAAGGGCATGTCAGGCACTCGTCACTTCTGCGTCAGGTGCAACAACTTTTTTCTTTGGTGGGGGTACTCCGACGCTTGGTTCTTTGTCAGCCCACTCTGGCCAACGACGACGACTTACGATCGAGAGCGTGCGAAGAAGTTTCATTGCGACCTCGTCTTCTTGGGCCGGTCGAGCAGTGATGACACCATCAGCGATCATTCGATTGATGACTTCTTCACCAAGTTCGGTCCGCACGATTGTGAGCGTCCAATCATTATCTGCTCCGATGCCACCAGTTGCAATATCAGAGTGTTCGGCTGCAAAGTCCGGACATGTCTTGCAACCTTCACGGGTCCATTGATGGCATTCTTTGAGATTGATTTCGTGGTACGAGCCGTCTTTCATCCAAATCTGAAAAACGCCCTTGATGTTCATTTTGACCATGTCTTGTTTTTTGAGACCGTATTTGGCTTCAAAAAGTTCGGGGAAGATTGCGTCATCAAAGGTTTTTGAGCACAACAACCCGACCGTGAATAAGAATGGTCTCGAAACTTTTCCGGCTTTGCGATCCCACATCACGGGAGGTGATGATGTTTGGCAACCCATTCCGACCAGTGCAAGCCGACTGAGACCAAGTTCTTTGGCCTCCACGAGAGCAAGTGGATTAGCGCAGTATGTGTAGCGGCTTCCGGCAGTTGCAAGAACTTCTTCCGGAGTGCGCACAACGGCGGGTTTTGCTTTCCATGCATCGTCTGTTTCGACTCCACTGACAAGTGCGCCATCGATGTAGTCGTTCTTGAGCAACCAGATCAGCATTGCAGAGACGAAGCCACCATCTTGTCCTTTTTCGTGTTGCATTTTGTCGGTGGCACGTGTGAGAAGAAGTTGTCGCCAGATGCCGGCCATCTCGTCTGGTTCGCGGGTGCGACCAAAGAGATGCATATCCGCAGATGATTCCCAATGCCTGAATCGAGGGCATGCACGAGTGCAAGTGGTGCAACCTTTCTCGCCGTGAATGCAGTTATCAAGGCCGAGTTCTTCTTCGATATGAAAGGGCTTGTACTTGCCTTCTTCGTGTTCGTAGCCAATGACATCGTGCGGGCACGTCACTACGCATCCGGCACACCCCGTGCAGAGACCCGTGTTGATGACTTCTTCGTACAGTTCTTTCCATTGCGCTGTCCAGCGCTCCGCTTTGGCAGGGGCATCACTTGTCATTGTCATAGGTGCAAGATTAGGTGGTCAGGGGTTCGACTCTTCCATTGCACTTGATGTTGACTGCGAGACTCTTCTAAATAGCGTCAGAACCTTGCTCACCTGTGCGGATTCTGACAATCTGCTCGACTGCGGTGACCCAGATCTTGCCATCACCGATCTTGCCAGTCGATGCTGCCTGACGAATCACGTCCACCACGTTGTTGGCCACTGAATCGTCTACAACGAGTTCGATACGAACCTTTGGCACAAGGTCGATCTGATATTCGGCTCCGCGATATGTCTCGGTGTGCCCACCTTGGCGACCAAAGCCCTTGACTTCAGTCACGGTCATTCCCTGAACGCCTGCAGTTTTTAGAGCATCCTTGACATCATCGATCTTGAAAGGTTTGATGACTGCGGTGATGAGTTTCATGTGTTGGTCTCCTGTTTGTAGAAATAATAGTGCATCATGACTGGTATGCAGTCTCGGCGTGTTGGCTTTGGTCGAGTCCGATGAGTTCGTCCTCCGTGCTGACGCGTAGTCCAATGGTGCGGTCTATTGCGATAGCGGCGATTCCGGTCACAACAAAAGAGAACACCAATGTTGCTACGACGGCGATGAGTTGTTCTACAAGAAGAGATGCGCCTCCACCCAAGAACAGTCCGTCAGCGCCGAGTGAGTTGACGGCAGTATCCGCAAAGACGCCGAGCAGCATCGATCCTATGATTCCGCCAACAAGGTGAACTGCAATGACATCGAGACTGTCATCAAAGCCAAACTTTGTTTTCAGAGAGAGGCAGAGGTAGCACACTGCACCAGCAACTGCTCCAATGATGATTGGCGATGCACCACCTACAAAACCCGCGCACGGAGTGATGGCAACAAGTCCGGCAACTGCACCTGATGCTGCACCAAGTGACGTAGCGTGACCTGCACGTAGTTTTTCGACAACCAACCACACCAGCATTGCTGATGCAGCGGCTAGATGAGTGTTGACCAATGCCTGGGCAGCGAGTCCGTTGGCGCCGAGTGCCGAACCAGCGTTAAATCCAAACCATCCGAACCACAAAATTCCGGTTCCTAACATTGTGAAAGGCAGATTATGTGGTGGCATTGCATCGCGCGGCCAACCACGACGCTTGCCCAAGACAAGCACCACTGCAAGCGCAGCAGCACCAGCATTGATATGCACAACTGCACCACCAGCAAAGTCCAATGCACCGCGCTTGAACAGCCAACCATTGGGACTAAAGACCCAGTGAGCAACAATTGGGTACACAAGAATGCTCCACACGCCGATCAGCACTGCGTACGCGCTGAACTTCATGCGATCAGCAGTTGCACCAGTAATGAGTGCTGGCGTGATGACAGCGAACATCATCTGATAGGCAAAGAAGGCAAGGATCGGAATAACAAGACCAAAGTCACCCGTGTATCCGGGTAGTTCAGCAATTTTGGCAAGATCTTTCATGAAGACGAAGTCGAGGTTGCCAATGTATTGACCACTGCCACCAAAGGCCAAACTAAATCCGACTGCGGCCCAGATCACACTGATTAATCCCATTGCAAAAAAGTTTTGCATCAACATGCCGAGCATATTTTTGGAACGAACCATCCCGCCGTAGAAAAATGCCAGACCGGGCGTCATAAAGGCGACAAGCGCTGTTGAGATGAGCACCCAAGCAGTTGCTCCTGTGTCAATGTCCGCTAGCAAAATACTCATAGGTTTCTTCGTCCTTTGTTTGAATGCTGTACGCCCTATAAACTAAAAGATAATTGTTGCCAGAATGTTTCGTGTGTGTGGCGATTTCGTGCGTGCTGAAACACTTAGCGCAGCGATTGCTCAACTTTGGCGATTGCAGAATCGCTTACTTTGCGGCCAAACCGATCAGACACCTCAAACTTGTGGTTCGTCAGTTTCCGTTGGCAGGACCAAGGGTACTGTCGTCGCCGAATCTAAGCGCCAGCGCAAAAGTGGAGGTGTGATGACTGTGGTGATGAGCACCACGAGTAACACAACGACGTAAAGATCGTCATCAAAGACGCCTATTTGAAGACCGATCGCGGCAAAAATTATGCCAACTTCTCCTCGTGGAACCATTCCGATTCCGATGATGAGTTTGTCCGCGATTGTTCCGACTGCACCGATTGATGCCAACATTTTGCTCGCAATGGCGATCACCGTTAGAATTGTCGCCACCCATAGTACATGTGTCTGAAAAAACTTTGCAACATCGGTATCTATCCCGATTTGTAAAAAAAATATTGGAATTAGTAGATTTCCGAGCACAGAAAACTCACGTGCAACGCGATCACGTTGGGGAACTTTTCCAAGCGCAATACCTGCCATAAATGCGCCAATGATGGGCGCAAGATTGGCAGCGTCAGCAGCGGCTGCAAATCCAAATGCTGCTGCACCGGCCAGAACTCCAATTGTCGCTGGTGATGCAGCACGCGAACCAATGGCACCAAACAGACGTGGAATAACGAACATTCCCACAATGCCACTCACGGTTAAAAATGCGACTGCAAGTGCAACCGTTCCGAGCACGCTGGCAATGTCAATAGACCCGTCTTTCGCAATGCGGGTGACGACGGTAAGAATGATGAGGCCAAGTACATCGTCGGCAACTGCAGCGCCAAGAACAATGCGTGCTTCAGCAGAACTCAAGGCATGTAAATCTTCAAACACTCGAGCCGTGATGCCAACGCTTGTGGCCGCCAATGCAGCGCCAAGAAAAAGAGATGCAGTCATTGTTTCTCCAAGTGCGTATCCGGCAACAACCCCGGCGCCCATCGGCAACACAACTCCGATTACTGCAACGCCGAGTGATGCTCGTCCAACACGTCGGAGTTCTACGAGGTCCATTTCAAGACCCACCTGAACAAGCAACACGATCACGCCTAACTCGGCCAACACCTTGAGAGCATCGGATGGGTTGACCAACCCCAATACTGAGGGGCCTAGTGCGAGACCGGCGATGATTTCTCCAAGAACTGCGGGGACACGAATTCGTTCGGCCAGCTCTGCTGCAACTTTTGCAACCACGAGCACGATGGCTAGGTCAAGAAGAATCCGGCCGAAGTCCAATTGGTCGACAGATGAAACAAGAGCCAAATACATAGCAGTTAAACTGTGAGATCCGAGGCCGCCAAAAGAGCCTGAGCAGCAGGGATGGCCACTGAATTCAGCATCCACCCATGACTACGAACAGCGGTAATTGCAGTATCTCCGAGCATTATTCTTAGGTTACTCGCCACTCCATCGCAGCAGCGTTCAGTGCAGTACGGGTCATTGAGACGAACGGTACAAAACCTATGTCACTCGGGTATCTGCCACATGTGAAGGCTGTGTAAACAGACACACATGTACGAATTGCCCGATTCGGTGGTTTTGCCGTAAGAATGTCACTATGGATCTTTCATATTCCCCCGAAGCAGAAGTTTTTCGCACAGAAATCCGATCATGGTTGACGAACAATCTCCCCGCTGGTTGGTTTGACGAGGGATTTCAGATGTCAGGGGATGCTCGCAAGAAGTTCAATGAAGAGTGGCCAGAAAAACTCTTTGGTGGTGGCTGGATCTGCGCAACGTGGCCAACTGAATACGGCGGCAAAGGCCTGTCAATCATGGAAGGTGTTGTATTGGCAGAAGAATTTGCTCGCGCAAAGGCACCGATGCGCGGTGATTTTTTTGGTGACACACTTGTTGGTCCGACAATCTTGCAGTGGGGAACCGAAGAGCAAAAGAAAGAATTCTTGCCAGGCATTCTCAAAGGGCAGACGCACTGGTGTCAAGGTTTTAGTGAGCCAAACAGCGGTAGTGACCTTGCATCGCTAAAGGCAACGGCGGTTCTTGATGGCGAAGAGTGGGTGATTAACGGACAAAAGGTTTGGACAACGCAGGGACACAACGCCGACTATTGCTTCTTGTTGACGCGTACTGACCAAACCGCGAAGCACGCCGGAATCTCGTACATGTTGGTTCCGATGCATCAAGCAGGAGTAGAAGTTCGCGGAATCACTCAGCCCGACGGAACTGCTGAGTTCAACGAAGTCTTTTTCAATAACGCTCGTTGTCCCAAAGAAAACATTGTGGGTGGGCTCAACAACGGCTGGGCCGTTGCCAACAGCACACTCGCTTTTGAGCGCGGTATGAGTGCGACGACTGGTTATCGACGATTCGAAGCAGAGTACCTATTGATGGTGCAAGAAGCGGTCGAGAACGGCAAAATTTGCGACCTTCCGACGCGACAAAGGCTAATGAAGTATTACTCCAAGATTCAGATACTTCGCATCAATGGATTGCGCTCGCTGACGTCTACTCTCAATAAAACAAAAGATCTATCAATCGCGGCCTTGGGTTTGACGAACAAAATGTTTTGGTCAGAGATGCATCAAGAGTCAATGGAGCTTGCCCTGGATATTTGTGGGGCAAAATCCTTGTTGGTTGATGCCAGCATTGGTGAAGGTTGGCCAGGTGTTGGTCGTGACAAACGCCGCGCTGGTTATCCAGTGAGTCCAATGATGTCGGCCTTCTTTTTTTCGCGAAGCGAAACAATCTGGGGCGGCACGAGTCAAATTCAGCGCAACATTGTGGGGGAGCGTCTGCTCGGTTTGCCAAAAGAACCAAAGGCTTCAGGAGAATAGACAACGCTGTTAGTCGGTTGTGTTCTAGCCATTTTCTAAAGCGCTCGTACTCCGAAGTGGTCGCTCTTCCAAGATAAGTGCCAATACAAAGGCAGCCACAACAAAAGGGATGAGTACCTTAAATACCAAACTGATTGCGTTCGTCATGGCGTCCATCACAGCAGACTTTGCCGGTTCTGGCAACGAATGAATCAGCCGCGGTTTGCTCAGATGTGCAAGGTTTTCTGGCGACAAGTTGCTCTTGAGTTGGCCATTAACGAGCGCACCAAATGCAGCCAACGAAACGGTGTTTCCGAGTGATCGAAACAAGATCACTGTTGAACTTGCTACGCCAAGATCAGCAAACTCCACGCTATTTTGCACAGCAAGAGTGCTAGTTGGCATTGTTCCTCCAACGCAGAATCCGATAAAGGCCATCCCGACGACCGACATCGTGAGCCCAAATGTCGTGTCGTCAATAAATGTCAAACTGCACATACCAATAATCGCCGCACCGGTTCCGAGTATTGGCCACTTGCGATACTTTCCTGTCGCAGATGTTCGTCGGCCCACTACGAGTCCTGAAATTGTTGTCATGCCCATCATCGGCACAAGCAAGAGCCCAGAGTTCGTTGGCGAGATACCAGTGACGGCTTGCAAAAACAAGGGCATAAACGCACCAACCGACATCAGCATTCCACCGAGGATGGCAATCATTGGCAGGACGACTTGCATCACGGGATTACGAAATAGACGAAGCGGCATAATGGGGTTGGCTGTGCGTGGCTCAGTCCAGATAAACAACGTCAACAAGATGCACGTCAACGCAGCCATTGTTATGTTGGCAGAAGACGCCCAGCCGTATTCTTCTGATGTCCATGAAAACATCAGAATAAGTGATGCCACTGACGAGATGAGCAAGAAAGCACCTCGAAAATCGATCTCGGTGGGCCGCGAAATAAATGGCAATTTCAGCGATGACGCGGTGACAATTAGCGCAATTATTCCGATTGGTATATTGATTAAAAATATCCAGCGCCAATTCAACTGTTCGACAAAAAAACCACCAAGAAGAGGCCCAGCGACACTGCTAACAGCGAACACACTCATAAATGCTCCAACGTATTTACCACGATCACGCGGTGACACAATGTCTGCAATCACCACATATGACATCGCCATGATGCCGCCACCGCCAACACCTTGCACTGCACGAGCAGCGACAAGAAAAGTCATCGAATTAGCCATTGCGCACAAAAGTGACCCAACCACGAATGCAATCACTGCAATTTTTACGAAGCGTTGTCGACCGTAGATGTCACTCAATTTTCCAAAGAGCGGCGTTGCTGCTGTTGACGCCAACAAATACGAAGTTGTCACCCATGTGTAGGCGCGAAATCCTCCAAGTTCACCAACAATGGTGGTGAGTGCCGTGTTGACAATGGTGCCGTCAAGGGCGGCCAGCATCACTGCTGTCATCATTCCGGCGTAGACCATCCGTATTTGATGCTGCGTTATCTGAAACGGAGCGTCAGCCTGAACACTTTCAGAATTTGGCATTAGTTGCATAATACAACCAAAAGATTGGGAGTCTGTTATCGGGCTGTTGGTCTAATAGTCACCTGCAAGGTCGCGTTTGTTGCGCTCACTCGAAAACGCTGCGTGGTTCAAGATGTTGCGCGCCATTGAACTTATTTGTTGCTCAGAACGGGCCCGATAGACGTCGGTGCGCACTGCGTGGGCTTCGACAGACCGTGGCTCGAACAGCACGGCGAACTCCACGAGATGACAAGCCATCCGCAAGTCACCGTCAGTTGCTAACTGTTGCGCCCGTTCGAGAACTTTTTCGAGCCCACCAGACAAGGCGATCCATTCCTTGGCTTGCTGGGCGCGTGGTGCTGGTAACAAGTTGTCTGGTTCTCCTTCGTACCAACCTCCATATCGTCTCCAAACATTGCGCACAATAAATTGCGGATGATCGTAGACGGCTTTCAGATACGGAAGTTCTCGCAGGTGTTCTGGTACTTCTACTTCGTGAATCACTTGGTTGAGGCTCTTGCCTTGATTCATCAACGAAAGAGTCTGTGTTTCGAGTGAGTCAAGAAGATCTGCAGTGTCGTTCAGTGCGCGCGAAATGCGATCTTCTCCAAAAATCGGAAGACCATGCCCGCTCAGCATCGTTTGGGCACCGCATGCGGCCATGTCGCGAAGTGCTGTTGCCCAATCACTGACGAAGCGTTGTACTTTTTGTGGATTACCAGCGTTCGGAACAGCCCAAATAAATAAATCTCCAGGATGCAGAATTTTTTTCTCAGGACACCACGTCCACGTCGCATCATCTGTTTCTCCGCGAGCATGTCGTAACTCAAAAGTCAGATCACCTTGCTTGAACGTCAGTCTGTCTTTGTACGTCACGTCTGGATACCGATAGTGCTCTGGCCATGTAAATGTTTCAACAGGCAGCGCAAATTGCCGTTGATTAATTTTTGCGTTCCAGCCGTTTGTTTTTTCGTATCGATGAAAATGATCCGGCAGGTCTTCATGCGCATAAACAGTGGGCGGTGCCCATTTTTTATCGACGGCTTCTTCTTCAAATCTGCGCGTGCCAAAAACATGATCAATATGGTGATGTGAATACACAGCCGCATGCAGAGGTGCAACGGGACGCCATGCTCGCACTGACTCAAAGACATGATCGCTGTCAAACCAACCACCCGTATCAAGCATCACTAAGCCATCACCTGTGTCGATTGCGTTAACTGAAGCGATAGAGATAAAAGTCAGAACATCCGGGATTATTTCTTCTGCGACGCGATTCAAAACTGGACGCACTGGGTGATGCTCGTGAACTAGATCACCTTCTCCGTTCCAGTGTTTTTCGGCGAGTGAGCGAATCGTTTCTTGTTCCATATTTTGAGCATAAGCGATGAGACCTATACTGTCGGAGTGTCCCGCGTCATTGCCTTACAGCGCTCAATAATGAAGAGCCCGATTGGTATTTTGACTCTGATCGCTTCGCCAAAAGGTTTGTCGTGTCTGTTGTTTTCGCAGAGCCGGATACCTCAATCTCTGCGTGAGAAAAGCATCGTTGACTCTCGAGAGAATCAAATAATTACCACAGCCAAAACACAACTCGAAGAGTATTTTGCAGGTCAACGAGACACGTTTACCGTGCCACTAGATCTAGTTGGCACGCCATTTCAGGTGCAAGTGTGGAAATCACTGACCAAAGTAAAGTTTGGGGCGACGAGGTCGTATGGCGAGCAAGCCTCCAGCATCGGACGACCCACTGCGGTGCGCGCAGTAGGTAGTGCCAACGGAAAAAATCCAGTGGCGATTATTTTGCCGTGCCACAGGATCATCGCGTCTGATGGTTCAATCGGTGGGTTCTCTGGAGGCATCAAGAACAAGATGTGGTTATTGGAGCACGAGCAACGAATCATCCACTAATGTCTCATCCATGAATATCGCATCAAATGTCTTGGCGGTCGCGGTAGCGCTCATCTGCATACTCAGTGCCATCGGAGATTTCACGAAAAATCCACGAGTCATCGAAACAACTCGCAGACTGGGTATCCCAGATAATCGAGTAAATATTCTGGGTGGTCTCAAAGTCGCCGGCGGTGCTGGCGTCGTTATTGGGTTCTGGATGCCTGGGCTTGGAATTCTGAGTGGAGTATGTCTCGTTCTTTATTTTGTCTGTGCTATCGCTTCGCACTCGCGCGCTGGAGACAAAATCAAAGAATCAGTGCCAGCAGCAGTTCTGCTCGGGCTCGCATTGCTGTACACCTTGACAACTATTGCTCGTTAAACACGACCAGTTAAATGGTGACAACGAGTTCGGTGATTCCGCGCACAAACGAACTGGCTTTGTATGTTGGCTCGGCGTCTTCGTTGGCGATGCGCAGAGTAGGTATACGTTTGACAAGTTCTTCAAGGACCACTCTGATCTCGAGGCGTGCAAGGCTAGAGCCCAGACAGAAGTGAGGGCCGAATCCAAATGCGATATGTGGATTCGGATCGCGATGTAGATCAAATCTCATCGGGTCTTCAAAGACGGTTTCATCACGATTTGCTGACGGATACATCATCAAGACTTGATACCCCTCAGGGATAGTGACGCCACGAACATCAATGTCACGCGTCGCGACACGGCTCATGCTGACGATTGGTGTTACCCAACGCAAACACTCTTCTACCGCCCCCGGAATCAGCGAAGGATCGGCGACAAGTGCGTCCCACTGTGTGCGGTCAGCAAGCAAAGCCTCAAGACCACCGCTGATGACATTGCGTGTCGTCTCGTTGCCTCCAACTAAGAGCAGCAATGCGTTGCCTTGTGCTTCGTTAAAGGTTAAGAGACCATCATTATTGTGCGCACCGATGAGCACGGAGATCAGATCATCACCTGGAGCCGCAGTGCGATGAGTGGCTAACTCTGAGAAATACGTGTACCACGCAACTGCTGCATTAATGACGTCGTCTGTAATATTTTCAGGACCGTCTGCACCCTGGATCATCTGGTCACTCCAGTGCTGTAGCAACTCGTAGTCAGATGGTGCAATACCCAACATTTCGCCAATCAAAGTCATCGGCAACGGCCGAGCAATTGCAGTTACGACATCAAAGGTTCGCGCCTCAATGGCTGCATCGATTAATGATTCCAATACATCACGAACGTGTTGCTCGTAGCGAGCCATTTGTTTGGGTGTAAAACCTTTCGAAACGAGTCTGCGTTGTTCGCCATGCTTGGGGTTATCTGCATCGATCATGGAGTGCTGCTGCTCACCATTTGGTCGTGAACCATTGGCGCTACTGAATAACTCTGGTTGTCGCTCTGCCCAGATGATGTCGGCATGCATTAAAAGCGCGTACGTATTGGTGTCGGCGTCTAGTGCCACTGGCTCTGTGGCACGTAATTTGGCAAACACATCGTGTGGTTGGTCGTACCATGAGCGGTCAAAAAAATGAGTTCCCATCCCCGACACCTTAGTAAGGGTGGCCGAGCAGGCAGAATAGGGATATGGGATTGCTCAAAGACACAATCAAGGCCGACCTCACGACCGCAATGAAAGCACGCGACGAACTGCGAGTCTCTACATTGCGACTGGCTTTGGCTGCAATCATGAACGCAGAGGTCGCCGGAGACGAGGCCGTTGAACTTTCTGACGATCAAGTCATGGGTGTGTTGCAGGCAGAAGCAAAAAAACGCACTGAAGCAGCCGAGATCTATGAGCAAGCCGGCAGAGCAGAGACAGCAGCCAAGGAGCGCGCAGAGTTTGCCGTGCTTGAGGCATATTTGCCTGCGTCGATTAGTGACGAAGAATTAGCAGAGATTGTCAAACAAGAAGTCGCAGTCGCGGCGTCTGCTGGTCAAACAGGAGGCAAGGCGATGGGACTCGTCGTCAAGGCAGTTCGAACACGTGCTGGCTCTGGTGTTGATGGCGGCAAAGTTGCCGCATTGGTAAAAGCCGCCCTTGGCTGACACGCGCACGTCCAGCGATGCCCAACACGAACCGGGCGAATCAGCGCTTGCTCTTGTGGCGACGATT
Source organism: Actinomycetes bacterium (assembly GCA_014190235.1). GTDB lineage: Bacteria > Actinomycetota > Acidimicrobiia > Acidimicrobiales > Ilumatobacteraceae > UBA2093. Next base: position 149 of record BJGC01000004.1, on the reverse strand, counting down.
CGAACTTTGATTGCTGAGTTGTACACGGTGCATCCAGACGTTGACGCTGATCACATCACTCACGCGTTACAACAAATTGTGCAGGATGTTCGCGCGGCACAAACAATCGAAGGACATCAACCGTATAGCGTGCGCCGAACCAGAAATCC
>BJGC01000003.1:116483-122109 GCA_014190235.1 Actinomycetes bacterium | reverse complement strand
GCCTCTTGACCTCGATGCTGCAATGCAAATAAACCAAAAAACACCATCTGCGCCACATCATCAGATGGAGATGAAATCCCAACGACTCCGCACTCTTCATGAAGACGATCGGCCATTAGATCGGAAAATTGATGCTCACCCATGAAAAACCTGTGCATCTGCGCCAAGAACTCGTGCACGTTGCTCTGCTTGATATTCAGATACTTTTTGCGCCACCTCTGGATCGTGACCTGCCAGTATCTTGGCCGCCATCAAAGCCGCATTGATAGGTTCAAGAACGACCGCACAACCAACTCCCGGTGGCATTCGCAGACTGCTCCACAGATCAACTTCGTCGCCTGGTGGTGGGCACGCAATCACCGGAGCAGATACTTGCGGATCAGTGAAGCCAGATAACGCATTTGAGCGACCAGCAACCGTTATGAAAACTTTTGGCCGTGGCTCTGCGTCGTGACTACGCACCAGATTGAGGACATGTTCTGGCGTTCGATGCGCTGAGCCCACTCGCACAACTACGTCAAGTCCAAATTTGTCCGCCGCACTTTGAATCTTGGTGCAGTGGTCTGCATCGGCTGGTGATCCCATCAAAATAATGACAAGTGGTTTCATACTATTCCTGACTGTTGAAGTGAACGCAATAAGCGACTTTGCACCGGATACTCACCGTGCTTAAACACCTCACCCGTGAGGCGTGTGTATGCGGCAATGTAGCGATCTGTTGTTGCAGCAATCACCAAATCATCAAGTGGCGGCGGATCACCATCACCGCGATAGCCGACCGCATCAAGAGCAAGTCGCACTGGCTCCTTGTCAAGACTCTCAGGCTCAGCACCTGCAGAGAGACGCTGTTGATATGACGACAACTCCCAGAAACGTGATGAATCTGGTGTGTGCATTTCGTCAATCAACATCACTGAACCATCCGCAGCAATTCCAAACTCGTACTTAGTGTCAGCCAGCAACAGACCGGCGCGCTGAGCTACATCTTGGCCATATGCGAATAGCGCCAAGGCAGCTTCTTGCACGATGTTCCAGACATCTGCATCCACGAGTCCTCGTTGCGTCACTTCAGCACACGTCAACGGTTCGTCGTGCGCTCCGGCATCACCTTTTGTTGTTGGAGTGATAATGGCATGAGGCAACAACGTGTTCTTGCCAAGACCGTCGGGAAACTCATACCCATAGATATTTCGTGCGCCTTGGTCGTACTGGCGCCAGAGCGACGTTGATGTAGAACCAGTAATAACACCTCGCACGACAACCTCGACTGGCAAAGGCTGCGCAGCGTGACCAATCGTTGCGTTTGGATCTGGGCAGTCAATGAAGTGGTTATTAACGATATTGCGCGTTTGCATGAACCACCATGCCGCCAGCTGGTTGAGCACTTGGCCTTTATACGGAACATTCGCAACAATGCGATCAAACGCCGATAGTCGATCGGTGGTGACGAACAATCGCCGAGTATCTGGCAATGCATACGACACACGCACTTTCCCCGCACGGCGGTCTGAGAGTGGCAACGAAATATCGGTGCAAGCTTCAACGACGGGCATAACATACTCCTGACTGAAAGATGGATAATCCGAGACCTCGCGAGATACCACGATGTGATTGTGGGTGTTGGCGCCGCACAACATGATTTTCGGGATGCGGCATTAATCCCAATACCACTCCTGTCGAATCACAAACACCTGCAATATTGTCGACAGAACCATTGGGATTGGTCGAGACGTATCGCAGTGCCACTTGATCATTGCGCTGCAAGTACGACAACGTGCCGTCATCGCACGTAAAACGGCCTTCGCCATGTGCGATTGGACACTCAATGTTGTTGGTCAGATTCTGAGTCCAGACACACTTCTGCGAACTGGGCTCAAGTTCTACCCAACGACAATCAAAGACCCCATTCGTATTATGCCCCAATGCGGCGCGCTGACCGCTGCCTGGCAAGATGCCCATGCGAACAAGAGTTTGAAATCCATTACAGATTCCGATGATTGGCCGACGCTCACTGATTGCAGTTGCAATTTGTGCTCCGACCGCATGCTCAAGTTCGACCGCAAAAAGTCGTCCAGCACCGAGAGCATCAGCATATGAAAAGCCACCAGCAATTACTAAAATATCGGCATCATTAATGCGAGACGGATTTTGTAATAATTCATTCGTCAAAATGGCCACGGGACACGCACCGGCTAGTTGCAGAGCAAACAACACATCGTTATCACGATTTGTGCCGGGAGCGCATAACACAGCGGCTACTGGCAGAGTCATCGGATTCCCTGCCATGCGCTGCACAATTCATGAATAGATACGCTCTGTTTGCTTGGCAATATCATCTCTTGCTCACTGGTGACAAGACCAATAACAATTGCTTCGTCGTCGAATCGCTCAATAATTGTGTCAACATGCTCAGGAGATACTTCAAGAAGAAATCTTCCGTTTGACTCGCTAAATAACTGTGCCGCCGACAGGTTGGATGACATCTCAACGCCCATGCGTCCGGCGATTGCCATTTCAGCAAGAGCAACAGCAATACCACCTTCGGCAATATCGTGACAGGCTCGCACGAGTCCATCACGAATCGCGCGATGCAAGAGGCGGTAACGACGAGGAGCAGAAGTATCAAAAGCAGGCACTGCTCCGGCATCTGTCACACCGTGCACAATGGCAAGATGACTTGCTCCAAACTCAAGACTGGTATTGCCCAACAGCACGACAAGATTGCCGCTCGCTTTCAGATCTGGCGTGACAGTGGCATCAGCATCTGGCACATGAGCAATCGCGGTAATCACCAGCGTTGGTGGAACAGAATGCCGTTCACCATCGCTACCAAGGTATTCGTTGTTGAGAGAATCTTTTCCAGAAACAAATGGTGCCTGAAAAGCCAAGGCCCCATCGCAACACCCTTGCACCGCCGCTACAAGATCTCCCAGAGTTGACAACCGACGCGGGTCTCCCCAAGAAAAATTGTCCAGAAGTGCAACCGAATCTGGATCAGCTCCAACGGCAACAACATTGCGCATCGCTTCGTCAACAACTGACAATGCCATGCGTTCTGCATCAAGAACTCCAAACCACGGATTGACGCCGATTCCGATTGCAATACCGTGGGTGTCTAGTGGCTCAGCAATGACTACACCATCAGCATGCCCGTCAGCACAAGCACCAATGAGTGGGCGTACAAGCGTTGCCCCCCTGATCTCATGGTCATAACGATGAATGACGGCGGCCTTGCTTGCGATGTTGGGGTGAGACAAGAGACGCTTAAGTGAGTCAACTACATCAATATCTCCGAATTTTGTACTGAACTGCGTCAGTGTCATCAACTCGCGCACTGGACTCGGCATCACGGCATGCATATGGCGTTGCGGACGACCATTGTGCAAGAACTCAAGATCGAGATCAACAACAACGTTGCCACCATGATGCACAACAAGACGTCCATCTCCGGTGAAAAAACCGACATCGGTGAATTCCACACCGAATCGTTCACATGCCTCTTTGAGTGCACCAGCATCTTGCACTGCGACGACCATACGTTCTTGCGCTTCTGACAGCCAGATCTCCCATGGCGCAAGACCCGGATATTTGAGCGGAAGTTCACTCAGTTCAACGCACGCTCCAATGTCCTGGGCCATTTCTCCGATTGCTGATGACAAACCACCCGCTCCGCAGTCTGTAATTGACCTGAACAAATCTTGACCACGACCCAAGACATCAATCAGCAGTTTTTCAGTGATCGGATCACCGATTTGAACGCTCGCCCCCGATACATCCCCCGTTGTGGCGTCCATTGTCATCGATGAAAAAGTTGCCCCACGTAATCCGTCTCGTCCAGTACGGCCACCCAACACAATGATGCGATCCCCAGGCTCTGGAGTCTGAGCGTGATACGCACGATACGCCACGCCAATACACCCGGCGTATACGAGTGGGTTGGCAATGTATCCGTCGTCGTATAACACCGCGCCAGCCACGGTCGGAAGACCAATCTTGTTTCCGTAGTCAGCAATGCCTGCAATAACTCCTGCACGAATACGTCGTGGATGGAACACTCCTTCTGGCAGATCACTTGCTTGTGTCGTCGGTGTTCCGAAGCACAAAATATTTGTGCACGCGATCGGCAAATGTGATGCACCAAGCACATCGCGAATAACACCACCCACTCCAGTATTTGCTCCCCCAAATGGTTCAATAGCGCTTGGGTGATTGTGAGTTTCGCATTTCAGAGCAATCGTTGTGCCAGGGACAAACGAAATAATGCCCGCATTACCGACGAAGGAACTTACCACATATGGTGCATCAATAATTTCTGTCGTGTCACGCAACTGATTAATCAGAGATGGAATAGTTGTTCCGTCATCAAGAGTTATTGATGCCCGAAATGTTTTATGGGCACAATGTTCGCTCCATGTCTGGGCAATTGATTCCAATTCGATGTCTCGTGCAACTGCACCAGCAGATACATAGTGATCGCGCACAGCGCGCAACTCTTCGATATCCATAGCAAGTCCACGTTGAAGATTCAATTTTTGCAGATCATCGTCAGACGCGTCTGATGGTATTGAGACATACGAGACCCCAGAGGTCGTTGATGTGCCTGAGTCTGCAAATGCCGGAATAATCGCAGTATCTATTGCGCAGTTTTCGATCACGGGATTCACGAGCAGTTTGCCTACCAAGATGTCTAAATCTGTATGTGTCAGTGAGCCGTTGAGTTCGAATCGTTTCCCTGTGGCCACTGCTTCGATTGTGACGCCGAGTCGTGCAGCAACGCGATGCAACTCGTGAGCGACTGAATCTGTGACGCCTGAGTGCAGAGCGCTCTCAACGACATGTTGAGTCGTGGGCTGAAAAGTATTCCAGGACGCCTCCTGCAAAAGTGGATCAACCAGAATATCTTGGAGTTGCCGACGATCTCGCTCGGTGACGTCTCCGCGCACAAACACGAGGTCGTGAATCTGCACTGATCGCAATGTGGTGATCCCTAGGTCTATGGCGTCTTGCAAAAGGACAGTGCAACGGGGATCGTCTCCGGCGGGACGGACCGTCAGGCGGTGTATTGCTGGCACAGTCTGCACAGCAACATCCACCACATTGCCAAACTAGTTTTGCCCTCGCTCGCGCAACGAGTAGTTGTACGAGAAGTTAAGTAGTCGGTTTACGAAACGTAAAGGTATTACTTCGGGAATTTTTCGTGATGTGCGCCCAGCAAAATGACGGCAAGCACTGCCGGAACGGAACCCCGATTGCTCCAACGATGTCGCGTGCCATTTTGCACGACGGTGTCCCCCACGCGTAAGACTTTTTCGACTCCATCATCAAGTTCAAGCACAACTTCTCCTGACAACACAACTTCAAAGTCAATCGTGTCAGTTGTATGCATCCCCGGATTTTCTGGCTCGAGATACGACATCAGTCCTGGAAGTTTGGCCTCCATCTCGGCGAGTCCTGCCTCCACATCAACATCTGCTCCGGGCCCGGGGGCATCATTTGGAGCAACCGTGAAAAGACCAAACCGAAAACCACCCACTGGGGGGAAATACGTGATCTGAGGTGGTGCTGAACCATCATCGGGAAATGACGCCGTGGTGTCGCCTCCCCAGAGCCTGTAAAACTCGGCACT
>BJGC01000003.1:112211-115611 GCA_014190235.1 Actinomycetes bacterium | reverse complement strand
ACATTTAATCGATAGGCGCGACAAAAGACTGCCGGAGATTCTGCCGCGCTGAGTTGGGCCCACTCATATTGTGATGGACTTCCTTTGGCATACGCCACGCCGTTTCCGCGTTCATTGGCAAGTGTGGTTATCGTGGCCAGTTCTTGATCGGTAAATGGTGTGGCCTTCACCATCACAGTGCCGAATTCAGAGTCAAAAAGATCAGTTCCCATCACGACCACTACTTGAGATGTCGGATCTTGTGCTCCGAGTTCTTCTACTGCTTTGAGTGCAATAATTGTGGTACGCAAAGATTCATCACCGACAAGACGGCGCAATCGCGTGACTGCGAGCACGCCACCCGGTTGCAACTTCGAGAGATATTCTTTGAATGCTTCTACTGTGTATAGGTTGTTCTCTGACAACGCGTACGCTGATGCCCCACCCGCACTCAGTGAGTCAGTGAAACTAATCTGAATTTGAGAGTACTTAGCAGGGCGACGCGACAGCACCGATCGACCGTCTCCGATCACCGTATGCACTCCTGGCAGCGAGTACGGCGAGCCCGAAAATGCCGCGAGTTTTTCGTCAACGACTTTGCGCACGCCTTCGTTGAGTTCAATCACATCAAGATCAGTCACTCCTGCTGCTCTTAAATTATGGATATCGCGTCCGCCACCGCCGCCGATAATCAGACCTGGACCACTTGGAACAATCGCTGTTGGAATCGTCTGTGGTCCAAGTTGAAGTTCTGCCCACCCTGGGGATGGGTTCGCGCGGCTATACCCAATAATCGGCGCGGTCACTCTGTCATAGAGCACCACACCTAAACCTTTTCCGTTGCGCGGAACCAGCCCGATAGTTCGAGATAACGGTGTCCAATCGTCTACCCGAAGTGAATCAACGTCGCTGAGTCCGGTCAATGGTGCCTCTACAAGCCGTGTCGGAAAAGACGCCATCACAAGCACTGCAGCGATGAGTACTAGAAAAATACTTCGTTGTCGCGCGCGAGAATTGCTGGACAAAAAAACTGCGACAAAAGAAACGATTGCACCCAAGAGAAGTAACAAAACTGGTGGTTCAAGTAGCCACATTGCTGGCACGACAGCAACAGCTCCGAGCGCAGCGGCCACAAGATCGAAGAAATACAAACGTCCAACAGACTTCGTGTATGTGCGTAGAGCAATTGCTATGACGACACCACCTGCAAAAGATGGAACAGCAATAAACCCACACAAAACCAAGAGTGACACGATGAAGCGAACTGTCAATTCGGAGTACTCAAGGTTGAGGCGTACAGCGACGAGCGGTAATGCGACAAGGGCAACAGCAAAACGCATCATCCACGTGCGCAGTTGCATAATTGTTTCTGCATGGTCAGAAGTAGGTGCAATCAACGCCGTATACAAACCTCCTGCTCCGGTCCCGAGTAAGGCAAGACTGATCGCCAAGAAACTAAAATGATAAAAAATCAAGGCCGACAAAAGGCGTGTGACAAGCACTTGCGAGGCAAGCGTCACGAATGCTGCAACGACAACACTGAGTACAACGACACGCGGTGGTTGACTGTGAGAAATTGATGTCATCAGTTATACAAAAGGATTCTGTAACAAGTGCGTGCTCATGTCCCCAATAAGTTCAAGCAGCATGCGTCGTTCTGCAAATTTCCAGGATCCGTTAGTCAAATACACTCGATCAATATAGGTCCCAGTAGCCACTGGACCAAGTACACCGCCAGGCGCTTGATGCAGAACCTGCACATACGACCGACATTGTGCTGTTATCTGGTCATCGTTGAGGTCAATGACAATGTTGGTGACAATGTGACGCGTTCGCGGAACGCCGTCATACAGATGAACACTGTATTGCATTGCTGCAAGTACCTGTGAGGCGCCGCACGCTGCAGGGCCATCAACTTGTCCGTAGAGGCCATCGGTGCCAAATAACTCAGATGTCGCGACTAGGTCTCCTCGATCAATGCCGTCACAATACGCAAAGAGAAGTCTCTCGATTCCTTCTCTCGCCGTCATCATCGTCCTGGATACGCTTGTGCCACTCGGCGTATTTCTGCTGCGTCCACCTCAAGTATCGCTCCTGTCGCTACCGCTGCGTTAGTTGCTGCTATCCACTTTTTAGTAAATGCCGCTTTCGTTGCGTACAAATCTTTGAGCTCTTTTTTCGTAAACACAGTTGTGGTTCCAAAGAGTCCACAAAATGATTGACCCGACTGCCCTTGACCAGACAAGGTTGCAATCGGCACATCTACTTGTGGAGTACGAATGCCCCCTTTTGCATTTCCGTTCGCGTCGCGCTGATATGTCAGGGCGTCTTCGTTGGCCTCAAGCATTGGCATTGACCGCGGCGCTGTGCCCGTGCGCACCCATGCGTCAAGCGCCGACAATGCAGAACGCAAGACGTAGGTATGAGGGCCAGTATTAATCGGCAAATCACATTTCACAGCACCAAAATAGATCGCAGTTGGTGGCTTCATCATTGCCGCAAACAAGGCCGTATCACCAGAACCCTTGCCGTCGTCTGTGTCGCCTATTCCGAGGCTGTATGCGTCTCCATGCGCAGTACCCGCTACTTCCCAACTTCTAAACCACTCTGAGTCATCTTGGTGTGCGCGGCGGTATCCAAGATTTGCGCCGACAACATCTGTCTCCGATGAAAACACCAACACGGGTCGCTTGATATCAGTACGACTGCGTAGTGCTTTTGGTCCTGGAATATCTGCCAACGGAGTAACAGACAATGCTGCGCCACTTGACCCACGACTGTGAACCAAATAACCGCTATACACGTCTTGCAGTGGTGCAAGCGCATTTATGTACGTGGCTAAGCGAAATGCCGATTGAGATTCTCCCATCGCAAGAACCTGAATTGGCAACAATTCACCAAATAATTTTGTTGGGTTACGCCAGACGGTTGCACCAATCTGACTAAAGATGTCATAGCTAAAATTGTCTCCTGGATGCACCAACACGTCGTATCGTGCAGGGTCAAATTTCTTAAGTGATAGTGCGGCCCCTAGCGCGTTGCCTCCACCTTCGATTCCAACCCGTTGTGCAGATACTCCAACCCAAATTGCTCCACTGCGCTGCATTTCCATGTCACCAAAGCTCCATACAGGTGGCGTGTCAAAACCTGCGGTGACATTCATCCACTCCACCATCACAGTGCCATTAAATTTCGCAGAATCTATTGGCCGTCGAACAACGATGCGAGTTTTATACTCTGCTGTCTCCGCAGGAGCGACGGTCCATAGACCGTCATCAGTAAGTGGCACTGTCGACGTATACGAACGTGCCGAACCACTGATGAAGAACTCTTTTTGAGAGTAATTAAACACCTTGCCATCAAAATCAACAGTGCCGACTCGTGGGGTTCCTTTGCCTGTCTTGATCGGGCCTTCAACAAC
>BJGC01000003.1:77271-111723 GCA_014190235.1 Actinomycetes bacterium | reverse complement strand
ATCAAGGTCGCGCTCAATTAGTCGTTGGCGAAGGCACTCATCTCGTCGACCTAGAACAGGTGAGCAACGGTCTTTTTTCGAGTGACCCGATGCAATCTTTTGCACGTTGGGCTGAATTGCGCGAATTTGCCAAGACCGTCACCGCCGTTGGCGAACCTTTCGATCCACTAACACTCGACGCACCATCACCTCGACCTGCCCAACTTTTTGGAATTGGTCTTAACTACCGCACACATGCCACAGAGACTGGTGCACCAATTCCGACATCGCCACTTACATTCACCAAGTTCGTATCGGCAATCAATTCGCCCTACGGAGACATCCCCATCAAGCACTCAGCAGTTGACTGGGAGGTCGAACTAGTTGTAGTGATCTCCACCGGTGGTCGAGATATCAGCGTTGCCTCTGCATGGGACCACGTTGCTGGAATATGCGTCGGTCAAGATATTTCTGACCGTGCCTTACAAATGGCCACGCAGCCCCCACAGTTTAATCTCGGCAAAAGTCGCCAAGGATACGCACCGTTCGGGCCATGGATAACAGACTCCGCAAACCTCCTCAATCGTGATGCATTGCGCTTAACGTGCCTACTCAATAGTCAAGAAGTTCAGAACTCAGCTACTGACGATCTCATATTCCCTGTTGATTATTTGGTCTCGTACTTGTCTAGCATCGTGGAACTTTTTGCGGGTGACGTGATTTATACCGGGACACCAAGCGGTGTGGGTGCTGCCCGCACGCCCCCACAGTTTTTATCCTCTGGCGACATACTTATCTCTGCAATCGAAGGTGTTTGCAGTATCACCAATCTCTGTATCTAAATACTTTGTTGCGGCAATGCCCGAGCTTTTTTGTCATCGACGACTTTTTTGTCATTGATGACCTGCGGATGACGCAGAAAAGTCCCAGTCTCTGTGGAGAAACTGGGACCTCAATGCGTGGTATGCGTTTTTAGACGCATCCCTTGGTGGCGGGGGCAGGATTTGAACCTGCGACCTTTGGGTTATGAGCCCAACGAGCTACCGGACTGCTCCACCCCGCGTCGTGATGACCCCCTACGGTACTGAGCACAATGGCCTTCTCGCAACCTCGCAGTCCTCACCAATTGGGTGCCACGACAGATGTACGGTTGCCACTATGTCAAATCTCACCGGTCCGTTTGATACGGGTAAGTTGCCACGCATTGCACCAGGGAGTGTGACCGTCACGATCGCACGCACAATCGCGCCCGGAAAGGGTGACGCCTTCGTAGTTTGGTGCGACGAAATGCTCGCAGCCGTGCAGCAATCGCCGGGATGTCTAGGTGCCGCTGTTTTACATCCTGGAGTGGACTCCGATGCCTACCAGATGGTGTTTCGATTTATAGATGCGCTGCACTTGCGTCAATGGGAGCGATCTCAACGGCGTGAAGAACTTCTCTCTCTGGTGGACGAAATGATTCTGACTGAAAGAATTACCGTGACTGCCGGAACAGAGGAGTTCTTCCTCGCACAGGGAAACAGCGAGCGACATCGAACAAAATATGGAAAATTCGTAGCGGACATCGCATGGGTGTATCCGATGTCGTTAATTATTGCTGTTGTACTTGCTCCTCGAATTGCCGCACTGACGATTTGGCAACGAGTGTTAGTGACGACACTGTTTTTTGCAATTACTAAGAAATTTGGTATCGGCCCGATGCGTCGTTATTGGCGGCGGCGACATATGCTGCCACAAAATTTAACGCAACGATAAGGCGTCTTTAAAAAACGTTGACGAGATCAACTACGAAGACAAGGGTCTCGCCGCCCTTGATGACGCCGCCTGCTCCTTGTTGTCCATAGCCCAAGTGAGCGGGAATAGTGAGTCGACGGCGTCCCCCTACTTTCATTCCTGCCACGCCTTGGTCCCAACCAGCGATGACTTGCCCACCACCGAGTCGAAAGTCAAATGTGTCTCCTCGATCCCATGACGCATCAAATTGCTTTCCGGTGCTGTAGGCAACGCCGACATAATGAACAGCAACGTTCTTGCCTTTGACCGCCTCATCACCATCACCAACGGTAATGTCCTCGATCACGAGTTCAGAAGGTGGCGCAGAATCAGGAATGGTGACTTCAGGTTTTTGAGACATTCCGACAATATAGTGCCACGAGGCTTGATTGCCTATTTGCTCCCCCATAGGTACTGACCCAGCAACTACCGTGGACTGCAGGTAATCCTCTTCGTCCTAATGAATGCGAAACATATATGTTCAATCGTTCCAAAAAAGAAACTCGGGATGCATTGGCTGCTTTGGGTCGTGAAATTGAACAGTTACGCACTGACATACAGCAACAGATCGACCTCGTAGCCCGAGAACGCCAATCTGCTCTGGAGTTTGCGGAGCGACTAACAATGATCGAAGGGAAAGTCTCCGGAATGGGAGCAGAGTTATCCCGTCAACTGCACGAACTCGGCAATGACATCGAATCGCTTTCACAACGACCAGAAGACGCGCTCACTGCTGAGTCACTTACATTGCTGCGTAACTCGCAAGTTCGTTTGGCTAATGAGCAGGCCCGATATGAAATTGCATTTCGTCAAGATCTTGCTGCACTAGCCGAACAGTTGCGTCGACCTCACTAGTTTGCGAGTGTTGCCAACGCCTGGCGAACTAATTCACGAGCCTGCGCAAGTTTTTCTTGGTAGGTACTGAAATCTGGGGGCGAACTCGCCAAGGCAGCATCAGCCTGAACAAATAACGCATCTGCTTGGGCCAGCAACTCTTTTGGAGTCGATGTTCTTGTGGCTGGCACTGTTGTGTCTGGACTAGAGCCTCCCGTGGATGGAGCAACAGTCGTTGTCGTGACAGTTGATGAACCTCCGACGCGATCGCCCAAGTCGCCTGTGTAGCCAGGAAAGAGTTGTGCGACAACAGCAGTCACGCTGTTGCCGATAACGGACTTGTTGTTATACCAGGCCAGAATTTTGCGAACAAAAACTTGCTTGGCGTCAGCGCCGTCTGGCAAAACATACATTGGTCGCACATACATAAAGGATTTTCCGACAGGAACAATCTGTAGGTCTCCGTACGTCACACGAGATCCGCGTTGGTCGAGTGGCGTGATCGTTTGAGAAATGGCCGGCTCGCTTTCGAACTCAGCAGCGATTGTTGCTGGTCCGGCAGGCAATGGTGTTGCAAGGTCGAAAACGGTGATCTTGCCGTACGTTGCTGGATCGCTTGATACCACCATGATTGAGCGCAACTCTTTGCGACTGTCGTCAGATGAAAACGGAACGAACGGACGCAACATCGCGAATGTGCCTTTTTTATCTACCGCACCGGGTGCATGAAAAATAGTGTAGTACGGGCTAAATCTCAACACATTCGCATCAAGAACGGTGGCGGAGTCAACGGCATCAATCCCAGTCGCTGCTACACCAACTCCAGAAGATGACTCTGGTGCATTCGGTGGCGCTTGAGCAACGCTCCATGCAGCATCCCTGTTGAAAAACAACGTTGCATCATCAAATTGATACTTGCCATAAATATTTGATTGCACGCGGAAAAGATCTTCTGGATAACGGAAGTGTGCGCTCAACTCTGGGTCGACCTCAGAAATGGGGCGGAACATTTTAGGGAAAGCTGATTGCCATGCTTTTGCAATGGGGTCGACAGAATCGACAATATAAAATGTGACATTTCCGGAATACGCATTGACGACTGCTTTAACACTATTTCGGACATAGTTGAATGAACGATTGAGTCCACTTCCGGAACTGATTTGATCGATATTTGCTGATTGTGCATACGGATAGCGGGTAGATGTTGTGAATGCATCAACAACCCACGACACTTCGCCTTTGACGACAACTGGATACGGGTCGCTATCGTATTGCAAAAATGGGGCAATCTTGCTAACGCGGTCGCGCACGTCGCGCACTAACAGCATGCGAGATTTATCGGTAATGAGATTAGAGCCAAACAAGTTGTACTCACCAAAGTTCACCGCCATCGCAACTTTGCGCAATGCACCGCTGATCTTGATACCGGAATCAGCATCATATTGTGAGGCCTTGGTATTTGGACACGCTTGCTCCGCCTGATCCGTGTCGACAAGCGCGTATCCATCAAGACCATCACCAAAATACAACTGTGGTTTAGTGACCTTGAGGTCAATGTAATTAGGACGGCCGTCGGCAGTAATTACACTTGCAGGAGCAGCAACAATTCCGCAGCCATGGGTGTAGATGAGATGCCGCGCAACCCATGTGCGGTTAGGGATGCCAGCGGGATTGAGTTCGCGCGAAGCAACCAACAGTTGTTGTACCCGACCATCAACCAGATAGCGATCAACGTCGAGATCAACCACTGAATAGAAAGACGTCAAGCCTTGGTCAAGTTTAAATCTGTCGCGCATCTGTGCGGGATCAAGTTGCCGTACATCTCGAAGTGCGATGTCATTGGCATCAATGTCTGCCACAGTTACCGTGCCTGATGTGGTTGGCACGCGCTCCACGTTGTCAAGTCCCATTGCTGCTTTCGTTGCCAAGATGTTGCGTGAGATGAACGGAAGTTCGCGAGTGCTGACACTTGGTTGCACAACGAATCTTTGCACGATTGCTGGGTACACAGCCCCGGCAACGATGGCAACGACTACCCAGAGACCAACTGCAAGAGCCGGGAGTCGCCAACCCTTTTGTCGGATGTTCCAGAGAAGCAAAATTGCAACTGCGACCGACACCAAGATCATGAGATTAATTGCGGGTAGTTGCGCATTGATGTCGGTATACAAAGCACCTTCAACAACGCTTCGTGACGAGCGTGTGAGGTTGTAGCGCGACAACCAATAGTTCGCCGCTCGTAATAGCGCCGCTGCAGCAAGCAGTACTGAAATATGCACTTTTGATTGTGCCGACATTTTATTAATTTTGTCTTGCGGACGAATGCTGCCGTTTAAAAAATGGGAGACAAGTGTGATGAGTACCACCATGATGAGAGCACCGAATGCCCATGACACGACAGACTCAAGAAACGGCAATCGAAACATATAGAACCCGACATCGGTGTTGAACTGTGCGTCAACAATTGAAAAAGACTGACGATTGCGGAACAACACCCACTCTTCCCAGTGCGATGACATCGGGAGCCCGATCATGAGACCAAAAACGACTGACACAACAAGACGCACGAGCCCCTTGCGTTTTGATGTGATGTCGCGTACTCGCCCGATGGCGAGATCTTGAGGCGTGTTGGGCAACGTTGCAGGCGCCAAACGATCGGCAATAAAAATATTGACCCAAAATGCGAGAGCAAGAGCAAAAGTAAAGAGAAGTCCAAGTTCTGCTTTAGAGCGCAGGATTCCCCAGTAGACGTCTGTTCGGTTGAGGCTGTCGAACCAGAGGACATTGATGAAGAATGCAGAAAGACTCTTGGCACTTAAGAAAAGAGCAAAGATGACCGCCAAAACGATTGACACCACCACTCGCCCCCGACTGGGCTTTTTGAATGAGGGTCGAGAGAACGGAAAGGATGGTCCTCGCGGACCAGTTGGGCCAGAGGATGGGGGAAGATCGGAAGGGTTACGCACAATCGCTAACGCTAGTGCGTAGGCGGTGCAACCAAACAACGGCAACCAATATGCGCGAGTGGATGCTCGTGTCCGGTTGGGAACTTTTCTCCACAGGGAGTCACGCCAGCCAACGCATTATCCTCAGCATCTGCACACTCTGGTCCGTTAGGGTCAACCATCCAGCACACGGGAGTACCAACCTCGAGTGACAAGTGTGACCCCATGCTATATGCAACGCACGCTAGGTCTTGCGTGTGGGCATCGATATGAGTGAGTTTCCAGTCTCGATACGTACTGCGCACTGCTTTAGCAATATCTTCACGGTTTCCGTTGCAGTCAAGAACAATTTTCGCAAGGCGATCTCGTAGCGGTTGCACAATTGTTTCGAGCAACATCGCGTTTACGGCATCTCCCACTGCTTTTTTAGTGATGCGTTTTGTTGAACCCCCAGCTGACTTCATGGACTTAGCACCTTCAGTGGCTGCCGCCATGATGTCATCGTTAATGGCGACAGCATGGTGTTTGGTGTGCGCCGAAGTTGTGCCAACAATCGCTGCAATCTCAAGCGAAGATTTTTTGACATTGAGATGCTCAAGGACTGCATTGAGTTCATCAGCACCAACGCGCTTCAGTTTTTTTGACATATTTACAATCAATGGAGCAATGGAGGCATCACGATCTGAAAATTTTTGGGTATCAAGAATAGGTGTAATTGCAATTGGCTTTTTGGGCGGTGATTTCGCCAACTTAATAGTTGGCTTTTTGGTCTCTTTGGCAATATTCTTTGCAACTTCTGCTGGCGAAGATGCACGCAGTCGCGCAAAGATGTCATCTACAACTTGAGCACCGGGACTTTTTGTTTCTGTTTCCGGTGAAGAGACTTCTTTCTCAATTTCTACGTGGCGTTCTGCCTGATTATCAGTCGTTGTCTCAGGCGCAGGATGAGAACGCCGAGAGCCACCAAAGATTGATACCACTGTCGCCATTTTTTCTAATGGTTTGACGGGAGAACTTTCTACTTCTTGCACGATCTCTTCTTGCACGATCTCTTCTTGCACGATCTCTTCTTGCACGATCTCTTCTTGCACGATCTCTTCTTGCACGATCTCTTCTTGCACGATCTCTTCTTGCACGATCTCTTCAACGACATCTTGGGTTGGTATCACAATTGACGCAGTGTCGTGATCAAAGATTCCGTGTGATGGATGCTCTTGTGAAACATGGGGAGCAACCGCAATCACCGGAGGCACAGGTCCCGTGGTTGGGGCCAGGTTCACTAAGAATTCTGGATCTTCATGGGCGTCAATGAGTCCGCCAAGAACATCTTCTGTGGCAAGACGGGCGCGCTCAAATGCGTTCATCAATCGATCTCGACCATGAAGAAGTTGTTCAATCTGTTCACGTGCGGCATCGCGACGACGCAGCAACTCAGACAAAACTTTTTCACGATAGGCTCGGGCTTCTTCGACCATGTCGCGACCTTGCTGTTTTGCAAGTTCAATTTCGGAGTTTGCATCAGACTGTGAATCATCCCGAATGCCCTTCGCGTCAAGTGCGGCCTGCTCCCGGATGCGTCCAGCGTCCTGCGCGGCATCTTTCACCATGCGAGTTGCGGACTCTTCTGCACGATCTCGAATCTGAATACTTGCTTCACGGGCAGTTGACAAGACCCGTGCTGCTTCTTCTCCTAATAATGTGATGACTGTTTCTTCATCCAAACGACCAGGAGCAGACATGCCGCTTGTCTGAATGGCTCGCAATTCGCCTTCGAGGAAACGCTCACGCTCTTGCAGTCGGGCCATTTCAGCGGCCACCATGCGCAGAAATTCCCGAACTTCACTCGGGTCAAACCCACGCCGTGACGACGAGAACGCTGCGGAGCCAACTGCTGCCGGCGAGGAGGGGTCTGGACGCGAAAAACTAATTGCCATTGGACTTCTAGAGTAGAACTCTTCGGTCACTAAATGGTGTCAATCACCGTGTTACGGGCGGCAATGGGGCTCCCCCAAGCGTCAAAAGTTGCGTGAGTGCTTCTTCAAGGGTGGCCACAGGGATAATTTTTACCCGCGACCCCGCGGCTTGACGAGCCCTCAGAATTTCAGACTCGCTCTGTCCAGCAGGAACCAGGAATACCCGTGCGCCCGCGTCACGCACTGCTATGGCTTTTTGCTCAAGGGCTCCGATCGCGCCAACCTCACCTTTTTCGTTCATGGTGCCTGTCGCCGCAACCCGTGATGGTCCGAGTAATTCTCCGGGGGTAAGTTCATCAAGCAAGGCCAAAGTGAAAGCCAGCCCAGCGGATGGACCCCCAATATCTGGAGTAGCAATTTGTACATCGAAAGGCAGAACCACAGTTCGGGTATCGGCTGGAACAAACCCAATAATGGCGGTGCCAGATTTATCTGGATTTTCAATCAGTGTCAACGTTCGTGATTGATCTTCTGGTGAGTCATCTGACTCAACTGTTACCACTACTTTTTCACCGACTTTGCGATTCTTCATTGCTTCTTTGAGAGCAGGCACGGTCGCGACTGGTACTCCGTCAAACGCAGTAATCATTTCACCAACTTTTAAAACTTTGCATGCACTTGTTGCAGCAGGAGATGTTTCGCACACCAGTTCTGCCACGACAACTGCACCAGCAGTGAACGTTGCTTCAAAACCTAGTTTCTTAAATGCAACATACTCGGCTAACTGTTTTGCTCCGAGCATTGATTGCACTCCCAACTGTCGAATGCTTGTTGGAGATCGCTCTCCAAAATGCTCGGCATATGTTTCAACGGCAACATGTGGGTCGAGCCACCCAATGACCGAATCGAGAGCGGATAGTTGTCCAGTGAACGCTGTGACAAATCGAATTTTATTTACTGCTGGATACCGAGTCGGAGCAGTGGCTTGATCTTTTTGCTCAAACGCAATGCGTGAAGCCACCTCTTGGGCGGAACCAGGTGCGGTTTCCCAACGCTGAATTCGCCACAAAGACGACGCAAGAATCACCAATAAAAGCATCCAGGAGACCGTCAGTAGCGGCAAGGCCCAACGCTGCCGGCGTGCTGATAAATGGTCAGGTACGCTACGACGTGCGATGTCAGCCTTTAACTCTGTCTCTGAGATCTCTGTCTCTGGTGTCACAGTGCGGGCACTACTAGTTGTTGGATGTTCGCTACTTGCCTTGGCTCGGATTTCACGTTCAAAGCCTGCCACTTCGGACACTCAAATCAAAGTTCAGATCGATGATCATCCGACACCTCTCTATATAGAGCCACTGCCGCGGCGCAGATTTCGTGCTGTCGCAGCACTGGGCGGCGGATCACTTCTGGCCGGAGCGGTACTTGCGTGTGGTATCTCACTTATTCTTGCCGTACTTTTTGGTGTCATCACTAGCCTATTGAATTAACACAATGACAGAGGATTTTGCAACCATCGCAGCCAAGCGACTCGAAATAATCGAGGCTGGATTTTCAGGAGATGAGAATATCGTTCGTGCAGCGCTGTCTCATGCGTCGGGTGATGTGCGATCAAGCGCTCTCAGTTCGCTTCATCGGTTGCGTGTCTTAAGCGCGAAAGAACTCGACGCATATGTTGGCGATGTCTCCGAAATCGTACGCCGCAATGTTGCCCAAATTGCTGCCGACTTTGTTGGTGTCGATGTTGTTCCACTACTTACCGATCCTGATGTATTCGTTGCTGAAATGGCAGCGTGGGCTTTGGGAGAACGCGGCAACACAACTGATGCAGAATTATTTGGATTAATCGACGCCTCAGAAAATGCACTTGAGCCGCTTGTTCGCGAAGCAGCAACTGCTTCACTTGGTGCTATCGGAGACATCCGTGGATTGCCGGCAGTTCTGCGTGCCTGCTCCGACAAGCCAGCGATTCGTCGACGCGCTGTTTTGGCGCTTGCTCCATTTGAAGGATCCGATGTTGACGCCGCATTAGAAAACGCGCTGACCGATCGAGATTGGCAAGTGCGTCAAAACGCACAGGACATGATTAGTCCTCGTGACGGCGGTGGTGCTGTTACTGACGAGTGAGTCGAACAATCGGAATTCGTCGTTGGGTTTTGGCTTGATAATTGTCGTAGTCGGGCCAGATTTTTGCCATCATGTTCCAGAGACGATCCCGCTCAGCACCCTCTGGCACCACTGAAGCAGTTGCTTCATACACATCGGCTGCCACCTGTACGGTGACTGCGGGATTATCAACGAGATTGAGATACCACAACGGGTGATTGGCGTCGCCACCACGTGACGCAACAATGATGCAATCATCGCCGTCTTTGCCGTAGATCAGCGCGAGCCGTCGCAGTGCACCGCTCTTGCGACCCGTGGCAGTGAGTAACAAACACGGAACTCCTCGCCAGATGTGCCCCTCGGCGCCGTTTGTGTCTACATACTGCTTGATGTGATCAGCGACCCATGCGGTGGGACTGTCAAGAATTGGCAAAGTCATAGTTTTAGAGTAGCGCTTCTCGGCGCAACATTTCACACTCGTCATACACATGACAACCAGCGACATGATCGTTGACAATACCCATTGATTGCATAAATGCGTACATCGTGGTGGGTCCGACAAATTTCCAGCCACGTTTACGTAGTTCTTTTGACAGCCGTTGCGATGCTTGAGTTTGGGCAGGTATTCCGGCTACTGATTCTGCTTTTTGTTCTGCATCTGACGGCGCAAATGACCAAATGAGTGTGGCAAGTGATTCGTTGGTGGTGAAAAGTTCTGTGCATCGTTGTGCATTGTTGATGGTTGCTTCTATCTTGCCCCGATGCCGAACAACACCGGCATCGCCAAGAATGCGTGCGACATCGTCTTGAGAGAATGCTGCGACTTGTTCGATATCAAAATCGCAAAAAGCCCGGCGAAAATTCTCACGCTTGCGCAAAATAGTGATCCAACTTAATCCAGCTTGAAAACCTTCTAGGCAGATCTTTTCAAATAATTTCTGATCGTCGCGCACTGCAAATCCCCACTCGGTGTCGTGGTAATGCACATACAACGGATCATCTCCGCACCAAGAGCACCGCAATGGTATTAGAGACATCTGTAAAGTTTAAATAGCGGTGGGTGACTAGATAGTAACGTTCAAAAGATCATCGCCGAGGAAAATCTCACCAGAGAAATGAGCAGCAGCACGTGCACGCCACTCGTCTTCTTGGCCCGGCTGCATTGCAGGAACATAGTGCGTGAGAATGAGTTTTTTTACTCCACCACGAGCGGCAGTTTCTGCTGCTTGCTCAACGCTTGAGTGATAATCCAGGATGTCTTTGAATCGCTGATTTGGAATGAGCTTGACAAGGTCTTCGCGAATCACTGTTTGCACATACGCAGTTGCTCCTGCACACAGTTCATCAAGCCCGGCACACGGAATACCGTCGCCACCAATTACCACCGACGTACCCTCGTGATCAATACGAAACGCCACAGAAGGATGCACCGGTTTGTGATCTGATGCCGCCACTCGCACAGATGTATCGCCCACCATAAATGTGTCACCGGGCTCGACTTCGATTACCTTGAGTTGAGGCTCCCAATTGAGGTCCTCGTGATGAGCAAGTCTGTACTCAATATCTGGCACAAGCATTTCCAAAATTGCATTGACAATTTCTTTCATGCGCGGGGGTCCATAAATAATTAACTCTGCTGGCTGTGGATTCATTACCCAATGAGTAGTGATGACATCGTTGAGATCAGAAATATGGTCGCTATGCAAATGGGTGATAAAAACTGTTGTCAAAAGTGGGGGGAATACTCCGGCACCCATCACTCTTTGCATCACACCACGACCAGCATCGATCAAAATGACGGTTGTGCCAGCGCGTACCAACGTGGCTGGTCCGCCACGATTGAGGTCTGGCAGTGGGTTTCCGGTTCCGAGCAGCGTGACATCCATGCCGTTTCTTTCTTTCGTGAAACCGCCACCTTACCTTATTGAGTTTTTTGCTCGTAGTTGAACCGTGGCACACCCTTCTTTTATGGTGATGGAAGTTGTTGCGCGAGTTGTGGCGCTAGAGCAATATCGGCATTGTGCCCAGTGGTATCTACCAAACAAGGGCTGTAATAATGACTCCTACTGCTGATCTCAGCGCACTTATTGCCAAAAGTGACATGCTCGACACCGCCACTCTCACAGCAGACGGAGTCCGTGACGCTCTTATCAATATCTCTCGCGTTCAAGCATGGGTCGACTCGCACAAACTTGCCCTTAGCCGCCGACTACAACAACTCAAAAATGCATCAGCCTCAGTTGTTCCAGAGCAGATCATGGCACGCGCGTGCTCAGTCACACGCACAGAGGCCGCACGTGATTGTCGTCGTGCACATATCCTCGATCTACTCCCCCAACTCGAACAAGCATTCGATTCAGGGCACATCTCCGCCGCACACATTGACGCAGCTGCACGAACATTTGTCCATCTCAGCGACAACGAACGAATGCAGTTAGCAACCCGTGATGATTGGTTGGCAAAGGTTGCGTGTCGCGCCACTCCCGACAATTTTGGTCGAGCAGTCAAACAAACTGTTGGCAGGCTTCGTGCTGACGATGGCGTTGGCTTGCTTGACCGACAACGTCGTGCTGCTTGGTTGCGACATTGGGTCGACCGTGATTCTGGCATGGTGTGCCTACGTGGTGAGTTTGACCCAGAATCCGGACTACATCTCGTCGGCCGACTCCAACATCAAATAGATCAACTCGCCCATGGCCCCACTCCCGACACGTGCGTTGACGGACAAATAAAACACGACCATCTCAATGCACTTGGTCTCGTTGCATTGATTTCACGACACGCTGCAGGCGGACCAGCAGACATTTCATCTGCCAATGCTCGCGCCGAAGTGAGCGTCATCGTTGATTACCGCACGTTAGCGTCGGGAATTCATGCCCAATCGGTCTTGCACACCGGTACCGGAATAGATATTCCCATCGAAACTGTGCGACGCATTGCCTGTACTGCTCAGATTATTCCTGTTGTATTAGGCACCGAAGGTGTGGTGCTCGACATGGGTCGTGCTACGCGGCTTGCTAGCAAACATCAACGGCGCGCACTCGAGGCCATGTACACAACGTGTGCAATTCCAGACTGCACCACGCCGATTGCACAATGTCATCCGCATCACATTCAGTTCTGGGCAATGGGTGGCAACACCGATCTCAATAACTTGGTGCCGCTCTGTGGCTTGCATCATCGTTGCGTGCACGAAGGAGGCTGGAAACTTCACCTCAGTCAGTCAAATCGACAACTCAGTGTCCAAGAACCCGGACAGCACGGCACTAAAACATCCCTCTCGGGACAGATCCATCATGCCCATGCCACCTAGTGTTTATCCATGCGCATTGTGTCGTTGCTCCCTTCCACTACAGAGATCGTGTGCGACCTCGGACTCTCCCATGAGTTGTTTGGAGTCACCGTCGAATGCAACTGGCCTGCAGGGGTGCGTGATGGTCGCGAAATCGTAGTTGGCACATTTACTGATCCCTCCATGAGTCCAGCGGATATCGATGCAATCGTGCGACAACGTGTCGATGCAGGTCTTGACTTGTACACACTTGACGATGCTGCACTTGCTCGTTGTCGTCCTGATCTCATCTTGAGTCAAGATCTCTGCAGAGTGTGTGCTGTGGCGAGCGGAGACGTTGAGGCAGCTGTTGAGCGTCTGGCGTGTGCAGCCGTGGTATTGCAAATAGATCCCCAGAGCCTGCACGAAGTACTCGAGTCCATCAACACGATTGCGTGTGCCGCTGGCGTCGCCCAACGGGGTGCTGATCTCGTTGCGAGTCTGCATCGTCGACTCACACATGTTGCGACGTGCGTCGCCCAAAAACCACGCAAGCGTGTGTTCGTGCTGGAGTGGATCGATCCACCATTCGGTGCAGGACATTGGGTGCCAGACATTGTGGTCGCAGCAGGTGGCGAACCAGTTGTTGCCCGACCCGGAGAAAAATCTGTTCCAACTACATGGGCCCAGATCGCAACTGCTGCACCAGATGTGGTGCTCGTGTCACCGTGCGGGTACGGACTCGATGCAGCAGCAACACAGGCTCAAGCGATTGAGCATCTTTTACCCACCGCGTGTGAAGTGTGGGCCATTGATGCTGATGCAGTGATGGTCCGACCAGGAGCACGGCTCGTTGATGGGGTCGAAGCAATTGCGTCAATACTTCACGGCATTTCAGATGTGCCACAGCATGTGCTTCGTCGTATTCGTTAGAGATTAGGTCTTGCCAACACGTGCGTAGCTACAAGATGTAGCGATACACATTGGTGTCACGCGAAACAAAGCCCAGTCGCTGGTACAAGCGGTTTGCTGATTCGCGCGACGGACGCGAAGTGAGTTCTACTGTGACAGCACCTCGTCGCCGAGCCTCGTCGATTGCTGCAGTGTTCAGTGCTTCACCGACTCCGTGTCCACGAGCAGACTCAGCAACTACGACATCTTCGATCCATGCACGAGTGGCGGTCGGAATCAAGAAAACAGCAAGTGTGAGTGAGCCAACGATGTGTCCGTCAACGCGTGCTATAAAAACAGTGCTCGCGTCTGACGAGATGATTGCTTGCAATTGCTCTCGCGACGGTGGTGGGTTTGACGAAGATAATTGCGGAATCAGTTGGGCAAAAGCTTGCACGAGTTCGTCCGTGACTTCAGTTGCGATGGTGATCGTCGTACTCATAAACCCGCCTTGGTATCTCTTTTCCATTCTTACCCGTGAAAGCGCCGACTGAGGGATGTTCTAGGATTGTTCTATGGATTCCGAGCAACTCAGCCTCTCTGCCCGTCGGCTTGCAGCCGCCCTCGAACCAGTAATTGGTCAAGTGTATTTCGCAAAAGAATGTCACGCCAACTACGTAGCCTTGGGATTTGGACCAAGTATCGGAGATTTCAACGGTGTGCCCGCACCAGATGGAGCAGCGTACTTTTGTAGCCGTGGTTCGCTACTGGGTCAGGTGCCAGGCGAACTTATTGCTGCTGCATTTGCCGTCTTTAATCCTGCAGCCGTGATTCCGGCCGTGGCGTACGGCTGGACATTGACTGACGCGCAAACAATTTGTGCTGCACGTGACAACGGAGCAATTGCCCAACTGCATCGCATCATAGGTGAGCAACCCGACAACGCTCAACGGGCCTGCGATATTTTGCAAGATGCAGTTGCATCATTGCGACCCGAGGGACGACCGTTATTCGCTGGTGCGTTGTCTCAGACAACTCCTGATTCAGTTGTGGGCAAAGTGTGGAGACTCGGAGACATGTTGCGCGAATACCGTGGTGACAGTCATACCGCAGCATGGATCAGTGCTGGGCTCGATGCGACAGAAATCGGCCTGATCTCAGAACTCTATTGGGGTCTACCCATGCGGTCGTACAGTCGCACGCGAGCGTGGACTGATGCAGACTTTGACGCCGCAACTGAGCGCCTCATCTCTCGCGGGATAGTTGCAGACGGAGCATTGACATCTCGCGGACGCACAATGCGTGAAGCCGTAGAGATTCAAACGGATGAACAAATGCGCACCATGGCGATGACTCTGGGGGAACGACTAGATGAAGTCTGCGACATCATTGAGCCATGGGGTGTGGCGGTGCGCAGTGCCCACGGATACCCCGCTTCTGGACCCCATGATTTAGCCAAAGCAGCAGGTAGTTGACCTCGAGATGGCGATAACTTAAAGACTTAATGACGGAGATTGACCACGTCCACTGGCTATCAAAGCCAACAATGCGCAACCCTGTCATGATCTCTGCTTTTACGGGCTGGAACGATGCCGCCGATGCTGCAAGCACAGCGGTACGAACATTGATCGAAGCATGGAGCGCAACTCCGTTGGCAGAAATTAATCCAGAGGACTTCACTGATTTTGCTAGCACCCGACCCGTCGTGCGTCTCAAAGACGGAGTCACACGAACAATTGTGTGGCCCACTGTCACGATGTGGCATGCATCAACTCCGGGTAGCGATGTCATTCTTGTACTTGGTCCAGAACCAAGTTTGCGCTGGAGACTTTTTACAGAACAAATTCTTAGTGTGGCATCACATTTTGATGCATCAATGATGATCTCTCTTGGCGCGTTACTTGCTGACGTTCCACACAACAAACCAATTCAACTAATCGGAACTGCAAGTGACTCAAACATGATTGAGCGCTTTGATCTACAGCGATCTCAGTACGAAGGACCGACGGGCATTTTGGGCGTATTGCTTGATGCATGCAATGAAGCATCATTGCCATCTGCTTCTTTGTGGGCAGCAGTTCCGGCATACGCATCGCAGATACCGTCACCAAAGGCCGCAGCAGCCTTAATCTCTCGCGCCGGAGAAATCATCGGTACTCCTGCCCCAGTTGGCTTACTGCAACAAGCCATCGAGACCTACGAGCGGCGCGTCAATCAAATCGTTGACGAAGATGAAGATCTTGCTGCCTACGTCGAACGACTTGACTCCTCTGGCGAAGGAGACTACGAAGACGACGAAGACGAAGACGACGGGCAAATGTCATTTGATTTTGACGAAGACAACGCCGAAGTTTCTGCGGCATCACTGGCCGATGAAGTCGAACAGTTTTTGCGTGATCAAGAAAAGCCGTAACTTTTAGAAATCAAAATACTCAGAATTCGCCACGCCACAACTGCTCACGCGGAGGGTCAAATGTGGCTGCGGTGCGAGTGCCGTTAATTGCGTCAAACGCCATCGGACCCCACCAACTTGCGCCTGCCGTGGGAGTTGGTAATTCATCTGGGCCAAACCACCCAACACCACTTGTTTCAAGCGGATGACCATTGAGTTCACCACCGACTGCTTTCATGTGAAACAGCAACATATACATTCCAAAGCGCGAGAATCCCATTCGCATTCCGTCAACGACTCCGAGTAATTGCAACGGCTCTGCGACGATTCCGGTTTCTTCGTGTACTTCTTTCATTGCCACTTCAGAGGCTGAATAGCCAACATCTGCCCACCCCGTGGGATACAACCACACGCCAGAGTCTGCTCGTTGCATAAGCAAGATTTTTCCGTCATCGTTGCCCACGATCGCGCCAATCGCCACTTTCGGTGTGACGTATCCAGGCACACCCTGACCAATTGATTCCATCCACTCCTGTACAAAATGGTCTTTCTCGCGGCGCACATCAAGTGACTCGTCAGAGGCACATTTAATATCGCCCGCTACTTTTAGGATTTCCTCAAATCGCTCCCGCTCATACAGACTTTGAGTGAAGCCGATTCCGGTACGTGCGATTGCGGCAAGAGTTTCACTCCAGCGGATTAAATCTCGCGCAAGGTCTTTTGAGTTGATGTCGCTCATGGCATCAACAGTACTGTGCTCACGGCATGCTCACTTACTGACCTATACCGCTGCATGCAATATCGCACGTTCTATCTCGCTTTGATGCTGAATATCCGTCACCTTTGTACCGTTAGCAGTGCGCACATAAAATGTGTCAACTACCTCGTTGCCCAATGTCTGAACGCGAGCATGACGAATGTCAAGACCGCAATCCGCCAAGGCCTTTGTCATGCGATGCAAAATACCGAGTTGATCTGGAGCATGAATTTCGATGACCGTAGCGTTGGATGACGCGGTGTTGTCAATGCGAACACGCAGCGGAGCAGGCGCACTAGCAGAAGTTGCCCGGGGAGATCGGTATGTTGCTGCACGTTCGGCTAGACGCGCATCAAGAGCGAGTTCACCATTGAGCACGCGTGTCACATCAGCAACAATCGGTTGCCACTCAATCGGTCCGTATGTTGGTGGCACAACGCGAAACTCAGATGCAGCCATGCCCTGCTCGTCGGAGTGCGCCTCTGCTCCAAGAACATCGAGGCCGTGCAATGCCATCACTCCCGCAACGCGACTAAATGTTCCGGGTCGGTCAGGACTCACCACAGTGATCTGATCAGGGGTTGTGCGCACTGCAATCTTTTGCGCCGACATCATTTCGAGCACGCCAGCATCTGGAAAAAGTCGCCACATAACTTCTTGCACATCACCACCACCCAAGACATGCGAGACACGATCAACAAGCATTGTCACAAGACCTGCTTTCCATGAACCCCACGCACTCGAACCAGTTGCCAATGAATCTGCTTCTGTCAACGCATGCAGAAGTTCAAGCACAAGAGTTGTTTTGACAGTTTCTGCCACCATCGTGAGGGTTGCATCATCTGATAAATCCCGGCGTGTTGCGATATCTGGCAACAACAAGTGATGCTGAATCAACATCGTCACAATGTCTATATCGTGGACAGACAGCCCCATTCGCACACCGATTGTTGCAAACATCTTGACGCCGACTTCGGTGTGATCGCCTGGATACCCTTTGCCGATGTCATGAAAGAGTGCGCCTAATACCAATAAGTCGGGGCGTGATACTCGGTCCGCCAATGCTGCTGCATTAGCCACTGTCTGCCACAGATGACGGTCAACTGTGTAGCGATGATATGCATTCCGTTGTGGTCGACTGCGATTGGGTTCCCATTCTGGCAATACCTTCACGATGAGATTGCGTTGATCAAGTGCTTCAAAGACCGCGATTGCCGCGTCTCCCTCAAGCAAGAGCGACACAAGATCATCACTTGCACCTGCTGGCCACGGATCGGGCCACACTTGCGTACGCTCTCCTAACCGATTGAGCGAATCACGATCAATGCGAGCGCGATGGCGCGCTGCAGCCGTTGCTACGCGCAATACCAAAGTGGGATCATCAGCCGGATCAATGTCATCAGCAAGACGAATTTCTCCATTCACTAATGCCACGCCAGAAGCAATACCTAGCGGAACAGGTGAAGCAGATGCAGGCGGATCGAGTTGTGACCATGCCTCGTCGGCGATCCATGCAACCTGCTGACCAGCGACGGCAATCGCAGACATCAGCGCATCATCATTTGCGTATCCCAATGCTGCAGCAACTGGAATCTGTTCTTCGAGATGCAAGACATCGCCCACGCGATTTGTGTGTTGATGCAATGCAACGCGCACTTGCAACAATGTTTCATTGCACTTCTTAAGAGCATCTGCATCTTGGCTTGTGAGTACTAAACCAGCTTCAATCGCCCACCACAGCGCGTGAATATCGCGCAGACCGCCCAAGCTCTCTTTAATGTTGGGTTCAAGCAAGAATGCAACTTCACCAGAAGTGACGTAACGTTCTTGCATTCGTTCGTGCAAGTTCACAAGCCACGCACGCCCACGCTCACGCCAGGCATCTCGTACTGATCCGATCACCTCTTGAGCAAGTAACTCGCTGCCCGCCAAATGTCGTGCCGTCACCAACGCCGTCACCGTGTCAAGGTCAGTCGCACATATCTGAAGAGTTTCTTTGGGAGTTCGCACGGCGTGCCCAAGTTTGAGGCCCACATCCCAGATCGGATACCACATCAGTGACGCAATCTCATCAATATTCTTTACTCCACGATGCACCAGCAACACATCGAGATCACTAAAAGGTGCAAGTTCGCGTCTGCCGTATCCGCCAACTGCAATCAACGCAACATCATCAGCATTTTTTAATTGCTTCGTTGCCTCTGCGTACAACGCGCGCAAGAAATCATCTGTGGCATCTGATAGCGCCTCGCACAGGGCTCCTCCTCGTAGTGGCCCGACAATTACTTCAGCGCGCGTCGTCATGATGACAGTTTGCCCTCATCTCGACGGCGACTGATGATCATTGCCGCTTTCCATGCTCCCCATTCGATACCCGCATCATGAACATCATCGCCCAAATCTCGCCATGTCAACGGACCAAGGGCAAACATGTCATCTGGCATTGATCGGACTTCGAATTCATCTCGTTGTGCTGGGGGTATTCCTGCCTCAATTAGTAAAGCGGTCGCCATGAGTGTTGAACCCCGCAACACTTGCAGCGGATTTGTTCGTTGGGCATCAACGTCGACAGACAATAGGGCCATCAAATCAATTTGGACTTGTACTTGAGTTGCGTGTGCGACATCGGCAATCTTGGCTCTCACAATTTCAGGAACAGCACCGCCCGACACCAGGCACACATGCTGGATGCGGTTCGTGATCCACTCTGGGATTGCAACGACACATGCATCAAACAGTCTCTGTGAATACTCTGATAATTGGCCATCAGATACTGACATGATTCTTAGTCCAAAATTTCTACACGCACACGCTTAAAGCCTTTGCCTTTATTTTCCATTTTTGCAACACGAAATGTTCCGATCTCTCGTGTGGATTGCACATGCGTGCCGCCATCTGCCTGCTTATCAAGACCCACAATATCGACGACTCGAATCTCCGAAACAAAATCAGGAATCATGTTGACTTTGGTTCGGATCAGATCTTCGTCAGTCACGGCAGTATCACGCGGTAAAAAACTCACGGCAATCGGAAAATCGGCCGCGATTGCTTCATTGACAAGTTGTTCGACACGTACTGCAAAACCTTCTGGCAGCGGATCGAATTCAAAATCCATTCGCGCAGACAGTGGCTCCATATTGCCGCCCGTTACCGGCACACGCCACTCGTTCCAGATAACACCACACAACACATGCATTGCCGTGTGAGTGCGCATGAGGTTGTGCCGACGTTGCCAGTCAACTGCCAGATCCACTTGGGCACCAACAACAGGCAGAACGGCACCTTCGGCAAGAACATGCAAAACTGCTCCGCCTTCTTTGCGCACATCTACAACGACTTGGCCACCCAGTGTTCCGGTGTCATGTGGCTGGCCGCCACCCGTTGCATAAAAAATTGTTTGATCAAGGACGACTGCATTTTCGCGTATCTCAAGAACCTGCGCAGTTGCCTCTTGTAAATATGCATCGCGCAGAAACAGTAAGTCGGTGTCTGCCATGAGTTTCTACACCTGCTGAACAAGTTCTTCTATCGGCGTGACCATGCCAACATAGAACGCACCGAACTCTGCATAGAGTGCTGAGCCCTCATCAAAGCGCATTGTGTAGACAACTTCTTTTAGATCATCTGGGTTGACCGCAAAAAGCGTGACTCCCCACTCAAAGTCATCGATGCCAGTTGAACCAGTCACGAGTTGAATCACGCGTCCAGCAAACGTGCGACCACTCTTGCCATGTCCAGCCATTAATTCTGCCCGTTGTTCAAATGACAAAGTAAACCAGTTTTGATCAACATTGCGTCGCTTGGACATCGGATAAAAGCACCATGCGTTTTTGCCAGGGGGCGGAAGTTGCGGATACAAACGCGCATCCAACATTTCTTGAGGCATTCCCTTGGCGTACTCGCTCACTTCGGTCAGCGACACATAACTATCAACAACTTCTAGTCCTGCATGTTGCAGACCAGTCTGCAATCCCTTCAGTTCGCGCAAGTCAGCAGCAACACCCATGATCGCAAGATCTGCTTTGTGTCCAAGTACTGCAACACCAATAACCGTGACCCCGCTGTTCTCGGCATTTTTGACAGCGCCAACAACTGCCTCGGCATCAAAACTCGCGCTCACTTTGCAGAATAAGTGGATAACGCCTAAACCGACAGATGGGGACATTGGTTCGCTCATACGTGTCAGGCTATCCACGCAGCCTCGGCGAAGCGATTCGCTGAGCCATGAGATGTATGTAAAAAAAATGATGGTTCTGTCAGTTCCACCTCCATCAGGGTTGGCGTGCCGTCTGCAGACTCAACCATGTCAACCCGCGCATACAGCGGAGCCGAGCCAAACCGAGAAGTGATGTATTCCAGCACTGCCCCACCAAGCAAAAGTTCGGTGGCTCGAGCCGTGGTGTGACTAATTTCCTCCTGTACAAATAATGAATTCGCAACGCGTGACTGGGCGCCAAGAATGGCTCCCTTGCGAAAGGCGTGGCTAAATTGCCCACCAAAATACACAAGGCCGGTCTCCCCCATTTCATCAATACTGATTTGATACGGCTGAACCATCACCACTCGACCTTGCGCCACCAGTTCGCCCGCACATTTTGCCGCTGCAGCAACATCATTGACAAACCGATGCGTATTATTCGAGCCAGCGCTCACAGTGGGCTTGAGCACTACGTCATCGGCGAATGCAAACATTTCAACATCAGCCTGCGTTGTCAAAAAACTTGTCGGAATCACGGCAATGCCGGCATCAATTACGTCAGTCAGATAGCACTTGTCGGTGTTCCATCTCAAAACATCTGGAGAATTGAGCAAGTGCGTGACCATGCTTACGCGGTCAATCCATTGCAAAAATTCGGCGTATCTTTCGTGATAGTCCCATGGAGACCGCACGATTGTCACATCAAATTGTGTCCAGTCGAGCGTGGGGTCATCCCAGTCAACAATCTGCACATGTTGTCCAAGCGCAATGAACTCATTTACTAAGAGCGGTAAATCAGTATCTAGATCTCGTGCTTGGGCACAGCTCACCAAAGCAAAACTGCGAGATGTCACAGTTTGACGATTTAGAAGTCGTCCATTCCGCCACCAGGCATTGCGCCTCCGTCGTCGTCAGGCTTATCAGCAATCACGACTTCAGTGGTGAGGAACAATGCCGCAATTGATGCTGCGTTCTGCAACGCAGAGCGCGTTACTTTGGCCGCATCAATGACTCCGAGCTTGACAAGATCTTCATATTCGCCAGTTGCAGCATTAAGGCCATTCGTGCCAGTGAGGCTCTTGACTTTGGCGACAACGACTCCACCTTCCATGCCAGCGTTTTCAGCAATCTGCTTGAGTGGTGCTTCGAGCGAGCGAGCCACCAAACGAGCACCTGTTGCTTCGTCACCTGTCAACTTGGCAGCAACTGCTTCTACTGCAGCCTGTGCACGCAACAATGCGACACCACCTCCAGGAACAACGCCTTCTTCGATAGCAGCCTTTGTGGTGCTCACAGCATCTTCAATACGGTGCTTCTTTTCTTTGAGTTCTACTTCTGTGGCAGCGCCAACCTTGAGAACTGCAACTCCGCCTGACAACTTCGCGAGACGCTCTTGCAGTTTTTCACGGTCATAGTCACTGTCGGTGTTGTCAATCTCTGCCTTGATCTGATTGATTCGACCCTTGATCTCATCTTCACTTCCGGCGCCTTCCACAATGGTGGTTTCGTCCTTGCTGATGATGATTTTCTTGGCACGGCCCAACATTTCGAGACCAGCGTTTTCGAGTTTGAGCCCGACTTCTTCACTGATGACTTGTCCACCAGTAAGAATCGCAATGTCTTGCAACATCGCTTTGCGGCGATCTCCAAAGCCAGGTGCCTTGACGGCAACGCTCTTGAAGGTTCCGCGAATTTTGTTGACCACGAGAGTAGCGAGTGCTTCGCCCTCGATGTCTTCGGCGATAATCACAAGTGGCTTGGCACTTTGCATGACTTTTTCGAGTACAGGCAACATGTCTCGCACAGCGGTGATCTTTGATGACACCAACAAGATGTAGGCGTCTTCAAGCGATGCTTCCATGCGATCTGGGTCCGTCACGAAGTATGGAGAGATGTAACCCTTGTCAAAACGCATACCTTCGACGAGGTCCATCTCCATTCCGAATGTTTGGCTCTCTTCAACGGTGATGACTCCGTCTTTGCCCACCTTGTCGATGGCCTCAGAAATCATTCCACCAATTTCGGTGTCAGCAGCAGAGATAGAGGCAACCTGTGCAATCTGCTCTTTGCTGTCAACGACCTTGGCGAGTTCTTTGATGCTGGCAACAGCAGCAGTAACTGCGGCCTCGATACCTTTTTTCAAAGACATTGGATTAGCACCAGCGGCAACGTTGCGCAAACCTTCACGCACCATGCTCCATGCCAATACCGTTGCAGTT
Source organism: Actinomycetes bacterium (assembly GCA_014190235.1). GTDB lineage: Bacteria > Actinomycetota > Acidimicrobiia > Acidimicrobiales > Ilumatobacteraceae > UBA2093. The sequence goes on along the minus strand of BJGC01000003.1, from coordinate 88,448 downwards.
GTTGTTCCGTCACCAGCGACATCGTCTGTCTTCTTGGCAACTTCTTTCACCAACTCGGCACCGATGCGCTCGTACGGATCTTCAAGTTCGATGTCCTTAGCAATTGATACACCGTCATTTGTAATGGTTGGTGCACCCCATTTTTTATCAAGGACAACGTTGCGTCCTTTTGGTCCGAGCGTGATGCGTACAGCATCTGCCAACTTGTTCATTCCGGCTTCAAGACCGCGACGGGCTTCGTCGTCAAATGCAATGAGCTTTGCCATGGGATTCCTCCTAAAGGATGTTGCTATGGGGGTATTCGTTCATTTTGTAGAGCGCTAGCACTCTACCGCCGTGACTGCTAACTGGCACCAGCCCAATCTGGTCCACGAACAAAGCGCCGCCGATCTCCCCCTCTACGCTGATGCCCATGAAGGTGGCAGTCATTGGAGGCGGAGTTGCGGGGCTTGGTTCGGCCCTAGCCCTAGCCCGGCTAGGCCACGCTGTGACCGTTTTTGAGCGTGATGACACCCCCACCCCCGCCACGGCTGACGAGGCTTTTTTGTGGGACCGTCGCGGCGCCCCCCAAGTGCGTCACAGTCACGCATTTTTGGCGCGGTTGCGTAACTTATTGCGCGACCACTACCCAGATATTTTGCAATCGTTACTCACGGAAGGCGCCACCGAAATGCGCTTTGGGGACGACCTTCCCGCAACCATCACAAATTTCGAACGACTTCCTGAAGACGACGACCTCGTCATGTTGTCATGTCGTCGCACAACCTTTGAGTGGGTGTTGCGTCGCGCAGCGCTTGCTCACGGCAACGTAAAAATGCACACTGGTCACGGCGTTGTTGGATTCACGCACACGCCTGGCGCAGTACCACGCGTCACCGGAATCAAACTTGATGATGGCTCAACTCATGATGCTGATTACGTGATCGCCGCAGGCGGACGACGAAGCGCTGTTCCTGAATGGTTGACAGACATTGGTTGCGCTCCTGTAAGCGAGTCAAGCGAAGACACGGGCATCGTGTATTTCTCTCGCTTTTATCGCCTCAAGCCTGGCATGCAATATCCGCCGCGCACGGGCCCCATCGGTGGCGATCTTGGATATCTAAAGTACGGCGTATTTGTCGGTGACAATCGCACGTTCTCCGTCACACTTGCCACTCCAGTCGCCGACGAACAATTACGCAAACTCTGCAGCGATCCGGTTGTCTTTGACAACATTGCGCGAAGTCTGGTTGCAACATCAACATGGCTTGATGGTTGTGCTGAACCAATCACTCCAGATGTGCACGTGATGGCCGGCCTACTCAATCGCTGGAGAGAATACGTTGTCGACAACAAGCCTGTCGTCTTGGGCATGCATGTTGTCGGAGACGCACATCTCTGCACTAATCCACTCTACGGACGCGGTTGCACCACAAGTTTCCTGCACGCGCACCTAATGGCTCAGGCAGTTGCACATCATCCTGATGACGTTGCAGCTCAAGCCACCGAACTACACGAGTCAACGCAACGAGAGTTGTATCCGTGGTACAAATCAACAGTCGAGCAAGACACAGAAGCTCGTAGAGTGGCCAACGCAATTCTTGATGATCAAGACCCTGACAGTGACACGACAGACCCGCGAACAATGATGCGGGCTGTATTTCGCGATGGTTTATTGCCAGCGATGCGCACAGACGCAGTTGTGATGCGAGCTTTTTTTAGATCGTTCAATTTGCTCACGCTTCCGGATGCACTCATGAAAGACGCAGACATCGGCGCACGCATATTTGCCGTATGGAATGATCGCGACAACCGTGCACCCGAGCCAGCGCTGGGGCCATCAACTCGCGCAGAGTTGCTAGAACTTATTCCTACCTGAAATAAAAGTTTCAGCAACCACCAGCGACAGCCGGAATAATCGACACCGTGTCGCCGGGTTTCACCGGAGTATCAAGACCCTGCAGATAACGAACGTCATCGTCGGCAACAAAAATATTGACAAATTTGTGAAGTGCGCCATCTGCATCAAAAAGTCGCTCTCCAAAACCACTGTGAGCAACATCAAGGGCTTGTAAAACCTCAGCCAATGTTGAGCCTTCAAGCACGACGGTTGAAACGCCTCCCGATAGTGGACGCATGGTGGTGGGGATTCTCACAGTGACTGACATACGTCAATCCTACCGACGCAGTCTCATTTCAACACAAGAGGCGCAACGCGAGTTTTCCAGGGCATTGCTTGCTCAAGTTGTGCCGCCAGACGAATCAAAATATCTTCGCGAAATGGTGCACCAACAAATTGCACGCCCATGGGTAGCCCGTCACTCGACCAATGCAACGGCAGGCTCACTGCTGGCTGACCAGTGACATTGAACTGCGCGGTATACAACAAAATTTCCAGCATGTGAGTGCCGCCCTCATTGCCTCGTAGCCATCCAATGCGTGGTGGCGGTCCCGCAAGAGTTGGAGTACACAGCACATCAAATCCGCGAGATCCATCGCGTGGCAGCCACCACTCCACCATTCGGCGCGACCATGAATGCATCCAAGAAACTTCAGAGATGTACTGCTCAGACGACACCGACCGACCGATTTCGCGCATCAATAAATTATCGATCTCAATATCATCTTCACCAAGTTCGCGACCCAACATATTTTCAAAAAATGAAATGTCTGCGTTTGTGCATGCGGCCACAATATTGGTGAACCGCCCGGCGTACTCTGCTTCGTTTAACGCAGGTGGCGATGCAATCTCCACGGTGTGTCCTAACGACTCAAGCATCTTGGCAGCCGCAGCAACCGATGCTCGTGACTCGGCATGATCAAGCCCAGGTAATGCACCGGGATTATCTAAAAGTCCGATACGCAATTTGCCTGGGTCTGCACCAACTTCTAGAACATAGGGGCGCATCGGTGTTGGCGCGGTATACGGATCACCCGATTCGTAACCACTGATGACATCGAGCACTGCAGCCGTGTCGCGCACTGTTCGCGTAACGCATCCATCAATCGTTGAACCCATCCACGATTCACCAATATCGGGTCCATGACTCACTCGCCCCCGAGAAGGTTTCAAGCCCACAAGTCCACACTCACTTGCAGGAATACGAATTGAGCCACCACCGTCATTTGCATGTCCGACAGAAACGATATGTGCAGCGACTGCGGCGGCTGATCCACCAGATGAACCTCCCGTGGAATATTCAGTATTCCAGGGATTACGCGAAGCACCATACGACAGTGGCTCAGTTGTAATCGTTGTCCCAAACTCTGGAGTGTTCGTGCGGCCAATCACCACAAATCCTGCGCGCGCAAAACGCTGCGTTAAATAACTATCTTCGGGGGCGACAAATCCGATGTTTTTTAAAAATCGTGTTCCCATGTGATGTGGTTCACCCACCTGAGAACATCCGAGATCTTTGAGCACAAGTGGAACCCCACGAAATGGTCCGTCAGGAAGTTTGCCAGCTGCTTCAATTCGAGCCCGATCGTATTGCTCAAGAATGATCGCGTTAATTGACTCGTTCACGCTTTGCGCTTGGGCTATCGCTGCGCCAACAACTTCAGTAGCCGACGCTTTGCCGGTGGCAATCAATTCGGCTTGTGCAGTTGCATCTAGATCTAGCAGTTCGTCCATGTTTCCTACCCTAGACACGCTTATCGTGGTGTCATGCATGTGGTCGCCGCCGCCGACAAATTCAAGGGTTCCGCAACAGCCGCCGCGGTCTGTTCTGCCATTGGACATGCGTGTTGGGAACTCGGAGTCGACTGCACAGAAGTCCCTGTTGCAGACGGCGGCGAAGGCACGCTTGACGCTTTAGGCGGTGCAAATCGTTCAACTCTTGTGACGGGACCGCTAGGTGATCCGGTCACTGCTGAATGGCGTTTTCACCGCGGTGTTGCCATTATCGAAATGGCTAAAGCAAGTGGTCTCAGCCTGGTGGGAGGAGCAGACAACAATGACGCAATTGCTGCATCCACTACTGGCGTTGGAGAACTCATCGATACTGCTCTTGATTTGGGAGCACAAAAAATAATTGTGTGTTTGGGTGGTTCTGCTACGACCGATGGTGGTCTGGGTGCTGTACGAGCAATTCACTCACCAGCACGACTCAGAGGTGTTGATTTTCTTGTTGCATGCGATGTCGACACGCTGTTCACAAACGCAGCAAAAATATTTGGCGCTCAAAAAGGTGCTGCACCAAATCAAATTACATTCCTAACGGGGCGCCTCGAACGCTTGCAGCAAATGTATCAACAACAATTTGGCATCGACGTTGGTGCAATTGAGGGATCAGGCGCTGCTGGTGGACTGGCTGGCGGACTCTGTGCCCTCGGCGCACGACTCGTTCCGGGTTTTGAACTCGTAGCCGACGAGGTCGGACTCTACGAAGCTATTCGTGATAGTTCCCTCGTCATCACAGGAGAAGGCTTTCTTGATGATCAGAGTTTTGCCGGCAAAGTTGTCGGTGGTGTTTGCGATATTGCCAAACCAGCGCACGTGCAAGTTGCCACAATTTGTGGTGATATTGATCCTGAGATTGACAGTTCTTTATTGCGACAAGCCAACGCCGTCAGTCTGGTTGCTCACTACGGAACAGAAATTTCAATGAGTCGTGTTCTGCACTGCATCGAAGAACAAGCAACACAGATTGTGCAACGCCTGTTGGCGCCATCGTAATTAACCAGCGACAGTTGTCGTGGTGTCAGTTGTAGCGGTTCCGTTGCCTGCAGCCGTCGCACCTGGCAATGTCTTTCCGGCGATGTCTGTTCCAAGCAAAATAAGCACGCATGCTTCACGCAATGTTCCGGTTTCAAGTGGCACAGGTGTTGGCATCGCCCCAACTTCTGGAGAACTTCCCAATCGTTCTGCCACGTTCTGGGCATTCGCCTCGCAGCCAGCAAGATAGAAAACACCCGTGATCTGACGCTTTGGCGTACCAGGAGCCACGTTGAGAGCCGGCTGAGTCACGTATCCAAGTGACTGCATTTCAAGAGTCAGTTTTCCGGCACTGCCTGCCACACCTGACGCATTAGCAATCTGAACCTTAAATGCGGTGACGGTCGGAACTGTCACTACTGGTGGAGCAGCAGGGTCAACGGTCGTAGTCGTTTCAGTTGTGTCTACCGGGGGTGCCACCGACCCAGAACCAACGTCACTGCTGACGTTTTTAAGAATTAAAAAACCAAGGATGACTGCAACCACTGCAACCAGTGCGCCCAGAGTTGCGTTGTTGGGCATTGGAAATGAAGAGCGAGGTCCGCGGGACTTGGGTTGATTCATACTGTGTCTCCTTACGGGGTCGGGATGTAACTCATTACCGTAGTAGGGCAAAAGGGCACACGGTGTACAAGATGCCTATCTCGGGTGTGATTATTGCGCAAACCCTTATGGAGCCGAGTGTGGGAGTCGGACCCACGACCTACCGCTTACAAGGCGGTTGCTCTGCCACTGAGCTAACCCGGCGAAACGTCTTTCAGACGCGTGACCAGCCTAGGGGTGACTCACCGCGCGCACACGGGCAACTTCATATGTTGCCAATGCGGCTGCCGCAGACACATTCAGCGACCCCAACTGCCCCATCATCGGAATCGAGACCACCATGTCGCATCGCTCCCGAACAAGGCGTGAGATACCAGAGCCTTCAGCCCCAAGCACCAAACAAATGGCTTCGTCCGCCAAATTGGCAATATCGAACAATGGTCGATCGCTCGAGTCATCAAGACCAACTACCCAAACACCCTTGTCTCGCATTTGAGTAATCGCTCCAGGCAAACCTGCCACCAGACTCATTGGTACATACTCAATTGCTCCTGCCGCTGACTTGGCAACAGTAGGAGTTACATGCACTGCACGATGTCGAGGCACGACGACACCTGTTACGCCAGCACCTTCACAACATCGCAACAACGCCCCAAAGTTGCCAGGGTCAGTCACACCGTCAACAGCAACGAGAAACGGTTTACGTGATCCGTGGGCCACTAACAACGATTCGAAGTTTGCTTCAGGCAACGATGCGGCAAATGCAAGGACTCCTTGTGGTGCTTCACTGCGCGCTTGATCTTCGAGCACACGACGCGATACATCATTGACCGGAACGCGCGAAGCTTCTGCAAGTTGCACAATGTCTTCAATAATGTCGCTCGCATCAATATCACTTGCGATCCATATTTCCTGCACTTTGCGTCGCTGGGCAATAAGTAACTCACGCACGGCTTGACGACCTTCAACTTGCTCACCGCCGAGTCCCTTGGCTGGAGATTTCTTCCCTGCGTTGGAGGGTCCGCGATCTGTCGATCGTCGAACTGTTGATCTGCCACGTTGTGGAGCCCGACCTCGCTGTGGACCTCTACCTGCCATTATTCGCTCCTTATTATTACGGCCGAGTTATTACGGCCGATGCAAAACACACGATTCCCTCGCTACGGCCGATTGCGCCAAGACCTTCAGCGCGCCGACCCTTGACGCTAACGGGTGCACCGGCTGCCTCGCTCAAAAGAGTTTGCATTTGATCTCGATGGGGAGCAATCACTGGTGATTCACAAACGACACTGCAATCAACATTGCCAATTTTCCAACCTGCCTCACGAAGTTTGTGTGCAACATCAGTCAAAATCATTAACGAATTAGCGCCTTTCCATTGCGCATCTGTATCTGGATAATGCTGACCGATATCACCAAGACCCGCAGCGCCCAACAGTGCATCAGCAACTGCATGCGCGACAACATCGGCATCACTGTGACCAATCAACACTCGATCACCATCAAAAACAACTCCACCCAATATCAAACGGCGTCCCGCTATTGGGGCGTCAGAAAATCGATGAATATCAAAACCTTGTCCGACTCGAATATCCATCATTGATCTTTCTTCATTGGATTCCTGCTTTACTTGGATTTCTTATATCTCGCCGTTAGTTAATGAGTGCGCATACTGACGAGCCCATTCTAAATCTTCCGGTGTGGTTATTTTTCGTGCAGCAGGAGTGCCCCGAACCACAACCACTTTGCCGCCAAGTTTTTCTACTAAAGCTGCATCGTCTGTACCATCAACGAGCGCGTCATACGCTCGCCTCAGCACCGTGGCACGAAAAGCTTGTGGCGTCTGTACCGCACGCAGCATCGAACGATCGGGAGTAGACATCACTACTCCTTCGCTGTTGACAGTCTTGATCGTGTCCACTACATCGACTGCAGGAACCGCTCCATCAACGCCCGACTGAATTGCTTCGATGACAGAACGAAACACGCCTGTCGAAGCAAATGGTCGTGCCGCATCATGGACGCAAATAATTGTCGCATCTGCTGGAACCGCAGCAAGTCCGCATCGCACGGAGTCACTGCGAGACGCGCCACCGTGCACTGAACCAGGAGACAGCGCTGCGCCGGGAGGGAGCACCACGATGACTCCATCTGACACAGCCTGAGCAGCTGTGACCGCCCACTCAACAAGGGTTTTGTCTGCCAACATTTCGAATTGCTTGGCACCGCCAAAGCGTTGTCCAGATCCCGCTGCCACAACAATGGTCCAGACATTGTCTGGCTCGTTGGAGTTCATACACATAAAGGGTAGTACCGTCTGAGTTGTGGCAAGTCATGCAGAAGTCCTCTCAAAAACATCATTCTTCTCCGATTCACCAGAACCGGTCCTGAGCGCATTGGCCGCCAAGGCAACCACGCGCTCTCTTGTACGCGGAGACGTCCTATTTTCTGAGGGCGACCAGCCCGATGCTTTATACGTCGTTCTTACGGGGCGCATCGCGATTGTGATTGACAACAAACCGCTCGACCATCGCGAAACAGTTGTGGCACTTATGGAAGAAGGCGACCTCTTCGGCGAACTCGCGATGCTTGACGATGGTCCACGCTCAGCAACCGCACGTGCAATCGAAACAGCAACTGTTCTGCAGGTTAATTATTCAGAAGTTCTTCCGTTGCTCACATTGCATCCAGATCTCATGTGGAATGTTGTTCGATTACTTGCTAAACGCCTTCGCACCATGGACGAAGTTCTTTCTGACAGCGTCTTTTTGGATGTCACCGGTCGCACTGCAAAACGCATCGTCGAATTGTCTAACGGACAAAACGAGTTCACGCTTCCGGTGACTCAAGAAGAACTTGCCGGCATGGTGGGTGCGTCTCGCGAGCGTGTCAACAAAGCAATCGCTAGTTTTATTCGCCTCCACTGGATCGAACAACAAGACCGCCATTACAAAATCTTGAATCGACAGAGCCTCGAACAACGCTCGCACTAACTCGTCGCGGTCATCATCCAGTCTCTCGCCCGAGAAAACGCATCTGCTGCATCTTCAGGCCTGTGGGATGGACGTGACGCATCATGTGCAAACCCATGTTCTGCATCAGCATAAATTTGCACAACAGCACCAGTTGATCGCAACTCATCAACATCAGGCAACGGCGTATACGGATCTTTGTCACCCACAATTGCCAATACCTTTTCTGCATCTCCCATAATCATGTATCCAAGTGGCTCTCGTTGGGTTCGACCCCGCCATGCTTCAGGAACTTTTATCATTCCATAGAAACTCACGATGCGATCAAAGCGTTGACTGCCGGCTGATTTCAAGCAGTACATCCCACCCATACAAAAACCCATCAACGCTGTGACTTTCGTGCCTAGTTCATCTGCTGCTTCATGAACATCGCGCAGATAATTCGCGTCATCAAGCAAGGGCAATGCGGCAAGCCTCTTCTCTGGGTCGCTTCCAAGATTTTGACCCACAAAATGATCGATTGCGCACACCGACATCTTCCAGTCATGCGCTAATCGCGCAACGAGATCGTCAAAGAGCGGTCGCAGACCAAACAGGTCAGGGATAATCACGAGCCCCATCGTGGGTTCTGGCACGCGCACGATTTCGGCGGTCGTTCCAGAAGCAAGCTCAATACGCACAAGACAAGTTTTATCGCATATTTCGTCGCTGGTGAGACATCGGGTGAGACCTACGCACCCACCCCAGAGCATGGCCCTTTTGCACCATGCCCACATGACACAAAATCCAACACACCACCTGCCACATGACTTGCCCCTCGTCCACACACGCGTCTCCACGGGCGCAATCCCCGAACTTATTCGGGAGTGGACGCTTCTCAGCCAAAATTCAGAGGCCCTGCGCAAGGTCAACACCTGGAACCTGCCAGGAACCTCCATCGTCAATCTCGATGATGTCCTACGTCGAGCCGGCTTTGGTCGTCCCGCTGACGACGACGACGCTGACCACTATTTATGGTTGCTGGTCTGCATCGCCGCCACAGACACATTGGCCGCACGCATTGTTTTGCAACGCATCATGCCGCCGATTCTTGCGGTCGCACGCCGACGAGGGCGCATTACTTCTGGTGGCGTCAACGTGGCACTATCTGAACTTATTGGCATGTCCTGGGATGTGATTCGCACATTTCCGTGTGAACGCCGAAAAAGCAAAATTGCATCTAACTTGGTGCGTGACTCTGAGTACCACGCGTTTGTGCGCCATCAACGACTGCGTCATGTTGCAGAATCACTGATCGGCAACGAGATGATGTCAGATGTCATCGCAGTCGCTAGCGAAAACACTGGCGAGTCAGAATTAACAGAGCTCATCTATCACGCCTTACAAGCTGGTTACGACCCAGATCATGCTCGATTACTTTTACGACTTGCTGACGGACAAGATATTGAAGATGTCGCTGCCAGCCTCGGAGTTTCGTCGCGCACTATCAGAACACGCCGAACACGAGCAGTTGCCGATTTACGACAGATGCGACAACTACTGCTCTAGCGAGAAAGGTGAGTTTTTCGCAATCGCAAACTATTCGTCACTACAAACACAGATGACGACGCCATCGCCAGACCTGCCCACATCGGATTCATGGCTCCGGCTGCTGCAAGCGGAATCGCCGCAGCATTGTATGCAAAGGCCCAAAACACATTGGCTTTGATGGTGTGCAATGTCGCACGTGATAGACGAATTGCATCCGCTACGAGGCGCAGATCTCCGCTCACAATGGTGAGGTCGCTGGCTTGCATTGCTGCATCAGTTCCGCCACCCATCGAGATTCCGACATCTGCTTGTGCCAACGCAGCCGCGTCATTAACACCATCTCCAACCATTGCAACGGCATATCCGCGAGCCTGCAGATCTTTGACAATCTGCACTTTCTCTTCTGGCAACACTCCGGCATAGAGATGATGATCGTCTGTCTCGATGCCGACTTGCATGGCAATCGCCCGCGCAGTATCTGGATTATCTCCTGACACCAAAACAGGTGCAAGTCCCATTTTTTTGAGTGCTACAACAGCTTGGGCACTTGTTGGTTTTGGCTGATCAGCAACAACACAAACTGCCTGAGCAGTTCCGTTCCATGCCACGATCACGGCTGTATGCCCACTTACTCGTGCGGCCAACAATGCCTCGCGTAATACGGCGGGCACTATGACCAAGTTTCGCCGCAATAATTCTTCGCGACCTACTGTCACCACAATGCCATCAACTACTCCGGTTGCTCCGAGACCAATAAATGTTTCAAATGATGTGACAGCACTCAACACAACGCCTGCATCGACAGCCCCTCGCGCGATTGCTTTACCGATGGGATGCTCGCTTGCATACTCAACGGCACCTGCTAGTTGTAATACTTTTTCGCGAGTATTTCCCTCGGTATATACGACATCAATTAACTCCATGCGACCCGTTGTTACCGTGCCAGTTTTGTCCAGTATCACGGTGTCAATTCGTCGTGTGCTTTGCAACACATCAACACCCTTAATAATGATGCCCATCTGCGCCGCTCTGCCAGCACCCACCATGAGTGCCGTCGGAGTTGCCAAACCCAGCGCACACGGACACGCAATAATCAACACCGCCACAGCAGAACTAAATGCTTTCGCTACGTCATCTCCGAGCCATAGCCATGCAGCAAGAGTGCCAATCGAAATCAGAATCACGACCGGCACAAATATTGCGCTCACGCGATCTGCAATACGCTGCACCGGCGCCTTCGTTGCTTGAGCATCACGCACCAACTTGGCCATATTGGCAAACTGAGTGTCCTTGCCCACTCGAGTAGCACGCACCACGATGCGCCCATTTATATTTATCGTCGCGCCACGCACGCTGTCACCGGGACCAACCTCTTCTGGCACACTCTCGCCCGTCATCGTGCTGGTATCAATCGATGCCCGTCCCTCAACAACTAC
>BJGC01000003.1:73251-76742 GCA_014190235.1 Actinomycetes bacterium | reverse complement strand
CGCACCCATAGCCTGGCAAGTTTGTCATCAAGGCTTTCATCAACAGATTCCGCAGTTCGAATATCGGCTGCATATCCGATTGCCTCAACCGCCGAGATCAGTTCAGATGAAGAGACTTTTGCCGCAAATACAACCGTTGCAGTTTCAGTTGCATAATTCACCGCTGCCTCAACACCATCTAGTTCATTTAATTGTTTCTCGATACGCGCTGCGCACGCAGCGCATGTCATTCCCTGAAGAGATAGTTCTACTTCTTGCAGCGCTTGGCGACTCAAGACCTCAGACATTTTTATGACTCCTGCGTAAAACGAGCGTCACGCTTATTGAGAAATGCATCAATGCCTTCTTGTGCGTCAACTCCGACTGCGGCATCTGCCATGATCGCTGATGCAAATTCATATGCATCAACCTGCGACATAGTGATTTGCTCATAAAACGTTCGTTTTCCCAGCGCCCGAGACCATCGTGACCCACGAGTTGCGCGTCGCAACATCTCTGTCACTGCGTCATCTAACTGATCGTCTGGCACGACTTGATTGACGAGCCCCCACTCGTACGCCGTTTGCGCCGAAATTGCGTCACCCGTGAAAGCCATCTCAGCGGCACGCTTTTGGCTTATCGAACGAGCAACGGCAACTAAAGGTGTATGACAAAATAATCCACCCTTGCCACCAGGCAAAGCAAACGATGCAGACTCTGCTGCCACTGCCAAGTCACACGTAGCCACTAATTGACAACCGGCAGCGGTGGCCAGTGCATGCACGCTCGCACACACTGGCTGCGGCACAGACTGAATGAGTTGCATTAACTCTGCACATGTTTGAAATAACAATTCAGCATCTTCTTTAGTTGCACCGGCCATGTCCGCAAAATTATGTCCCGCAGAAAAAACCGGGCCCTGAGCAGCAAGAACGATTCCGAGCGCATCAGATTTTTGTGCGTCGCCAAACGCTTCAATTAATTCGTGCAAGACCTGCAAACTCAGCGCATTTCGCTTGGCAGGATTGATCAACGTGATGACAAAGTTACTGCCGACAGATTCTGTCTGTACGTTCTTCATTGTCACCTCCATTTCATCTATAAATCTAGAGCACCATGCTCTCTGTCATTGCCTCGTCAGGTGATACTCGGCTAAATCAGCATCATGGGTCATTTCCCAATAGTCAACAAAGCGCCATGGCATTGGTGAAAACACTCTGCCTTGGGCGTTTCGATACCAGTTGCGCATTCCGGGGTGCGTCCACACCAACTCACTGTGCTCCTGGTCAACTCGCTCGTTGTAGTCATCATGTACACCTTTTTGAACATCAATTGATGCCACACCACCTTCAAGCATCTGCACTAGACAACTCGTGATATATCGCAATTGACACTCTGCTTGAAAAAACAAACTTCCGCCATGGGCCACATTTGTATTCGGGCCATATAGACAAAACAAGTTTGGATAATCAGGCACCGTTATTCCTAAATACGCTCGCGGGTCACTGTCGCCCCACACTTCTGACAACAACGTACCTGTACGACCTCTAATCTTCATCGGCGACAATAATTTTCCGGCTTCGAATCCTGTTGCCAAAATAATCACGTCTACTTCGTGTGAAACCCCGTCACTATCGATCACACCCTTTTCGTGCACTTGCTCAACACTCGCTGTTACCAACTCAACATTGGGGCGTCGCAGGGTTTGAAACCAGTCATTGTCAACGAGGATTCGCTTTCCGTATGGCGGATATCCCGGCAGCGATTTCTTCACAAGATCAGGGCGTCCGACAAGTTGAGCCTCTATGTAAGCCGTCATTTGCTGGCGATGGCGATCGTTGTGGCGATTCATTGCGCGATCTGGGTATTGCCACTCTGAATCACGGCGCAGAGTCTTTAGCAACCCGTCCCCAAATCTCCAAAACAATCCAAATCGATACCACTCGTAGTAGTACGGAATATTTTCGAGCAACCATTGAGCGCCGGCAGACACTTCTCGGTGATAGTGCTCGTTACGAATCACCCACTGCGGTGAACGCTGAAAGATAGTGACCGACTTTGCAGTACTCGCAACAGATCGCAAAAACTGCATCGCACTTGCTCCTGTACCAACGACTGCAACTCGTTTTCCTGATAAATCAACGTCGTGTCGCCACTCAGCAGAATGAAAAAGATCTCCTCCAAATGTGTCGCTCCCGACGCACACGTTTTTCTTCGGCCGATTCAACTGTCCTGTCGCTGATATCACTGCCGACGCGAGAATCGTGCGAACACCAACTGCATCGCGCAAGACCACGTTCCATGCCTGATGCGACTCGTCCCATGTCATTTCGTCAACAGTGGTTCCAAATGTGATGCAATCACTGATTCCGAACTGTTCTGCCACGTCTTCTAGATACCCCAACACATCGTCGCGTTTTGAAAAATACGCTGGCCAATCCGTTCGTCTGGCATATGAATACGAATAGAAATGATTGGGAGTATCGACTCCTGCCTCTGGATAATTATTTTCAAGCCACGTGCCGCCCAGCGAAGTATTCTTCTCGACCAACGTCCATGAGATTCCTAATCTGTCAAGCGCAATTGCTGCACCAATTCCGGATATCCCTGCTCCCACGATTAGGACAGAAAAATCTTTCTTGCTGTCTTGAATCCTCGTAGCGCTTGTGTCACTCGCCTGAGACCAAGACACATCCCGATCAACAAAATGCAGATCTTCCATAAACATTGGTACATACTCTGATCCCACGGTTTCGCCCACGCAGACACTCATCATCTGGGTCAATCTCTGCGTATCGGGCGCATCGCTCATCTGGCGTTTCCCCGTTTTTACATCTTGCATTACCTCCGCGATTGCAGCACGAACTTCGTCGGCCACATCGTGAGCCAACCCGCCTGCCTCATCGGCAATCAAAGCAACATCACGCTTTGGCAAATACGGATCTTTCAGCCACACATCATCACCCGTGATGTGCGCCAAGCACATCAGAAGCGTCGGTATTGAAGCATCTTCCAAAGCGTCATGCAATGCGGCGTTCTTCATCGTGAGTGCGCCCTCTGGGGCTCGAACCCAGGACCTGCGGATTAAAAGTCCGTTGCTCTACCGACTGAGCTAAAGGCGCGGAGGCGGAACGGAATGCGGAGCGAAACTCACTCCGGACCCCGAATACATCCGATTTACATACTAGTTCGCCCGAACCAAATACCTTCAGACCGTTCCGAATTGCCTCATTTCCCCCGTTGGCTCGCTCCGCACACATCGCTGGACGTCGACCCACGGAGGGAACTACCATGACAATCAGCGAAGCACAACGGTTCGACATGCAGGTCGCACTGCGATCACACCTAGGAGACGACGTGGCCAACACACTGATGGAACACCTGCCACCCTCCGGCTGGTCAGACGTCGCCCGTAAACAAGACATCGTCGATATTCACAAGGAACTCACCCGTATCAACGGCACCTTGAAAGTCATCATCGGCGGCGTACTCACCGTGTCAGCCGCAATCAT
>BJGC01000003.1:65695-73162 GCA_014190235.1 Actinomycetes bacterium | reverse complement strand
CAAATTTATTGATACTAGATATGAATTATTACTTGGCCGAGCATTTCTGTTCTGACTCAATTTTGGCAGCATCATCGATCCACCGAAGATCAACTTTACGCTGACTACTCGTTCCGATTTCTTTTGTTACTGCTCCGTATCCCTCATACCTCACTGACACGCGAACTCCTTTTGCCGCCAGATATTTAGAAACATTACGCGCACGCGCTAGTGAAAGATTCTTAAGAAACTCGGCTGAGTCAACTCCGTTTTTACGGGCGAACCCTGAGACAAGCACAAGCCCACCGCGTTTTGCCATTACTTTTGCAACACGATCAAGCTCTTTTTTATCTCCAGAATCCAATTGCGGTGAAGCGGGATCAAAAATAATGCCGTCTGACAATTTCTCACCAACCAAAACTGGTGCCGTGGGTTTCTTCTCCGTGGCAACGGTCTTGCATTCAAGAACAGTGGGCTCGTCGTCTTGGACTGGCGCAGAAGGCTCAGCAGCGTTGTTCCCTGTCTTGGATTCTCCTGAGATGACGATGTCTTTTAGTCCACCGATATTTTTCTTGCCCTTAGGAAGCTTGGTCGTGGTCATTGCGTTTCCGGCAATATCAGTTGGCACAGATGTTTTGACAAATGAATCGACTGTGAGGCCATCAGTGGAATCCCCGTCTTTGACGACATAAATTCCTTCCATCTTGGTGGCAGTTGTTTGTGTCAAGACAACGTCTGCCCCAGTATCTAAAGTCACCGTGATTGATCCACCTGGAACAATATTCTCTCCCACCGTTGCGACTATTTTTATCTCGTCTCCAACTTTCTTTTCGCCATTTGCTACAGGCGTGGTAAACGAAATTACGGTTGGATCAACAGTATCAATAGTAATTTTAAGTACCGTAGACTTTGGCAAAGTGACGTCACCTAAGGACTGTTGCGATCTCACGGACCATACTCCATCACTTAGTGTGCCGAGAGTACAACTTGACTTCTTCGGGGATGCAATAAAGGTGCACGACATAGTCTTGGAATCTTTCACGGCTATTACTTTTACCGTGTAACCATTGATTCTATTTGCCACCGAAATTGTCGGAGAGTTATCAAAGGTGATGTCGTCAGTGTCTGAAATCCCTGAATCCGACGAAGACACCAAGTCGGGTTTGGTTGATGGCGAGCTAGTCGTCCCTGGTTCATCCGGGGTGCCGGGGTCATCCAGGGTGCCGGGGGCGACCGTTGTCTTGGGAGCAACCGTTGTGGCGGGAGCAACCGTTGTGGCGGGAGCAACCGTTGTGGCGGGAGCAACTGGTGTGGCGGGAGCAACTGGTGTAACTGTGACGGTCCTAGCAGTTGGGGAGTCACCGTTTGCATTCACCGCCTTCAAATAAATAGTGGTGCTTACGCCATTAGTTAGTCCTGGAATAGTGATTGGACTTGTTGCACTAGCCGGACTCAACGCAATGTACGTCGTTCCGCCGATGGAATACTTGTAGTTTGTAATTGCTGATCCACCGTTTGACCCAGCCGTAAACGCAACACTTGCTGAACCATCACCAGCAGTTGCAGTTGCAATTGTTGGACGGCTTGGAAGACCCGTTCCAACAGTGCACCCCACTTGCGAGTTAGAGCCAGATAGATTGCCCCAGTTGCTCTCTCCATCACCGTTTGCGTTAACCGCTTTGAGGTAAATGTACGTCATCACTCCTAAAGGTCGGTTGTACGCTGCGAAGTCAAAAACAAATGGCTGCGTTGTAGTGGGCGGATCGAAGGCCGTAAAAGTAATGTTGTCAAATGAGTACTTGTAGTTTGTAATTTCTGATCCACCGTTATTCCCAGCCGTAAATGTAAGCGATGCTTGACCCGTTGAATTGTTCTCGGTACAGTTCATCGAAAAATTTGTGGCGCGCAAAGGCGTGGAGCTAACCGCTGACGCGACACTGCCCGATATGAATGGAATTCCAGGAGCAACTAAAGCAACACCAAGTGTGATTGTGGCGATCACTCGCCGTAGTGGACTTTTACGAACTCGGTTGCCAATATCTCCGCGATGTTCCATGTCTATCCCTCTCGTCTATAAGTTATATATCTGGAAAGTATAACTTATAGACGAGAGATTAATTCTTTTATCCGAAAAGCTCCCGCAAAATCACCCTCTTCGTCAGTTCGTCCCACGCTGTGGCATACGCAGACTGGGAATCGAACTCAATGGCCACTCGAGAATTGACTAGACCTTGTGCCCAAAGGGCAATTACTTCAAGATTCACAATCGGGCTCATCCAGCCTGCCTCGACGGCTGGTCGATAGGCAGCAGCAATTAACCCTGAATACTCGATGTCGATGCGCAGTATTTCTTGACGGAGTTCAGCCCGTGAAACCGCTGACCCCATGACATCGGCACGCAAACGACGATACTGAGAACGAGTAATTGAAAAAATACTATCTAGCGAGGTGGAAACGTTGTCGTACAATTCTTCTCGACTCGTTGCAATTGTGATTTGGCGGATCAACCCTACCACTGCTTCCTGTGATGATCGTTTGTATCTTTCGGCCTGCGCTGCAATGATTAATCCTTCACGACTTTGAAACTCTCGATACAGGATTGGCGCAGTGCATCCGCAATCAGCAGCAATCGTATTTGTCCGTATTCCGGCTTCACCGTCTTTTTCAAGCACTGCAATCGCGCGCTCAATGATCTTGTCTCGGGGAGATGATCCGATTTGTACCTTTTCTCTCTGGCTCATATCCGATAAAGGCTCTCTCTGTGAATAGTTGGCAGATAACGCGCAATCGTTGCCATGAAATCAGTGTAGTGCTTTCTTTCGAGTGATCATTTCCTGACGAACCACAAATATGATAATCCAACTGATTTTTATTGTAGAATTTGATCTTGCTTCCATTATTGACTGACTCATCTACTGCGCATGGTGCGCGAGTCAAAGGCGTGGCAAGCGGGCGTGAGTTCATTGCCATCGTGACCGCCCTGATGGCGAGTGGCGCCCTGGCCATTGATCTGATGCTGCCGGCTTTCCCAGACATGCGACAAGAATTTGGGATGTCTTCGGACTCTACGCAAGTGGGCTGGATAGTCACTGCATTTTTCTTGGGCATGGCAGTTGGTCCGTGGATGTACGGGCCGGCATCTGATCGATATGGACGGCGTGGTTTGTTATTTGGGGGAATGGCCCTCTACATTGCGAGCGCTCTCCTTGCATGTGTTGCGCCGTCGTGGGAATGGGTGATTGTGTCGCGCTTTGTGTGGGGACTCGGAGCGGCAGCGCCACGCACGCTCAGCACTGCGATGATTCGCGATCGGTATGAAGGAAACGCAATGGCGCGTCTGATGTCCAACATCATGGCGGTATTTTTGCTAGTGCCAATCCTTGCGCCCGGGATTGGAGCAGGATTGATTGCCATTGCTCCGTGGCGAATTGTTTTTTGGTTTCCTGCTGTCATCGCGAGCGTCCTCATGCTGTGGGCGACACGACTCCCTGAGACATTGGCGCCAGAGCGACGTCGAGCACTCACTCGTTCAGCATTTGTTCAGGCCCTCAAAGAAGTAGTTGGCAACAGACAAACTGTTTGCTTTACGCTAGCCATTGCTTTTTTGTTCGGAGTCATGACCTCGTATTTGGCAAGTTCAGAAGTAATTCTCTCTGATGTATACGGCTACGGTTCATGGTTCCCATTGTTCTTTGGATCCGTTGCCATCATGCTTGCGCTAAATTCACTGAATAATGCTCGCTTGGTTCGCAATATCGGCATCACGCAACTAGTTCGACGCATGGTGGTGGTGGCAATGTGTACATCGTTCATATTTCTGCTTATTTCACGTCTCAATTACGGTCATCCAAACTTTTGGTTGTACGCAATCGGAATCGCGTGCGTGATACCTGTTGCTCAGGGTCTTGTGCCAGTCTGCAACACGGCAGCAATGATTCCGCTTCCGCATGTGGCCGGAACTGCATCGGCGATAATCAGTACCGTCACAACTGCTGGTGGTGCGTTACTTGGAAATATTGGCAGTTCTGCTTTTAACGGCACCATCCAACCGCTAGCAATTGCGCTAATGGCATACGTGCTTATTGCTGCTGTGCTGATTTTAGTTGGTGCAACATCCAGCAAGACTGAGAACTATTTTTAAATCTACTTACCGTTCTCAGCGAAGTTCGATGACTGGTGTGCCAGATTCAAAAGATCCGATGCTGACCCACATGCCTTCGCTCACCAAAGCGTTCGCCACGTGGGGTGCAACGGCGGCTAGCAGCCCACCCGATGTTTGTGGATCCATGCACAATGCCACATACGTTTCGTTTGCAGCCATAACGGCATGATCTCCGACATACGAGCGGTTGCGAGCGTCGCCACCTGTGCGAGTTCCGGAGACTGCAAGATCATGCGCGCCCGAGTAAAGCGGCAACGACATCGTGTCAACAATGAATTTTATTCCAGAGCGTTCGGCCATTTCCCATCCATGTCCTGCAAGTCCGTATCCGGTGACATCAGTAACGGCGTGCACATCGAAGGCGTATCGGCGTAGATCTTCAGCTGCTTTTTTGTTTAGTGTGCGCATTCCGGCAATCACTTCACGTTTTTGTTCATAGGTACCGCTGGCAGTTACAAGACCTGTGCCTATTGGCTTGGACAAAATTGCAATATCACCTGGCCGTGCGCCACCTTTGCGAAAAATATTGCGCGGATCAACAACTCCTTGCACAGCGAGTCCAAAGATTGGCTCGGGATTGCGAATCGTGTGTCCACCTGCAATCGTGCCACCAGCCGCAATCACAGTTTCTGATGCACTCGCAAAAATCGCGGCAATCACACCACGCGGAAGTTCTTCGGGAAATGCTGCAATGTTGACAGCAAGCACTACACGTCCACCCATCGCAAAAACATCGCTACACGCATTAGCCGCTGCAATCGCACCAAAATCTGATGGATCATCGACGAGCGGTGGGAAAAAATCTGTCGTACTGACTAAAGCCAGATCGTCGGTGAGTTGATAGACCGCTGCATCATCAAAAGGAGCAAGGCCCACCAATAGTGACGGATCGAATCCCACTGGCAACTCCTGCACCATTTCAGCCAACATCGAAGCACCCCATTTTGCTGCACAGCCACCGCATGATGTCCATTCGGTGAGCCTGATGGGAGAAGCGTTCTTAGGCACGCAATGCAAACTACTAGGTTGAAAAGGTGGCACCATCAGCAACGCATCCGCCGTCTATCGACACCATCGCTCGAGCTCTTGGCGCCCAGTCCGCACTGCCCCACTCGCTCCTTGTTGATTGCGCTCGCCGTGCAGTCACTCAGGCACCAAATGACGCGATGTCAACAGCGCAAAAACTCACGAACGATCTTGAAACTGCATTACTTACCGAAGTTGTCAATGCAACTGGGGTGTTGCTACACACCAACCTGGGTCGAGCACCACAATCCGTCGTGGGTTCAGGCCGACCAACAAATCTTGAATTCGACCTCGCAAGCGGAGAACGCGGATCTCGCCAAACATCAGTATCAAAACTCATTTCCAATCTCACTGGTGCTGAAGCAGCAATTGTGGTCAACAACAATGCTGCTGCTGTCATGTTGGTGCTCGCAGCACTTGCATCTGATCGTGATGTTGCCGTGTCGCGCGGTGAGAGCGTTGAGATTGGTGGCGGTTTTCGTATTCCAGATGTGATGGAACAATCTGGTGCACGCCTTGTTGATGTTGGCACGACAAATAGAACGCGACTAAAGGACTACAGCAAAGCGATTGAATCAAAACGCAACGATGTTGCACTGACTCTAAAAGTACACCCTTCAAACTTTGCAATTGAGGGCTTCACTCACACAACATCCGTAGCAGAACTGGCAACGTTGTCCGTACCAGTGATTGCCGACATTGGATCAGGTTTGCTTGACAATACATGTCCATGGCTACACGGGTATTCAGATCAAATTCCAGCATGGCTCACTGACGAACCTGCAGCGCGTCAAGCAATCAGTGATGGCGCAGCATTAGTGATGTTCAGTGGCGACAAACTATTGGGTGGGCCGCAATGCGGAATCATCGCTGGGCGTGCAGACCTTGTCCAAACATGTGCCTCACATCCATTAATGCGCGCGTTGCGACCAGGCGGTCACACTCTCTTAATGCTGCAGTCCGTTCTTCTTTCTTACTGCGCACGCACCGTGTGTATCGACGTACCTTTCTGGCAAATGGTTGTGACACCTATGGGTTCTCTTGAATCACGCGCCACAGAAATTATTCGTCAGTCCGGCACTGGTTCTGTTGTCGCCCTTGAGTCTCTCATTGGTGCAGGTTCTGCGCCAGGCTCAACAGTGCCATCAGTCGGCATCGCTCTTACGGGTGATCACCGTGCTGCTTTGCGCGCGCACGATATTGCTGTGATTTCTCGAACCGTCAACAACACCACATACCTTGACCTCCGCAGTGTTGCACCACAAGACGACGCCATCGTGGTTGCCGCACTCACTACCCTTTGCTGATTCCATGACCGTCATTGCCACGGCCGGTCATGTTGATCACGGAAAATCATCACTCGTTCAAGCCATCACTGGCACGAATCCCGATCGTCTTGCCGAAGAGCAACGGCGCAGCATGACAATCGATCTTGGATTTGCTCATGTCATCACCCCGCGGGGCCAGACCTTGAGTTTTATTGATGTTCCAGGACACGCAGATTTTGTTCGCACAATGGTCTCGGGAGTAAGTGGTGTAGATATTGCGTTGCTCGTCGTCGACGCGCTGGAAGGTTGGAAACAACAGACCGAAGAACATCTAGGAATTATTGAAGTTCTCGGCATTACCCGTGGCGTCGTGGCACTCACTAAATCAGACAAGGTTGACGCAATCACGCTGGCTGACAGAGTGCGTCAAATTTCTGCCCGTCTTGAAACAACCACCATTGCTTGGTCAACGATCGTGCCGACATCAGTGATAGACAACACCGGCATCAACGCTCTTGTCCGTGAATTAGAAGAACTTGTAGCTAGTCACTCCGTTATTTCGAGCCATAGACGCCCACGACTCTTTATTGACCGTGTCTTTAGCATGACTGGTGCTGGCACAATCGTGACAGGCACACTTGATGGCGCAGCACTGCACGTTGGCACTGACATCACAATCGCTCGCACGTCACAACAGGCTCGTATTCGCGAGATTCAAACACATGGTGAGGTCGTCACGAGTGGACAGCCAGGCACACGATGCGCAATCAACCTTGTTGGCGTGGATACAAATGATGTACAGCGAGGTGATGCGCTGGTGGTCGAAGATGAATGGTGGTCAACAAATATTTTTGATGCCCAACTCACAACACTGAGTTCAATTCCTCGTGCAGTGACAAAGCGCGGAAGTTTTACTGTTCATATCGGCACGAATAGTCAGTCTGCAAGCATGCGAGTGCTGAGCACTGACTCTATTGACCCCGGCAATAGCGGCACTGTGCGTATTCGTCTGTCTCATCCGCTTCCACTTGT
>BJGC01000003.1:0-65097 GCA_014190235.1 Actinomycetes bacterium | reverse complement strand
CGCGAGGCGCTCACCATCACTCGCAAACACGCCATCCCGTTGGTGGCATGTCTTGACAAGATTGGTTTCACTCGACGCACTGGCGACACTCGCACCGCAGGAAGTCGCTGGTGATGGCGGAGGCGGACGGGAATCGAACCCGCCAGACGGGGTTCGCCCGTCTCGTCTGTTTTGAAGACAGCGAAGCCCACCAGGTACTCAAACGCCTCCAATCACGAGGGTAGCGTTCGGCTATGACTTCTCACGCCCCCAAACTGCCCGACGGATTAGTTATTGTCGTCAAACGAGACTGCGCCACGTGTCAGATGGTGGAACCCTTGTTGTCTCTTATTGCTGCATCAACCAACCTCACCGTCTACACGCAAGATGACCCAACGTTTCCAGAATCTGTACCAGCAATTCATGATTCCGACCTTAGGGTCTCGTGGCATCATTCGATCGACACAGTTCCGACGCTGATCACCGTGGTGAACGGTCAAGAAACAGATCGCACGTTTGGTTGGTCGCGCGCTGATTGGCAACGACTCACTGGTCTTGATGATCTAGGTGAAGACCTCCCCATCATGCGACCAGGTTGCGGATCAATGAGCGTCGATCCAGACCGTGTTGATGCATTACGCGTCGCGTTTACTGACACTCCGATTATTTCGCGACATGTCGAACTCTCAAGCGCTGAAGATGAATTCGAAGCAATGTATGCGCGCGGATGGACGGATGGTCTGCCAGTTATCCCACCAACACCAGAGCGTGTTTTACGAATGCTGACCGGCACAACACGTGCACCGCAAGATGTAGTTGCAATCGCACCACCTGACTTAGTCGAACTTACTGTTGAAAAAATTGCCATTAATGCTGTGATGGCGGGCTGCTTGCCTGAATACCTTCCGTGGGTCATTGCTGCACTAGAGGCTGTCTGCACAGATACTTTTAATATGCACGGAGTTCTTGCCACCACGATGCCTGTTGGTCCAGTGATTATTTGCAATGGACCCGGAACGCGCGCAATTGGAATGAACAGCGGAATAAATGCCTTGGGTCAAGGGAACCGCGCCAACAACACCATCGGACGTGCTGTACAACTCACTATCCGCAATGTTGGTGGTGGTCGCCCCGGAGAAGTAGACCGCGCTACGCACGGCAACCCCGGAAAAATCTCTTTTTGTTTTGCAGAAGATGAACTTGGCTCGCCATTCACATCGCTCGCCACAGAACGTGGCATTGCGCTTGGACAAAACGCAGTTACTGTCTTTGCAGGCGAAGGGCCGCGTTGTGTTGTCGACCAACTTGCCCGCACAGCAGACGAACTCACCAATTCACTTGTTGCATGTTTGCAAACCGTACACCACCCAAAACTCGTGATCGGGTTCGATGCTATTTTGATTATTAGCCCAGATCATGGCCGACTTTTTGCACAAGAGGGCTGGACTCGTGAACAGTTAATCACTCAACTCATTGAGCGTTCACACACACCCGGCGAACAACTTGTTCGTGGCGCCAGCGGAATCGCAGAAGGTATTCCTCCGCATCTGCGTGACGCCACACTTCCCAAATTCAGACCTGGCGGAATCTTGCTCACATTCGCCGGGGGCGGGGCGGGGCTCTTTTCGTCCATCGTTGCTGGGTGGGCAAACAGTGCCATTGGCAGTGATCCTGTGACTCGCGTCGTCGGGTCGTGACATACTTATAGGCGATGACTTCTGCTGGCCTTATTATTCTTGATCCTACGAACGAGTCGGTTCCTGCCACACGTCAACTGTTGTCGCGCCCCCGAGATGTTGCAGGACTCACTGTTGGATTGCTCGACATCTCTAAACCGCGGGGCAACGTGTTTCTTGATCGAGTTGAAGAATTACTGATCGGCCGCGGAGCAAAAGTGTTGCGCTTTTCTAAACCAACCTTTACAAAGCCTGCTCCAGTCGACATGCGCCACGAGATAGCGATGAATTGTAATCTCGTTATTGAGGCTCTCGCTGATTGAGGCAGTTGTACGTCGTGCAGTGTGCACGACATTGCAGATCTTGAACTTCGTGGCATTCCGTCAATGTTTGTCGCTTCGGCTGAGTTTGTGACGGCGGCAACCTCTCAATCTCTTGCATTAGGGTTTCCCGACATAAAACGGGTGTTCACAACGCACCCAATTCAAGACCGTACAAACGAAGAAATGCAGTCACTGGCTGACAAATATTTTGCCGAAATTCTGGCTTGTATCACCGACCAAGAGTCTTAGAGACCAATTCGCGTTCCGGCATCTAAATCGTCTGCCGCGGCAAATGCTCTACGAACAAGCGAGTCCATGAGCGCGGCACCACGCTCGTTCGCGGGGTCAAGCGACAAAATACTTGCACCAAAAGATGTGCAGAAAAATAGCACTCCTTCAGCGAGCCCTTGAAATATTTTTTCTTTATTTGCCCATTCAGCCGACACACCACCAGCCAGCAAACCCGCGACATAGCGATCTATCAACTCATCTTGCATTGTTCGGCGCATCTCCCGTGGCAAGTTCGTTCCGATGAAATACACAAGATCAGTGGTGCAGGGAGCACGCATCGACAACTGCCAGTCGATGAGCGTGAGCGTTCCGTCATCTCCAAAAAACATATTGTCCAACCTGAAATCACCATGCGTCAGTGTGCAGGGCCAATTACTGTAGGTCTGGATCCAACTCTCGATCATTGGAGCGAACGTCTCACACCACCGCAAGACACGAGTGGGCAACGAAGACTCGTATCTCTCCAGAAAAGTGGGCCAGCCCACATCAAACAAAGAACCGATTGTCGCCGTCATCGGATCGGAGATGTCGGGCATCCAATCTAGAAGTGCTAAATCTGGATGATCAAACCATGAGCTATGCAGAATTGCAGCAGCATCAATCACGCGACGTGCTTGATCTGGGGTAGGACCAGCCACTTGATCTCCCGACTCCGCCGGCGCAAGGTCTTCGAGAATCAGCGCATACGGCTCGGCCGTTGAGTACAAACACTTTGCTAGTCGAACATCTCCCATTCGTGGAGCAACTTCGGTATAAAAACGATGTTCGCGTTCCCACACACGCATCATCTGTCCCATCACTTGGCCGCCGGGGTCTGCCGTTGGGAGTTTGACAATCACACTCTTTGGTGCGCCGACCCCACTGAGTTGAACGCGACCTAGTTGTCCCATAAATCCCTGCCCTGCGCCAATGATTTGCACAGAGAACTCAGTGACCTTTGCGGATAACGCGTCTGAGAGCCATTGTGTCGACAACTCATCCATAGTTCGTGGCGTGTTAATCATGTTGGTCATCCCCCCAGATGCTCAAGCTCAAAAGATGAGTTGTGCCAACACTACTTCTTGGTGACTGTCGGATTTTCTGCCGGGGTCCGACGCGCCATCACAGCAGTGCCAGGTGGATCTATTGCCCACAGCGGAGATGTTCCCCACTGGTCGCCATAGATCAGTTCATCCATCGGAAATCGTCGCACCGGACCATGATGACCAACGGGTTTCCCGAGCGTGATCGCGCCAGCCAATGCAGTGTCATCTGGAATATGCAGAATTTCCCGCAACTCTGTTTCCGCGAAACCTTGGAAACCTGTCAAGACTCCACCATAACCAAGTGCGCGCGCCGCTAATAAAATATTTTGGCACGCCGGATACACCGACGCACCTTCCGACGGTGTTGGTTCGCGGTATCGCACGAGACACGCCAACACCAAAACTGGTACCCGCTCAAAGTTGTCTACATATTCTTGCATGACATTTGCCATTCGTGATTTTGGTGAATCTGCTTGAATTCCGGTACCGACGTCATAACCATCATTGACACGTTTTTGGGCCCACATCTTTTGTGCACCAACTGCGATAAGCGCTTTTGCTTGTTGCGCGACGGCTGAATCAGTGAGAACAAGAAACCGAAAAGGCTGCCGATTTGATCCGCTCGGTGCCCTGGTCGCTGCGAACATGATGTCTCGCAACACGCCTTCTGGAATTGGTTCATCAACATAACGACGAATCGCGCGCGTAGTCGACAAACCCTCAAGCAGTCCGACAACATCTTTTGCACGATGTGTATTCTCGTCAGCCGTCATCTACAAATCGTACCGTTCCCCCATTACGCACAAAGGATGGAGTTAGCAAGCCACTTGACTTGTTAACTCCACCCAAGAGTGGTGTGTTCGTCCCTACAGACGAGATTTTTCTACTTTATTGGTTGAGTGTTGCTTGAGCCACCCGAACTTGGCTGATTGTTTGAGCCACCCGAACTTGGCTGTTGAGGCATCGCCTTGAAAAATGCGTCCATCTTGCTTCCGAGTAACTTGGTCATGTCTGCCTGGCTCGGCGGTGTGGGACCCAACAACAATTTGATGACGGAGTCACAATTCGTAATCCCTGCAGCAGTACATGCCTTTTTGATGTCTGCTTCCGTAATTTTTATGTTTGAGCCACCCGAACTTGGCTGATTGTTTGAGCCACCCGAACTTGGCTGATTGTTTGAGCCACCCGAACTTGGCTGATTGTTTGAGCCACCCGAACTTGGCTGATTGTTTGAGCCAGGAGGTGGGGCTGTTGCGCCATACATCAACTTGCAATTAGCCGCAGTTTGCTTGAGCAACTTCTCACACATTGGTTGCCATTTTGCAGCAGACAGTTTGGCCCAGTTTGGCCCAGTTGTTGTAAACATCAATTTGCAATCTGCCCCAAATGACTTCTCGCAATTGTCGTCAAATGTGGTGTTCTTGTCGTCCATTTTGTCAAGAACGGAATCTAGTTTTGTATTACCGGTTGACTTGCCCTTCTGCTTCGCACTTCCGGAGCCAGAACTAGAATCAGAATCTTCGTCTGTTGATTCAGCAGGGGTGAAAGTAAACGTGTATTCGTCAGACTCAACTGCCTTATTGGTGCCAGATTTTTTTACAGTGACCCGAAAGGTGAAGTCGCCATCGAGCCAGGCATCGTCTTCGTCTGTTGCATCAATCGAAAACGTAATCTTGCCAGACTTTGACTTTGCAGTAGAAACTTCATCCCACTCATCATCATCATTGAGCTGTTCTAGAATTGCAGATCGAGTTGGGGTTGTCGGTGAAATTTTCACAACAATCTTGCAATCGTCTTTCGACTCACCCTCGATCATTTCTTCTTCGTCTTTGCAATCGCCAGTCACGCTGAACTTGACGGTTTGCTTTTTTGTCGCCTTTACATGCGAAGATGCATTGGCAACCTGTGTTGTGGCCAGCAGACCGAGAACTGCGACTGCCGAGATCACTAGTGTCTTCATTGTCTTCATTGTCTTCTCCCCTTAACTATCGGACTCATTATTAGATAATTGTACACCTATATACAGATCCACACAAGGGGCCATTCATGAACAGCGGATTAAGCCTTGACCCGTCTATTTCTGGGCAATACTGGCGTCTATGGGTCTTTCTCGGCGCGGCTGGCTTGGGGGGATTGTTATTATTGCTGTGCTGCTCGCCTGCGGGGGGTGGTGGTGGATATCTCTTGACCCGTCCGTGGTGAGCGTGAACGATGCCCTAAATGACTATCGGGCTCGGGCGTCTACGACAATGGCCGGCCCCACCGATGCTGGTCTTAGCGCCCGCCATGCTGTTATCCCAGAGGGCGTTTACACATACATCACAAATGGTCGTGAAGCCCTCGATGGTCCGCTCACCGAAAGCCATATTTATCCAGCAGAGTCTGCAATCACGATTACGGCATCAAAATGTGGATTTGATTGGCGATGGGACGTCTTTGAGCGGCGCTCCGATACCAATATATGGTGCTGGATAAATGACGACCTTACTGAGTCACAGTCCACCACTGATCACATTTTTTTTAAAGTTCACGACAAGAGAACTTTCATCTGCGAACCAGTTGCGGTGGTCTTGCCTTCTCCCACCTCAACGACTTCAATGACATCAATATGTACCGGGGCTGACACTGTGAACTCGCGTACCGCCAAACTTGTCGGAAAAGAAAGTCTTTTGGTTGGCAAAGACGTAGTCGATACTGTCATCGTCACAGCAACCGATGTCGCCGGAAAAAAATCAAGCGGTATCTCCACGGTCACTCTCTGGCTTCGCCCATCAGACGGACTCATCATAAAAATGCACCGAGTCGCCGATATTAAAAATGATTCAATTATCGGCGCAATTCACTACACCGAAGACATCACGCTGACCCTTGCGTCTTTGACGCCACAGAAATAATTTTTCTACTTAGTTAGTTCAAGACCGGCAAAGCTTTTGTCTGCACGCCAGTTTTCAAGAAGTTGAATAAACGCTACTGATCCCCCGCCAAATGATCCGTTTTGTATTGCCCGATCACTGGGTTTTCCCTCGTTGTTGTAATAACCAGGAGTGCAGGACTCCAAAAACTTAACATTCATTTGCGATAGCGAAATAATTTTTTGCACCCATTCGTCTTCTGCTTTTTTTGTTGTTTCAATTCTGGTGATGCCATTTTTTTCCGCATGACTCAGAATGTATCCAAGGTGAGTTGCCTGCTCGCTGAGCATATGTGGGAAATTCACTGTGAACCCAGACTGAAGATTGCTAATAATAAAGCAGTTCGGAAATCCACGTGTGTGGAAACCATGAAAAGTCGAAGCGCCGTCAGCCCATTTTTCTGTCAATGTGATGCCATCTCGACCGATGATCTCATAGCCGGCTCGTCTTGAATACTCTGTTCCAACTTCAAAACCCG
Organism: Actinomycetes bacterium; assembly: GCA_014190235.1. Lineage (GTDB taxonomy): Bacteria > Actinomycetota > Acidimicrobiia > Acidimicrobiales > Ilumatobacteraceae > UBA2093. The sequence continues at coordinate 58,413 of BJGC01000003.1, read as the reverse complement.
TGGCGTAGATAATGCAGTCCAGTTCATACTCCACGCCGTTGGCGACGATTCCGCGTTCGGTGATGCGGTCAACACCTTGTCCAGCGGTATCGACAAGCGTCACATTGGGGCGGGTGAATGTCTGCAAGTACTCGTCGTGGAAACATGGTCGCTTGCAGAACTGTCGGTAATAGGGCTTCAGCGCTTCTGCGGTGGAGTTGTCATGAACAATCTGATCAACTCGGGAACGTATCTGTTCCATTTTTTCAAAATCAGCAAGTTCCATTGTTTGTGCAAGACCTTCTGGAGAAAAATCTGCATTCGCATTGTTGCGGACCATCACAAGCAACTTGCCAATGATGTCGGTCCAGCCGTCCCCTACGAGATCTTCAGATTCAGGAATTCCCGATACCAAGTTGTTGAAGTTCTCCATCCGTCGCTTTTGCCAACCAGGCTCTAGTGATTTTGCCCATGCTGGATCGGTGTCGCGGTTATTACGCACATCAATTGATGATGGTGTGCGCTGAAAAACAAAGAGTTCTCCGGCTGCGGCTCCAATATGCGGGACACATTGCACAGCCGTTGCACCAGTGCCGATGATTCCGATGCGCTTTCCGGCAAGTCTCGACAAGCCACCATCAGATGTTCCGCCTGTGTAGTCATAATCCCAACGACTGGTGTGGAATGAATGCCCACGATATGTTTCGACTCCAGCAATTCCGGGAAGCTTTGGACGGTGCAACGGACCATTTGCCATGCAGACAAATCGTGCACGCATTCGATCATCACGATTTGTTGAAATAATCCACCGCTGTGCATCGTCATCCCAACGCACCTCTGTTACTTCTGTTTGAAAACACGCGTTACGGTACAAGTCAAAGTGCTCGCCAATCGCACGACTGTGTTTTAAAATCTCGGGAGCATGGGTGTATTTTTCCTTTGGGATATAGCCCAATTCCTCAAGAAGTGGCAGGTAGATATACGACTCCACGTCGCATGCGGCCCCTGGGTATCTGTTCCAGTACCACGTTCCTCCAAAATCTCCACCCTTTTCAATGACTCGCAAATCTTGAATACCTGCTTCGCGCAGACGTGCTCCTGTCAGCAAGCCACCGAATCCACCGCCGATGATGACAACTTCAACGTCGTCATACAACGGTTCGCGCACTAATGGCTCGACATATGGGTCGTTGAGATAGTGGGCAAAATCACCAACAACATCTTGGTACTGCTCATTGCCGTCAACGCGTACACGCTTGTCGCGCTCTTGGCGATATTTTAGTCGTAACGCATCGGGATCGAAAGGAGGATCGCTCTGCAGTTGTTGATCTGTCGTTGATGACATCTGCGGCATCAACCAATCACTTTATACACTTCGTAGTCGACGCGATTTTGACCTGGTTTTCCGATCGCAACTGCTTGAATGTCGTTGAGCCACGCATATCGCTCGTCGCCTGCTTGAAACAAAGGAGCCGTCACGATCTGTGGTCCATCCGCACCAGGCGCCATCACTCCGGTGTATGTCATATAAATAGACGCACCGTCATCAGTTGTCAAAATAATACGAACATCAAGTTGCGCTGTACCGTTGCCTCGCATTGTCAACCAGTCGGCGCCAACACTTGCAATGGTTCCGCTTGCTCGTGGACCGCTAAATGTTCCGCCCGTCACGGGCACGATCACTCTCGTACCGAGTGGACCATTTGGAATCACCACCGGGTCAGCGAGAGTTGCATTAATCGTAAAAAGATACTCAACAGATAAAGAGTTTATATTTTGGGGCATGACCTCAGACTAGTGCCAGAGTTTCAGTCAAATCCTGTTGGGGAACACGTGAAGAAACTCAGGAATACCCCTGCACCACATCGCGAAATGCTCGATCTGTATCAGTGACAGGGTCGCGCGGAAGACCCAAAATCTTTTCACTAATAATCGAGCGCTGAATCTCGTCGGTGCCTCCAGCGATTGATTGCGCTGGGGTCGATACCAGTACCTCTGCAATCACAGCATCAAGGACATCGGGTCCATCACACAACATTGCGCTTGCTCCCGAAATGAGTGCATGCACGACCGCTGCTCGTCGCGCCACTTCTGAGGCAGCAAGTTTGCCTAATGAGCCCTCTGGCCCTGGAGGACGTCCGAGCGCTCTGGCTGCTCGGGCGCGTGCTGCTGTCCACTCGTTTGCTTTGACGAAAGAATGCAGTCGCGCAATTTCTTGACGCACCAATGGATCGACATGGGCACCAACAGTTTGCGCTCGGCTAATCACCAGATCAGCGCGACCTGCACGCTGCGGATACCACACATACGTCTGAAAATGTTCGTGGGCTTCTGCTTCTGCTTCTGCCAGTGTGCGACCAATTGGAGAACCTGATTTGCCAAATTGCGGTCGGCGCATTGTTGCAAAACCGCGCTCATGGGACAATGTTGTGCGCGCGATTCGCCAACCATCATTTAACTGACCTACGAGATGGTCGGCAGGAATTCGTGCATTCGTCATAAACACCTCATTAAACGACGAGTGCTGATTCATCTGCCTAATTGGACGCACGTCGACACCCGACTGATGCATTGGTAATACAAAGTACGAAATTCCTTGATGTTTGGGAACGTCCCAAGAAGTGCGCACAACAAGCATGCCCAAATCAGCATGGTGTGCGCTGGTGTTCCATACCTTCTGCCCGTTGACGATCCATTCGTCGCCATCCTGTACTGCAGTTGTTGTCAGACTTGCAAGATCAGATCCGGCCCCTGGCTCGCTAAATAACTGACACCACGTGAGTTCGCCCGTCAATGTTGGACGAAGCAAACGTGTTCGTAGTTCATCTGATCCGTGTTCCAAAAGTGTTGGCGCAGCGAGTGACATTCCTCCGCCAAGCGGCTGACCTACTGCACCCGCTGCTCGCAGTGCATCTGCCACAACGGCATCGGCCCACGCCGGCAAGCCGCGTCCGTGCCATTGCTCCGGCCACGATGGAACTGCCCATCCTGACGATACGAATTCTTCTCGCCATGCAAGCAATCCCATGTTGGGATCCCATGTCGACGAGATCCACTGATCAACTGCTGTGCGCACTGATGCTTGCGTTGGAATACTTTTCACGGCGGCACTGCTCCTGCCTGTAATCCGCACGCACTGATCCAGATCTTTGTCAAAGACTCCACTGCATCGTGATCAGAAATTGTTACATCGCTCATCTGCAACCACTGGGCAACACCTGAAAGCATTGACACAAGAGCGGTAGCCGTCGTGATTGCGTCAATGGTGGAGTCGGCCAAACCATGCGACTGCCAACGCCGAATTGAACTTGCCACACGAGAAATATGTTCGCGCCTCGAACGAATACGTGCCGCATTCACAGAACTATCTTGAGCGGCCACCTCTTCGACAAGACGATAGAGGTCCGCATTGGCACGAACGACAGCAAGGTAGTTGCGGTTCGAGATGAGAAGATTGTCGATGGGATTCCCGCTGCGACGGCGCTCAAACGACACAACCTCACGCTCAATAGTTTTATCAATCAATGCAACAAGATGGCGAAAGATATCTAACTTTGATTCAAAATATGTGTAGAAGCTTCCGCGTGCCACGCCTGCTGTCGCAACGATCTGTTCTACCGTCGCTTGGGTGTATCCGTACTCTGCAAAAGTAAGACGCGCCGCATCAAGTAAATTCTGCCGTGTTCGTTTTGCTTTTATTGTTTGTGATGTATCAGATGTTGCCCGGCGTTCTGCGGCGACACCACTTGCCACCCATCCACCACGCGTGATTTCTGAAGTGACTACTTTTTGTTTTTGCACACGACTCACCATGATTCTCTCGTCTATTCCGTCATTGTTACGCCTGCACGGCGAAGTACATCTGCTTGGGCTTCAATTGCGCGGAGATAACCATCTGCTGTTCTTTGACGTGGTTCAGGAACAAGATGCGTCACGCCAACTTCTTGATAATGATCAATCTCAGCCAAAATAATGTCGTGGTCGTCCTCTAGGGCATCCCATCGCGTTCGCATTGAAATCTGAAAATTAGATTCTGGTCTTTCAGCGCGAAGTTTCTTGACTCGTCGCCCTGTCTGCTCAGGCGACAAGAATGCTCCGTGCCAACCATCGCCCACGCGAATCGCACGCGCTAACGCGACATCAGCATGCCCACCTACCCACAGCGGTACATGACCACTTGGTTGTGGTTTGGTTCGCATCGACACAAACCGTGCACCGTGTACCGGAAAATCTGCCGTGATGTGATCATCTGTCCACACTCGTTTCATGATTTCAATTGCCTCATCAGTGCGCGCACCTCGCTCAACAAAAGGCACACCGAGTGCATCAAATTCTGCTTCCAGCCATCCGGCCGCAATTCCCAAAATGATTCGACCATTGCTGAGCTGATCAATTGACGCCACCATCTTGGCAAGCACCAAAGGATTTCGCATCGGCAACACCAACACTGTTGTGCCAAGTCCGACACGATGCGTACACGCCGCAACCCATGTCAATGCGACTAGTGGTTCATATATGTAGGCAGACGGCGGGTACTCAGCGCCAGTCGGAACTGCCACATGATCACTGACCCATACGTCGGCGTATCCAAGTTCTTCGGCCAACACGGCCGCCCTGGTCATGGCATCTCCTGATGCAGCAGGTCCAGCCTGGGGAAGATGAATGCCTGCTGTCATTACGTGATTGGAAGGCATGAGGGTCAATGTAGCACTTTTCGACATGGATGTCGAAAAGTGCTACATTGACGCAATGGTTGAGCAAGACATCGAAATTGACACTGGCGAAGGGTCAATGGGGGTCTATATCGTTCATCCTGACGCGACAGACAACAACTCCACAAAATTTCCTGTTGTGTTGTTCTTAATGGATGCTCCAGGCAAAAGACCGCTCTTGCATCAGATGGCACGAACGATTGCGCAGCAGGGTTATTACGTCATGTTGCCCCATCTGTATTACCGCGCAACATCAGAATTTGAATTGGACTTCGCTAGCAAAGACTCAATGGCGCGGATGACAGAACTTATGCGTGGCATCGGTAACAAAATGGTGGCGCGCGATGCTGCTGTCTTGTTTGCATACGCCGATGCAGACAATGTTGCTGACGCTACGCGGGTTGGTTGCGTTGGATACTGCATGAGCGGGCCATTTGCATTATGGATCGCTGCAGAACATGCGGACCGCGTTCGAGCCGCAGCATCGTTCTACGGTGTTCGACTACATACCGAAGCTGCAGATTCTCCGCACATTCGGTTTGGCGAAATAAAAGGCGAAATCTATGTCGGTTGCGCCGAACATGACGACTACGTGCCAATGGATATGGTTGATCGCTGCGAGGCGGCAATGAAAGACTCCGGAGTACGTGGTCGGCTCGAGCGATATTGGGGGAAACATCACGGTTTCGCTTTCAACGATCGACCTGCATACGACGTTGTCGCTGATCAACGTCATTGGGACGTCTTGCTTGATCTATTTCAACGAAATCTTCAGCCAGATAGAGGCTCATGAGTGATCCTTTCGTTGGCGTGGCGCGAGTAGCAGAACATGTCGCTTCTGTTCGGCTTCTGCGACCACCACACAATTATTTCTCGACAGAAATGATCTCTGAACTTGCCGATGCCCTAGAAGAACTCGACAATGACGACTCCTGTCGCGTTGTCGTTCTTTGTGCAGAAGGAAAAAATTTCTGCGCAGGTGCTGATTTTTCTGGTTCAGCACCAACATCATCAACGCAAGATCTTTATCGTGAAGCAATACGACTGTTTCGCACGCGTAAGCCCATCGTTGCGGCAATTCAAGGAGCAGCCATTGGTGGCGGACTCGGCGTCGCACTTGCTGCTGACTTTCGCGTTGTGTCGCCTGAGGCACGGTTCAGCGCCAACTTCGCACGACTTGGTTTTCATCAGGGCTTTGGACTCTCCGTCACGTTGCCTCGTCTGGTTGGCCAGCAACGCGCAGCAGAACTGCTCTACACGGGTCGCCGAGTTAATGGCGAGGAGGCTGTGACTATGGGTCTTGCGGATTACATCGTGCCGCACGAAAGGCTGGAAGAAAGAACCTTGATGTGCGCAATTGAGATTGCTGGGTCGGCACCATTGGCTGTCGAATCAATTCGAGCAACTTTGCGTGGCAACCTTGTAGACCAAATAGCAGCAGCGACCGATCACGAAATGGCAGAACAACTTCGCCTTCGACGAACCAATGACTTCGCCGAAGGCGCACAAGCCATGGCTGAGCGACGCACTCCCCGATTTATTCGTTCATAAATCCGTGTAAGAAAAGAGAAGAGAAAGAACTATGTCCCCAGTTGCTGGAGTAATGACAATTCCCGATTACATGAGTCCTACACAAATCGTAGAACACGTTCAACGACTCGAGTCGTTGGGATACAAATATGTGTGGATGCCCGACATATTTGGTCGCGAAATTTATGTCACTGCTGGCTTCATCTTGGCGAACACCACTCGCATTGGTGTTGCCAGCGCCATTGCACATGTCTACGGGCGCGATTACATTGCGAGTGCTCAAGCAGCACGCACTCTCTCCGAATTTTCTGGTGGTCGATTTATCCAGGGATTAGGTGTTTCTAATCCCCTCGCGTCACAGATCCGGGGCATTCCGTGGGAAAACCCCGTCCAAAAGATTCGTGAATACGTCACCGCCATTCGCGACTACACACCGATGAACACTCCGTTCAATGGCCCACCCGTAAAGATCTTTGTTGCTGCACACGGACCAAAAATGTTGGCAGTCGCAGCAGAAGTCGCTGATGGAGCCAACACATATATGCAAACACCCGAACACACTGCCCAAGCACGCAAAATTCTTGGACCAGATAAAGCCCTCAATGTGCTGTTGCCGTGTTGTCTCTCGACAGACCCGATTGCTGCACGTGAAGCTGGACGACGAGCAATTTCTATTTACTTACCGCTCCCTGCATATCAAAATCAGTGGGCATCGCAAGGTTTTACCCAGGCCGACTGGAGTGATAACGGAAGCGACAGATTGGTCGACACGTATGTTGCATGGGGAAACCTCGAGACAATTCTTGCGCGCATGCAAGAACACATTGATGCCGGCGCAACAGAAATAGAAATTGCTGCTGCAAGCGCTACGCCAGAGATCGCTGGTAGCGAATGGGAACTACTCGAAGCCGTTGCCCCGAACAGACTCTAAAATTTTAAACTAGCGCCAACGGACTCGCGTCAGGGTCCATGTACTTGTCCAGTAAAGATCTCCGTTTGCTCCGACTGCCGGAAACACAACCGTTTGAATTGGACTTGCTGTGTCGATGCGGGTTTTTTCTAGGCCAGTTTTGATGTCCAAGACAACGAGTTGCTCTTTTACATCAGATTCAGGTCGATAGTCCGCCGTCACCAGTTCACCTGTATCGGCATAGAACACCATGTGGCTTGCGTGGTTTTGCTGACGCGTCCAGCGCACTGTCATTGAACCGTCATCGTCAAAGTCGAATGCAGTGATGACACCATTGCCGCTGTCATATCCAACCGCAATGCATCGACGTTCATCAATGACGGGTGGATTAGCGATGAGGCCTTGCGGCAAACCACAAATTTCAGCCATGTTGACTGCACCTGTCAGTACATCGACGCGGACGAGATGCAATGGAGCAGGCGATACTCCGATGCCACGAAATGTTCCGGCGTACAAATGTGATCCCTCGCCGTTGTCAAGAAACCATGCTGAGCCAGCAGCGATGACGGCATCCCAACCAAATGTTTGTCCTTCTAATGTTCGATACTCTGCCTTAAATCTCTTGTCAAGCAAGAGTGTGTTGTCGCTCCAGTGCACGCGCATCAAACTTGTTGTGCCGACAACATAAATAATATTTTCATCAGCAGAGAGGCGCGCAATGGATGGTTCTGGCATCTCAAGTCGTGCAACAATTCGTAAGTCTTCTGGCTCGAGAATCAAAAGTTCTGTCGGCTCCATTGTGTGTGCGTCGGTCGAACCAGGGCGCGGACCTGAGAAGTCTTTTGTTGCGATGTGTCCGCTTGGAAGAATGACAAAACTGTTGTACGGGCGCAGGCGCGGCAAAGTAATCGACGCCAACACCGTCAAGTCTGGAGCCAAACGGTGAGCATGATTGCCAAAGACCACATATATCGAGCCGTTCTCATGCACCGCCATGCCACCAGGCCACAATGGGCCACCAGCCAACTGCACTGACTGTGCGATTGGCTCAAGTGTGAGTGGATCAATACGTTCTACCCACGACACTGCGTCGTCGCCAGCAGTGTGACGCAAAAGGTACATCTCGTCATCGCCGCGCACCACCACCATGGTTGCGGCTACGACATCTCGCGACACCACGGTTGGTCGTGCTCGCGGACCAAGCTTTGGCCCTGCCATTTTGTGCGGAATCTGTTGACGACTCGCGCCTGCATCTTCTGCAGGCCAAACACTTTTCCAATAACCACTCATTGTTTAATTCTAGGCGGTGACCTTCACTCTTGCATGTGGAAAAACTCTTAAAAAGTTTTCAGAATGAAAACGCTCCATCGTTTGTGCAGTTGCGCCACCGAGGTTCTTCTCGAATCGCCCAATGGGGTCACGGCCTCCCTCGGTATGTGGATAATCACTCGAAAAAAGATACAACTCATCGTTTGAGCGCTCAATGAAACCGGCTACATCTTCAAACACATACGGTGTAACGGCAAACTGTTGCGTCAATTGTTCAGTCGGAGTGCGTGTGAATTGAGAAACATACTGATCGACTCGGCTGAATGTGCTCACAGTCCAGTCAAGACGCACCAACATCTCTGGCATCCAACCAGCACCCAATTCAACACTTGCTCCACGTAGACGAGGGAATCTTTCAAACACTCCATCAAGCACCATCGCTGACAAGAACTGCTCGGGCGCATGATGCAACACTGCAGAATCTTTTGCCCTCAGGTTTTCGCCGCCGCCCATCCAGTCTTTGACGGCAGCACGACCTGTATTTGCCCACGCAGGATGTGACTGCAACGGTGCACCACCGACGTGCAAGACAAAAGCCATACCCGCTTCTTCTAGGCGCGCCCAAAACGGATCAAACTCCACATGTCCTGGCGAACGACCTCCTGCATGCGTGTGCGGAATCCATACCGCTTCATGAGCATCGTTGGACAGAATCCAGTCCAACTCGGCAATTGCCATTTCTGGATCTGTCAGCGGAATCGCCGCGACACCCATCAACCGATCATCGTTGCCACAAAAATCTGCCATGTGTCGATTGTGCGCGCGCGTCGCGCCATAGCGCAAAATTGGGTCTACTTTAGAACTTGCCGAAAACGGCAAACGTAAACTATGTGTAGCAAAAACTAACTGTTTCTTAAATCCCAACATATCCATCGCCACAGAGCGATCGTCACGATTAAACGCGCCGAGTCCCTGTATCTCTTTGGACTTAGCAATCAGAGTGTCGCCCATCGCAACTTGTTGTGAAATATGTTCATCACTGTGCACCCCACCCTGATTCATGATGATGGCGACTTCTTCGTCGGTCACCAATGATGCCGAATAACTCACCTCTGGAACATCATTACGAATAGCGGGATCGGCGTATTTACGCAAGAAATCAGGCAACTCCATAATGTGGCTATCGGCGTCATACAAAACTCGTGATCCTGCGTATGTCATGATTCGCCCCGTTTCTTCCCCGTGTACTTTGAAACTTATCACCACTAGAAATCAAAGGTCACAAGGAAGACTCTGGGTACGCTTGCTCTATGGGCATTACCGCCGCACAGGAACAGCACTATCAGCGCGAGGGCTGGTTGCTGACACAGCCCTTTTCTGTCCCTGAAATGCGCAACATTCGTCACTGGGTCGACGAAGTACAAGCGTGGTCAGACAATGGCGATTGGTTGCACTATCGAGAAATGACAGATCACGGTCCCCGACTCTGTCGGACAGAAAACTTCATCCCCTTCCACGCACATCTCAAAACATTGCTCACGTCTGGTCCAATTATCGAGATTGCAAGCGCATTACTTGGTGAGACAGCAGTGCTCTACAAAGAAAAAATCAACTACAAGCTGTCTGGTGGTGCCGGGTATGCGCCGCATCAAGATGCACCTGCTTACCCATTTGTCAAAACTCATGTCTCGTGCATGATTGCCATAGATGACTCACTCATTGCTAATGGTTGTCTAGAAGTTGTCAATGCCCGACACCAAAAGCTTTTACCAACAAATGATCTTGGATGCATCACCGACCAAACTGTCGCTGACATGACATGGCAACCCGTTGAGGCGCGTGCTGGAGATGTGCTGTGGTTCCACTCGCTCACTCCGCATCGCAGCGGAACAAATACTTCTGACACTGATCGTCGTGCGATGTACCCCACGTTTAATGCACTTCGAGAAGGAGACTTGCGTGACGCGTACTATGAAACAAAACTGCAAGAATTTCGTGAAACTCCCCACACTGCGAGTACGGTGCAAGTTTCTCTTATTAATGATTTTCAAGGCAGGCCAGTCGAATGAAGCAATTTTCTTCTGTCTCTGAAGTCATTGACATTTACACAAACTTCGGCAACGAATTCTACAGTGAGGACGTCACTCAAATTTCGCACGCTCTTCAGTGTGCAACATTGGCACAAGACTCAGGTGCATCTGATGAGTTGATAGTTGCAGCATTGCTCCACGACATCGGACATCTGATTGATCTGGCTGAGAACGGATCCACCACCACAGCCTTTGAGATTGACGCAAAGCATGAGGCAATTGGTGCTCAATCTCTCTCAAAGTTATTTCGGCCTGATGTCACTGCTCCTATTGCATTACACGTAGACGCCAAACGCTGGCGCTGTGCCACAGATTTGCTCTACCACGGCACGTTGAGTCAAGCCTCTGTGGCAAGTCTTGTTCTTCAAGGTGGTCCAATGAGTACCGACGAACAACGACGCTTCGAATCACATCCGCAATCTGGAGCGGCAATTCAACTACGCAACTGGGATGACACTGGCAAAGATCTTGATCCACGAGCCACACACTTTGGCCAATTTATTCCACTGCTTCAGCGCATTGCGCTGACATAGGCAAGCGTCTTTAGTATTAACCCACAGATCTTGGGAGCCCGACGCGCACTGGAACACCCTGCGAAAACATCACGTGTGGCTCACCAACTGGTGTTGGAAGCCCGGCAGCCTCAATGAGTGTGTCGTCGAGTGATATCAGTTGTGCATGTTGTAATGGCCATCGCGGGTGTTGCACGGGTGCATAACGCAATCGTCCAGAGCGCGTGAGGGAGTACAAACCCCAACGGGCACTTAAAAAAACTTCCAGCGATGAAGGCTTTTGAATCGCGTCACCAATTCGAATGCGAATATCAGTGTGTGCTTCGCCACGAGGCCAACGCCGTTTCACGCTCGTGTGCAATTCATCACCGATGCGCTCATTGTTGGCACGCCCGAAGCAATAGGGCAACTGATAGGTCGTGCGAGCGGCAATTGTTGGCACAAGACGATTGATGTCAAGCGAACAAAACCACACACCAGGGATACCATCTCGCACGACGTAAGTGCGTACATTCACTTCTGGAAACGAACCAAGATACGGAATAGACGGGAGATGTGGAATCCCAATACCTCGCATCGAAAATGGAATCAAACCCACCCATGCCGATCCGTTGTGCATGTCAACGTCTATTCCATCTGGCAAAATTTCTGCCACAGCTTCTGGGTCATAGCGAAAATGGATATACGCCAAGTCATACCAACCCTGCTTCATCACCGCACGCCGAATTGGAGTCGGACAGTCCTCTCGCGGTGCAGACTCACGCTCAACAAACGCCATCAGAAACTCTCCGACATCTGAAGTAGCATCGCAACACACACTCCAGCTCGCAGTGTCCACGCGACTGTTCGTGGCCAGTTAGTTCGTACTAGTCGTGCACCAGTATCAATGGACGGAGTTGTAGCCATCCGACCGTGCAGGGGCACCGACAATGTGACAGTGCATCCAAGTGCAAGCGCCAAAAGCACTGCTCCAATCCATGGGAGAATCGTGCTCACACCGTTTGGTTGATTGAGCAGAAGCAACAGCGTCGTCACTCCCTCTGCCGCCATTGGTAGCGCCACGACTTGACCTGTTCGACGTTGGTGTTGCTGGGCCACAATGATTGCTCGCTCTGTTCCGACAATGGCAAGTAAGGGATAATGCACGCGTTGCACAAACCAAATAACACCTGTCATCACGCAAGTTGCTGCTGTATTTACAATGAGAACGGTCTCCATCACAAACGCACGGTACCCCAGGTCTCAGTGTTGTATGCGATGCAGCACACAGGTTGTGTGACGTCATCCCAGAAATACAAAAGAGCCGCCCGACCAGTGTCGGACGACTCTTTTGAAAGAATCTGGTGCAGGGGAACTAGGCGCGCAGACCCTTATTGACCATTGACACCACCGCATCTTTCAGCGGCCCCATGCCATAAATGATTGCTCCGTTGGCCACGATGACCATCCATCTTTCGTCGAACCCAACGCCCCATCCATCAATCGGATTCAGGTCGGTCAACCAGCACATCAGAACTGCGACTAGTAGTCCCCAATGTGCTCCAATGACAGGAATTTGCTTGATCAATTTGTCTGCCTGAACAAGACCCAGTACCGAATCAATAACTCCGGTCGCCGCGCCGAGTAGAACCGACAGTAGTAAAAGTGCTCCAAGTGTGTACATAACATTTCTCCGTTCTTCAGACACGAGTGCCTGAGTTGTACCGCCTGATGTAGTTGTAGCAAAGGATTATCCACAGGGTGTGGATACTGTCACACCACCATTTTTTAGCCTTATTTTATATGGCTTTTCACAGGTAGCCCCAGAATACGGCAGACTCAGGAGATGACCGAACAGACTCCAGATCACGTCCATGCCCCGTCCGCCGCTAGTCCTGGTCGAGGTGTTCTCGCCGAACTCGCCCCGATGGGCCGCGAACTCCGCGCGCTGATACCTACCGTCTACGACGGCTTTGGTGGCTTGCACACAGCAGCGCTCGCTGAGGGGGCATTGTCTAAAAAAACAAAGGAGTTGATTGCATTGGCGATCGGCATCAGTAGCCACTGCGATGGATGCATCGCCTCGCACGCACGCGGTGCAGCAATCGCTGGTGCTACCGAACAAGAAGTTGCAGAAGTAATTGGCGTCACAATTTTAATGAATGGTGGCCCCGCCACCGTTTACGGACCACGTGCCTTTGCTGCATTCAAAGAGTTCGTCAAATGAGCAAGCCAGCGATCTACGCAAAGCCATCAGAAATTGGTCTTGATGCATCTCGGCTTCACAGAATCGATGACCACTTTCGCCACTACGTCGATAACGGACAACTTGCGGGCTGGCTCATCGCCATCATGCGACACGGCGAACTCGCCCATTTTTCTACCTATGGGCACCGCGACAGAGAAGCAAACGAGCCAGTCACAGCCGACACTATTTGGCGCATCTACTCGATGACAAAACCTATTACTGCAGTCGCAGCCATGATGTTATGGGAAGAAGGAAAGTTCGAGTTGAAAGATCCTGTCAGTCAGTTCATTCCATCTTTTGCTGATCAAAAGGTATGGAGGAACGGTTCAACAGCAAAATACTTCCTTGATCCCGTTGTCCGACAAATGGAAATCTGGCATTTACTGACTCATACAAGTGGTCTGACGTATGGCTTCATGATGGCCCATCCAGTTGACGCCTTATATCGTGATGCAGGCTTTGACTGGGGCATTCCGACAAAACTTGACCTTGCAGCGACGTGTGACCGTCTTGCATCCTTGCCATTACTTTTTCAACCCGGAACAGAGTGGAACTATTCAATGGCAACTGATGTCCTTGGTCGAGTTGTCGAAGTTGCTTCTGGAATGTCGCTTGACGAATTTTTTCGCACACGTATATTTGAGCCACTCGGCATGACCGATACGGCCTTCTCTGTCTCGACAGATAAAGCACACCGCTTGGCCGCGTTATACGGAGCCAAGCCATCATCGCTTGAGGCGATGCGTCTTGAAACTGCCGGCAAAGCTGCCCTGCGACCACCAGCGGCTTGGTTAGGCGGTGGTGGTCTGATGTCAACTGCTCCCGACTACTTGCGCTTTGCTGAAATGATGCGTCGTGGCGGAGAACTAGACGGTGTTCGACTCTTGGCGCCGAGCACTGTTCGCTACATGGCGTCAAATCACTTGCCGGGCAATGTCGACCTCAGTGAGTTTGGGCGTCCGTTATCGGGCGAAACAAACGATGGCGTGGGGTTTGGGCTTGGCGTCAGCGTCACGATTGATCCGATAAAGGCGAAGATTCCTGGCTCAATCGGCGAATTTGGTTGGGGTGGAGCCGCGAGTACCACATTCAGTGTTGATCCAGTTCAAGACACCAGCGTGTTGTTGATGACGCAACTGCTTCCATCGAGTACGCATCCTTTGCGCAGCGAACTCAAGCAGTTGGTGCAGCAGGCAATTGTTGACTAGGGCGGTTGCGGGCATACACGCCTACGGCTGCCAAAGTGACGGCACCCGCCACCAGCATCAATAATCCTTGAATCATTTCATTATGCACAACGTGGCTGATAAGAAACGAGAGTCCAAAAAATACTGTCGCGACACTGCTCGCCACGAGCACAAACCAACGAGTGCGTATTGCCCATGCAAAATACGCGCTAGCAATTACGAGTGTCAGAAGTGTCATAAGAATGCCATCGAATTCTTGATACCAACCGATAGCGCAGCCAACAATCGTGAAGGCTCCAACAATTCGTGGGATCGCTGCCAAGTTGATCGGTCGCGTTCCGATAGCGATCAATCCTGCTGCAGCAACTCCAATAATCAAACTATTTTTTGTACCAGGCAAATCAATAACCGCACAAAGCGCAATAGACGAGATCAACACGGCGGGTGACAGCAAAATTGCAGACGAAAAAACAGCACGCTGCCGGCGCACCATTGCCCACGTGGCGACACCGCCTGCAGTCAGAAACACGGCGAGTTCAGATGCCGCACCTACTTCTGTGAGAGCAATTGCAACTGCGATTGCTTCGCATATGACGGCAATAATTTCTAATACTTCGGCGAGGCGACTTTTCCATGTTGGTGAACTCAGTAACTTAAATGACCCTGCGCCAATAACCACACCTAAGAGACAGAAAACTACTGCCACGGCTATCGCAGAAGCATGCGAGAGTGGACCAGCAAAGATTCGCGCCAAACCGATCAGCGCAACGAGACCACCGAGATATGACAAGACCTCGCGTGATTCAAGTCCAAATCGTGGCGCAGTGTCTAGCAACTTGGCTTCGTCTGCCGTCAGTTTTCCAGCGGCAACGTGCTTGGCGAGAAGTTTCTCGAAGTCCGATTTAGAGGCCATACCGTATTGTCACACACGACAGACGTGCGACTCCACCACCAGCAAATCTCTATGATGAAGCAACAGACAACAGACGGCAAAAACGAGACAGGGGCGAAAGATGCACTACACCCAAATCACATACGAAACCAGAGGAGCGGTCGCAATCATCACACTCAATCGCCCTGATCGGCTTAATGCTTGGACCCCGACAATGTCTGCCGAACAAGCTCACGCTATTACTGCTGCCAATAACGACCCTTCAATCGGCGCCATCATTATGACGGGAGCAGGGAGAGGCTATTGCGCTGGAGCCGACATGCAAGACACGTTCCAAAAACGACTATCCGGAACAGATCCAGGTGACGACACGGCAGGTGGAATTGGTGGTCTGCCGCGCGGTCTTGATTGGGTGCAATTGATTCGACAATGTAAACCAATTATCGCTGCCATCAACGGCCCTGCAATCGGTGTCGGACTCACAATGTCATTGCCGATGGACCAAATCATCGCCGAACCGCAAGCCAAACTAGGAACTGGTTTTATTAAAATGGGCCTTGTTCCAGAACTTGCAAGTACACATTTATTGGCAGCACGCGTCGGGCTTGGTCGAGCATCGGATCTATTCCTCTCTGGTCGAGTGATTACCGGTGAACAAGCATTTGCTATCGGACTCGTCGATCAATTGTGTGAGCCCGGAAAAATACTCGAACACGCACTTGATGTCGCCAATAGTTATGCTGCAAATCCAGATCTACAACTGTCGATGATTAAGTCTCTGCTGACAGAAAACCTTGTTGAATCAGATCTCACTGAAGTGCAACGAAGAGAAACCAGACTGCTCACTAAATGCTGGGAGTCAGACGAGCACAAAGAGGCAGTCACCGCATTTCTCGAAAAGCGACCGGCTGTCTTTCGGCCACATATTGATTAGCCGGCACGAATGACAAATCGCGGAGACACCATTCGTGCTCTTCTTGCACGCGCTAATCACATCACCACCCCCCAGCCAGAAGCCGAAACAGCATTAGCCTTGGCATCAAAGTTGATGCAGAAATATGGTTTTACCGAGCACGACTTCAACAGTGAACCCCAACAGCAAGATAACTCAGTTGTCGTACAAGAAGTTCGTGTGTTCGGCAAATACCGGGTGCAACGACTAGGCCTTCTGTATGCAATTGCACTCAAGCACTCCTGCACGGGTTACCGAAGCGAGGACGAAATAGATACATGCATTCTCGTCTTGTATGGACGCGAAGCTGACATCTTTGCGGCACGCACGCTTTTTGCCGCAGCCGACATCTTGGGGACGAGACTATTACCGCGGGGTGATCGCTCATGGCGCATCTCGTGGTGGAAAGGTTTTCGTGTTGGTGTTGAAGATGCACTCGCGACAATGCGCACAGAGTTCATCTCTGAGACCGCTGGTGCTGGTCTCGTACTAGCAGACCGCATGACCCGCGCCAACAATGAAATGCGCGCACAAGTGCCACGTCTTGTCACGCGATATAACTCAGCAGGCAAGGGAAAAGCATATTCCTCTGGACAACGTGCTGGACGAGGATTCGGATCTGCAGGACGATCATTTGACACTGGTATTCGGGGTGAGATCGGATGACCGAGATTGAGCAATACATTCAAGATGTCCGAAACAGTGTTGACAACTTTGGGGGTTGTTCCCCGGAGCAGGCTCTGGTCTATTCCTGCGAAGCCGTCACGGAAACTGTGCTCGGCGTGCGCAAGATACCTCGTTCCAAAATTGATGAGTTCATCAATTCAGTCTGCATGAACGAAAACATCGAAACACCCACGGTCAATATCACGCCATCTCAAAGCCAAAATGTTGCAATTGCCAATATTCAAGAACACTCAGTCTGTCTATATCGTGCACGCTCTTCGGTGCCAACTATTTTACATGAGATTGCTCATCTCATTGTTGGCCTCGAACAGCATGGCGTGTTATTTCGGGATGAATTAATTCGACTGACGCGCAAATATATTGGCGTTGAGCACTCATCCTTGCTTTTTCATCTCATGTCAGGAACTGGTCTTGAGATGTCTCCGTGGCAAGCAAGTTCACGACAGATCGACTAGTGATAGGGTCCTACGTTGCTGCGCCTGGTTCAATGCGTGACTCATCAATTGCCATAGCGCAGAGTATCTCCACATGCTCGATGTCAAGCCCGACCTGCTGCCCGATGTGTACAGACCAGATCAGCGACTGAATATTTGCTTCAAAGTCCGCTCTTGAACGCGAGTCTGCGCGTGCTGCCTGTCGATTCTGACTCACCATTACAAAAGTTGAGAGAAAGATTGCTTCAAGGCTGACCAGCATCGTCAGTAGACCAAACGGATACTTATCAAACTTCAACGATGCACCAACTGCTCCCACATTAAGAGACACCCAGATCGCAAACCACACCGCATGGATGTACACAAAGTTCAATGAGCCCGCAAAACTTGTTACCTTGTCTGCAGCCTTATCTTGTGCCTTACGGGTGGCTTGCCATCTTTTATGCTCGGGAACTAGTTTCCAGTGGGCGAGGTTAGATAATTTTCCATCTATTTTTCCGTCAAGTTTGTCAATAATTGCGCACGCTGCACAACCATTGTGCAACATCTGACCAGAACTCCTGTCTGTGCTCATTGCTAAAGACTATGACAACCTTTTCCTTACGAGTGGTATCTCTGCTCGGCGACAACGACCGACTGCAAGAGTGCTTGGGAATCACCCGAAAACTGGGCAATTTCTATGTTCCAACTCCCGCTTTCAAGTAGCCAATCATGCGAGTTCACATCACGGATAGCCAAACTACGCAGCGGCACCTGCACCACGACGGCATGTGTCTGTCCGGCGGTCAGATCAACTCGCCCAAACCCCACTAAGCGACGGCGTGGTCTCTCAATCTTTGATCCTGATAGCCCTGCGTATATTTGCACCACAGTGGCTCCACTCACAGCACCGGTATTGGTGACATCCACTGTCACCGCTATCGCATCGCCGTCTGCCTTGAGATGGGCATTGGAGTAAGAAAAAGTTGTATACGACAGTCCAAATCCAAATGGATACGCTGCCCGACGATTATTTTTATCGAGTAGCCATTGTCCATGAAAATACTCATACGTGATCTCTTTTGCATCGCGATCAAAAAACACAAGATCATCTTCTTGTTCTGGAATCACAAACGGCAAACATGCACTCGGATTAACAGCACCTGTCAAGATGTCTGCCAAGGCGTGTCCACCCTGCATACCGCAGTACCACGACACCACAACGGCAGCAACGTCATCATGCCATTCATCAATCAGCACAGCAGACCCACAGACAAGCACAACAATTGTTCGCGGCTGAACCTTGGCAATCGCTCGAATTAGTTCGACATCTTTAGGCGCAAGTCGCAATGACGCGCGATCACCACCAACGGCAAAATTGACATCTCGCTCAATATCTTTCATAACAACTGGCAAAGCCCACTCCTGCGCAGCCTTAAACGCGGTGAATTCTTCTACAAGTGCTGGATCATCTACTGCCGGAATATGCGATGCCAAATGAGTGGTGTCACTACTCGTACCAATAAATTCACCTTCGTCTGCTTTGGTATAGCCAACAACAACTATGGCAATCTCGCTCGCCACCGCATGCGCTACGGCTTGGGGCATATCGGTTGCGTCGTCGTACGACACATCAACACCATTCAATGCATTTTGAATCCCAGTCAGTGCGCTCACAACTTCAGGTGCCATCACATCACTTGAACCTCCATCACCAAGATTTCTCTTGCGCGCTAGTTCACCAATAACAGCCACACGAGTGAGCGATGCTCGCTGCAGTGGGAGAACGGCAACCCCATCAACTAATTCATTGCGTAGCAACACCATTGATTTCTGAGCCACCTCACGGGCTAGTGCCCGATGGGAAGATTGCGCCAATACATCTGCAGGTTGGGTTGGCATCTCACCAACTCCAAATCGCAACATCGTTGACAATGTATGCTCAACGGCACGATCAACAACATCCATTGACAGTTCTCCAGTCGCAACTGCCTCCACTATCGGAGCATGTCGCATCATTCGATACGGCATCTCAACATCAAGGCCCGCTCGCACAGATTTCACACCATCGCGCAGTCCAAAGATCCAGTCCGAAACAACAAATCCATCAAAGTCCCATTCGTCTCGCAAGATGCCCGTCAACAATGCTTCGTTGTCCCCGCAAAAATCGCCATTGACAGAGTTGTATGCACTCATTACGCACGCCACACCTTCATCAATGATGCGCTTAAAGTGCGGCAAATAGACTTCGTGCAATGTTCGTTCATCAATCGTTACATCAACACGAAAACGGGCGTTTTCCATGCTGTTAAGTGCAAAATGTTTCACGGTCGCCATCACATGTCGTTGTGCACCACGTGTGAGCGCAGCACCCATCTCGCCTACATGGTGAGGATCTTCACCGTATGTCTCTTGAGCTCTTCCCCACGCTGGGTGCCGAAGAAGATTGACACAAACACCTCCATATAGCGTGGCGCCGACAGCACGTAATTCTTGTCCGATCACATCACCGATTCGTTCTTCAAGATCAATATCAAAACTTGCGCCGCGCGCCATCGAAACCGGGAACGCAGTAGCTGGTCCAATCACCACACCACGAGGGCCATCACTAAAATGAAATCCGGGGATTCCTAACCGCGGGATTCTGCAGGCCGGAAATGTCCTCTGGTGATAGCCACCCTTGGACATATCTTTTATGCCCTCCCAAAATGGTGAGCCACCATCAAGACAATGCAAACGCTCTTCTTGCGTCATCTGGGAAATCAGTACACGTGCCTGTTCGTGATGATCAGAACCGTCACGCACTTTTTTCAGCGCCTTTGCGTATTCAGTTGTCATTGAATTCCCCCCGGATAATGACCTTTACAATACTCCTGGAGGAAGGCGACCAGTCAGTCCGCCATCAACGAGAACACCAGTCATTGTTCTGTCAGCGTGCTGCATGCGCCATTGCAGCATCGCCTGTGTACTGCCCAACACAACGGAGTTGTCTTGCATAGCCGTTCTCCATGTCGGGTCTGCCGCAAGATCGAAACACAGCCATGATCCGTCACCAAATTGCACATAGGCAACATCTCGCGAACGCCGCACAACCAAATTAGATTTCTCTAAACGCCTGTCCCACGGCCATGCAAACTCACCCATCGGAATCAGAGAACTACGCCAGTCAAACTCCCATGATGCAGCATCGCGCCACCAACGTGGTTTCTCTGCCTTTAAAAATGGCGTCAACGGAAGTCCGTCACATTGCAAAGGAATTGCCACCCCTAGGGCATCGCACACGGTCGGAACAATGTCAATATTTTCGGTGAACTCACTCACCACTGTTCCGTGGCCTTCTGGGCTCAACGGATCTCGCACAATTCCCACAATGTGGTAACTCGATTCCCAGTATCCAACCTTTTCTTTTAGCCCATGATCACCCAACTGTTCGCCGTGATCTGCAGTCACAATGATTAACGTGTTTTCCCACATCCCTCGTTGCTTCAAGGCCTGCCATACGCGACCTAACTGCGCATCAACTTCAGAAATCATTCCATAATATTGCGCACGCATGTGCCGTATGCCTGCCTCATCGCTTGGTGCTGCAGTTGACGCCAAAGTTAATAGAACGTCATGAAACGGATGGCGATCTGGGGCAGCACTAATCGGCATCGGCACATCTTCGGGTGCATACATCGTTGCAAACTCACCCGCAGCGGCATACGGACTATGTGGTCGCAAATAACTTGCATGTGCAAACCACGGACCGTCTTGTTGATCGAGCCACTCCAACAAATGATTTGTCAAGAATGTTGATGCACTGAACTCTGCTGGTCGCTCGGACTCACTTAACAACACAGCAATATCATCATCACTCACGTCGTATCCGTTGTCACGTAGCCATGCAATCCATGGCTCATGTCCTGCTATCAAATTTAATTTGCAATCAAAGCCGGCTAACACACCTTCGTAACTTTGCAATCGCGGGTCATCGCGATCCGCGACAAGTCTCGGGTCGATTGCTTGATCGGTATATCCAAAAAGCACAGGTTCATAACCTGCCCTTCCGGCGATGCGCGCAATGTTGTCAAAACGGTCATCAAGCGGTGTGCCGTTAGCGACGACACGATGATTCATCTGATACATGCCCGTATAGAGCGATGCTCGCCCTGGACTGCATGGTGCAGCCTGGCTGTAGTGAGCGCCAAGTCGCACACCTTGTGATGCAAGTGCATCTAAATGTGGAGTTTGCACAATCGGATGACCAGCGCACGACAGTGAGTCCCCCCGAAACTGATCAAGCGTGATGAACAACACATTCATCATGGGGCTACCTCCGTGCTGTCCTGAGAAAGAAAAGAAAAAATATCCGGCAACGCAGTCCTGTCTTGCACCATAAACATATGACCACCTTCGTAAACATGCAAAGTTGCATCCGGAATCAATGCCGCAATCGTTTCGCTGTTCACAAGTGGTGCGATTCCGTCAAATCTCCCGGCCGCCACAAATGTCGGGGCAGTCACGCCTGCTAGTCGCTCACCAACATCATGCTCTGATCGCGCCCGAAGCTGCTCGCGCTCCCCACGGATTTGCTCTTGCGAAAGTGAATCACTTCGGCGACCAGCGATGTCAGCCACAAGTGCCGCATCGACTGGATGTTGCTGTAGCCAATCTGACGTAAATCGGGTATCAAGCAATGGCAAATAGACGGCTGCCCGATCTGGTGGCGATAATTCTGCCAACTCATGTAACGGATACGAAGCCCCCAATCGACCACCTGGCGATGTACAGAGCAGCGCTAACTTTTGCACTCGCTCGGGCCATGTCACAGCAAACTCCTGTGCCACCATGCCCCCAAAACTTATGCCAATCACCAAGCAAGAGTCCCAACCCAACTCATCAAGCACTCTTGCGCCATCTAACGCATACTCGGCCATCGTGTACGGCCCAACCGGAACACCAGAGCGTCCGAGTCCTCGTTGATCGTGCACAGCAACGGTGAAGTGTTTTGCAAACACGCCAATCAGTAGCGCTGATTTATCCACAGTTGCTCCCGAGCCATTGAACAACAACATCCGTGGCCCGTCACCATGAACTTCGTAGTAGATGCGATGATCGCCATGCATAATTTGTGGCACATCAGTAGTGTGTCACGCCGGAGCAAACTCTAGGAAATACTCCGTTGTGTTTCTCGTGCATCGGGTATCCACCATCCGTGGCAACGAACTTGGCATCATCGTGTGGGTGGGTATGGCTTTCAACGGAGCGGTGTGGGACACCATTGTGAGCGACGTTAAGAAATCCCTCACTACACTTCCTGAGCAGATTGATCTTCTTTCATGGCAACCCGTCTCATTGCGCGGACTCGACATCGCATGGGTCGGAATGCATGTCCCAGCAATTGATACCAAGGGTCGGCCGTGGGTCTGGGAAGTTGTGACTCCAGAACAATTTTGCGAGACAACAATTTTGCATGACGATCCGTTGGTTTTGTCCGTCGCTCAAGACACAGTCATCATTGATGTGCGACATGCTGACCACTCCGCACCTATCGTGCGAATGCAGGTACCCGTCAATCAGACACCTGACCTTCTGGAACTTGATGCCAACACTCTGCCTGGACACCCTTGGCAATTCAGTCTGCAGACTGGCTGGACTGCGCACGCTTTAGGAACTGCGGCCCAGGTGTGGATTGACCGAGAAGTGGGTTGCCAGGCCAAACTCGACACCCATGAGCCCAGCCTTGACAGCATTGATCGCTACCAATTAAGCCCATCAATCTCAATTGAGTCTGCAGCCTTCGATCGATTGCTTACACTCGCACCAGATGATGCTGCTGCCGTTACTTCTGCCTTGGGGTCAATCCATGAGGCCCTCGAGCCATTTCGCTAGACCCCGTAGTGCTTTCGGGACTCCGAGATGAGAACGACTTACGCAGTCTCGTTTACGACTGAGCCGTGTTCTCAACAACAACGAATCACCGTCATCGATATTGTCTCTGATTGGTTACTTGATAATTTTCCAAGCGACAAAAGACCTGCCGGAACATTCGTGCGCACACGCGAAGGAACAGACGATCCAGTGTTTCGATTGTCAATCGACGAGAGTCCCCCTGGTGGTAGTCATACAAGATCTTTCACTGTCACTATTGTGTACATCAATGGTTCGCTTACCTTTGATCTTCGAAGTGTCCTTATCCCTACAAGCAATCGAATTGCCCCGTCACGATCAACTGATCTTCCGCAGGCACTCATTGTGCAACTCGTCGCTCGCGTGCTTCAAGAAGTCACGGTCTACGATGCCAATCATCAGCTCGTTGTTCGGTCATCAATCGCCACAACATCACTGCAAGGAAACACCTTCGGTGCATTCGTCGATGCCCCGAGTCGACGCCTGCCCGTACTCGTAGAAGTGACAGATTACGAACGCACCTCGGCTCCACTTTTTCGAGACGGTGCCGGACCACTTTCAGGCTTAGCTCATATCGTGATTCTCAACACCCCAGAAGCTCTGAGAGGATTCAACGAACTCACTGGTGACACTATTCTTGGACCCGGATCTATACGCGTCTACTGGGCCGGCAGGGCTGATCCATTCACGCTGTTGCTGAGAGAAACAACAAGCAGTTCTTTCAAGGCAGAGCGTGATCGCTTAGTACGTGTTGTTATTGAGACTGGGGCATTGGCGTTGGCATCACCACGCGTTCCGCCACCACCGCGGGATGATTTCGAAGACTTTGAAGAATTTGAAGAAGACCTCGATCACGACACAACCGCCGACGCACTAACGAGTATTCCATCCGAACTTTTTGCTGCACAAAACGCCACTATCGACGAATATGAACGCAATATCGTTGACTTACAAGCTCAAATTGCAGATGCCGACAGAATGATTGGCGAACAACGAACGAAGCTCGAAAGAAAAAGCGGACAAGTTGATCAACTCATTTTGAGAAATGTTGACCTCGAGACAAGTGCGGGCACAACTGCAGGAATAAAAGCAGTCGCTTCAATGAAAGAAGCACTCCGCCTTGCTCAGGAAAACTTTACCTTCTTAACTTTCCACGAAAATGCTCTCGAGTCCGGCGAGCAGCTCGAAGGTCCAGAACCTTTTGCAGTTCTTCAAGATCTCCGCCGCCTTAATGAGGTCGCTAGAGCGTGGATGAGCAAAGAGATTTCTGGCACCTCGTTTCAACTCGCATGTCGCAGTGTTGGTCTTGACTATGCCGCGCACGTCTCCGATAACTCGCGTCAAAAGTATGAACAGGACTACGCCATCACATGGCAGGAACGACGCGTACTAGCCGAGGCCCATATCCGGCGGGGTAAAAAGGCTCATCTCTTTAGAATTCATATCTATCTGGACGACAACACTCAACAAGTGGTCGTCGCGTATATCGGGCGCCATTTACGCGGCAAACACAGTTCAAGTTAGAACACGCTCTTTCGATACTGCGTAATACCAGTCAGCGCTGATTCTTTATAGTGGTCACCATGACCTCACAAGTGTTCTCTCTGTCCGATCGTTATATCGACAATCTTGCCAAGCTCGATCCAGGGCTAGCAACGAGTCTGGGCATCGTTGGCCATGACAACAAAATGACAGATTTCAGCCCGAGTGGTCATGCAGAACGAGAACAACTTGCAAGACGCACATTGGCCGAATGTAATTCTGCAGTCACCGACACTGACGACGATCGATTGGCGGCTGGTGTTTTGCGTGAAGCCCTTGAAGCATCGTTGATGTCGTATGACGGTGGCGAACATTTACGAGCAATCCGCATCATCGCAGGTGATGTCGACGAAGCACGCAGTGTTTTTGATTTAATGCCAACAGACACCGCTGAGCAATGGGAAGTAATCGCCGAGCGCATGTCTCACGTGCCAGAAGCATTTGCGCAAATGCGCCAAACGTGGCAACTGGGGCTTGACAACGGAACCGTGACATCACAGCGTCAGGTACTAGCCGTCGCCGATCAATTGCGCCAGTGGTCCGGAGACACAGTGCGTTCTGGGTTTTTCAACTTGTTTGCTCAGGCCGCTGCCAACGTCAAAGGAGCACCATTGCAACAACTTGAACGCGCAGCAAGTGATGCAGGTGCCGCTCTTGCAGCGACATCTGATTTCTTGCGCAACGAATATGCTGTCCTTGCGACAACTGATGACGCATGCGGTGCTCAACGACACGAGATTGCTCGACGACAGTTTTTGGGAATGCAGATTTCTGCTCGTGATGCATACGAATGGGGATGGGCCGAGACAAAACGTCTTGATGCCGAGTTACACAAATGTGCCCAAGAGATTCTGCCTGGCGCTTCGCTCAACGAAGTACGACACCTACTAGACACCGATCCCGAGCGAGCAATACATGGCGAAGACAACCTTCGTGCGTGGCTGCAAGAACTCATGGATGATGCGACGTCATTTCTGATTTCAAATAAGCATTTTGAGATTGATCCGCGTATTCACAAAATTGAAGCGATGATCTCACCACCAGGTGGTGCCGCTGCAATGTACTACACCCCACCGAGTGAAGATCTGGTTCGATCCGGAAGAACGTGGTATCCAGCAAATGGTCGCACATCCTTCCCGCGATGGAGCGAACCAACTACTGCCTACCACGAAGGTGTCCCCGGACATCATCTGCAAATCGGAGTCGCAGTTCTCAATAAAGATCGCCTCTCTCGATTTCAGCGACACAATTTTGTATCGGGACACGGTGAAGGTTGGGCGTTATATGCAGAACGCCTGATGGATGAGTTCGCAATGTTTGAGAATCCTGAGTATCGGCTCGGGTATCTATACGCTCAAGCGTTTCGAGCTGCACGCGTTGTGATTGACACGGGAATGCACTGTGGATTATCAATTCCAAAAGATTCCAGTTGGCACCCAAATGAGCAATGGACACCGGCATTGATGTTGGAGTTCTTGTCGGAACGCTCCTCAAGTGACGACGAGTTCAATCGTTCTGAAATCAATCGATATCTAGGCTGGCCAGCACAAGCAATCTCCTACAAACTAGGAGAACGCGTGTGGCTTGACCTGCGACACGACGCCGAAAAAAAATACGGCTCTTCATTTGACCTACGACAATGGCATGCCCATGGATTAAGCCTCGGCAATCTTGGTCTTGATCTTTTGAAAAGTGAACTGGGACGTTTTTAGGCGCCCCAGTTCAGAAATTCTTCAGCCGTTCAGTGCGTTGTAATCGTTGATGAGTTGGTTGGCCTTGGTTTCAGCCTCAGCCAAAGCAGTCGCAACATCTGCACCCTTAAAGATTGCCGCCACGGCCTGCGCCACGACAGTGCGCACTTCTCGCAGTGGTCCGATGATGGGACCATTCGAAGAAGGCGCATCCTTTGCTGCCATCAATTGATCAAAACCCACCTTGAAGCGTGGATCAGTCGCATAGGTCGTTTTCAAGGGGTCTAGCGTCTCGGCTGCTTTATTGACTGGCAGGTAACCAGTTTTCGCAGCCCATGTGCTTTGTGATTGTGCCGACACCATGAACTTGATGTAGTCCCATGCTGCAGCATTTTTTACATCGTCACCTTTGTCGACAATCCAGAGGCTTGCACCACCGACAAGTGCGCCTTGTGTGCCATTTGGTCCTGGCATCGGACCGATGCCCAAGTCCTCAAGCGAGATCTGCTCTTTGAACTGGCCACCTTTGATGACATCTATTACTGGACCCAATGCCGCGGTTGTCGCAATCGTCATTGCAGTGAGTTCTTTTTTGTCCACCAACTTGAGCAACTGATCTTGTCCGCTCGCGTTGTCGCCAACGCTCACAGCCAACTTACTAGTGAGCAACCCTTGCAAATATGTCAACAAGTCCGTACCAGTTTTGTTATTGAACAGCACTTTTGTTGAGCGCGCAGTACGGCCATTATCGTTGTCTGTATATAACTCACCTGCTTTGGCGAACCACTGTTCTAAATACCAACCACCGCCACTATCGAGTGCGCTGTCTAGAGATATTCCATACTTAGCGGCACCACTAGCAATAATTTTTTCAGAGAACGCCGTTAGGTCTTCCAGGCTCTTAGGCGATACTTCTGGATCTAAACCTGCAGCCTTAAAGATTTTCTTGTTGTAGAACAGCACTGGATTACTCAAGTTGAAAGGCATTGCCTGCAATGCACCCTGCGTGCTGTATGCAGTAACTGCTTTATCACCAATCGTCGAGAGGTCAAATTCTGCATTATTGACGCACGACTGCATTGGCAACATTGTTTTGGTGTCCACCATTGACTGCACCATGTACTCGGGCATCTGCACAACGTCAGGTCGACTTGATTCAGAACCTTGGAGGTACGCATCAATAGTCTGCTCATAACCGCCTTGAGCAACAAGTTTTATTTTGACTTTTGTTTGCGACGCGTTATAGGAGTCAGTAAGTTTTACAAGTTCATCAGCAAGTGTCGTGTTCATTCCGTGCCAGAACGTGATTTCAATCGGTGAAGTGACCGAATCAAGCGCAGTAGTGTCACACGCCGCGAGTTCGGGCAACGTTGTGACAACTGCACTGTCAGAGGATGCAGCAGTATTGCCACCGCTTGTCACTGACTTTCCAGAACTACATGCCGATCCGACGGCCGAAGCAAGAATAATCAACGGGATAAATAGGTACTTTTGGGGGGACTTCATTTTTTTTCTCCTTTTGTAAATGGGGTTCTAGCCCTTTATTGCTCCTGCTGTCAGGCCTCGCACCAACTGCCGTTGGAACGCAACGAGAACAACAAAGATCGGAAGAGCACCGATGACGGTGCCGGCGGTAATGAGGTTAAATCGATTGATGTCTGCAGATCGTAATGCATCAAGGCCGATTTGGATTGTTCGATGTTCCTGATCATCGACAACGGCCTGAGGCCACAAATACTGGTTCCATGTGCCAAGAAATGTAAATAGCCCCAGAGCACCAAGTGTTGGGCGCGCAAGAGGCATCGCGACTTCTCGCAGTAGACCGAAGTGCCCAACACCGTCGAGCGATGCAGCCTCAATAAGTTCTTTTGGAACAGTCATAAAAACTTGACGAATCAGAAAAATTCCAAATGCAGTTGCCAGTAATGGCACGATGAGACCCTGATAACTGTTTTTCCAGCCAAATGAATCGATGAGGCGCTGATTAATCACGACAGTTGCTTCAACGGGCACAAGCAAAGTTGCTAGGCAGAAACCAAAGACAAATCTTCGTCCCCGAAAATTGATAAACGTAAATGCATAGGCAGCAAGAACCGACGTGATGATGACGCCAATGGTGACTGCAACTGAAACAAAGAGGCTATTCCACAACAATCGCCCCATATGACCCAGGTTCCATGCTGCACGCATCGTGTCAAGAGTTAGTCCGGTTGGCAAGAGGGATCGTGGATGATCAAGGGAGTCAGGTCCCGACTTAAATGCAGAAAGAACTGTTGCATAAATCGGAAACACGACGATGAGAGTGACAAACATGAGAAGCGTGTAACGACCGTAAACACGCCAAGATTTTTGTTGCTTTGCAACTGCAGTATTAGTTGCCATAATGAACTCTGCGCTCAAGACTGCGGAACTGAACAAGACTGAGCACCAACAAGATTGCAAAGAGCAGCACTGCTGTTGTTGACTTTAGGCCAATGTCATTTTTTACGAGCGATGTCTGACCGTAGATTAAGTATGTCACGGTCTCTGTTGAGCGCTCTGGGTTTGGACCACCCTTGGTGAGCAGGTCTACTTCTGCATAGGCCTGAAATGCTCTTGTGACGAGAACGACACTCACAAACAACAGTGTTGGTGACAGCATCGGGATCGTCACATTGGTGAATCGTTTCCATCCGCCCGCACCGTCCATCATGGCGCTTTCAAATAACTCTGCTGGGATACTCTGCAGGGCTGCCGTCACGATGATGAACGTGAAACCCAAATTGGCCCAAATGCTGGTTATTGCAATGGCTGGCAGTGCAGTACCAGCATCATTTAAAAGCCCAGGATTCTTCATGACTCCAAACATCGACAACATATCTGGCAACAAACCCACTTGAGGTTGCAACAAAACAAACCAGATCAACGAAGCAACAGCAACAGACGTTGCAACCGTAGACGAAAAAATCGTTCGGAAAAATCCGATGCCACGAATTTGCTTATCTGCCAATACCGCTAGTCCAACTCCGATAACAAGTCCTGCCGGAACTGTCAAAAGAGCGTAAACAAATGTCACTTTGAGTGCATGCTGAAAATCACTCGAGCGCAAGACGTCAAAATATTGCATCCATCCTGATGTGCGACACTTACGTCCTGTCGCGTCACACCGTAGGTGACCAAGCCACACTGCTCTCCCTAAAGGGTAAACAACAAAGATGCTCAGAATTGCAATAGCTGGTGCCAGCATCGCGCTAGCAATTAATCCATCTCCGCGACGACGAAACATCAGGCTAACCGACGACCACTCACGTCAAATCGATGACGATGTCGCGCTTCTGCAGACACGGTCACCATGTCTCCTGATCGTGGAGATGCTTCTTCACCCCCATGTCGTGCCACTACGACGGTGCCATCTGCGAGAACACCTGTGACATGAACTTCATGTCCAAGATGCTCGACCAAACGTATTGTTGCCTCTACTCCGCCTGAGTGCGAGTCAACAAACCGCACATACTCGGGGCGAACTCCGACACTGTGCTCACCTGCTTCAAACAACTGTGCTGGAAAAATATTCATCGGTGGAGTTCCTAAAAACGTAGCGACAAAAATATTTGCAGGACGGTCATATACATCCGTCGGAGATCCGACTTGTTGCAAAACTCCCGCAACGATAACTGCGATACGAGATCCCATTGTCATCGCTTCGACCTGATCATGAGTGACATAAACAAATGTTGAACCAAGTCGCTGGTGCAATGCAACAAGTTCTGATCGTGTTTCTCCACGCAGTTTTGCATCAAGGTTTGAGAGTGGCTCATCCATGCAAAAAACCTGAGGGTCACGCACTAACGCGCGTGCCAGAGCCACGCGTTGACGTTGACCACCAGACAGTTGACCTGGTTTGCGATCAAGCAAATCTGCAAGACCTAAAACTGCGGCTGCATCAGCGACTGCAGCAGCACGGAGTTTCGAATCAACTCCGCGTGTTTTGAGCGGGAACTCAATATTTGCTCTCACTGTCTTGTGTGGGTACAAGGCATAACTCTGAAACACCATTGCCACATCGCGATCTTTGGGCGCGACTCCGTTCATGAGATGGTCGCCAATAAAAACCTCGCCACTTGTTGGCGCTTCAAGGCCAGCGATCATGCGCAGCACTGTAGATTTGCCACATCCGGATGGCCCCAATAAGACCATGAATTCTTTATCGGCAATATCGAGCGAGAAATCATCGACAGCAACCACGGAACCAAAATTTTTAGTAACTTTAATCAGTTGGACACCTGCCATGATTCAAGTTTAGACGCCTAGAGCAGTATTCTGTGAACTCATCCCCTACCCTGAGTGAACAATGCTGAAACGAAAACTTATTACTACGGTCATAGGGTTAATAGGTTTATTCGCCGCTCTGACGCTCATTTCACTCGCATCGTATGTACTACGACATCGCGATGAAAATCTGCAAACGAACACCGCTGCGTGGGCACGCAATCATCAACTTAATTTTGTCGTCGACAGACTCGAAAGTTGGCTACACAGTGGCCCGCCTTCAGCAAAACCGGCAGAATCGCTATCTCTTACAACCGAGCCTTCATTGCTAACCGACACGCCGTCGACAACTTCTCCAAATACAAAACAAGAGACTCCAGCCAACATTGCACCAGTGATTTCTCCAGCACTAAAAGATGAAGGAACATGGCGGGTCCTCGCTAGTGTCGGCGGACAACCAGTGATGTGGAGCACAAGTATTCGACCACTCGCTTCACTCGGTTCTGTCGTTGCCAGTGCAGTTGTTATTGATCAAACACGTCTCACGGCTGGCCTTTTTAAAGGAACTGAAATACCAGGTGACGGACCGTGGAATAATTACAAGCGAGTCATGCCCGCCGCACGCCCCGCACTTGTTGCTGCATTCAACGGCGGATTTCGCTTTAACCATATTAAGAGTGGCTATCTTTCCGAGGGACGCATCGTGCGACCACTCATTGATGGTGAGGCAACATTTGGAATTCGTGCCGACGGATCAAGCATCATTGGTGTTTTGGGAACCGACATGTTCAACGACGGCACGTGGACAACACTTCGACAAAATCTTCCACCGGTTATCCACGAAGGCGAAATATCTATTGCTCGATACCCAGGCACATATTGGGGTAGCGAACTTCATAATGTCACATACGTTATGCGTTCAGCAATATGCACTCTTGATGATGGACGATTGTTATACGCGGCTGTTGGGGATGTCGACATCAACGCTCTCGCAAAAGTCTTGCTCTTATTTGACTGTAGAACTGCGATGCAACTTGACATCAACAAACCGCTTCCGCAATTTGTTACTTTTACTCGTCCCGGTGAATCAAAAAGAGACGGAATACTTCTTGATAAACGGATGGGCAATCCAAATCGATACCTGAATAACGCCACCAAAGATTTCTTTGCTTTTTTTGATCCTGCGCTACTCCCGGCCAACGTGGTGAAGTAGATCTTCCTCAGGTCTTCAACTTATACAGCGATTTTAATTTGGGGTCGCTACCGTCAGTCACCACGACCACACCATCTTGATGCAATTTAATCAAATGAGACCACACACTGCGTCGAGCCGGTTTATGCAGAGCCTTGGCGACATCGACATACATTTCCTTCACTAGTTCTTGAATATTTCGGGGACCAATCTGCAGTGCATCGATGATTTGTTGCTCGCGCTCACGTCGGTGTTGGCGATACGCCTGCAAAAATTCAATTGGTTCGGTGACTGGGGCGCCGTGAGTGGGCCACAATATTGCATCTTTGCGATCAATCACTTTGTCAAGTGAAGCCATATAGCTCCGCATATCTCCATCTGGAGGTGACACTACGGTCGTGCTCCATCCCATAATGTGATCTCCCGTGAATAACGCGTGTTCTTGTGCATACGCCACGCAGAGATGGTTCGAAGTGTGACCGGGTGTCCACACTGCAGTCAGCGTTATCCCGTAAGCATCAAAAAAGGTTTCGCCATCTTTCACGATCACGTCTGGCTGAAAAGCAACATCAATTGTTTCGCGTGGCTCATCGCCTGCAATTGTTTTGTCTGAATCGTCTTGTGAATCTTCGTCAGGATCATCTGCAAAGTCGTCAATGTCAAGACCAGTGATGTCAGCGTGCGGACCAATTGCATAGGTCTGTGCACCTGTCTTGGTCTTGAGCCACTCTGCCAGCGGCGAGTGGTCGGCGTGACAATGTGTCACCACAATTGCTCGAACAGTGCGATTACTCAAGACCCCATCAAGGGCGTCACGATGGGAGTCAAGCAACGGTCCGGGATCGATCACGACAACGTTGGTATCGCCAATGATGTATGTGCCGGTCCCTCGATAAGTGAACTTTGAAGGGTTGTTGGCAATCACTCTTTGAATAGTTGGTGATACCTGCTCTGCCATTGCATGCGGAGCATTATCAATGCGTGCTACAAACGGAATTTTGCTCATTTCATGAATCCGATTGCACGCACTTCGCCCACTGGATGACCATGCCCAAGAGAATACTCTCGAAGTTCTGCTTGCAACTTTGATGTGTCGATGCCGAGCATTGCAAGAGCCGCCAGCATCACAGTGCATCGTGATCTTTCCGAACCATCGGCAATTTTCAGCGCCACCGCACGA
This sequence comes from Actinomycetes bacterium, assembly GCA_014190235.1. Taxonomy (GTDB): domain Bacteria; phylum Actinomycetota; class Acidimicrobiia; order Acidimicrobiales; family Ilumatobacteraceae; genus UBA2093. The sequence continues at coordinate 25,308 of BJGC01000003.1, read as the reverse complement.
CCATCGGGCATCGCTGCAACATACACACCTTCTGCTCCATCTTTGGCAACTAAGCCTGACACTCCCTGCATGATCGCAGTGACATCTCGTGCATTGCCGCCCACCATGTATGGGTGACGAGTCATTGCGTTGTACACCTGTGTTCCAGATTCTTGAATATCACCAATTGCAATTGCTCGCACCGCTAGTGCCAGATCGACAAGACCAACGACATGTGCTGGTGCGCCACAACCATCGACACCAATCGCTGCTGGCGCTTTTCGAGTGAGCCTCGTAATGACAGCAGTAATAGAAGTCTGCAACGGATGGTCACTATGTAGATAGTCATCTGTCGACCATCCATTGATGACACATGTTGCCAGCATCCCCGCGTGTTTTCCGCTGCAGTTCATCTGCAACGGTGACGGTGCACGCTGTTGCTGAACTGCTGTTGCCGCCGATATGGGGTCAAGAGATTGACCAGCAGTATTGCGTAATGCTGATTCAGATAATCCTGCGGACTTCAAGATCTGCACCACAGTCTCTAGATGAATCGCCTCACCGTTGTGACTTGCACAAACTAGTGCGAGTTGCTCTGGAGCAAGACGAAGACCAGCCTCCACCATTGCAACGGCCTGTAGTGGTTTGAGTGACGATCTCGGATAAATCTCAACACTGCTGTCTCCAATGGAATGAATCGTTGATCCATCACGATCAAGACACACCACTGCACCAAAGTGCACGCTCTCGTCGATGCCGCTGCGATTAATGACTGCAACAGGAGCAAATTGCTCCGGTTGTTGGATCATGATGAACCCGTACGCCGTTGTCTCTTGGGTGTTGGAGGAACAATCACTGTGAGTGGATCTTCGATGACATCATGTTTTGTACCCCAACTCGCACTTAGTGCCTGCATCATCGCCGCACCAGGCAACGCCAAGACCGCGCCAATCGGACCAAGCAACGCACCTCCAGCAATGGCAGATCCAAACGCAAGTGCAGGATGCAGTTCGAGTGTTCGAGCGGTAATGCGCGGCGCAAGAACATAGTTTTCAACTTGTTGATACACCATGATGAACCCAAGAACAATCAAAGCGCGCACTGGAGAGTCGAGCAGCGTGAGAAGCAAAGGAAGAACGCCTGCAAGATACGTGCCAACGACAGGAAGAAACTGCGAGACAAGTCCTACCCACAATGCAAGCGCGACCGGAGCCGGCGTGCCGACTGACTGAAATAAAATCCAATGGAAAAACGCAGACACCGCAGCAAGCAAAGCACGCGAATATAAATATCCGCCCGTTTTTGTAATTGCGAGTTCCCATGTGTCAAGAACACGCCTTTGTCTTTGAGGTTTCAGACGGCTACAAATTGCGCGTCGGAGTCGCGGTCCGTCTGCAACAAGATAATAAGTGAACAACAATACAGAAAGTCCCTGAAAAAGAACTCCGAGTGCTTGCACTGACACTTTGACAACTTGATCTTGTTGGCTTGAAATAAAATTCTGCACAGGTCCATTTGGATCATTGATCTTGTCATTTACTTCGGCTGGATCGATGCTTGTATTAAATGTGTCATTAACAAACTTCACGGAGTCGTTGACATACTGCTCACTATTTTGCAACAAGTCGGCGACCTGACTGCCGACAACAGTCCCAATTGCAACTACAAAACCAATCGTTACAAAAATGAGAACAACAAGAAGACCACCGGTCGCCCTTTTTCTTCCCCATCCCCGTTCTATGAGGCGATTCACTCCCGGTTCGATCGCGAGTGCCAAAAAGAGCGAAACGAGAAGCAATAACAACAACGAATGCAATCGACTGAATGAAAAACGCAAGACCAATGTGGCGATGAAACCAATCCAAAAAATGACAATCGCTCGGATTATCCAGCGGGGCATCTTTTCAGGGCTATTCATCTCGGGCGTGGTCTCTTGAGTCACGTCGTAAGCGTAGTTGACCAGCCAAATCTGAAGGAGCGTTATGCTTTACGCACTAACCAGTGCCAACATGGACGAGTGTCTTCTCTCCCATCACGCGACGATATCCGCCTAGCGCTTGCCGATGCGTTGCGTAGCCGTGTCGTTGGCCCTGACGCCGAGACCAAACTGGCAATGCTCAATGACACCAGTGAACCAGGATGGTTTGCAGAGGATCGCCCGATACGGCGAGTGCACGCAGATGCTTCGATGTTCATTGGTGGCATGCGTGCGATCTTGTTGCAGTCTTTGCACCCATTAGCGATGGCCGGAGTTGCTCAACACAGTGATTACCGCAATGACCCGTGGGGACGCCTTCAACGCACAGCAGATTTTTTGGCTGCAACTTCTTTTGGCTCTGATCGCGTCGCACAACAAGCCGTTGACCGCGTACTGAGCGTGCACACTCGAGTGCACGGAACCGCAGCCGATGGCCGTGCGTACTCTGCCCAAGATCCTCATCTTTTGCTGTGGGTTCATGTTGTCGAGATAGACAGTTTTTTACATGTGCATCAATTATTTGGCGAATCTCCGCTCGACCAAGCTGGGCGTGACGCGTACGTAGAAGACACCGCTGTCATTGCTCGCAAACTCGGCATACCCTCACCACCGACATCAGAGAAAGAGTTGCAAGATCAGTTGCGTTCTTTTAGACCAGAACTGGCAAGCACGCGCAACTCCCGTGATGCCGCAAAATACTTGCTACTTCAGCCTCCACTTTCATTGCCAGAGCGCGTTCCCTATTCGTTGATTGCGACAGCGGCAATTGCCACACTCCCTCGGTGGGCCCGTACAGATCTGCGGCTTCTTTGGCTCCCACTCACTGAACGATTTGCTTTGCGCCCACTGGGTGATGTCATCACGCGCACAATTCGTTGGGCTATCGGCGACGGGAAACTTGACACAACTGCCGACTGAGTTTTCAGTGCAGCAGCACTGAGATATTAGTCGGCAACACTAATCGTGACGCTCTGAATCACGACATCCGTCAGTGGTTTATCTGACCGATCAGTTTCTACTTTTTGCATCGCATCAAGAACATCGAGTCCCTGAACAATCTGCCCAAACAGCGAATAGCTCGGCGGCAGACCAACACCACTTGCGCCACTAATCAAAAAGAATTGTGAACCATTTGTGTTTGGTCCGGCGTTTGCCATTGCAATCGAACCCAATTGGTATTGACCAGCCTTTGGTAGTTCGTCGTTGAACTTGTATCCCGGTCCACCACGGCCCGTGCCGGTTGGGTCGCCACCTTGACACATAAAACCACCGATGATTCGATGGAAGATGATTCCGTCGTAGTACTTGTATCCAGACAAGAACACAAAATTGTTCACGGTCTGAGGCGCCTTGAGTGCGTCAAGTGCAATCACAATCTTGCCGAGCGTGGTTTGCATCGTGGCCGTGTAACGCTTTTGTGGATCAATCCCCATCTCCGGGGCTTGGGTGAATGATTTGGTTTGTGGGGCTGAACCATCAAGTGCGGGGAAAGAAGACATGGGCGGCACGATACAAGCGAAATCCCCCCGACACGCATCGAACATCTAGAATGGTCATCATGACCGACTCGCCCACAGCCAAGACCGAGACACCAATTGACCTCATCGGCATTGAGACAGACCTTGCCGATGTCGAGATCGCTCTCTCCCGACTAGAAGCTGGCACATACTGGACCTGTGAGGTCACCGGCGAGCCACTCTCGGACGAACTTTTGGCGTCTCGGCCCACCGCTCGACGGGCATCACACCCATAAAGTTGTGCTGCGTCTTCCGTGTCGGGGATACGGGCACTAACCTGACATATACGGCACACGCCGATCATCGTGATCGCAGTGAACACACTTAAGGGGGACTCATGGCAGATGCAAAAAAACCGAGAGCACCTTTTGCTCCGTGGGATCGACGTGAGTTACCAGGCCTTTTTAGCGTTGAAGAATCCGCCAGACGGGTGGGCGCATATAAGTGGTGTGAACTAAAACTTTTTGAAGCCTTGGGCGGCTGGATTGCCACGGTTCCAGAACTAGACGTCAAAATGCGACTCGGAGCTCATTGCTACAAACACGCCTGGCACGCCGAACTTTGGCACAAGCGTCTCCCAGAACTGCGCGAGATGAACCCTGACCGTTTAAGCGTTGCGCCAAATGAGGACATGGTGAACTTTATCGAAGCACTCACCGAGCCCGAAGCACCAGAGCTCACGATCGAAAAACTTGTTGGGGTATATCGTGTTTTTATCCCACACTTTATTTCTGCCTACACATTTCATCTCAACAACACAAGCGACATCACCGATGCGCCAACTATGCGTTCTTTACGTTTTATCTTGCAAGACGAGTTTGAAGACTGGCGCGATGGTGAAATGTTGATCCAATCGCTCATCGAAACTCCTGCAGAAGTCGACCGTGCTGCCGCTCACCAAGCACGCCTTGAGAAAATATTGCTTGCTGCTGGTGGCATCACTGGTTCAGGAACAATCGGTTTTAATACACTCAAACACGAAGGAGCACTAGCATGAGAAAATTTTTTCCCGTTGAAGACCTCGCCCGCGACGAACGTTTCAACCAAATCACCATGAACGATCGCATGGCCGATCAACGAACTGCGATCACCACAGACTCGCGTCCGAGCCGCGCAGCCAATCGCATTGTGCCGTCACGCGGCGATGCAAGCGATGCAGCCCGCGGCCTGATGCACGGAATCTTCGTCGGCGAAATTCAAGCACTTGAAGGTGCTGGTCGAACATGCTGGGATTTCACAACAGGCGAAGAAGCACCTTTCGAACTAAAACTTGATATGGCTCGCCAATGCTGGGATGAAGCACGTCACGTCGAAATCAGCATCAAATTGTCTGACTGGATGGGAAGTGAAATCGGTGAGTACGCCGAAAACACTGTGTTGTTTCAGGCGGCATGCAGCAGCGATCCGGTGTTGAGGCTTGCTGGCGTCAATCGCGCGCTTGAGGGCTTAGCAATCGATGTTTTCACCACAATGAAAGAGTTTGGCGAAGTTGCTGGTGATCAGTACTTGGAGTTTGCCGAAGACTGGATGCTCGCAGACGAGGTCACCCACGTAAAAATGGGAAGTGACTGGTTGCGCAAGATCACCGAAAATGATCCAGAGCGTCGCAAGAAAGCGCTCGATTTCCAGAGCGTCGTAGATAAATTGTTTTCTTACGGCGGAACCCGCAGCGAAAGCCAGGAATCTCCCATCGGACTCGCGCGTCGATTCCGTGAGTTGGCAGGTTTTGATGATCAAGAAATTGATGTGATTGCTGATCTCTCGTTGGCGGCTCTTGAAGAGCGCAAGGCGGCAGTGCTTGAAGCACAAGCTGCTCATAACTAACTGAGGGTTAGATGACAGTTGAGGTCACTCCAACAACCTTTACATATGTGTATTTTGACAGCGCCTATATTGCTCGAATAGCGCAACGTCTGATTGGATTATTTCATCTTGAAAACCACAATATTCGAATTGACATTAATGAAACCACCCCACTGGCAAAAATGCACATTGAATTTGGAGATCCCATTGTCATCAATATTCAAAGCGGTGCCTTTGAAGACTTCAGTCGGCCCCGTCAACAGAGCGAGCCTGCCACCACTCAGTCCCTTGGCCGAATTCTGCTAAAAGTTCGCGATCGATTGTCACCAGAGTTCGCCAACGCCCCAGCAGACGAAGACCTCACATTGGTTCAAGTTGCCATCTGGGAGACATACTGCGTCGCAAGACTTTCGCGACACGACATCGACATTAATCGTCAACGATGGCTCTACAACTTTCGCAACCGACACGGGTTCAACGATGCAAGCGATCGTGCATTCGAAAAAATATGGAACTCTAATGATCTCACATGGGAGCAGTTGCAAAATATTTCCGACACTGCAATCGCGTTAGTGCAATGACAACAACGATTCGCCATCGCGTAACTAATGTAAATGGTGCAACTCTGCATCTTGCCGAAGCAGGCGAGCCTGGTGCGCCACTTATTCTCTTGAGTCACGGGTTTCCTGAGTGCGCGTATTCCTGGCGCCACCAAATGGAACCACTTGCGACGGCCGGATACCACGTCATTGCACCAGACCAACGCGGCTATGGCCACAGCAGCGCACCACACGACGTCACTTTTTATGGCATCAATAATCTTGCAGGTGACTTGTGCGCACTCATTGATGAACAGGGTCACGAACAGGCAATCTTTGTTGGACATGACTGGGGCGCCATCATTGTCTGGGAAACAGCACGTTTGTTTCCAGAACGCGTCAAGGCTGTCGTTGGTGTGAGTGTTGGGTTCACTCAATGGCCAATGCGACCAACCGAACTTTTTAAAGCCGCGTTTGGTGATCGTTTCTTTTATATGAGTTATTTTCAAAACATTGGCCCACCCGAACAAGAACTTGATGCCAACCCCCGCGACTCAATGTCAAAAGTCTTGTGGGGCGCATCAAAAGATGGCTTCCCTGGTGTTCCTGACGAACTTCCACCAATGGAGGGCACCGGATTTCTTTCGCGTGCAAACACACCTCCACCGCTTCCGTGGCGCTGGCTCACTGCTGCCGATCTTGATTACTACACAGCGCAATACACACAATCAGGTTTCTTTGGACCCGTTAGTTACTACCGCAACCTTGATGCCAACTACGAGATCACAAAAGATATCTCGCCTGATCGCATCTCAATGCCATCATTTTTTATCTCAGGCGCCGACGATGTAGTTAATTTGATGAATCCCACTGCAATCGACACGATGGCAGCAACGCTTCCTGATTTTCGGGGTGGAGTATTAATCCCGGATGCAGGACACTGGACGCAACAAGAACAGCCTGAGGTCTTTAACGCCACACTTCTAAATTTCTTGCAAACTATTTAGTCACGTAGACGCGACAACAAACGCAAGATCTCAAGATACAGCCAGACCAAGGTGATGGTGACGCTGAGCGCACCGTACCACTCCATATAGGCAGGCATCTTGTTGCGCTCACCCCACTCGATCATGTCGAAGTCAAGGGCCAAGTTATAGGCAGCCAAACCGGCGACAACCACACTAAACAAAATTCCAAACGGGCTTGAATCGTGCAAGAACGACGGCATTGCCCCAAACATCCCAAAGATAAATGAAATCAAATAAAATCCCATCAATCCCATCATCATCCCCATCACGATGCGCCGAGAGCGGTCAGTTACTTTGATGATTCGAGTGCGATAGAGAACCAACATCATCACAAATACCCCGAGCGTGGCGCCAACTGCTTGCAACACGATGCCGTTGTACTGTGCTTCATACGCGCGACTCAGCGCACCGACAACAACACCTTCTGCAATTGCGTACACGGGCGAAAGCACTCGTGCCAATGGTGGTTTAAGCATTGACACCATCGCGCAAATTAAGCCAATAATGAGACCTCCAATCACCCACCCAACAGGGAACGTGACCACACCGGGCGTTGGCTCAGATATTGACATCCAAGTCACACCGGCTGAAGCAATCAAAAGAAGCAACAGCATCAATGTCGCGCTCGCCGTACCCGACGCTGTCATGACCTTGCCATGCCATTGGCTCACAGGTCCGTCAGTGACTGGTGCGTTCCATTGTCCTGGCGTCTGTGTTGGCGCTGCCCAACCAGATGTTCCTTCGGTGCGCTGCACAGCCGTGCTCATAGATTTTTCATTGAGGAGGGGATTTGTCATACCAAAAAGATAGCCCTACCGTGGCAACCGTGTCGTCCTTATACCTTTAAGAAAACCTTGATCTACGATAAATCGTGGGCGCTAATTGACGACCAAAGGTCGATTACCGGGGCAACCGACAACAACCCCGTGCAGGATTTTGCCATTTCCACCATGTTTTTGCCATCGAAGTGGGCAATCTGCGCAGCGGGTGACTCCCACTTTTCGACCAACAGAATGCGACCATGATGGGTCTCAGACACCACCATGTCAATGTTGCGACACCCTGCTTCCATCCGTGCCAACACCACATATTTGGAGAGAACAGCCAGCAAAGAGCCCAAATCGCTGGCATCCAACGTGATTGTCACCACCATGAGTTCTACCTCCGCCCCCCTGTCGGGTGCTGGCTTAGGTTCACTCATACCAATAACTCTGACAGAAGAAGCCAGGTTGCGGTGCAGTGGGCGAACGATTTGGGTATCCTGCCCCTACGCGGTCCGCTTGGGTGACCGGTGAGTAGCTTCGGAGTGACAGTGGCCAAAGATCGAGTTGACCGCGACGACGAAGACCTCGTCCGCCTCTACCTCACTGATATTGGTCAGTACGCACTGCTCACCAAAGACGACGAAGTTCGACTGGCTAAAGCCATCGAAGCTGGCAAGATTGCTGTCGGAGAACTGGCAGTCAGAGAAAAAGTAACCGTGCAGCAAAAGCGCGAACTGCGTCGCACGCAACGTGAGGGCGAGATCGCCGAGCGAGCATTTGTTCAATCCAACTTGCGCCTCGTTGTGTCTATCGCTAAAAAATACCAGGCATCGGGTTTGCCTCTTCTCGACCTTATTCAAGAAGGAAACCTCGGCCTCATGCATGCCGTCGAAAAATTCGACTGGCGCAAAGGTTTTAAATTCTCTACTTACGCAACATGGTGGATCCGTCAGGCCATCACGCGCGGAATCGCTAACACTGGTCGCACAATTCGCCTGCCTGTCCACGCTGGCGACACACTCGCACGTTTGCAAAAAGCACGTTCACGACTTGAACTAAAATACGGTCGTCCTGCCACACTTGCCGAACTCTCACGCGAAGTCGAAATGCCCGAGGACAAAGTCACCGAAGCACTGCGCTTTGCTGCCGAACCATTGTCACTCTCGGAGCCGTTGCGCGAAGACGGAGACGCCGAACTTGGTGACGTCGTTCCTGACCACTCTGCTGACCAGCCATTCGAAGTTGCTGCAACGGCATTGTTACCAGAAGAAATCCAACGCCTTCTTGCCCCACTTGATGAACGTGAGCGCGAAATCCTTCGCCTACGGTTCGGACTCGATGGCAAAGGCGAACCACGCACACTTGAAGAAGTGGGCGATCACTTCAATCTCACCCGTGAACGCATTCGCCAAATTGAAGCACGGGCGATGAGCAAACTACGTCACCCAAGTAGCGACACTGGCGCGCGCGATCTTCTTTCGGTCTAGATTTGCTTTGATGAGGATCAATTCTCAAAAAAATTTTTTCTGCCTGGCGGCAGAAAAAATTTAAATAGAAAAATAGAAAAATAGATCAGAAAGCCCGCACTGGACGCACGTAGACGACGTTGACCTTGCCGGCGCTGAACTGAGCCCCGAAGTCGAAACCCTGATACCACGCGCCGTTCGCGCTGCTCTCAGAAGAACTCCAATAGCCGCCAGCGGCAAAACCACCAACACCCTGAAGATTGTCAGACATCAACTTCATCTCGCCAAGTGATCCCAAAAACCAATCGTCCTTTAATCCACACGTTGAGGCTTCAGCAAAAAATGCGGCACCTGATCTGTCCCCCACATACGACGTGGCACCACTGGCAATCATTGCCGCTGAGTTTGCCTTCCCCGCACCCACAGCCCGCCCCGCCCATCCAGTGACTGCGACAAGCGAATTAGTGGTATCTGATGACCACTGCTTTCCGGTTCCCTCACAGCTAGACGGTGCTGCTTCCAAATAATCAAACCCCGTGTATTGATCGTTATAGTCAACAAAGAAAATAAACCCGCTACCAGGTCCGACTGCTCCAACTTTGCACAACGATGTGCCGCCAACACCGCACGTTGATAGTTGTGTGATCGCCACAGTCGCATTTGTGCCGTTTGTGCCGTTCGTGCCGTTCGTGCCGTTCGTGCCAGCAGTACCCGTCTCACCTTTTGCTCCGGCTGTGCCGTTCGTGCCTGCCAGATTCCACGATACTTTTGTCTCGGTTTTAGTGCATCTTCCAGACGTGGAATATCTCATTGCTCCGGTGGTCTTATTAGCACATGCCACAATCTTTGACGACGATGACGACACAGCAATGACACCTCCAACACCACCAATTGCGATACCGACAATGACACCTGCGGTCAGCATCAATGCCCCAAAATGAGTCGACCGGATACGAACCTGGGATTTCTTCGTTTTGAACATGTCCGTACCCTAGTAGCACTACCCCCCCCCGCAAGACCAGATGGCAGGGACAGCGGCAAGCATCATGGGCCCATTCCTAATATGAAAAACTTCGTAACATAAAGCCATGGTGCACAACCCAGAATCGCACGTGATGTTTGTCAGCGACACAGTGTGGCATAGCTATGGGGCAGATCTGTTGCAGGCCGATCCCACAATTGAGCCCATTTTACTCACCTCCGCCGAACCGTTTGCTGAAAAAACTCTTGACCGAATAACAACTGCGTTTTTTTCTGGAGATGTGTGGCCAGCGCGCACTCGAGAAATGATGATCTCTATTTTGAAAGCAAAAAACTTAGAGTGGTTGCATACTTTTTCGGCTGGAGTTGACAGCCCCGTTTTTCAAACAATGCTGGAGCGTGGAGTCCGCATTACAAACTCTGCAGGCGCGTCGTCGTCCTCGATTGCTCAAACCGTTGTCATGTACATGCTCGCCCTCAGTCGTGATTTGCCCGAATGGCAACGAGCACAAGAGCGTCATGAATGGCAACAGCGAAGTTTTCAAGAACTTTCCGGAGCAACAATTGCTGTCATCGGATTAGGGGCAATTGGTCAAGAGGTGGTGCGATTGTCTCAGGCTCTCGATATGAATGTCATTGCGTGTCGGCGCACTCCGCAAGGCGATGAGCCATGTCCAACATATTCGTTGGCCCAATTGCACGTTGTCTTACATGATGCCGACTGGATAGTGATAGCACTACCGCTTAATGCAGACACTCGCCACATTATTAATGCAGAAGTTATTGCGAAAATGAAACCTGGCGCGTGCTTCATTAATGTCGGGCGAGGAGAGTTGGTTGACGAGCAAGCACTTGTCTCGGCATTGCAAACAGGGCATCTCGGTGGTGCAGGTCTTGATGTCTTTGAAGTTGAGCCACTTCCCACGCAAAGCGCCCTGTGGGACATGCCGAATGTGATCATCACGCCACACAACTCAGCAACGACTCCCCAGTCCCATCATCGTGCTGCATTGATTTTTATTGACAATGTGGCACGTCATGCAAAGGGACTGGTTCTGCGCAACGAGATCACGCTTTAGGTTTCCTTACTTCTTCAGCACGGCACACATTTCGTCTTTCAGGAGACGAGGGGAAACACGTGATACATCTTTTTTATTCGCACAAAGGTGGGAGTGGCACCACGGTGACAGCGGCGGCAACTGCTCTTGCTTTGGCGCGCAGCAGTGGTCGCGCAGTGCTGATAGATCTTTGTGGAGACGCTCCTGCTGCACTTGGCATGGCCGAACCACCAGGGCCAGGCATAAACGAGTGGCTCGATCAAGACAGCACTGCCGACGGTGAATCATTACTACTGCTTGGGTCATCCGCTGACAATGGACTCGTTGTTATTCACCAGGGTTGTGACCGTGTCAACGGCAATCCGCGTTGGAGCGATCTCACTGATGTTCTTCTCTCTTTGCCAATGCCTGTTGTTATTGACGCTGGCACGCGCCCAGTACCTCCAGAGATGCACGAACGATCCCAACGATCGCTCCTTGTGACACGTCCGTGTTACATGTCATTGCGCAGAGCTATCAACGGCCAACGGCCCGACGGAATCGTGCTGATAGAAGAACCTGGCCGGGCATTAACAAGCAAAGACATCGCATCTGTTTTGTCTCTTCCTGTCGTGGCCAATATCCCTTTTGAATCAGCCATCTCGCGCGCAGTCGATGCTGGACTTTTGGCGAGTCGATTGCCTCAGTTACTTCAACGTCATCTGCCTCTGGACTAACACCGATGCACAGTTCATTGGTTGAACAATTACGCGAGGCATTAATCGCTGCAGACGGACATCCCGAACAAAATGCCGAACCTGTCATGCGACGAATTTCTCCACTGAGCACTGCAGAATCGCGTCAGCAAATTATTAACGAAGTTCTTGCCGACATCACAGGGCTTGGTGCACTACAACGATATGTTGATGATCCTGCCATCCATGAAGTCATGGTCGTGAGTGGTCGCCATGTATGGGTCGAAGACGCCGACGGTATCCGGGCTACAGAGCCACTTGCTCCCGGACAATTCGACGTCATCGTTGAGCGCCTTCTTCGTCGTGCCGGAAGACGCATTGACCACATCTCGCCCACAGTAGAGACACGACTCCCAAGTGGGGCGCGAGTATGTGCTGTGATTCCACCAATTGCAGTTGATGGCGGAGTGTTGTGCATTCGCCGATTCAGTGATGCGGTTTTGCCAATCGCCGCCTTTTGTGATGACGCAATTGCAGATGTACTTCAATACATTGTCGACGCTCGGCTCAATGTTGTTGTGTCTGGCCCAACATCATCGGGCAAAACTTCGCTTATGGCGTCGCTCGGCACACTCATCAATCCGCGAGACAGAGTAGTCACCATTGAAGACACAGCCGAATTGCGCATTCAACAACCACACGTTGTGCGTCTTGAGGCTCGTCCCGAAAACTCTGAACATGTCGGTGCCATTGGGCTCGATCATTTAGTTCGTACCGCGCTTAGGTTGCGACCAGACCGATTAATAGTTGGAGAAGTCCGAGGCGACGAAGTTGTAGACATGTTGACCGCGCTCAGCACTGGGCACGACGGATCATGGACAAGCGTGCACAGCAATGGTGTCGCAAATACCATGACGCGACTCGAGACAATGTTCTTGCGTGCTGTCCCCAATATTGACATCATGGCAGTTCGTCACCTTATTTATAATGCCATCGATGTCGTGATACATCTCGGTAAAACCAATAAAGGATCACGACACATCACTGACATTGTTGAGTTGTCAAAAAATGATGATCAACATCGACTTATTGTGCACAACGGAGCATTCGTCGGACAGTTCCGCGAGCGATAGAAATGAAAGGTTCTTTCAGATGATGTTCCTAGAAATCTTTGCCTCGGTGATGCTCCTCACGGCATACCCATTTTTTGTGTGGTGTGACAGGCGGCGGATGCGGGCTCGACTTGCGCCAAACAATCTGCTTACTAAGTCGCCGACAACAAAAGACACTTCTCCCCGCAGGTCTCTCACCGCAATACTGAGACGGCAACCCGTGGCGTCGACTGTCTGCGACGAATCCGACATCGCACAGTTTCTTGACGACGTTGCGCGGCGTATACGTTTGGGTGCTTCCAACGTTGAGGCCTTTTGTACGGCCGTCGAACAGTGTGCTCCCATGTCACAACACTGGCAACACGTGGCTCACCGAGCACGCATCAACGGAAACGTTCCACAAGCATTACACGAACACTGCGACTGGGATCACCCTGCGCTCGCACGTGCAGCGACTGCGCTGTGTGTTGCTCATGTGGGTGGCTCATTTGTTCCGGCAGCACTCGAGCGTGCATCTCGTTCGCATCGCGACCGCTGGGCATACGTCCAAGACTTGCGCGTCGCAACATCGCAGGCGCGCTTGTCTGCGCAAGTTCTGACGGTTCTCCCTGTCGCGAGTCTTGTCTTGTCTACATTTTCTGGAACTGGAGTGAGTTATTTTCTTTCTTCGCCGGGACTTTTCTTTATCCTGCTGGTCGGCATCGCGCTCAACTATGTCGGATGGCGTTGGATTCATCACACAACGGCTGCAATCATATGAAGCGTCATCTCGTTTCTCGAGACCAAGCATTTCATAATCTTGTTGACATCATCGTTGTTACTATTCGCGCAGGTCTTGACATCTCAGAAGCGCTCGCGATCAGCCAGAGACTGCTGCCGTCTGATATCGCAACACATATTCACGCCGTTACCCACCGCCTAGACATGGGTGAGCCCCTTAGCGATGTTTTGCCACAACTCTCCGTCATTTTTGGAGCACAGGCGATTCCGCTTGTCGATATTCTACGCAGTGCAACACTTGACGGTTTACCCGTCATATCTGTTGTTGAGCGTCTGAGTGACGAAGCACGTTCACAGCGCAGTCGACGACTTGATACTGAAATCAGACGATTACCAGTGCGATTGACGTTTCCGTTGGTGTTTTGCACCTTGCCTTCTTTTATTTTGCTCAGCATTATTCCACTCGTGGGTCACGCCGTGTCATCACTACACGTTAATTCCCCACCCTCAACAATCGTTACTACGAAAGGCAACTAATGCATCTACTTATGTTTTACACACGTCTGCGGACTTCATTGTCACAACGTGGTCAAGCCACTACTGAGTACGCACTCATCTTGTTGGTCGCAGCAGTCATCGCGATCCTTGTTATCACGTGGGCAACATCGGGTGGTGGTGGCGGAAAAATCGGCTCACTTTTTGACAGCATCATTGACACCATCGTTGATCGAGCAACTAACGCATTTTGATGTCACGACAACCGCGTCAGAAGGAGCGTGGTCAGGCAACTGTCGAGTTTGCTTTACTCTTGCCCCTTGTGGTGTGTGTGAGTTTTGCACTTTTTCAAATTGCGATCATTATGACTGATCATTTTCGAGCACTCGAAGTATCAAGAATTGCAGTTCGCGGAGCCTCCACTGCGCCAGATCCAGGGGCGAGTGCGACCGAGTTAGTTCACCGCACACTTGGCGCCAAGGCCGATGTTGTTACCACAGTGGACGATGATCTTGTCACCGTCTCAGTGTCCTGGCAGCACCGCATTAGCCTCGCCTTGCTCTCAGGTCTACTACCAACCGTCACCATTCGGGGTTCTTCGTCAATGTTGCAAGAACCTCAAGAACTCCTTGCTCAAAACTGAACTACATTGCTCTTATGGAATTGTCACTCCGGCGCAGCGCAGTAGGCGCACAGCAAGTGTTATCCGTCAGCGGTGACATTGATGTTGCGACTTTGCCCAGATTTGCTGATTCCATCACTCGACTGCTCTCGGATGCGATTGGCTCAATCGTTGTTGTTGATCTTGACGGCGCACAATCGTTCGACGACGCTGCACTTGGCCTACTGCTGGGCGCTGCAGGCAAAGCGCGTACTGCCGGTGGCGATGTCGTCGTCGTGTGCACTGAGCCACGACTGCGAGAACGACTCATGATCACCGGATTTGATAAGGCAGTCATTGTTCGTCACAGCATTGCTGCACCGTAAACGCCAGACAACCGACACCCACAAATATGGGGCGCCGGTCGTCTGTTGGGGGGAACTACATTGCGACGTCTTGCCGCTGAGTTGTTGAACTACTCGATTGTTTAGGCGCTTATTGCAGCGCCGTCAACGGTTCCGCTCATGCTTGGAGCTTGTGACCCTGACATTCCGGGACCACCGAATCCGCGTGGGCCGTGTTGACGACCGCCGCCACGCTTGCCGCCCATTGGGCCACCTGTTGGTCGAACACCGTTCACCATGTCAGTGACTCGTGCGGTGAACTCAGCTAACTTTGCTGTTGCTTCTGCCTGAGTGTGTTCGCCACTTGCAACTTCTGCATCAAGGTGTGTCTTGAAGTCTGCAACGAGAACTGCAGTGACTGCACTGATCGCCACATTTTGTGTCTTGGCGATATCAGCAAGTGACTTACCAGATTTGAGTTGTGTCTGAAGTTCGGTTGCAGTGAGGTTGAGCACTTTGGCAAGTGCCTCTGATCTTGCTGCGCCGCCATGATTACCACCCATTGGACCACGCTTACCACCCATTGGCCCACCTGTTGGTCGAACACCGTTCACCATGTCAGTGACTCGTGCGGTGAACTCAGCTAACTTTGCTGTTGCTTCTGCCTGAGTGTGTTCGCCACTTGCAACTTCTGCATCAAGGTGTGTCTTGAAGTCTGCAACGAGAACTGCAGTGACTGCACTGATCGCCACATTTTGTGTCTTGGCGATATCAGCAAGTGACTTACCAGATTTGAGTTGTGTCTGAAGTTCGGTTGCAGTGAGGTTGAGTACTTTGGCAAGTGCCTCTGATTTTGCTGCGCCGCCCATTGGACTGTGTTGACGACCGCCGCCGTGCTTCATCGGCTGTTGTCCGACGACTGTTGTTGCTGTCACGGCAAGTCGCGCTGATGCACCACCTTTGGCACTTGCAAAACTTGTGACTCCAAGAACTGCCGCACTGCTACTGAGCACTAGTCCAGTGGCTACTGCAATCCTTGTGAACTGAGAATGTTTCTTCATGATGTGTCTCTTTCGTTTTGGGGGACCCACATTTGTGGGCTGTAGATACTTTGCGACCTGTAGGTAAGAAGTAGACCTGACTTAGGTAAGAACCAGAAAAGAATCAAGCCCAGTATGGGTAAGAGTCAGTCAAGAGGGCTTGCAGTGGGTACCTTTCTTTCTATGGAAATACCTCAATCCACCTTTCGGGTGTTAGTTGCCGAGGACGATCCATCCGTACGCAAGGCCATTCAACGCGTCCTCGAACTAGAGAACTACCACGTCATCGCAGTTCATGACGGAGCCGCCGCCCTTGAGGCGCTCACCCAGCAAAAACCAGACGCCGCAGTTCTTGATGTCATGATGCCATTTGCCGATGGGCTTACTGTCTGTCGCGAAGTTCGTCATCGCGGAATCTCTACACCAATCTTACTGCTCACCGCCCGTCACGAAGTTGGTGATCGTGTTGCAGGTCTTGATGCTGGTGCCGATGATTACTTAGTGAAGCCATTTGCAGTAGACGAACTACTTGCACGAGTGCGAGCATTGCTCCGTCGTAATTTTTCACCAACTAACGCCGCACAGTTACGGGTCGGTGATCTTATTCTTGACCCCATGCGTCGCGAAGTAAGTCGTGGTCAACGGCAATTACAACTCACCAAAACTGAGTTTGATTTACTTGAACTACTGATGCAACAACCCGGAATCGTGCTGTCTCGCGAAAAGATCTACGAAACAATTTGGGGCTACGACTTTGAGACACACTCCAAGTCACTTGATGTGTATATCGGTTATCTCAGACGCAAAACCGAAGAAGGAAACGAGTCACGGTTGGTCTATACGGTGCGTGGCATCGGCTATGTGGTGCGTGAAAAATGACGCTTCGTACACGCTTCGCACTCCTTACTGGGTCACTCGTTCTTTTGGTTGTCGTTGCAGTCGGAACTGGCGCGTATGTTGTTGCTGCTCGTCAATTACGCAACGAAGTCGATAAGACTCTTGATACGCGAGTTCAGCTCATCGCAGACGGTCTTACTCGTGCGAATCAACAAATGCCGGGACAACGCCGCAATCGCCCTTTGTCGGATTCACTTCTGCAAGCAGAATTCGACACTGTCACACAAATTATTAACGCTAACGGTGACATTGTGGCAAGCGCAGGCCCAATTGAACTCCTGCTGACACCAACTGATATTGCGCTATCACAAAAGAGAGACGGCTTTCATCGCAGTACGGTCACCGCAGATGACCGCACATACCGAGTGTTGTCAGTGCCACTGAACAACGGCGCACTCATCAAGGTCGGCAAAGATATTCAAGACATTCAAGATGCGCGAGCCGGAATGCGACTTTGGTTTATCTTGATTGCTTTGATTGGATTTGTGTCCGCCACGCTTTTGGGTTGGTTATTCGCACGTCGCACCAGCAAACCCCTTGAGCAACTTGCGCAGGCTGCCGAATCAATTGCCGCCACACAGAATCTTGATCATGAGATCACGGTGAGTGGCGACACAGAAGTACGTCAATTGACAACCAGTTTCAATACCATGCTGACAGCACTGCGCTCCAGCCTCAATCGGCAAAGCCAACTCGTGCAAGATGCCAGTCACGAACTGCGAACTCCACTCACTAGTTTGCGCGCCAACACAGAGTTACTTGAGCATTCGAGTCTTTCAGACTCCGACAGAGCGGCAATTCTTGCCGACATGCGCGCAGAAGTTGATGAACTTGCTGATCTCAGCACAGAACTCAGCGCACTCACCACAGACCACCGACAGTCAGAAGATCTTGAGGCCGTCAATCTCGGTGAGCTCACAACAGACATTGTGATCCGCGCCCGTCGTCGCACAACCGGAAACATTGCAATAGTCGTCAACGATTCAGCGGTGATACACATCCGCCCACAACAAGTTGAGCGCGCAATCAGCAATCTCATTGATAACGCCATCAAGTTCAGTTTGATCGGGGCAGACATTGAGGTCATCGTCACTGGTGCACGTGTACAAGTGCGTGATCATGGTCCCGGAATTGCAGACGAAGACAAGCCCCGCATCTTTGATCGCTTCTACCGTGCTACTGCGACGCGTTCAATGCCTGGGTCTGGACTCGGTCTCGCCATTGTTCAACAATGCGCCGATGATCACGGGGCAAAAACATTTGTCTTGGACGCACCCACACACGGAGCAATTGTCGGTATTGACTTTATTCAGCAATAACTACGAGTTGCTGTCTGTGGCAGGCCGACGCATTCCGCGTTTGTCATAAGACTTTTCTTTTTCTTCTTGCTCACGCTCAACGGCTTCTTCTTCTGCAACAAGTCGCCGCATGCTCTGTAGACGAATCTCAGGCAGTGTTCCATCGGTGATCGCCTGCTGAACAGCACAGCCTGGTTCGTCAAGATGTTTGCAGTCTCGGAACCTGCAGTTGTCAACAAGACTAAAAATATCTGGAAAAGCACGCTCAATGCCCTGCCCACTTGTCCACAATGTGACTGCGCGTAAGCCGGGTGTATCGAGCAACCATCCGCCAGACGGCAAAGCTACCAATTCTGCTGCAACTGTGGTGTGTCTTCCGCGTTGATCACCTTCACGCACTTCTGCTGTGCGTTGAACCGCGTGACCGACGAGTGCATTTATCAACGTAGATTTTCCGACACCGCTCGCACCGAGCATTGCAATTGTTCGTCCATCAGTGGCATATTCACGCAAGACATCAACATTGTTTCCGGTGATTCCGCTCACTACATGTATCTCCACGCCTGCAGCAACCTGTGTCAATGTGGCAACAAGAGTACCGACATGCTCCGCATCGGCAATGTCATTCTTTGTCAAAACAATGACTGGTGTTGCACCGCTGTCAAAGGCGAGAATGAGTTCACGCTCAAGTCGACGTTCGTTCGGTGCAGATGACGCGGCATGCACCAAGAACACCGTGTCGATATTGGCAGCAACAACGTGACGCTCTGCTAACGCTCCTTCGAATGATGCTCGTCGCACAAGAGCACTCGTGCGCAACAAAACCTCTCGAATTTTCTCACCATCAGCGGTGACATGCACTCGATCGCCAACGGCAATATCAACTCCAAAATTGCGCACGCGCATCACAGTGGAATCCTCAAACAACACAGTGCTCCAGCCTCGATCAAGGCGCGTCACTCGTCCAACGGCGGGTAGCACAGACTCCCCTGATGTTGGAGGAGTTATATGTTGCATTACCCCGAACGGTACCGCCAAACCACTCGCTCGCCCCACCCTCGCGCCCTAATGCAATAAGCGTTTGCGTGTATTGCCTTGACAACAGTGGGTTCTATCACCTATCCCTAAGCAGTCATGTCCAAGCCATTAGTCATCGTTGAGTCCCCTGCCAAGGCAAAAACCATCGCCCAATATCTCGGCGATGAGTTCGACGTTCGCTCATCCGTTGGACATATTGCCGACTTGCCAAGCAAGGGACTTGCTGTAGATGTTGAAAACGGCTTCAAGCCCAACTGGGAACTCACCGTTCGCGGTAAAGAAGTCGTCAAAGAACTCAAGTTACTCATGAAAAATGCGTCGGTCTTATACCTTGCAACGGACGAGGATCGCGAAGGCGAAGCAATCTCATGGCACCTGCTCGAACATCTCAAACCTAAAGTTGAAGTACACCGAATGGTGTTTCACGAGATCAATAAAAAGGCAATTCTCGAAGCAGTCGCCAATCCACGTGCAATTGATTACGGACTTGTCGACGCAGCAGAAACTCGCCGCATCTTGGACCGTCTCTACGGATACGAAGTGTCGCCAGTTTTATGGCGTCGTGTGAATCGTGGTCTATCGGCAGGTCGTGTACAGAGCCCTGCCTTGCGTTTGGTTGTTGAGCGCGAACGCGAACGAATCGCATTTCGGGCGGCAACGTATTTTGATATCGAAGCAACAGCAAACACCCAGCCAGTATTTGCAGCAAAACTCATTGCAGTAGACGGTGCTCGCCTTGCGACCGGAAAAGATTTTGATCAGAGCGGAATTCCAAAGCAAGACGTCCTAGTGCTAACTGAAGCACGTGCGAATACATTGGTCACCGGTCTTGACGGTGTTGCGCTGACAGTTCGCAGCGTTGAAGACAAGCCATACCGATCTTCTCCTAAACCACCATTTATGACAAGCACCTTGCAACAAGAAGGTGGCCGCAAGTTGCGTCTCTCTGGTCGACAGGTCATGAGCACTGCTCAAAGTTTGTACGAACGCGGATACATCACCTATATGCGTACCGACAGTGTGGTTCTTAGTGCAGATGCAATCAGCGACGTTCGGGCGCACATCAAGAGTGACTTTGGCGCACAATATCTTCCCACATCTCCACGCGTGTATTCATCTAAAGTAAAAAATGCACAAGAAGCACACGAAGCAATTCGACCAGCACTTCCATTGCGTTCACCAGAGCAATTACAAGGTGATCTCAAGCAACAAGAACTTAGTTTGTATCGCCTCATCTGGCAACGAACTCTTGCATCTCAAATGGCAGACGCCACAGGTGTAACAGTAAGTATTCGCATGGCTGCCACATCAACAGACACTGCACGCAGCGAATGTGACTTCAGCGCGAGCGGAACCACGATTACTTTTGCTGGCTATCGCCAAGCGTACGAAGAATCAGTTGATGAAGACGATCAAAAAGACGATACCGAAGCCACATTATTGTTGCCGCCCCTCACGGTTGGCCAACAACTACCCGTGAGCGAGTACACCGCCATCGGACATGCCACCACTCCGCCAGCGCGTTTCACAGAAGCATCGCTCGTCAAGAAACTAGAAGAAAAAGGTATTGGTCGCCCCAGCACGTGGGCTTCCATTATCTCGACAATGGTCGATCGCGGTCATTACCTCTGGAAAAAGGGAACATCACTTGTCCCCACATGGACAGCGTTCTCTGTTATCAAGTTGATGGAGAACCATTTCAACTCGCTTATCGACTATGACTTCACTGCCGGCGTCGAAGAAGACCTTGATGCTATTGCTCGCGGCGAACAGCAAAAAGAGGAGTGGCTGAAAAAGTTTTACTGGGGCGTAGAGGACGATCCGCATCTACCAGGGCTCAAAGCAGTGGTATCAAGCAACCTCGACACCATTGACGCCGCCTTGCTCAATACCTTTATATTGGGTGCACATCCCGACACTGGCGAAGATGTCATCGTTAAGCCTGGTTTGTATGGACCATACGTTCGAAGTGGCGAAAATACCGCTGGCGTACCAGACACGATGACGCCGGATGAACTCACCCTTGAAGCGGCGCTTGTCTTGTTGGCAGCCCCAAAAGGTGACACACCAATTGGAGAGCGCGAAGGTTTCCCAGTCTTTGCAAAATCCGGACGGTATGGCCCATACGTGCAGTGGGGAACAATGGACGAACCACCCACGGGGATGGAAAAGCCAAAGATGGTGTCGCTGTTTAAAACGATGAACATTGATCGCTTCACAATGCTCGACGCAGAAGATCTCTTATCGCTCCCCCGCACAATTGGCGCAGACCCGACTGATGGTGAACTCATCACCGCACAAAATGGTCGCTACGGACCGTATGTCAGCAAAGGCAAAGACAGTCGCTCCATCACAACCGAAGAGCAATTGCTGACGATCACACTTGACGAAGCGCTTGCTCTTCTTGCTCAGCCGCGTGTGTTTGGTCGTGGACGGGCTGCAGCAAAACCGCCGCTGAAAGAGTTTGGCAACGACCCTGTCAGCCAAAAACCTGTCGTCGCCAAAGAAGGTCGTTTCGGTGATTACATCACAGACGGCGAGACCAATGCCGGCCTGACTCGCGGAGATCGTCTCGAAGAAATGACAAACGAGCGGGCATACGAACTTCTACAACTACGCCGTGAATATATTGAAATCAATGGTGGACCAAAAAAACGTGGGGGCAAGCGTGCACCCGCAAAGAAAGCAGGGGCAAAGAAGAAGGCAGTGGCAAAGAAAGCGCCTGCCAAGAAGCCTGCTGCGAAGAAGAAGGTTTCTCAGAAGAAGGCTGCGAAATCAAAAGTGCCACATAACTCTGCTAATGATTAGTAGATGACAACCGCTCGCTATATCGCCCTTGAGGGTCTTGAAGGTTGCGGCAAAAGCACTCATGCATTGCGTCTGGCAACATCGTTAGACGCTGTGCTCACGCGCGAACCAGGTGGTACCCGTATTGGTGCACTTCTTCGGGGCATTTTGGCAGACCCCGACAACACCGATATGAATCCTCGAACAGAAGCACTTCTGATGGCAGCCGACCGAGCCCAACATTTTGCCGATGTGATTCGCCCAGCGCTTGGACGCGATCAGCATGTTGTCAGTGACCGCAGCGTGTACTCAACGCTTGCATACCAGGGCTTTGGTCGTGGACTTGATGTTGCAATACTTCGCGACATCAGCAAGTGGGCGCTTCATGATCATTTTCCTGACATTGTTGTTTATATCTCTGTCCCCACAGAGATCCTCAATGAGCGACTTGCCAAACGCACACCTGATCGCTTTGAGCGTGAGGGTGCCAACTTCTTTTCACGAGTCAACGATGGGTTCCGCACGCTTATCCATACTGAAGGTGACTGGATTATTGTGGACGGAACACAATCCAAAGAAGAGGTCGAGAAGGCTATTTATACTGCAGTCACTCAGCGTCTAAAAGAACTCTCATGACATCTACGTGGGATGCAATTGTTGGTCAACAAGTTGCAGTCAACAAACTACAACTTGCCAGCATCAACCCCGTCCACGCGTACTTACTCATCGGACCAGATGGCTGTGGCAAAGACGAAGCCGCCCGAGCTTTCGCTGCATCACTGTTATCGACATCGCACGACATGTCAGATCGCACCTCTGGTCTTGTCATGCGTGGTTCTCACCCCGATGTTCATGAGATCCGACGAACGGGTGCGAGCTTGCTCGTCAAGGATGCAGAAGAAGCAATCCGACTCTCTTTAACTACCGCCATGGAGAGCAAGAGAAAAATTATTGTTCTACATGAAATCAATCTCATGCAAGACACTGGGGTTGTTCGTTTACTCAAAACAATTGAAGAGCCTGCAGACGGCGTCTTTTTTATTTTGCTCGCTGATGCAATGACACCACTTCTTGTTACCATTGCATCACGTTGCGTCGTGGTTAACTTTGTCACTCTTGACGATGACACAGTCATCGCTGCACTCCAAGGTGAAGGAGTCTCCCTCGACACGGCAAAGATTGCAACAAAAGGTGCGCACGGCAGCATCTCGCGTGCCCGATTGCTTGCTAGTGATGACACACTTGTTCAGCGCCGTGACTGTTTTGCCACAATTCCAAATCGCATTGACGGCACTGGCTCTGTTGCTGCTGCAATTGTCGAAGAAATCCTTGAACTCATCGCCACTGCTGCTGAACCGATGGCACGACTACACGAAACAGAAATTGCGCAATACGAAGCGCAGATGGCTTTGCTCGGAATGAAAAAAGGTGGTCGCACAGCACTCGAAGACAAACACAAACGTGAATTGCGCCGACATCGCACGGACGAACTACGTGGAGGGTTGGTCGAAGTCGCTAGCACTTACCGTGATGCTCTCGTCACCAACGCAAATATCCCTCGCCCCGAGGCATACATCACCGCGATCACCAACATTCACCTCGCGATGGAGCGTTTCCAACTCAATGTCAACGAATCTTTGCTATTGCGTGACCTGATTTGGTCTCTTCCTTCACTCAGCACTGATGCTACGTTTGCGTTCCACGACTGATCGGAACCAATGAACACCACCTCCACGCCCAAGAAATTTGATCTTCTCGCTTTCGTAATCGGCATGTTCTTGCTTCTTGCCGGAATCACTCACTTCGCAAATCCAGATTTCTTCAATGACATCGTTCCGCCGTGGCTCCCGCCCAGCGAAGCATTCTGGACCTATATAAGTGGTGTCGCCGAAATCATCGTGGGCGTAATGCTCTTAAGACCAGCCACGCGTCGTCGCGGCGCATACGCAGCCGCTGGCCTCTTCATCGCTGTCTATCCAGCCAATCTCTACATGGCGTGGGACTGGCGAGACCACCCCGCTTCGGATCAACTCATCTCGTATGGCCGTCTTCCGTTTCAGTTTCTGTTTATCTGGCTGGCGCTGCGCATTGCTCAACGCAAGGACTCGTAATGCCACGACTTACTAAAGACGAACTTGATTCTCTTCTCTCCAAACCGGGACAACTCGCGCGCATCGCAACAGTCGACGCCGACGCAATGCCACGCGTTCTTCCGCTCTGGTTCATCGTCAAAGAAAACCTGCTGTGTTTCACGCCACGAGCACCAGCAATCATCTGGAAAAATATCTTGCGAGATAACAAAATTGCAATCTGCATTGATGAAGAAGATTCTCCTTACCGCAAAGTCACATATCAAGCGCGTGTCATGGTGGTTCATCAGCCAGGCGAGGACGATAAATGGCGAGATCTCTATCGCGCAATTGCTTCGAGATATACACCAAAAGAGTGGGCCGATGCCTATGTCGACAACACGGACGATCAGCCGCGCGCACTGTGCGCCATTGATCTTGACGCCCCAACAACTCAAACCGTCACATGGCGAATGCCGATTCAGGGCGAAAACCCCGCAGGTATTTGGGCGACCCGTTACTACTTACCCGGAACAAAAATGAGACCAACCTCAACCGATCTGTAGTCCCGTTTAAGGTTTCATCGGTAGAATAAGAAGCCTTGCCCAGGTAGCTCAGTCGGTAGAGCAACGCACTCGTAATGCGTAGGTCGTGAGTTCGATTCTCATCTTGGGCTCCATACGCAGCGGCTTAGGTCTCCCTGAACCTGACCACAGGTACATGATTGCTAGAGTTTGCCCATGTCGGGCGACAACGCATTACCTGGTTTCCCCCCTCCTCCGCCGCCTCCGCCACCAAAACGTCAAAGGAAGCGTGGATCATTGATCGTCCTTGGTGGACTAATATTTGCGTTTCTTCCACTGCTCATCACCCTTGTTGCATCAATCTTTATTGATGATGCAATGAACGAAGGAACGAGCACTTTTGGCACTTTGCCTTGGTTCATGATTTTTACTTTTCCCATAGGTGGCGTCATCGTGTTAGTCGGTCTCACCACCGGCGCTCGGAACGTAACTAACCGAAAACGATAGATAGTCACGCGAACAATCAGGCGAGAGCTGTCCACTACTCGTAATGCGCAGGTCGTGAGTTCGATTCTCATCTTGGGCTCCAGTTGACA
>BJGC01000002.1 GCA_014190235.1 Actinomycetes bacterium | reverse complement strand
CCGTGCCACCCTTGAGTCACGAAGGAATGCTGATCCCGGCAGCCTTGGTGGCAAGAAACCTCAAGATCTTGTATCTACCTACTACCAAGGTGGCCTGCACGGCGCTCAAGTTCTTGATCGCCCAAGCCGAGGGAAGCCTGAACGTGCATGCGATGCAGACCCTTGCCACAGCCGCGGTCACGCCCATGCACACCATCCACAACCCGATTGTCAGTGGACTGACATTATTTCGAGAGCTAGAAGCGGAGGAACAGCAACATATCTTGCAGGCCGATGACTGGTGGCGAGTTGGGGCAATCAGAAACCCGTATGCGCGAATGTATTCGAGTTGGGAGAATCGAGTGTTGCTGCGGGCTCCGAGCCTAGAGATCGAAACCTATGAATGCTTTGAGGATGTGCTCGTGGATGACTGCATTGATTTGGGCGCGTCGTTTTCAAGTTTTATGCAGCAAGTGATTGACAACCCATCGCTCGTGAATCGCGACGATCACTTTAAGTCGCAAGCCGAAGCAATACGACCTGGCGTGATTTCATTGACACATGTATTGCAGGTAGAAAAAGAAGGAGCACTGCAGGGGTTTGTTCAGTCTTTGAGTGAACGCGCTGGCAAAGTTTTAGAACTAAAAAAACTTAATGAAGGATTACGAATTAATTACAAAGAGGTCGTGACGCCACACGCCGCTCAACTCGTCGAGCGCTGGTCGGAATTAGACTTTGCTGGCTCAATCTATGAGCACGAAGAATTCTCATCATCTAAAAACCCTGTCATCTTGAGTGAACGGGAGACAAAATTGATTCGATATATCCGTGAGGTCTCAGGTCGACTTGACGTCGTGGCAACTGAAATGCAAGCAAGGGTCAGCGCACTTGAGCATCAAGTCCACGATGAATGGCTCATTGGGCTTTCGCGACAGGGAGCGCGATACGGATTGAAAGAAATTATAAGACGTGCGAGAAGAGGTCTGCGTGGCTGATGCGCCTCATGAGTTGTCTTGGCTAATGAGCGTGGATGCATGTTCGATAAGGCTGACGGCAGTTTCGTGAAGAAGAGTTCCTGTCTCTCGCGGCGCGAGTCCAGCACCTGCACGCGCATTGGTTCCTTCTAAAATAATTCCCAAGCGATAGGCAGCGAGCACTCGAAACCAAACAAGATGAGTCATATCCCTGTTTGTCTGTTGTGCATAGTGACTGATGACTTCTTCGGGCGTTGGGAGATTGACTCCTTCTAAAGAGGGTGATCGCACGGTCGAGTTGCCTGGCCATGTGACAAGAAGATGGGCTAGATCCAGAAGAGGATCGCCGATAGTGGCAAGTTCCCAGTCGACGATCGCAGCCAGTGCACCTTTATCACGCCGCATCAATACATTTGAGAAGTGAAAATCCCCATGGATAATGCCTACCTGCATTGAAAGTGGGGCACGACGACTGAGCCAAGAAGACACCATGTCAACATCGCCGATGTCAGCGCCGTCGTAGTTGTCAAAGGCGCTATATGTCTCTAGATGGGACCGCCATCGGGGGGCTTGCCGTTCGATCCATCCGTGTGCCTTGCCGAGATTGAGAATTCCAACAGCGATGGGGTCTATGCGCGAAAGTGCAGCAATTGCGTCGGCCATCGAGAGTCCCATTGCGTGTTGCAGTAATGGATCACTGCGATGTGGATCTGGCATTTCAAGATTTGCGTTGAATCCATCTACGCACTCCATGAGGTAAAACGCGGCTCCAAGAATATTTTCATCTGACTCTGCAGCAATGAGACGGGGATGCGGCACGTCTGTGTCTCTTAGTGCTCCAAGGACACGCGCCTCGCGGCGCATTGTTTCGTCGCTGTTCGCTCGCTTATGCATCGGGGGGCGTCGCAAAACATACACGTCTGCTTCGCGACGAAAGCGCATCAACATGTTTTGAGTACCGCCAGCAATAAAAGAAATATCTTGGATGTCCCCGCTTCCCAGATTGCGCGCATCCATCCATGATTGCAAGATACGAGTGTCGATTGCCTCGAGACTGGCGTCGCTCATGGCGGGACTAGATACGTTCGATAATGGTGGCAGTGCCCATGCCGCCGCCCGTGCACATGGTGACGAGACCGGTTGACAAATCACGCCGCTCTAGTTCGTCAAGCAATGTGCCAATCAGCATTCCGCCGGTTGCGCCGATGGGATGACCAAGGGCCATTGCTCCGCCGTTGACGTTGATTTTGTCCCAACTGACGCCGGTGTCTTTTAAAAACTTCAACACGACAGAGGCGAAAGCCTCGTTTACTTCTAGGAGATCAATGTCGTCAAATGTCATTCCTGCTTTTTTAATTGCGCGCTCTGCTGCTGGTCCAGGGGCAGTGAGCATGATGACAGGCTCTGTTCCGGCAACTGCGGTCATGATGATTCGGGCGCGTGGAGTGAGGCCATGCGCACGCGCGTAGTCGGGAGATGTCACCAACACCGCAGATGCACCGTCAACCACGCCCGAGGAATTGCCCCCATGGTGTACGTGCTGGATTTCTTTAACATTTGGATACGCCAACATCGCCGTTTGGTCAACGCTTAGTTTTTCTCCCGCGCGAACTTTTGCTCCCATTGCTTCAAAACTTGGTGTTAGTTTTGCTAAATCATCCATTGTGGTTCCGGGTCGTGGAAACTCGTCATGATCAAGCGCAAGAGTGCCCTCATCGGTGAAGATCGGAACGAGTGATTTTTCGAAGCGACCCTCGGAGATTGCGATGCGAGCACGGTTTTGACTATCAACGGCAAGTTGGTCACATTGTTGACGAGTGAAGCCTTCGATTGTTGCAATTAAGTCGGCGCTAATACCTTGCGCCACCATCGCGTAGATGTCGCGCAAATGATTGTTGTTGGCTGTGAAGCCGTCAACATGCATTGGTGCTGGGCGAGACATTGACTCCACACCACCGCCAACCACAACATCTTGAAACCCAGAGAGCACTCCCATCGCGGCAAAGTTCACGGCCTGTTGGCCTGATCCACAAAATCTATTGAGCGTGACGCCAGGGGCATCAAGAGACCAGCCAGCATCGAGCGCTGCCATGCGAGCGATATCCATAGAGTGGTCGCCACTTCCGGCACCACATCCCATGACAACGTCATCAACATCTGCAGTGTCCAGATTATTGCGATCGCGTAGGGCGTTGAGTACCTGCGCCAAGATGCGTTGAGGATGCACGGGGTGCAATGAGCCGGTTTCCTTGCCTTTGCCACGCGGTGAACGCACAGCATCGATGATCCATGCTTCTGTTGACATGTATACCCCTTTCAAGCGGTCTACTTAGCGTAGGCGTCAATGATGGGCTGCAACTCTGTCGGAGTTGCTCCGTGCAAGATGACTCCATCACAGCCCAGTTCGCGTTGGCGCCGAATGGCTGCAACACAGTTTTGGGGTGAACCAGTCGCCGAGGACGCAAGCCATTGTTCGGGGATCAATGGCGAGATCCGCTCAAGATCTTGAGTCGAGGCATTGGCATCAATGGCGCCCTGAAAAGTAGAGACAAAGTCGTCTTGGCGAAATCGTTTCAAGACATCGGGGTCCCAGTTATTTGTGCGCACCATCAGGTCACCGTAGGCCTGCAGATATGTGGCAAGTCTGCCAACGGTTTTTTTGAGTCGTAGCGCTGGCTCAATATGGTCGCCAATTGTGGCAAAGCATGACCACACTTTGACTGTTGACGGATCACGTCCCGCTTGTTCGGCCGCGCGTTTCACTGTAGTGACGGCACGTGAAGTGGTGTCGTCGTTGAAAAATGTATGAAGAACTACATTGTCAAAGCATCGACCACCAAGCTCAAGGGTGTTTGGTCCAAAGGCGGTCAGTGTGAGCGGAATATCCAAATCAAATGATGGATCAAGTCGCAGTACAGGGTACGAACCAGTGATGTCGGAGTAGTTAAAAACTGTTTCGCCTCGCCAGAGTTGGCGCATCAAACCGGCAAAAGATTCCATTGATGCAGTGGTGGCAAGTGGAATTCCAAACGCATTGAACATGAGATCTATTCCGCGACCAATACCCAAACTAAATCGGCCCCCTGAGATGTTGTGCATTGTCGATGCCCATGCGGCGGTGACAATTGGGTGGCGAGTGGTGTGATTGGTTGCGGCAGTTGCAATGGTGATCGTTGACGAAACTGCGGCAGCAGCGCCCGAGAGAGTGGCAGCCTCTTTAATGTTGAAGCGCTCTGAGATAAATGCTGTCCCAAGTCCGAGTTGCTCTGCTTGACGAATTTCATCCAGCATTGCGCGCGAGGTTTGTGGCGCGCCAGCAAGCGTGTAAAAACCAAGTTCAGCAAACATGACGCATCCGTACGGACAGACATGTCACGCATCCTTCAAGTTTTTCGTACTCACTAATGTCGACTGTGGTCACGAGGTAGCCCATGGAGCGAAGAATCTCTGCGCTTTGGGGTGCATCGGATGCCATCAGTAGATGATTGTCGTCAATAATGACCACGTGTGCTCCTGACTCTTCGGGCATTGACATGAACTGAGCGAAAACTGACGCATCATCCACGACGGGAAGCCAGCCGATAATCGTGCCGTCAGGAAGCGCCGTGACCGCCGACTTGAGGTGCAAAGCCTTGGTCGTCGCAACAGCAATTACCGTTGCGCCAAGTGGCGCAACAATCGCGCGAAATTGCTTGATTCCCTCGGAATTCGTGCGAGCACCTTGGCCGATATAGATGGTGTTTGCCACCTTGAGAACGTCTCCGCCATCAAGCGTGCCTGGTGCCACGATGTGGTGAATCGCGTATCCAAGTTGGGCAACGATCGGCTCGATACTCGCGACTTCAGGTTTGCGCGTGTCGCTACCGGGTCGCGTCAGTATTGCAGTGCCTTCGTACAGCACGATTGCGTCTTCGATGAACACACCATCAGGGCATTCATCAATTGATGGGGCGTGCGTGATGGACCATCCAAAGCCTTGCAGGACATCGACATAGTGATGCCACTGTCTAACAGCAAGTTCGTAGTCAACTTTGCTTCGTTCGATGTGAGTGACGAGTCCGTCGTTGAGACAAGGACTTGGATGACGAACTAGAGCCTTCATCGGCGTCAATTATGCGATGGGGTCAAGCAGAACGAGCGGTATTTCTCGCGTTGTTTTAACTTGATAACCCGCGTACCCCTTGTATTTTTCAATGATAACTGGCCATAGCGCAGCGCGCTCTTGGGCGTTGGCGATTCGTGCAGTGCGCTTGTGTTTTGCCAGGTCTTTGGTCTGCACTTCGACGATTGGGTTATCTCGCAGATTTAAAAGCCAAGCAGGGTGTTGGTCGTCGCCACCCCGAGACGCCACAATGACGATGCTGTTGTTTTGCTGAACCGGCGAAGTCAACATCACCATGCGAGGTTCGCCAGATTTGCGACCGATTGTGGTGAGTTTGAGTACTGGCATGTTGCCAGCATCCCAACCTTTTTTGCCCGCCGTTACTTTGAGAAGGGTTCTATGAAGAAAATTCATTGTCTTGAGTACTGAGTCGCTAGGCATGATCCTCAGATTACTCGTCGTCACCAATCCTTTGTCCGTCGTAGCGTCTTTTTTTCACTGTCCTTGCGTTTACTTGAAAGTCTTCTTTCGATTGAACCACGACTCGGCCGTGATTTTCTGCGTGGTAGTGGTGGTAGTGCGGCGGCTGAGTCAAGAATTTTTGCTAGTTCACTGAGACAAGACTGACGGTTGCGCCATTGACTGCGACTACCGTCGCGCATGATTCGAATTTCTTCGCCCAATGTACGGCGGAGTCGTTCGATTTTTTCGGGAGTACCGATGACATCATTGACGACCACTGTCAACATCGCCTTTGACGAGGTCTTGTTGACATGTTGTCCACCCGCACCGCCAGAGCGGGCAAATGTCCATGTCATAGACGGATTGGGCACGACGAGATCTCCTGGGGTGCGAAAGTCATCTTCGAGGGCCATGTACACCATTGTGACGCATGAAAGACTCGGCAAACGCAGATGTGAGTGCTTGTAGGAGTTCTTCTCACACGAGACGATGGCTATTCTTAGTGAGTCCGAGCTGAAATGGGGTATTGGATATGGAAGTGCATGTCGACAAATTTGTCAAAGAATACGTTTCGCAGATGGCTGGAAAGTCGGTCGACATTGAGCGTTTCGTTCCTGAGGCGAGTGGGCTCAGTCCTGAGGGCATGTTGGCTGCATTGGGTCATCCCGACATAGGACGACTCGGTATTCAACTGATGGCAGATTTTATGGCACCAACAGGATCACTCTATTTTGATGCAATCTACGGCGCCTTTCATGGGCAGCGTGAGATACGCGCATGGCTCGTTCCAACGATGGCAGAGATTGAGTTCATTGATTTTGTTCCAACAGCGGAACCTGTTTTTTTTGATGATGGAGACGGCATTTCGACGTTGGACGAATGGCAGATGTTCGCCAACATGGGCGATGACAAGATTCCGTTGTCGCGAGGCGTCAGCGTGCGTCGATATCGCAATGGATGGATCACGTGGGCGTGCGATGTGTATGACACTGGTCCGTTTCGGATTCCGCCGCCTCCAGATTCAGGACTTGAAGCGGCTCCCTTGCCCCCGTATCCGACTGTTGAATGGCCAATAAATCATGAAGTGCCATCAACGGTTGTGCGCACGACAGATTTTGCCGCCGATGCCAACACATTTCATCCCACAGACTCGGTGTATCACGATCCAATTTTTGGAGTGTTTCACGGTCGCGAAGAAATTAGCAATTGGCTCTTGGACATTATGCCGCGAGTCGGCAACGTGGAGTTTGTGCCAGTTGGTCCGCGGTTAGATAACGGTTCAGTAATGGTGCAGGAATGGGTGCAGATGGCAGTGCAGCCCGACGGTACTCGCGTGGCGATCACGCGTGGCACGAGCGTGCGTCGAACAGTTGATGGACTAGTGGTCTACGCATGTGACTACATGGATACGGCGCCCTTGTCAGATCCGGCCGTGCAGGCTGCCAGCATCGCCGCCGGCTCAAGCATCACAATTGATGACATCATGCGGTATCGCACGACCTAACATTTTTGTTGCAAGCCATTGCCAACGAGGCCTCGTCTGACTTGGCCGTCTACAAGTTGATGAATTCAATGAGAGCGGGTGAAGGGGATCGAACCCTCATAACGAGTTTGGAAAACTCGGACTCTAGCCATTGAGCTACACCCGCGAACGGTGTAATTCTAGCAAGATGATCGTAGCTCGCAACGTCTAAATTTTCTATGACGAAGTTCCATGAAGAGTAGGGTGCGATGATGAAATACGACATTGTTATTCGGGGTGGGACGATTCTTGATGGTCGCCGAACGCCAAGGTATCGAGCCGATATCGCAATTCGTGACGGAGTCGTGGTCTCCATTGGACGTATCGCCGTGGGGGATGCGCTCCACGAGATTGATGCAGATGGACTAATGGTGGCGCCCGGAGTTGTCGACCTTCACACGCACTATGACTCGCAAATTTTTTGGGATCCGTGGTGCACAATTTCTGGTTGGCACGGCGTAACAAGTGTTGTGGTAGGCAATTGTGGGTTTGGATTCGCTCCTGTTCGACCCGAGCAACGTGTACGCGCGATGCAGACAATGGCGCGCAACGAAGCTGTTCCAATTGAATGCATGACGCAAGGAATGCCCTGGGACTGGGAGACATATCCGGAGTTTCTTGATTCGATTGCACGCACGCCAAAGGGTGTGAACGTCATGTCCTTCCTCGGAATTAATCCACTATTGGTGTGGGTGATGGGCTCGGTTGAAGAAGCAAAGTCTCGACCGATGACGACATCAGAACGCAACGAAGTGGAGCGATTGTTAACAGAAGCGATGAGTGCCGGGGCATGTGGATGGTCTGCACAATTGTTGGGACGCGGTTCTATTCAGCGCGACCATGATGGCACGCCGATGATTACAGACCTGATGGCTCAAGAGGATCTGATCTTTTTGGCCGAGGTGCTTGGTCGAATCGGAACAGGTGGTATCCAGATGATCGGTGATCCTGGCGCTGCTGAAATGTTGGCTGTTCACAGCGGGCGCCCGGTGATTTACAATGTGCTTGCCCCGACGACAGATCAACATGGTGCTCCAGCACAGTCGTACAAAAAAGTCATTGAGTGGTTGGCACAAACGAACGCTCGCGGAAATCGTGTGGTGGCACAAGCAGTGACATGTTCAATCAACTACGAGTTCACGCTTGAAGACTGGAATCTTTTTGATTCGTCACCTCTATGGCGCGATCTCACCATGGGAACCATCCCAGAGCGAATGGACAAGATGCGTGATCCAATTCGTCGTGCAGCACTTCATGAAGAATGGGCGAGTGGCAAGGCTCCACTTGCTGGAGGTGGCACTGAAGACCGTGAAGAACGGCTAGGTGTTTCATTGCCGGATCTTTTGCTTGCGTATGTGACCGTTGACGATCCCGAGTTACGCCGATGGGAAGGCCACTCGGTCGCCGAAATTGCGGAGGGTCTTGGATGTCATCCGATTGATGCTCTGTTGGACATTTCTTTGGCTTCGGACTTGCGCGCTGGGTGGCAAAGTACACCAAGGGATATCGACCCAACAGTGATGAAAGAAATTGCGACATCGCCGTACTCTGTTCCGGGGCTTTCAGATGGCGGAGCACATACGAAATTTTTGACAACTGGTTCTTATCCCACTGAGTTCTTAGCCACATGGGTACGTGACCACAATGTGATGGATCTTGAAGAGGCTCACTGGCGACTATCGGCCTACACGGCTCAAGTGGCGGGTCTCATGGATCGCGGAACAATCGAAATCGGACGACCGGCAGACATTGTTGTCTACGACCTCGAAGAACTTGGTCTTTTGCCTACCGAGCGCGTGTATGACTGGCCAGGCGGAGCATGGCGACGGATTCAAAAGGCAACAGGTTGGCGATGGACCATCGTGAACGGAGAAATTACTTTCCAGGACGGTGAATGTTCTGGGGCAACACCCGGCAAATTGCTTCGCCATGGTCAAGCAGTTGCCTGACGACAAGTGCTTTTTTGTTTGCGCCAACTAAGGTCATTCATGTTGTGTTCTTTTGTTAGAAAGTACGTGTATGGTCGAAGATTTTGATGTGATAGTGGTTGGTGCGGGCCTATCGGGGATAGGGGCGGCATACCACTTACAAACGATGTGTCCTGATCGCACATACGTGATTCTCGAAGGACGTCAAGATCTTGGCGGAACATGGGATCTATTCCGGTATCCCGGAGTTCGCTCCGATAGCGATATGCACACGCTTGGTTACAGATTCAAACCATGGACGGCGGCAAAGTCGATTGCAGATGGGCCAGCAATTCTTGAGTATCTGCGTGAGACGGTGAGCGAGAACAACATTGGTGGACATATCCGTTTTGGTCATTTCGTCTCTCGGGCGGAGTGGTCGAGCAACAATGCCCAATGGACCGTACACACTCAAGACAGCGCAACAGGACAAGACGTTGCATTGACATGCAATTTTCTTTTTATGTGCTCGGGCTACTACAGCTACAAAAATGGCTACACACCAGCGTTCGCCGGTATTGATAAGTATGAAGGAACCATTGTTCATCCACAAAAGTGGCCAGAGAACCTAGAGTACGCGGGAAAAAAAGTTGTAGTGATTGGTTCTGGAGCCACGGCGATGACATTGGTGCCAGCGATGACAGCCACGGCAGGTCATGTAACAATGCTGCAGCGTTCGCCCACGTATGTCGTTTCGCGTCCGGACAATGACCCAATCGCTGACAAACTGCGCAAGTTCTTGCCACAAAAGATGGCGTATCGATTGACGCGCCTCAAAAACACCACGATGCAACAAATTGTCTATAAAAAGACTCGTACTGAACCTGAAAAAATCAAAGAGCAGCTGTTGGGATTAGTTCGTGCCGAACTGGGTCCTGATTATGACGTTGATACGCACTTCACTCCCAGTTACAACCCGTGGGATCAACGGCTGTGTCTGGTTCCCAATAGCGATTTGTTCACGTCAATTCGCACCGGAAAAGCCTCTGTCGTGACGGATCAGATTACGACATTTACACGAACCGGAGTCGAACTTGCGTCGGGTCAGCATCTTGACGCAGACATCATTGTGACAGCGACTGGTCTACAGATGGTCACACTTGGCGAGATGGATTTTGTCGTCGACGGTGAAACGATTGATTTCGCTCAAACATGGACATACAAGGGTTGCTCATACTCCGGAGTACCCAACATGGCTTCATCGTTTGGCTATATCAATGCGTCATGGACTTTGCGTTCTGACTTGACGTGTGAATATGTGTGTCGTTTGCTGAACCATATGACCAAAACCAATACCGACCAGTGCACGCCACAATTGCGCCAACAAGATCTTGGGATGTCAGCACGATCATGGATCGATGGTTTTTCAGCCGGCTACATGGAAAGAACAATGCACCTGATGCCAAAGCAAGGTGATCATGCACCATGGGTGAATCCACAAAATTATGGTGCGGACAAAAAGATGTTTCGAAAGGCTCCTTTAGATGACGGTGTCATGCAGTTCACTCGTGCTTTTGCGATAACTGAGTAGTAGTCCTCGGATGCTGCGCGATCTTCTCAAGACATATCTTGGACGGTATTGGTCGCTGTTGTCGTGGGTGCTCGTGTTTCAGACAGTGCAGACGCTCGCTGCGCTTTTTTTGCCAACATTAAACGCCGACATTATTAATCGAGGCGTTGCACTCGGTGACACGGGATACATCTGGCGCGTCGGGGCAGTGATGCTCGGCATCACTTGTGTGCAAGTCGTTTTCGCTATTGCCGCCGTATATTTTGGATCACGGGCGTCGATGGGATTCGGACGCGATGTTCGAGCGGGACTCTTCCATCAAGTCAATGACTTCTCCGCACAAGAGATGACTCATTTTGGAGCGCCATCACTCATCACACGTATCACCAATGACGTTGCACAGGTGCAAATGCTTGTCCTGACAACATGCACGATGTTGGTAGCCGCACCAATCACCGCTATCGGCGGTTTTATTCTTGCCCTTAATCAAGATGTCGGCCTCTCGTGGATCCTTGTTGTGGCGATCCCGCTACTCGTTGTCATTTTAGGAATAGTGCTGGTGCGAATGGTTCCCCAATTTCGTTTGATGCAAGAGCGGATTGATCGCATAAATCAGATGTTGCGTGAACAGCTCACGGGAGTAAGGGTTGTGCGCGCATTTGTTCGCGAGCCACAAGAGTCTGAACGTTTTGCTCACGGTAATGAATTGCTAACTGACACGGCACTTCGATCAGGTCGTCTTATGGCCTTGATGTTTCCGATCGTCAACGTTGTAGTAAATATCTCTAGTGTCGCCGTGTTGTGGATAGGTTCCAACAGAATTGCCGATGGTTCGATTTCGGTTGGTTCAATGATTGCCTTTTTGACATATCTCATTCAGATCTTGATGGCGGTCATGATGGCAACTTTTATGGCTGCACTGTTGCCAAGAGCGACTGTGAGTGCCGAACGAATTCAAGAAGTCCTGAACACGCCGATCTCGATCCTGGTAGCCAAAAACCCCATTACACAAGTGTTAGATATCGCGTCACTTGAACTCAAACATGTCGGATTTAGTTATCCGGGGGCTGCTCAACCAGTGTTGCATGACGTCAGTGTTACGTGTCGTGCTGGCGAAGTTTTGGCAATTATCGGAAGCACCGGGTCAGGTAAGACAACGTTGATGAACTTGATTCCCCGTTTGACAGACGCCACGACAGGAGTCGTATACGTAGATGGAGTTGATGTGCGCAAACTTGCGCCGCACATACTGTGGTCACGAGTCGGAGTGATTCCGCAAAAGCCGTATCTATTCTCCGGATCAGTTGCCTCAAACCTTCGTTATGGCAAGCCCGATGCAACGGAGGAAGAGATGTGGGAGGCATTGCACATTGCTCAGGCAGCGGATTTTGTCGAACAAATGCCAGGTGGGCTGAACGCACCAATTTCTCAAGGTGGGGCCAACGTCTCGGGAGGACAGCGACAGCGATTAGCAATAGCGCGTGCCCTTGTGCATCGACCTGAAATCTATCTATTTGATGATTCATTTTCGGCTCTTGATCTAGCGACTGATGCTCGTTTGCGGTCTGCCATGATTCCCTATGTTTCTGAGTCAATAGTTGTCGTGGTGGCGCAGCGTGTGTCAACAATTCGCAATGCACAACAGATCATGGTTCTAGAAGACGGTCTCGTGATGGGGCTTGGCTCTCATGATGAACTTATGGCCACATGCCAGACCTATCAAGAAATTGTTGCGTCCCAACTAAGCATTGATGAGGGGGCAGCATGAAAGAGTCGCCCGACTCAACCCAAGCGCAAGAAGATCTGCACCGACCACCTGTATCTGAAACTCGAGGTGGCCCAGGTACAGGGAGGATGACCAGTGTTGGCGTGCCAATGGAACGCTCGAAAGACTTTGGTACAACATCGCGACGTTTGATGCGCCGAATGTCCCAAGAGAGCGTTCTCGTTTTGTTAGTCCTGGTTCTGGCTGTCACCAGTGTGACGCTCGTCGTTCTTGGGCCTCGGATCTTGGGTCATGCAACTGACGTTGTGTTCGACGGACTGTTGCGCCGAAACGGTGTCAATGAAATAGATTTCTCAAAACTTCATCGTATTTTATGGTTAGCGCTCTTGCTCTATGTCTCGTCGTTTTGTCTGGCGTATCTGCAGTCCTACATCATGTCTGGTGTGGTGCAGCGAACCATGTATCAATTACGCCAAGATGTTGAAGCGAAGTTGCATCGTCTGCCGCTTAGTTATGTCGACAAGAATTCGCGCGGAGATCTATTGAGTCGTGTAACGAACGATATTGACAACATTGCTCAAAGCCTGCAGCAATCATTAAGCGGATTACTGACGTCCTTGCTCACAATCGTTGGGGTGATTGTGATGATGTTTCTTATTTCACCTATTTTGGCTTTGATTGCCATGCTTATGGTGCCAAGTTCTCTCATCACCATGAAGCAGATTGCCTCACGATCAAAAAAACGCTTCATAGCCCAGTGGATGCACACCGGAAAACTCAACGGCCTTGTTGAAGAAGCGTTTACCGGCCACGCAATCGTCAAAGCATTTGGTCGACAAGGAGAAGTTGAAGATCGCTTTGCCACTATCAATGAAGAATTACATGACGCCAGTTTTGGTGCGCAATTTATGTCTGGCGCGATTCAGCCAGCAATGATGTTTATTGGCAATCTTAACTACGTCGCAATTGCGGTTGTCGGTGGAGTTCGCGTCGCTTCAGGATCACTGGGACTCGGAGACATTCAGGCATTTATCCAGTACTCACGCTTGTTCACCGCACCTTTAACGCAAACTGCGTCAATGATGAATGTCTTGCAGTCGGGTATCGCGTCTGCTGAAAGAGTCTTTGAGTTACTCGATGCGCAAGAGCAGTCACCCGATGTCGAGTCTCATCTCGATGATGCTCTCGTCACCGGACGCGTCGAGTTCATCAACGTTGGATTTTCGTACAGCAAAGAGACGCCACTAATTGAAGACTTGTCGCTCGTTGCAGAACCCGGAACAACGGTGGCGATAGTCGGACCAACGGGAGCCGGCAAAACAACGCTTGTCAATTTGCTCATGCGTTTTTATGAGTTGGACAATGGCTGCATCACGTTGGACGGTCACGATATTGCCAAGATGCCCAGACGCGATCTGCGGTCCAATATTGGGATGGTGCTGCAAGACACGTGGCTGTTTGGCGGAACCATACGAGAAAACATTGCATACGGTAATCCGAGTGCCTCAGAAGATCAGATCATGGCAGTGGCAAAAGCGACCTATGTCGATCGTTTTGTGCACTCGCTTCCGGATGGATACGACACGATCTTGAGCGACGAAGGGGGAAGCGTGAGCGCAGGAGAAAAGCAATTGCTCACTATTGCGCGAGCCTTTCTTGCAGATCCAACAATTCTGATTCTTGATGAAGCGACTAGCTCTGTTGATACGCGCACTGAGGTTCTGATCCAAAAAGCAATGTCGGCGCTACGGTCGAAGCGCACCAGTTTTGTCATTGCACATAGGCTTTCAACTATTCGCGATGCGGATATTATTTTGATGATGGAAAAAGGTCGCATCGTTGAGCAGGGTTCTCACGAGGTCTTGCTCGAATGCAAGGGGCCTTATTATGAGTTGTATCAGTCGCAGTTCTTGGCTCCAGCAGAAGAGATTATGTAGAGGAATATCAAAATGACCAAGGTTTTTGTACACGGCAACCCTGAGACCAGCGCAATCTGGAGCCTCGTTGTGGCTGAGTTGGTCCATCGCGACATACATGATGTTGTTTTGCTTTCGCCACCGGGCTTTGGTGCGCCAACACCAACAGGCTGGGACGCAACTCAAACGAGTTATACCCAATGGCTCATCCAACAACTTGAAAATATCGGTGGTTCCATCGATCTTGTCGGACATGACTGGGGTGCTGGCCATACCTATGGCGTGGTAGCAACGCGACCAGATCTCGTTCTCAGTTGGGCGGCGGATTGCGGCGGATTGCTTGATCCCGAATACATCTGGCATGACAACGCTCGCGTGTGGCAAACCTCAGAAGCAGGAGAAGAAGCAATTGATGGTTTCATCAACATGTCAGCATCGGACAAGGTGGCTGTATTGATAAGTCTGGGAATGACACACGACATTGCACACGATGTCGGGTCGGCCCTCAATGCTGAGATGGGTCGTTGCATCTTGGCTCTCTATCGCTCCGCTGCACAACCCGCGATGAAATCTCTTGGTGAACGCCTCAGCACCACTCAACAACCCCGTGGCCTTGTCATTATTCCGACAGAAGACCATTTCCCCGGAACTCCCCAGATGGCGGCCAACACGGCCGACGCGTGTGGTGCTAAAACGGTGACGCTTCAAGGCCTTGGGCACTGGTGGATGATTGCTGATCCAATTCTTGCTGTTGATGTGCTCACGCAGCACTGGCAAAAATAATTCTGCTAGCGAGCAGTACGCACTAGGTCTCGCGTAATTTCAGAAATAGTGCGAACGCCACTGAGTGCCATCGTTCGCGTCAGTTCATCTTGGAGCATCTCGATTGCCCGCACAACTCCTTGTTCGCCAGCAGCACCGAGCCCGTAAAAGTGGGCTCGACCGATTGCGCAGATATCTGCACCGAGCGCAAGCGCTTTGAAAATATCAGAACCCCGACGAATGCCACCTTCGCAGATAATTGTGAGTTGACCCTGTACGAGTTGAGCGATTGGTTCAATGAGATCTATTGGCGCAGGCGAACCATCGAGTTGGCGTCCGCCGTGATTTGACACCATGATTCCGGCGACTCCCATCTTGGCTGCAATCACAGCATCTTGCGTGTCTTGTATACCTTTGATAAAGAGGGGACCGTTCCACTCGGCCTGTAACCACTCAACTGCATCCCACGTGATTGATGGATCAAACTGTTCGTTGATGTATGTGGAGAGCGAGACTGCTGAGCCACCAGATCCGCGTGAGTCCGTAGCGACATTTGCAAATGTAATGGGCTCATTGCGAATAAAGTCCCATGTCCATGACGGATGACGAATGCCGTCAACAATTGTGTCGAGTCCTATCTTGGGTGGCAGAGTGAATCCTCGACGCACATCACGTTCGCGACGTCCAAGCACTGCGGTGTCCACGGTGAGTGCGAGTGCGGTATATCCGCAGGCACGAAGACGTTGCAAGATGTCTCGCAACATCCCTCGATCTCTCCACATGTAGACCTGAAACCATTGTTCACCACTTGAGACAGCAGCGACTTCTTCGATTGATCGCGTTGCCAGTGTTGAGTGGCAATACACCAACCCAAACTTGTCTGCCGTTCTTGCAACTGCGAGTTCTCCTTGTGAGTGAGCAATGCGTGAAAAACCAGTTGGAGCAAGAATAAAAGGGAGTGGTGTCTTTTTTTCAAGAAGCATTGCGCTTGTGTCAATCACGCTGACATCGCGAAGGATCCGAGGACGAAGTTCGATACGAGAATATGCCGCAACGTTGTTGCGCGCGGACCACTCATCTTGTGCTGCACCGTCGATGTAGTCAAATATTCCACCAGGCAGGCGCCTTTGAGCGATTGCTCTTAGGTCGTCAATGTTGGCAGCGCGATCAAATCTGCGCCGACTACGGGAGAATTCAGGTTTTCGAAAGCGAATGACGCTTTGTAGATTGCGAAAAATTCCCACAATGAGAAACTATCGCATTGCGCTTTTCATTCCCTAGATGACAGCAATCGCCTTGACAACTGAGGCAAACTCGCCATCATGTGCTGGGTCAGATGGCGGTTGCACCAAAACTCCGTCGAGCAGACCGGAGAACCACGACGAAAGCACAGATGGAAGGTCAGCCCATGTGGCGTGAGGGACCAAAGTTTCAAAGATGTCATCGGTGATGAGTTCGCTTAGTTGCGCCCAATCATTTTTTCGAGTCATGTGCTGAAGTTTTTCGCCGAGTTCTTGCCAGCCAAATAGTTCAAGCGTCCGTCGGTATGCGGGTGTCGAATACAAAAAAGCGAGTACGGCGCGTTGATGCCCACGACTGTCTTCGAGATCATCAGGTGTGCGACCCGTCACGATAGGAATTGCACCAACAAGTGGGACAGAGTCAATAGCGCGACCAACGGATTGCTGCCCCTTGCGTAATGCAGGGAGACATCGCTCTCGAAGGTATCGCGGATGCGAATTTGTCGGATGAGTCACAAAGCCATCGGCAATAGCGCCACCCAATTCGCACGCTTTGTCATTGACGCCGCCTAACCAGATACGGGGAGAATCATGGGGTAGTGGTCCAGGATTAAAAAATGGTTGAAGACGGGTGAGCGTGTAGTTGTCGGTGTGCACATTGAGTGTTTCGCCAGTGCTAAAAGAACTCCAACAAGCGTGCACAGCGGCAACGTAATCACCCATGCGCTCTGCAGGAGAACTCCAAGGCACGCCAAAACGGCCTTCGATATTTTGTTTGATTTGCGTAGCG
Organism: Actinomycetes bacterium; assembly: GCA_014190235.1. Lineage (GTDB taxonomy): Bacteria > Actinomycetota > Acidimicrobiia > Acidimicrobiales > Ilumatobacteraceae > UBA2093. The sequence goes on along the minus strand of BJGC01000002.1, from coordinate 114,831 downwards.
AGTCCAAGATCAAATCGTCCACCACTCATCAGTGACAAGTCCCACGCTTGTAACGCCAGGAGCATCGGGCTTCGCGGAAACGCGAGCGTCAGGCTTGTTTGTACACGCAGGGTTGTGGTGTGCTCGAGTGCAAGCAAGGCCACCGACATGGAGTCATGAATTGTCTCAGGCACATGCAATACGTCATAGCCAAGTGCTTCGATTCGTTGCGCGTAGCGAGCTGTCTCGTTAAGGGGTATTCGATCACTCATGCCCGCGACGACGCGCATGGCTTTACCTATTGAACGCGAGCTGGGCGGGGAGAAGATCGTTCTCCGCCGCCTTCACGACGTGGTCCATGAGAGCGTCCATCAGAACGTCCACTTGAACGACCGCCACCGTATCCGCCGCCGCCTTCACGACGACGACCGCCACCGTATCCGCCGCCTTCACGACGTGGTCCACTTGAACGTCCGCCTGAGCGACCGCCGCCTGAGCGACCGCCGCCTTCGCGACGAGGCCCGCGTGGGTCTTCAATGCTTGGCATTTCACGGAACACTCGCTCACCTGGAGCAAGTGTTTGCAAGAACGTATCGTCTGGAGCAACTTTTGTTGTTGTCGCAGTGATGCCGGCTTCTTGTGTGAGTTTTTTTACAGAGCGACGTTGCTGATCGGTCATCATGGTGACGACCGTGCCTGATGCTCCAGCACGCGCTGTTCGACCAGAGCGATGCAAGAAAGCCTTGTGTTCTTCTGGTGGATCAGCATGAATAACAATGGCGATGTCGTCAACGTGAATTCCGCGTGCAGCGATGTCCGTGGCAACAAGTGTCTCAACTTTGCCGGAGGAATACGCAGCGAGGTTCTTGGCACGCACTGCTTGTGACAAGTTGCCGTGCAGTTCAAGAGTAGGAACGCCCGCTTTGATGAGCTGTTCTGTCAAGCGCTTGGCACCATGCTTGGTGCGAGTGAAGACGAGTGATTTTCCGGGTGCTGCACACAGATCTGCGATGACAGCAACGCGAGTATCTGTATTGACATGCAATACGTGATGCTCCATTTCGTCAACTTGATACTGATCTGAGTCAACCTCGTGTGTGACTGGATTGTTGAGGTACGTCTTGACAAGTCCAGCGATTCCGCGATCAAGAGTGGCAGAGAACAGCAGTCGCTGGCAATCTTTTGGAGTGTCATCAAGAATCTGCTTGACGTGTTGCAAGAATCCAAGGTCAGCCATGTGGTCGGCTTCGTCGAGCACTGTCACTTCAGCATCATCCATGCGAACATGCCCTGATTCCATGAGGTCAACAAGTCGACCTGGGCAAGCAACGACAACGTCAACTCCGTCACGCATGGCTTGAATTTGGCCGTTGTAAGCAACGCCTCCATAGACAGTGGTGAAACGCATGTGTAACGCACGAGCAAATGGCGCAAGTACGTCGCGCACTTGATTGGCTAACTCACGCGTAGGGACCAAGATCACCGCGCGCGGCGAGTTGGGACGGCGTTCAAAATTTGATTCGTCAAGACGGGCAAGCATCGGCAGAACGAAAGAAAGCGTTTTGCCTGAACCTGTACGTCCGCGACCCAATGTGTCGCGACCAGCAAGCGCGTCAGGAATTGCCGCGATCTGGATGGGAAATGGTGCTGTGATTCCTTGTTCGTCAAGTACGGCGACTAGGGGCGCAGGCAAACCGAGGTCTGCAAAAGTGAGGGGACGTTCGTCCACCATAATATTCTCCAATGATAAGGGGATAAAGCCACAGATACCGGTGTGTACCAATGGGCGCACCGAAGTGCCCCCAAAACACTAACGCCCCTTATTCCAAAAAACTCAAAGACAGTGAGATTAATTCTGAAGAACAAATTTTATAGCCGTATTGCCGACTCGCTTGGATGGTCTCAACACCCCTGAAACAGAGCCGAATATATGAAGCAAGCGCCCTAATACGAAATATTTGGAGCGAATTGCTCGGGCGACTTGCTCGGATGATATTTCATCCAGCACACAGGATGTTCCGTGGTAGATCGTGGCATCGGGTTTGACTGCACCACTGCGGTCGCACACGCAAACAGTGATGTTGGGATTCTTGGTGATGCGTTTGATTTTAAATGATGAAGCACTGGTGGTGAAGCCGTAACCGTCTGCAAACGGCACCACCCACACGGCGGTTGAGACTGGTGTTCCGTTGCTCTTCAGCGAGGAAAACGCAATGTATTTCGCTGAATCTATTTCATTAATCACGTCGGGGAGGGGGGACTCGAACCCCCGGCCTCCTGGTCCCAAACCAGGCGCGCTACCAAGCTGCGCCACTCCCCGGTAGCAAAGAATCTACCGTTTAAAGTGCACGTTTTGCTTCGCGAGCAAGACGACGCGCAGTTTTTCCGATTGGAGCGAGATGACGGTGATCAAGGTCACCACGTTCGTGACCCGTCACAAACAGCACTCGATAGCGCTGCCAGTTAAAGCCATTGGCAAGAACCACCTTTCCGTGGGTGCCGAGTTCGACACCATCTAGGTCAACAGTGCTCATCACGGTGTCTCCGAGCTTGAGATCAATTTGTCCTTCGTGGGGATGGGCAAGTGCATGGGGTTTCCAGAGCGGCATGTTCTTAGTCTTGCTCATGACACCCCCGAACAGCGAAGCAATCGGACAAGTACGCACCCTGAGCGTGACGCCGATACACTTCGGAGCCTGTGAAAAGTACTCTAGAGGCCCTCGAAGGCAACAAAGTCAAGTTATCCATCGAACTAGAAGAAGCCGAGTTTGATCGCGAAATCGATGCGGCCTTTCGAAAGATCGCCAAAGAAATCCGTCTCCCTGGATTTCGTCCTGGCAAGGCACCCCGTCAAGTAGTGGAGGCTCGCATCGGTAAAGATGCTGCGCGAACGCAAGCAATTCAGGATGCAATTCCGGAATATCTCAGTCGTGCCGTGCGCGAACATGATGTGGACATTATTGCCACTCCAGATGTTGAACTAAAAGAAGGGCAAGAAGCAGGAGTAGTAAAATTTGATGCGACCTGTGAAATTCGCCCAGAAATAACTGTGCCGGGATACACGGGGTTGCGCATAGAACTGCCGTCTCCAGAAGTAACAGATGAAAACCTTGAAGAAGTCATCATCGGAGAGCGACGTCGTCACGGTGTTTTGACTGACATCGATCGTGCCGCTGTGACAGGTGATTACGTCATTGTCGATCTTGCTGGTTTACGAGACGGAGAACCAGTCGTTGGCCTCAATACCGAGGATTGGACATACGAGATTGGTCGCGGATGGGTTGCTCCTGGCTTTGACGATCAACTCATAGGTGCAGTTGCAGGAGCAGAACTGACATTTACAGCAACCCCAAACGGAACCGAAATACCAGCGGACTTTGTCGTGAAGGTACAAAAAGTTCAAACACTTGATCTGCCTGAACTCACTGACGAGTGGATACAAAACACCATTCCTGAATTTGATTCTGTTGCCGCTTGGAAAGATTCAACCCTTGAACGGCTCACCACGGGACGACTCAATCAGATGCGAAACTCTGTCGTTGACAAAGTCACTGATGGCTTGGCCGAACTTGTTGACATTGAAGCGCCCGAGTCAATGGTCAATGGCGATCTTCAAGGGCGTGTCCAAAACACGATTTCGCAGTTTCAACAACAGGGAATCGCCCTTGATCAATGGCTGTCGGCGACTGGTCAAGACCCTGAGTCGTTTATTGAGGGTCTCAAGGCACAGTCACAAAAGGCCGTCAAAGTCGATCTTGCGCTTCGAGCAGTTGGCGTTGCTCAAAAGATTGAAGTGACGGACGAAGACATTGAATCTGAGTACGAAATAATCGCTGTGCGCGTGCAACAGTCACCAGCCCAAGTGCGCAAGGCTTACGAACAAAACGATGCGGTGCAGGACTTGACAACCCAAATACGCAAATCCAAGACCCTCGATTGGCTGCTGCACAACGTGGAGTTTGTGGATGCCGACGGCAACACCCTTGAGCGTGACACAGTGTTAGGGCACAGCGACCACGACCACGACCACGACCACGACCACGACCACGACCACGACCACGACCACGACCACGACACAAAGGATGCAGAGTGAATTTTCAGAACTATTACGTACCAAGTGTGACCGAACAGACCAGTCGTGGCGAGCGTGTCTATGACCTCTACAGCAAGTTGCTCAAAGAAAACATTATTTTTTTGGGAACACCCATCGACGACACCATTGCCAACCTGATGTGTGCGCAACTCATCCATCTTGAGAGCGAAAACCCAGATCGTGATATCAACATTTACATCAACAGTCCAGGCGGTGACATCACAGCGCTGTTCGCTATCTATGACACCATGCAGTTCATTAAAAATGACATTGCCACGATTTGTTTGGGACAGGCAGCCTCAGCCGCAGCAGTGCTGCTCGCAGCCGGAACCAAAGGTAAGCGCCTTGCGTTGCCACACAGCCGAGTGATGCTGCATCAGCCCTACGGCCAAGTCGGATACGGCCAAGTCACCGATCTTGAGATCGCCGCTCGTGAAATTATGCGCATGAGGGACCTTCTGGAAGAGGTTTTGGCCTTTCATACGGGCCAGACCACAGAACGGGTTCATGCCGATACTGACCGAGATTTCGTAATGGAAGCAAATGAGGCCCTCGCGTATGGCATTATCGATGATGTGATTTCATCGCGTCAGTTAACGGACCGTTCCGGCCCAATTCGCTGACCACAACCGAGAGGCGCCTCGTGGCAAAATTTGGAGACTCAGGAGAGATTCTGAAGTGCTCGTTCTGCGGTAAATCGCAGAAGCAAGTCAAAAAACTTATTGCTGGACCTGGTGTCTATATCTGCGATGAGTGTGTTGATCTTTGCAACGAAATCATCGAAGAAGAATTCGCCGAAAAAGGTGATGTGCGCTTTGAGGTGCTTCCGACCCCACAAGAGACCCGTGAATTTCTTGATCAATATGTCGTAGGTCAAGATCAGGCAAAAAAAGTTTTGGCAGTTGCGGTCTTTCATCATTATCGCCGCGTGCAATATCAGCAACAAAACAGTGGAGTACGCCGCGACGAAGTTGAACTCGCAAAAAGCAATATCTTGTTGCTAGGCCCAACTGGTTGCGGTAAAACGCACATGGCTCAGACATTGGCACGTCTTCTCAATGTGCCGTTTGCGATTGCAGATGCAACCGCTCTTACTGAAGCCGGATACGTGGGTGAAGACGTTGAGAACATTTTGCTGAAGTTGCTTCAGGCCGCCGACTTTGACGTAAAAAAGGCTGAGGCCGGAATTGTTTACATTGATGAGATCGACAAGGTTGCGCGTAAATCAGAGAACCCGAGCATCACGCGGGATGTATCAGGAGAAGGCGTGCAGCAAGCGTTGCTAAAAATCCTTGAAGGAACGGTCGCCTCTGTGCCGCCTCAAGGGGGACGAAAGCACCCCCATCAAGAATTCATTCAAATCGACACGACGAATGTCTTGTTCATCTGCGGCGGAGCGTTTGCTGGTCTCGAACAAATTATCGAGCAACGAATCGGTCACAAAGGTGTCGGTTTTCACGGAACAGTAAAATCCAAAGCAGAAAAAGATCCAGGTGATTTGTTTGCCCAAGTTCTTCCAGAAGACCTTTTAAAGTTTGGCATGATTCCAGAATTCGTTGGTCGATTGCCGATGGTCGGGGCGGTCAATGCTCTAGACCGTTCGTCTCTGATTCAAATCCTGACCGAGCCAAAAAACTCTCTTGTGAAGCAGTACCAGAAGCTTTTTGAGTTTGAAGATGTCGAACTCGAGTTCACCACGGCGGCGCTGGGAGCAATTGCAGATTTGGCACTGAAGCGAGGCACCGGTGCTCGGGGACTGCGTTCAATTTTAGAAGAAATACTGCTTGACACGATGTATGAACTGCCAAGCCGCACAGACATCGCCAAAGTTATTATGGACGTTGAGAACGTGCTTCAAAAAACGAAGCCACAAGTAGTTCCACGAGCGCCGAATCGCGTTGCGCGTCCGCGGCGTGCTGCTTCGTAGCTGTGACTTTTGCTGACGCGCTGCGTTATCTGGATGAGCATGCTTCGTATGACAAGACGGGTCGAATTGAGTCGCCATCTCTTGACAAAACGATACGTTTGTTATCTGTTCTAGATGATCCACAGAATTTGTTTCGGGTTGTTCATGTCACTGGTACAAATGGCAAAGGGTCAACCAGTCAGATAATTACGCAATTATTAATCGCACATGGTTTGCGCGTCGGAACGTACTCAAGCCCACATCTTGAAAAAATTAATGAACGTCTGATGATCGATGGCGAACCAATATCTGATGAAGAATTTGGAATTGCGATAACGGCCGTAGCCGACGCCGAGGTTTTGGCAGGCGTGCGGCCTAGTTATTTCGAGATTGTCACTGCCGCGGCTTTTCGTTGGTTTGCTGATAATTCTGTAGATGTCGCTGTTGTTGAAGTTGGCATGCTCGGTAGGTGGGATGCCACAAACGTAGTGAATGCCGATGTCGCGGTTATTACCAATATTGCTCTTGACCACACAGAGTTTGCTGGTCCTGAATTATCTGATATCGCTCGGGAGAAGGCAGGCATCATCAAGGGCAATTCATCCGTGGTTGTTGGCGAGACTCGGCCACATCTTGTTGAGATTTTTCGATCTGAACCGAGCGACCAAGTAGTCCTCAAGGGTGAAGATTTTAGCGTTGTCGATAATCAATTGGCGTTAGGTGGTCGACTACTGCATCTCCGAACCCCGCGGGGTGATTTTGCAGAACTGTATTTGCCTTTACACGGAGCACATCAGGGTGAAAATGCTGCGGTTGCACTGATGGCAGTAGAAGAGTTTTTTCGTGCTCCGTTATATTTTGACACTGTAGAAGAAGCGTTTGGCAACGTAAAAATGCCAGGTCGTTTTGAGATTGTGGGATATCAGCCACTCATCATTCTTGATGGTGCGCACAACCCTGCTGGCGCTGACGTCTGTGCCCAAGTATTTTTCGAGGATTTTGATCCCCCCGGAAGACGAATCCTGATAGTTGGTGCGCTGCAGGGCAGAGATGTACACGACACACTGTCTGCGCTTCGTGCTGACGAATTCGATCTTGTCATCTGTTGTACGGCTCCCTCGCCAAGAGCACGAAATAGCCAAGAAATCGCTGAAGCGGCGCAGAAACTTGGCTGCACTGAAGTAGTGGCTTTACGTTCGGTAGAAGAAGCATGCGACCGGGCAGTGCAAGATGCGTCGTCCGATGATGCCATTTTGATTGCAGGATCGTTGTATGTCGTTGGTGCGGCACGACCGTATCTACGTCGAATCCTTCCCTGAGGCTGTCAAAAATACGATATTTTCCAATAGCCTGTGGCTCATGTCGAACCGCACACTTGTATTACTCAAACCCGATGCTGTCGAGCGTGGTCTCGTCGGAGACATCGTTAGCCGTTTTGAAAAAAAAGGTCTCACGATTGTGGCGATGGAATTACGAGTTCTTGACGGCGCGATCTTGGGACGCCACTACGAAGAACACCAAGGAAAAGCTTTCTATGCCGACCTTGTGGCATTTATGTCCAGAGGGCCTGTTGTGGCGATGGCGCTTGAAGGCCCAGATGACACATGGGAGATCGTGCGCCAAATGATGGGAGCAACAAATCCTCGCGGTGCTGCATCTGGCACAATTCGAGGTGATCTCGGCACAGAATTCACGGAAAACCTTGTCCACGGTAGCGATTCAGCAGACTCTGCGGCTCGAGAACTGGGCATCTTCTTCCCTCACCTCTAGTTGGTTCGTCACTACACTGTGAGGTAACTCAAGCGAGTAAAGACCCGCACTCGAGATCACACCTTATGACCCGCAAAAATCCCTTATCCATTGGTCGAGATATCGCCATAGATCTCGGAACTGCCAACACCTTGGTGTATGTACGCGGGCAAGGGATAGTGCTCAATGAGCCTTCAGTCGTGGCCATAGATATTCGCGATGGCAGGCCCGTCGCCGTGGGATTCGAGGCGAAGCGGATGCTGGGCAGAACTCCCGCCAACATCAAAGTCGTGAGGCCTTTAAGAGATGGCGTGATCTCTGACTTTGATGTCTGTGAAAAAATGCTGAGATATTTCATTCAGCAAGTCTCAAATAGTCGTTGGAGCAAACCACGAATGATTATTTGTGTTCCCTCCGGAATCACGGGCGTCGAGCAACGAGCAGTCCAGGATGCGGCTGAGTACGCAGGGGCACGAAAACCGGTCTACATCATTGAAGAGCCAATGGCGGCGGCGATCGGGGCGGACCTTCCGGTGCATGAACCCAGCGGAAACATGATTGTTGATATTGGTGGCGGAACCACAGAGGTTGCTGTGGTGTCTCTTGGGGGCATCGTGGTGTCGCAAAGTGTTCGCGTTGCGGGTGATGAGATTGATGCGGCGATCGTGTCCTATGTGCGTCGCGAGTTTTCGCTAGACATTGGTGAGAACACTGCTGAAGAAATAAAGATTCAAATGGGTTCTGCAACTCTGATGGCACAAGAAATCTCTGCTGATATTGGTGGCAGAAATACTGTGTCTGGATTACCTCAGACAGTTGAAATTTCATCAGAGAATGTTCGTGAAGCAATTGCCGAGCAAGTATCAGCGATTGTTGACGTTATAAAAGCAACCCTGGATCGCACGCCGCCAGAACTTTCTGCCGACATCATGGATCGCGGAATCTATTTGTCAGGGGGAGGCGCACTGCTCGCAGGACTCACTGACCGGGTAACAACAGAAACTGGAATGCCCTGTTATGTCGCAACGAATCCGCTGTATGCAGTAGTCATTGGTTCCGGTAGGGCGCTTGAAAACATTGAGGCAATGAGTAGCACGATGACCTCACCGAGCCTTGAGTATTAGGCAAGACCATTCTGATGGGCGGACTAACGCGAAGACGAGTCATTGCAATACTTGCCCTGACCTCAATCTTGCTCATCACGATGGATCTTCGCAACAGTTCCTCGGTCTCAAGTGCACGGCGATTGTTCGGAGCTATTTTCCATCCGATTGAAGGAGCGACCCGCGTCCTGACAACTCCAATCAACAACATTTGGCATGGAATCACGGATTATGGAGATGTTTCTCAGGACAACAAACGATTGAAAGATCTGATTGCCCGTCAAGAAGGAGCAACAATCGCCAATATCGCAGGTGTGCGCGAAGCACAAGAATTGCTAGCGCTTAATGGACTGCCCACACTTGCGGGGATTGACTCATGCACCGGTCAGGTAGTGGGACAATCCCCGTCAAATTTTTCACAGACAGTAGAAATCAATAGAGGTCGACGTTGTGGAATTCGAGTTGGCATGCCTGTTCTCAATGCTGCAGGACTAATTGGCAAAGTGACGGAGTCTCTAGACGATCGTGCTGTTGTCATGCTCATTACTGACCCGGCATATTCTTTGTCAGTCAAGATTGTCAATCAACCACCGCCTAAAGTAACGGTGCCGAACAATGTTTCGGTGTCTCCGGAAAACCAAACGACAACAACTACTTCCACGACAACCACCACGACAACAATTGCTCCGAAAAGCACGATCCCTGGTTTTACGCCTGGTGTCACGATTGCGACTCTGCCGAATGCATCGCAAAACCCTCCGTCATCTGAGAGCACTGTTGCAGGCGATATTCGACCTGGACAAGGAAACGTTTCTCAAATCACAGTGCCACCAGGAGCGAATTTACCATTACGCGAAACCGGTGCTCTTGAGGGTCGCGGTCTATCACGAAATCCAATCGTGCGTTTTATCGAGAATCAGCCACGCTTTGGCGTGGTCTACATTGGTTCTCCGATCGTGTCGTCTGGTGGAGCGACATCGCTTGCTCCTCCAGACATTGTTGTCGGAACTGTCTCACGCATCATCTCGCGATCTGGAACACTCGGTCCATTACTTGAAGTCAAAGTGGCTGCCAATCTTGAGTCGCTGAACTTTGTTCGAGTGTTGTTGTATCAGCCAACGACTGAACGGCCTAGTGCACCATGAACAGGATTCTTGCCATTGCCCAACAGCCGTTAACGCGGTTGTTTCTTGTCGCATTAATTGTGTTGTCGTTTCAGACAACGATTTTTAATACCATGCGTCCCTTTGGTGTCTGCTTGCAGGTCATGTTGTTGCTCTCAACTAGCAGTGGTTTAGCGCGCGGTTCAGAAATCGGAGCGATTGCGGGATTTATCATCGGGATGATGTACGACCTCGTGCTCAGCACTCCGCTCGGGCTCGGCGCAGTGGTTTTTGCACTTGTTGGCTACTTGGCCGGAATGACTAATTCCTTCGTCCATCAACCCACATGGTGGACCAAGATGTTGCTGGCAGGTGCGGCATCTGGGCTGGGAATGCTCTTCATGCCTTTGGCGCTCACGATCGTGGGTCGCGAAGGGGTAATGAATCGACATATTTTGGTTGTAGCGCTTGTCGTGGGTGTCACTAATGCGGCCGTCACAATTCCGGCAGAGCGTCTGTGTCGGTGGGTTCTCGCTGAACCAGGTCAGGCTCGATAATGACTGACAGACCAGAGCGTTCACGGTTGGCTGTGCTCGGATCTGTTGCACTTATTTTAATTGGTCTTCTGACCGTCCGATTGTGGTTTTTGCAAACCGTCGACGCGCAAGGAATACAAGAGCGCGTGCGAGAGGTTCGGTCGCGCATGGTAAAACTCACTCCTGAACGAGGTCGAATCACCGATGTGCGAGGTCGAATTGTTGCCGATAATCAAAGAATCTTGACAATAACGATTGACCGCTTAGTTATCGCACGCGATCTGCCCCGACAACAAATGTGGGACAGATTGTCAGGCGTTCTTAATGTGACAGTTCAAGAATTTGAAGATCGTTTTCAGAGTAAACGCTATGACCCACTGCAGCCAGTCCCACTCAAAGAAGACGTCGCAGAAGATATTGGTATTTTTCTACGAGAGCGATCTGAAGATTTTCCAGGAGTTGATGTTCGCGAAGATTGGCGCCGAGAATATCCGTACGCCCCAATAGCAAGTCATATCATCGGGTTTTTGGGAGCCATCAAAGAAAACGAAATCTCAATGTATAAAAATTTGGGGTATGACCCGAATGCGCGAGTTGGGCAGTTCGGGGTTGAGCAGACCTATGAGGGGGCTCTTCGTGGAATCCCTGGTTTTGTAAAATACGAAGTTGACTCACTTGGCAATGTATTGCGAGAACTTGGCCGCAAAGAGCCAGTTCCGGGAAATGATGTCCAACTCAGCATCGACCTTGATATACAACAATTCACCGAGCAGGCATTACAGACAGAAATATCGGTTCGGCGTCGAACCGAAGCTGCCACCGTAATGCTGGATGGCGTACCTGACCCCAAGTATCCAGCAGTGACGTACTACAAGGCTCCTGCTGGATCAGCAGTTGTCTTGAACCATGACACTGGAGCGGTAGTGGCAATGGCGAGTTATCCAAATTTTGATAATAGGTGGTTTAATTCTGGCATTTCCGCCGAAAAGTTTGGACAAATTTTTCCAGTGACCGATGACCCAGACCAATCAATATTGGTCAATCGAGCAATATCTGGCAGATACAACTTGGGGTCATCTTTTAAACCATTTGTTGCCTATGCGGCTTTGCATTCAGGACAATTAGTTGGCGGTACTAAGTATTACCTAAAAGACGATGGCTACTACCAGTTAACGAGCATTCCAAAAGAACGGTGTCAATTAAACGTTAAGTGTATTTTTAAAAATGCAACGTGCGGAAATGGCGCCCCATGTCGTTATGGCCGAGTCAATGTGGTCGATGCATTAGCGGTGTCATCGGACGTGTTTTTTTATAAAATTGGAGAAGAAATTTTTTCTGAACGCGGTAACCGACCTGTGCTCGAAGAAGAAGTTCGCCAATTTGGGTTTGGTGCACCAACCGAAATTGATCTGCCGTACGAATTCGTCGGAACAGTACCCGGCAAAGACCTTAAAAAGCGTTTAGCCGCAGCGGGTGCAATTACTGCCGACGAAGGGCGCAGTTATTACGTTGGCGACAACGTACAGTTTGCAATTGGACAGGGGTTGATGTCAGCAACACCCTTGCAAATGGCAGTTGCGTACGGGGCATTGGCTAATGGCGGTTTAGTTCTTCGCCCCAAGGTAGTGCAAGCAATCTGGACGCCCGGAACTCCAACGACAAAATCTGGGCGACTTAATTTTGGTGCTGGAGTACTGAGTAAAGATTTATCTGATGCCGTCGTGACAAGGGACATGAATATGGCAGCCGATATTCGAGATCCCATTGTCGAAGGATTGACTCGAGTAGTGAATGGCCCCGGTGTTCGTTCAGATATTTATCATTCAACAACAGGTGAGCGACTCTTTAAGAGTTATCCCAAGAACGTGCTTCCGATCGCAGGCAAAACAGGCACTGCACAAGGTTTTGGAAACCTCCCGTGGAATGACTCATCGGCGTTCGGCGCATTCAGTAAAAATCCCGAAAAACCATATACGATCTATGCGTATTTAGAGAAGAGTGGCTTCGGCTCGCGGGCTGCTGCACCCGTCGTAAAATGTATTTTCACAGCACTTGCGGAACGCACACGAGTAGACCCTGCTGTGCCCGCAGACCCACTCGATCGCAGCAGTGTTGCTCCTGCAACGTCACAATCGCTGACCAATCCACTTTGTCTTGTCGGCAGTGGCTCAACGGTGCGTGACTAATGGCTTTTTCACTTTTCGAACGTTCGCCTAGCTCGGGTCTTGGCAATATTCGCCGCAGTTATGGCGAGCCCAGTCGCAATATCGATTGGGTGCTGATGGTGGCGGTCGCAGTCCAAACCACGATTGGTGCCGTGATTGTGTATTCAGCGACGCGCCCACGCCTTTTAAACAGAGGAGCGGATCCGTTCTATTTTCTCCAACGCCAGATTATTTTCGTTATTTTCGCCGCGGCAATTTTGGCCTTCATCATGTTGCTTGACTATGGCGGACAATTACGTGGTAACGCAGGCCTGCTTTATGTTGGGACAATTATCTTGCTTGTTCTCGTCCTTGTTGCAGGAGCCGCGACAGGAGGAGCCCGACTTGCATTCAATTTAGGACCAGTTTCATTGCAGCCATCTGAGTTTGCCAAAGTGACAACTCTGCTTCTGCTGGCAGGGTTCCTGGCAGATGACGATTCAGACTCGGTGTTGTACGAGCGATTTATTCAAGGTCTGATGTTGGTTGGTCTTCCTGCGGTGCTTATTACGGTCGAGCCCGACTTGGGTTCAGCATCTGTATTAGTTGCATGTGCGATGGGAGTGATGCTGGTAGCCGGAGCGCGAATGCGCAATATTATTTTTGTAACGAGCCTTGCAATTGTGTCGGTAACAGGAGCAGTTGTTGCTGGCGTAGTGAGCAATTACCAATTGCGCCGAATTACTGCTTTTTTTAATCAGAACTCAGACGAGACACGATTGCAGACAATTGTGTATCAAGTTCGATTTGCTAAACGAGCCGTCGCCAACGGAGGATTATTTGGGAAGGGGTATCTCAAGGGTCCACTCACTAACGGTGCGTTTATTCCGGTGCAGTCCACCGACTTTGTCTTTTCTGCCATCGGGGAGCAATTTGGACTACTGGGGTGTCTCAGCGTATTGATAATCCTGGGGGTCATTTTGTGGAGAGTTTTTCGGATTGCCCAAATGGCAAAAGATCGATTCGGCCGATTTCTGTGTGCCGGCGTCTTCACGATGATTCTGTGGCAATCCTTTCAAAATATTGGGATGACGATGGGATTAATGCCTGTAACGGGGGTTCCGCTGCCATTCGTCAGTTATGGAGGCTCACACACTGTGGCCTTTGCAATCATGGTCGGAATCGTCCAGAACGTGCATATGCGCCGTTTTCGGTAGCAATGTCAGGTAAACTTCACGCACAGGACAAATAGGTCCTCACGATCGTTCGGGTGATGGCGCCGCAATGGCTGCCATTGGCCCAGCATGGCGCGCTTTTCGGCGCGACGTGGGAAGGGATTTTTCATGGACACCGGAAGCGGTGCTACACCAGCACAGAAGCGTCGTCGCGGATCACGTGGCGGCAAAAATCGCAATAAGAAACCTGCCATTGAAGGTCTCGTGACCCACGAAGACGAAGTTTCTGACGATTCAGATCAGATGTTTCACGTGACTGTTAACCCAAGCGAGTTGCCCGATCCTCCTCAAGAAGGTCGTGTACGCGACCCGGAGGTGGCGCAACAGGCTCTCGTTCGTCGGCCTCAAATTGGAGACACTAGGCCTGCGCCGCGGGTGGCCGTCAGCCAGCCAACGCAGCCTGAGAGCGGGGCTTGGCAGGGTAACTCTGGCGCCACTTCTGAAAATGCGCAGACAAATTCGGCAAAGAAACGAAATCGCAGAGGCGGACGAAATCGAAACCGCAGCGATTCTGGTTCAGCGCCCAGAAAGACGGCTGTTCAGACTGATGCCAGCATCATCGAAAGACGTCGTGGCCGAGAGCGTAATGGTCGTCCCGTCGGCAGATATTTCATGTGCGTGCAGGTGCGTGGCGGCATCAGTCAAGTTGCAGTACTTGAGGGACGAAGCTTGATTGAGCACTATGTCAGTCGACCAGCCGACGACGTTGCCCAGATTCACGGAAACATTTATCTCGGGCGAGTTCAAAATGTTTTGCCAGGAATGGAAGCGGCCTTTGTTGACATCGCAACACCTAAGAACGCAGTCCTGTATCGCGGAGACGTGCAGTTTGAGCATGAAGAGGTCGAGGGTGCTCCCGAGGCACGAATCGAACAGATCCTGCGTTCGAGTCAGATGATTTTATGTCAGGTGACAAAAAATCCAATCGCTGCAAAAGGTGCCCGATTAACACAAGAAGTGTCCTTGCCTGGTCGGTTTGTCGTTTTGATTCCCAACAGCAAGGCGTATGGCATTTCAAAGCGTCTTCCTGATGCAGAGCGTCGCCGGTTGCGATCGATTCTTGATCGTGTCAAGCCCGAAGAGCATGGTGTTATTTTGCGTACAGCAGCAGAATTTGCGACAGAGCAAGAACTAACCGCCGACATGACGCGTCTTGTTGAGCAGTGGAAAATCATTGAGGACAAAGCCAAGAGTGCCAAGGGTCCAACATTGTTGTATCGCGAGCCTGAACTTGCAGTGCGTGTCATACGTGAGGAGTTCACGGCTGAGCATCGTGGTGTGATTATTGACGATCGTCGGTTGTACGAAGATGTCAAAGACTACGTGAGCGCTTTTAATCCAGAACTTGCTGACCGCATTGAGTATTACGATGCCGAGGCAGAAACACTGTCACTGTTTGAGACACATCATGTTCACGAACAATTACACAAGGCTCTTGACCCCAAAGTGTGGCTGCCATCGGGTGGCTCACTAATTATCGAGCACACTGAGGCATTGACTGTCATTGACGTCAACACAGGCAAAAACGTTGGCTCAACCAGTCTCGAAGAAACTGTGTTTCGCAATAATCTAGAAGCAGCCGAAGAGGTGGCTCATCAATTGCGCTTAAGAGATATTGGCGGAATCATTGTCATCGACTTCATCGATATGGAGATCAAGGACAACCGCAAGAAAGTTCTCGAGTCATTCCGAGCCGCCTTGAGCAGGGATAAGACTCGGACGCAAGTCTTTGATATTTCTGAACTTGGCCTTGTCGAAATGACCCGTAAGCGTATTGGTGAGGGTCTGTTGAATTCGTTTACTGAGACGTGCCCTGACTGCGAAGGACGCGGAGTCAAGGTCGATTTTGAGCTTCTGAACTAGTTCTGGACCCCAGGATCGGCAAGAAAATACCCAAATCCAGTGAGATGACGATTGTCATTTCATCAATGAGAGAGATAGAGTCAAGGACTGTTATGTACGCAGTAATCGCATCAGGTGGCAAGCAAGAAAAAGTAGCCCAAGGACAACAGGTCCAGGTTGAACTTTTGCATGTCGAGGACGGGACAGAAGTGTCACTCCGACCAATCATGCTCGTCGACGGTGATGCGATCTTGGCAACACCAGATCAACTCAAAGGTGCATCGGTAACTGGTCGTGTGATCGGCACTGCAAAGGGTCCTAAAATTGACGGCTATACATACAAGCGACGCACGAATCATCATCGTCGCTACGGGCATCGTCAACAATATTCTGTCGTCGAAATTACTTCGATTCTGAAAGGCTGACATCAGATGTCAAAGACCAAAGGCGGCGGCTCTACGCGAAACGGACGTGACTCAAATGCTCAGCGTTTGGGGGTCAAAGTTTTTGACGGCACCAGCATCAACGCCGGGACAATCCTTGTGCGTCAGCGCGGAACAACCGTGCATCCCGGAAAAAATGTTGGCAAAGGCAAAGACGACACACTGTTCGCTCTCGTTGCTGGCAATGTGAAGTGGGGCGAACGTCGTGGCCGCAAAGTGGTCGACGTGCTCCCGACTGCCTAAGTTTTTATTGGCTCCTCAGAGCCGACGCGAGTGATTACTGCTGGATAGATGTATCAATACCTTGCGGCAGTTTGGCTGTGTCGTACTGAAGCAAAGTAATTGCCTGGCGACATGCAAAACGATCTGTCATTCCGCCGACATATGTGACTGCGTTGCGCACTGCAAGGGTGCTGCCCGGGTCTGCAGGTGCGAAGTCAGATTCCAGTGGCAAGTCGCGTGGGTGTGATGCAAAATGATCAACCAAAGAACGCAACAAGTCGATCACTGCTTGCGCTTGCGCTTGGGACTCTGGGCGCAAATAAACTTGGTCATAATTGAATTGTCGAAACGCCGCGAGCGCGTCAGCGATGTCAGGAACCATCCCGATGCGACCTGTGGCTGCGCTTGCCTGAATCATTGAGTGAATAAAGGTGCGCAGTTGTTGGGCACGACTAACGCCACAACGGGTGCGCACAAGATCGGGGAGTTGTTGTGGAGTGACGACTCCGGCAGCAACGGCGTCTTCAAAGTCGTGACAGACATACGCAATACGGTCTGCCCAACTGACGACTTCGCCTTCGGGTGTGCCTGGTGCTGGCCGTGACCAACTGTGATTGCGGATTCCGTCCAGTGTCTGTGTGCACAGATTGAGCGACACCAACACAACATCAGATCCCCAAACGGCATGGTCGTAACCACCATCGATATAGGGAGATAATGCATCTTCGCTGGCGTGCCCACCTGGTCCGTGTCCGCAATCATGCCCGAGAGCAATGGCCTCCGTGAGAGCAACATTGAGTCGCAAAGCGCGCGCCACCGACACCGCGACTTGAGCAACCTCGAGCGCGTGGGTAAGTCGGGTGCGCTGATGGTCGTGAGGGAAAACAAATACTTGAGTTTTTCCGGAGAGACGACGAAAGGCAGATGCATGCAAAATGCGGTCGCGGTCGCGTTCGAAACAAGTTCGATACTCGTCGGGCTGTTCGTCTATCGCACGCATCCCAGATGCGGTGGCGCGTGTTGCGAGTGGGGCAAGAATGCCCGCATCGGCGTCTTCTCGGGCAAAGCGATCTGCGATATCGGTCGATCCCGGACCAGCCCACGAGTCGGCATGCGCTAAACGAATATCAGATGTAAGGTGACCTGCCATTGTGGCTGCCCAATCGCGAGAGCGCTTGGAGTGATCGAACTGCGCAGAATCTTCATCGGCCATATCAATACGATAGGTCACGGCTGGATCAGAGATACGCGGAGCATGTCACCGATAGCCTGACATGTATGAGTGTGTTCGTTGACGAGGCGCAATTAAATGCCAAGGGTGGTGACGGGGGTGCTGGCTGCGTGAGTTTTCGGCGCGAAGGCCCAGAGGCCTTTGGCGGCCCCAACGGTGGAGATGGCGGCAAGGGCGGAGACGTTTGGCTTGTCGCAGATCGTAATGTGGCGTCACTACTGGCATTTCGTGATCATCCTCATCGCAGCGGTGCAGACGGGGTGCACGGCAAAGGAAAAGATTTACACGGAAAACGTGGAGCCGATCTGATGATTGCTGTTCCTGAGGGAACTATCGCACGGGATTTGTACACCGGCGAAATACTTGCGGACCTCGTGAACCACGGGGACAAGTGGCTCGCTGCATCTGGCGGTCGTGGTGGTCGTGGCAATGCACGATTCATGACCAACCGTCGGCGTGCACCAAGTTTTGCTGAACAAGGAGAACACGGAGCCGAGCGGTGGATGAGATTAGAACTCAAACTGATGGCAGATGTTGCACTTGTTGGATTTCCAAATGCTGGGAAAAGTACTTTCATCAGTGTTGTGTCTGCGGCAAAGCCAAAGATCGCCAATTATCCGTTCACCACTCTTGAGCCTCATCTTGGAGTCGTGCGCGTAGATAGTGCGACTGAATTTGTGATGGCGGACATTCCAGGATTGATCGAGGGTGCAAGCGAAGGTCGCGGTTTGGGGCATCAGTTCTTACGACATGTTGAGCGTGCTCGTGTGCTGTGCTATCTCATCGACCTAGATTCGATGGAGGCCATCTCTCCCGAGGATCAACTCGAAACCTTGCGCCGTGAGATTGGTCAGTATCGACCAGAACTTCTTGATCGGCCATCTTTGGTGGTGGGCACAAAAGATGACAGCGTCAGTGCTGACGCAATAGCTGAGTGGCCACACGACCACATGTCAGCCATCACCCGCGCAAATGTCCAAGGAATTGTCGGGAAACTTGCAACTTTGGTGCAAGAGGCTCGTGGTCAAGAACCAGTTTTTGAGGCGACTGTCATTATGCGCCCAGAGCCCGATGGCAGTTGGGTCGAGCGCATCGGAGAGGCAGAGTTCCGTGTCTTTGGACGAACAGCGTTGCGTGCCGTCGCCCTCAATGACGTCTCAAGCCCAGAATCCCTGAACTACATCGATGACCGCCTGAGCAAGCTCGGCGTGCCCAAACTCCTTGCTCGCGCAGGTGCAAAGGCCGGAGACGTGGTGTGGATCGCGGAATTCAGTTTCGAATACATTCCGGATATGTGAGTCTGTAGAGATGAAGATTGTTGTCAAAATCGGAACTTCGTCGCTGACCAGTGATGATGGCGTATTGCGTCACGATGTGGTGGCTGCGATAGCGGACCAGATTTCACACGCCAAGACACAGGGTCACGACGTTGTGCTTGTTACTTCTGGGGCAGTCGCACTCGGGATCACTGGTCTTGGTCTTGATCGCAGACCCACAGACGTGCTTTCACTACAGGCATTGTCTGCAGTTGGACAACCACAGTTGATGGCTGCATATGCAAAAGCATTTGAGTCACACGGGCATGTGATGGCGCAAGTGCTGCTCGTGCCACATGACTTTGTAGATCGCACTCAATACCTGCATGCACGCGACACCATGCTCAAACTTCTTGAATTTGGTTGCATCCCAGTTGTCAACGAAAATGATGCGATAGCCAATAACGAAATAAGATACGGCGACAATGATCATTTGTCGGCATTGGTATCGCATCTCGTCTCAGCCGATGTGTTGCTCTTGCTGACAGACACGGATGGTTTGTATACAACTAATCCACACACTGATTCAACTGCTCAGATCATCCCCGTTGTCACCGCAGATGATCCACTTTTGCAAGTCGATGCAAGACAATCCGGAACAGATCGCGGGAGCGGCGGCATGGCATCCAAGATTGCTGCTGCACGCATCGCCTCATGGTCAGGTGTAGTGGCTGTCATTGCATCTGCCGAAACTCCCGACGTACTAGCACGCATTATCGCCAACGAGGGCAATGTCGGAACACGGTTCTTGACCCACGATCGCCAACTTTCGGCTCGCAAGTTGTGGATCGCATTTGCCGCAGAAGTAGAAGGATCTGTCGTTGTTGATGCTGGCGCATGCGAAGCACTCATCTCTCGAGGCACCTCATTGTTGCCTGCAGGAGTGGTGAGTGTCGTTGGCAATTTTGCAACGGGAGCAACGATCGAGATTTGTGACGAAACCAGTCGTGTTGTGGCCCGGGGCATGGCAGCAATGTCAAGCCTTGAGATCGAGCAGAGTCAAGGCAAGCGTAGTTCTGACATCAGCAGCAATGGGTCAATCGAAGTAGTGCACCGCGACGACCTAGTGATTTTGCAACTCTAAAAGTCCTGCTCGTTGGAATTGTCTCGTGGTCGCGACGCCAGCACACGCGAAGCAAAGAGGGTCTGAAGTTGGTGCATCTCCGGCACACGTAATACGTACAGGCCTGCAAAATATACAACAAGGCCAGCCGTGATGCACAAGAAAACTTCGCCAAATCGCGCAAGTGTTGAGACGGACGTCAGAGATAACTGCATCAGTTGCACGATCAGCGCCATTACGCCTGCGGCAATGGCCGCTCGCCACACGAGTGATCCAAAGGTGGACCATTTGATGGCTCCGAACCGATAGTGCAAGACGATCAGAGCAAGCACTGCCGAGATGGAATAGGCAAGTGCGAATGCCAATCCAAGCCCCAGCACCCCATGACGATTAACAAGAAAAATAGCGAACAAGATATTAAGCATGTTTTCGAAGAGGTTGATAAAAAATGGTGTTCGAGTGTCTTGGTGTGCATAAAACCCGCGCAATGCATAGATGTATATCGAGAAACCCACGAGCCCTATTGCAAACCCAGAAAGTGCACGTGCCGTGTTATCGGCGGCAATTGAGTTGAAATGTCCGTGCTCAAGCAGGGCACTGATGATGGGGTGCGACAAAATCAGCATTCCCAAGGATGCAGGCAATGTGAGTAAGCCGATCCAGCGCAGGCCATTGGTCATCCAGGTTGCAAAACCATCACGGTCGAAGTTGTGAGCGCGACGTGCAAGTTCAGGCACAAACGTTGTGGCAATTGAGATGACGAGTAGTCCGTGGGGCAGCATAAAAAAGGTGAACGCTTTGCTGTACGCATCTTGGTCTCCGCTTCCGGGTCTTGCCAAGTTTTTTACAACGATGAGAGCAATCTGATTGGTGACGACATAGCCAAACGTCCAAGCCGATAACCGGGCAAGTGACCGAACTGCCGGATGTCTAAAGTTCGGCGCGAAACGCCAATTGAATCCTGTTGCTCGAAGTGCAGGAATAAGGACGATCGCCATCGTGGCTATACCGGCGGTCGAACCGAGCGTGAGTAGCAAAAAGAACGTTTTGTCATTGAGGACATCATCAAGAGTAGGTGTTCCGTCGCGAGTGAACGGAATCACCAACAGCGACGAAATGATGACGATGTTTGACAGTACTGGCGCCCATGCGGCGGCCATAAATCGTCGATGTGCATTGAGTAAAGCAGTTGCGATAGCAGTCATTCCATAGAAAAATATTTGAATCAAAAAAATTCGAGTCATCACAGTTCCGACATGGCGAAACTGTGATGCACTGACGGACTCACTCGGGTGCAGGGAAAACATTCGGAAAATAAGAGGTGCTGCTGCTATCGCGATGAGAGTGGCCACGATGAGCGCAATGAGCGAGACGGTGACAATCGACTGCGTTCCTTCGTCATCCCCAGTGTCTTTTTCTCTCGCTACTAGTTGTGTGAAAAGTGGCACTAGTCCAGCCGCAAGGACGCCTCCAATGAGCAGTTCATAAATCGAGTTGGGGGAGTTGTTGGCCCCATCAAATGCGTCTGCTAGTGCGGTTTGACCGATGATGACGCCAAAAACAATGATGCGCAGGAGCCCAGTAATGCGCGAGACGGCGGTGCCGATGGCAACGATCACGGTATCTCGAAACATAGCTAGAGCGTAGAGGGGCAAAGGCTTCGCCCGATTGATGCCAGTTCTGCCTTGCCTAGTACGGTTGGGCACTTATGACGCACCGCTTTGACTCAGTACAGATTGTCCGTGAAGGCCTCAAAGATGTGCATTACTTGGCCGATGATGGCATTGCTGGTGTCGTGTTCTTGGCAGATCGTCTGGCAAAGCCGATCCTCGTCGAGGGTCCAGCGGGCACGGGCAAGACTCAGCTCGCCAAGAGCGTTGCAGATTTCTTGGGCGCTCGACTGATTCGACTGCAGTGTTATGAAGGCCTTGATGAGTCAAAAGCGCTGTATGAATGGAACTACAAAAAGCAGTTGCTGCGTATTCAGGCCGATCGAAAATCAGACTCATGGGAAGACGTTCATGATGACATTTTTGGCGAAGACTTTCTGCTGACCAGGCCATTACTTGAGGCCATCACAAGTGAAGATCCTGTTGTGTTGTTGATCGACGAAGTCGATCGCGTTGAGGTTGAGACCGAAGCATTATTGCTCGAGATTTTGTCCGAGTATCAGGTGTCAATTCCAGAACTCGGAACAATTCAGGCCAAGCAAATTCCGTTGGTCTTTTTGACTTCCAACAACACCCGTGAACTATCAGAAGCCCTGAAGCGACGTTGTCTCTTCTTGCATGTGGATTATCCAGACATGGAACGTGAAAAAGAAATCGTGCTGACGCGGGTTGAAGGCATTACAGAAAATCTTGCTGACCAGATTGCCCGAATTGTGCGCAGCATTCGTCAGTTAGACCTAAAAAAGGCCCCATCAGTCAGTGAGACCATCGACTGGGCTCGCACGCTCGTATTGCTTGGGATCGAACACATAGAGGCAGAACAGGCAAAAGAAACCCTTCATATTTTGCTGAAGTACCAAACCGATATTGCTAAGGCCGCTAAAGAACTATCGATCGAAAAGTGAACTAGGGAGACCCATGCTCGATCTTCTTTCGGGCTTCATCACAGAACTGCGCAATGCAGGACTACCGGTGAGCCTCACCGAAAATCTTGATGCCATGGAGGCAATCAAGCACATCCCAATGGAAGACCGCGATGCATTTAAATATGCTCTTGCGGCAACTCTTGTGAAAAATAATTCACATTGGCGATCGTTTGAGACAGTTTTTGAGGTCTATTTCAGTTTGCGTGGGCCGGAATACGCAATTGATGGCGACGCCGATGCAGATGAATTTTGGCGAGAGATGCAAGAGCAGCAACGCCAAGGTGAAGGCAATGGTGGTTCTGGTGGAATGGAGGGTTTGTCGCCAGAAGAACTCATGAAGATTTTAATGAAGGCTCTCATGGCAGGTGACCAAGCAATGATGCGTGCTCTCGCGCGTCAGGCAGTGCAACGCTTTGCCGGAATGGAGCCGGGACGCCCTGTTGGGGGCACCTATTACCTCTATCGAACATTGCGCAACTTGGATCTTGAGGCGATGTTAGAAAAATTGATGGAAATCAGTCGCCAAGAAGTCAGTGGAGAACTCACCGCTCTCGAAGAGCGTCTCGAACGCGATGAACATGAAGATCAAATCGAAAAGTTTAAACAAGAGATCGAAGCAGAGATTCGACGAAGATTAGTGGCGGACAGAGGTGTCGAGGCAATGGCAAAAACCCTACGCAAACCTTTGCCTGAAGACGTTGAGTTCATGCATGCGAGCCGTGACGAAATGCAAAGTCTTAAAAAAGCGCTCCAACCGCTGACACGCAAACTAGCGGCACGACTAGCCCGCAAGCGTCGACACGGACGCAAGGGTCCATTAGACTTTCGCAGCACCGTTCGACATAGTTTGAGCTACGGCGGCGTGCCAGCAGATCCCCAATTCAAATATCCACGTCCAGCAAAGCCCGAATTGATGGTGGTTGCTGATATTTCGGGCAGCGTTGCTGCATTTGCACGATTTACGTTGATGTTGGTGTACGCGATTCAAGGACAATTCTCAAAAGTTCGATCTTTCGTGTTTATTGATGGCCTCGACGAAGTCACCGAATACTTTAAAAATACAGAAGACATCAGTGTTGCGATTCATCGAGTCAATACAGAAGCAGATGTCATCTGGGTTGACGGGCACAGTGATTACGGTCATGCATTTGAAGTGTTCTGGAATAAGTTTGGCAAAGAAATCGGACCCAAGACAACTGTTTTATTGCTTGGTGATGCCCGCAATAATTATCACGCCTCTGGTTCATGGGTGATCAAAGAAATGCGTCAAAAGGCGCGACACGTGTATTGGCTGAACCCAGAACCTAAGTCGTATTGGAACACTGGTGATTCAATTGTTGGCGAGTACGGAACCTTCACCGACGGTGTGTATGAATGCCGAAACATGCGACAACTCGAAGCTTTTGTAGAGAAACTGGCATGAGCAACACGCGATTAGTACTGATTCGTCACGGCGAGTCTCAAGTAACCGTCAAGCGCATTCTGGGTGGACCCCGATCATGCACGGGGCTATCACCATTAGGCCGACAACAGGCCGAAAGACTCAGGGATCGATTTTTATCAACGGCAGAAATACAGCCAGATGTCATTATCTCAAGTGGCTACCCGCGAGCGCTTGAAACCGCCAACATCGTGTCCTCGGGGCTCGGCAGTTTGCCCGTGCAGGTTGACACTGCGTGGGGAGAACATGATCCAGGTCCTGAGTGTGACGGAATGAAATACGAAGATTTTGTGTCACGTTTTGGCCATGTCGATTGGTCCGGTGATCCAGATGGTGTGACTTTTCAGGGCGGTGAGACCGTTGCCGAATTCAGTCAACGCGTGCGTGGAGCAGTATTTAATGCGATCAATATGTACGAGGGAAAAACTATTGTTGTGTTTTGTCACGGCGGAGTTATTGATGCAAGTTTACGGCGCGCCCTCAATGTGCCCGTAGTTGGTGGATTCGATATCTATACGCTCAATACATCTGTGACAGAATTCGTGCACACCGGAACAAACAAGTGGCAATTGCTTCGCTATAACGACTCTGCGCATCTAGCAGGACTACCTTCGTCGACTCTTTCGAGTCACGAACCATCCGGAAAATAACCGTATGGCAGCCGTGCGCACCGTTGTTGTGGTGGGTGGGGGTACCGCTGGATGCACGGTCGCTGGTGTGCTGGCGATGAACAAAAACTATTCAGTGATTTTGCTTGAAGCAGGACCGACTATAAACGACGACCACGAGCGCGATTTCTTTGGCGTATTGAAAAGTCAAGATGCATCCGTTACCCGTCGAAGCGTCTCACTGACCCAGACAACCTCAACTGACGACTACCTTCAAGCGCGCGGGCTAGGCGGCGGCAGCGCTATCAACGCCATGGTGTCAGTTCGTGGTCACGAAGATGACTACAACAATTGGTCACAAGAATTTGGATGTACTGAGTGGTCGTGGTCTCACGTGTCTCGCGCATTTGACGCTCTGCCTCTCAATCTCTATGAGCCAAACGAAGATGAACTTGGGGTGGTTGGAAAGGCTTTGTTGCAGGCAATTCCAGGTGCACAACGTTGCGCACTCGCTTGGAACAATGGTCGACAATCGGCGCGGATTTTTCTTGATTTAGCCCAGCAGTTGGGCGCATTAGACGTGCGAACTGGCGCCGTTGTGGCTCGAGTTCGTATTAAAGATGGCAAGACAACCGGGGTAGAACTGAGTGATGGAACGGTGATTGTTGCTGATGATGTGGTGCTCTGCAGTGGGGCTCTTGCAACCCCACATGTTTTGTGGGCGAGCGGATGTCAACATTCAGCAATTGGTCGCGGCCTTCAAGATCATCCTGCCGTTATGTTCAGCACAACTCTTGATAAGCCTGCTGCGCAGGGATTTGTTGTGACATCGCACGTATCTATTGCACTCGATGGTGTGCCTGATGCCGGACAAATGATGGCGTACAACCATCTTGGCGATCCAACGCGCACGCTAGGTGGACTTGGCGTTGCACTGACTCATGTGTGGTCGCGAGGTCACATCAGCGTCAATGGGGCAAATATGCAAGTGCAGTTTAATATGTTGAGTGACTCGCGCGATAGACACGCGATGCGCGAGTTGGTGCGTTTGGCCGTCACCCACACGTCAACTCACGCAATGAGCGCTATTGGTGCTGGCTGGACGTGCGATGAGAACGCTAGACCATGCTCTGAATTGCTCGATTTGTCAGATGACGAGCTCGATACATGGGTGTCGTCACACCTCGGGCATCAATCACACGCGGTAGGCACTTGCCGGATGGGCAGCGCTCAAGACCCAAACGCAGTGGTGTCGCCGCATGGACAAGTGCACGGCGTGTCATCATTGTGGGTTGCTGACGCATCTGTGTTCCCTCGCATCCCTCGAGCCAATACAAACCTGCCTGTCACGATGGTGGCTGCCCGGATAGCGAACTTTATTTCGGAGAGCGCTCGGCCTTGATTTTTCGTCGAACAACAAATATCCATCCACCAATAACACATGCACTAAAAAAGAACCACTGGCCCGCGTAAGAGAGATGTGGCCCATTGTCAAGTGTCGGGTTGATTACTCGAGCGGGCCAGTCGCCTTCGGCAGGTGTTGAATCAAGTCGTTGAATATACATTGATGCAATGTCGCCATCAATTTGTGCATCAATGCGCGGAATATCGATGCGTTGCCACTCCAAAACAGCGCCAGTTGACGAATCAATTGCACCGCCAAATGATCGCGTCTGAGATCTCCGCAAAAAACCTGTGACGCTTACAACTTGGGTAGATGGAGTCGGCACCGATTGAGCAAGTGGGATGAACCCTCTGTTGATTAATACAGTGATTCCAGTTGTCGTGCGCAACGGCACGACGGAGTTGACACCAGCAGTGCCATTTTGGGACTTATTGACGATGGTGATGGCGTCCTTTGTGACGTATGAACCCGTCACAATCACAGGTCGCCATTCGACCGATTCGGGGTCTGTTGCAGAAGTCAAGACGGACTCCATCGGAGCAACGGGTGCCGAACTATTTGAGCGCACCAGTGAGTTGAAGGCCTGACGTTGCTCAAGTCGATGAAGCTGCCAAAACGCCAGATTTATCATCAAAACAAGGCTGCTGCAGACAACAAGATGAAGCAGTAGCCAACGTGGACGAAGAAGAAAGCGATACATGGTCAATCCAAAGGTAGTGCGGTGAGGGCATCGGACTACCGTCAAGGTGTGGCAATTGAGAACTACACCCAAGAAAATCTGACAGACGAATGGTGGTCAACCATCTTTGGGCTATCAGTCAAAGCCGGAACTGCTGCAGCCATCGGCGATGGACTCGTAGGGATGAACATACGCGTGCCATTGAGTTCAGACTCAGCAGACGTGCCATCATCAGTTGTCGTTAAGTTGGCATCCAACGATCCGACAAGTCGCTTCACCGGAATCACGCTACGCAACTATGAGCGCGAGGTTAAATTTTATAACAACCTAGCAGCAACAGTGGATATTCGAACACCGCGCTGTTTTTATGCAGATTGGCACGAAACCGCCGGAGATTTTGTGATCGTGCTTGAAGACATGTCTCCAGCCGAACAGGGAAATCAAATCACCGGATGCAAACTTGGTCATGCAGAGGCTGCTATTGATGAGTTGGTGGCACTTCATGCACCACGATGGAACGACCCAGCGCTTTGGGAAGTTGATTTTTTGCAACGACGTGCAACTGCGGAAGATGCGTCGATATTGCAGATGATGTATAGCGGGGTCAAGAGTGCATTTTTAGATACTTTTGGCGATGCAATTACGGCAACGTGTGGTGAGTCTGGTGTCGATTTCGTTCATCAACTCGAAAAAGTTTTAACGCAATATGTCTGCGAAAGAGAAGAACCATTTACGGTAGTTCATGGTGATTTTCGTTTAGACAACATGCTTTTTGCATCTGCCCAAGGTGGAGCGAAATGCGTTGTTGTTGATTGGCAAACTCCTGGGCACGGTAACGGCATCGCAGATCTTGCATATTTCATTGGAGCAGGTCTTGTGCTGCAAGATCGACGGGCACATGAGCAACAACTCGTGGATCGCTACATTGCCGGATTGCAATCACAAGGTGTAGTTGTTGATGCAGACTGGGTGCATCAGTTGTATCGACGAGAAGCAGCGGCCGGCGTATTGATGAGCGTGGTGGCTTCTCAGATCGTACAACGCACTGATCGCGGAGATCAGATGTTCACTGCCATGGCGACTCGCCACATTCAACACGCCCTAGACAGCGAAACATTGTCGTTGATCTCATGAGTAAGAAGTCCAGTCCGGCCTTGGTGCGTTGCCGACGAATTTTGAACGAGCGAATCCGTCCGCAGGTTATTGCCAATGTTGCCGATCTTGAAGTATCGGCGGCGGCTCCACATTTTGAGCCTGTCACTTTTGCTGAGGCAAAGCGATTTGTTTATGAACCTTTTGTGCTCGGTTCAGCGATTGCTCCAGCGTGGCACACACGGTGGTTCGTCTTGCGGGGACATATTCCAAAAAATTGGGATATTGATGTCGCAACGACCACGATCGCGGTGCACCTTGACTTGGGTTTTATCGGCAACTATGACGGCTTTCAGGTTGAGGCAATGCTGTATCGCGACGGTCACGCAGTACAAGCGATTCAGCCCGATCGCAGGCGGTACGTGCTTGAAATAGTGACTTCAGGCGAGGATATTGAATTATTTTTAGAAGTAGCGACAACTCCAATGGTGTCAAACATCTCGCATGGCAAAGAAGTAAGCGGCCCCGTGATTACTCCGTATGCAGATCCGGCCACGTCACCAATAGCACCTCTTTACCGTTTGAGTGTTGCACAAATTGAGCGTCGCCTCATCTCGATGGAAAAATTCGCTCTCGTATTTGAAACTGTTTTGGATCTGACATCCGACCTAGCAACTACAGATCCGATGTGTGCGACAAGTGTTCGTGTTCTAGAAGATGCGATCGCAAGCATCGACATTGCACACATCGCCCCACACGCACAAGGGGCAACTGAAATACTTGAGACCCTGTTGTGTTTGCAAAATGGTGACGTGGCTCACCAGATTGTGGCCACAGGACACGCCCATCTTGACACTGCTTGGTTGTGGCCATTGCGAGAGACACGACGCAAGGCTGCGCGAACCTTTGTGAATGCGGTTGGGATGGCACGACGGCATCCAGATCATGTCTTTAGTGCCTCTCAGGCTCAGCACTATGAGTGGGTACGACTCGATCATCCCGAGATGTTTCGTCAAATTCAGCGCCTTGTTACGGATGGGCAGTGGAGTCCAGTTGGCGGGATGTGGGTGGAGGCAGATCTCAATTTAAGCGGAGGAGAAAGTTTGTGTCGCCAGTTCTTGCATGGTCAGAGATTTTTTGAGCAGTGGTTCGGTATGCGTTCTGATGTGGCATTTCTGCCGGATGATTTTGGTTATCCCGCAGCGTTGCCACAAATTGTGTCCCAGTCGGCATGTTCATATTTTTTCACTCAAAAAATGTCATGGAATGAGACCAATGTTTTTCCGCATCACTTGTTCTGGTGGGAAGGTCTTGATGGCTCAAAAGTGCTCACTCATTTCAGCCCAATCGACACATACAACGCAATCAATTCTCCGTCGCAGTTGCGATTCGCTGCCAGAAACTATCTTGATCACGCGATATCTGAGACATCGTTGTCGTGTTTTGGTCACGGCGATGGTGGTGGTGGTCCAACGGATGAAATGGTGCAACGCACTCAACTCCTTGCTGATGTCAGCGGAGTTCCACGAGTGCGTTTTGGATCGCCATCTGATTTTTTTGCAGAAGTACATGAAGCGTCTGGAGACATTGCTCCCACATGGGTGGGGGAGATGTATCTCGAAAAACATCGCGGCACCTTAACGTCTCAGGTGAAAACAAAACAGGCAAGCCAAGACGCCGAAAGGGCTCTACGTGAGGCGGAGATCTGGAGCGTCTCGGCAGGTGACTCGGGCACCGACCTCACGGAGCATTGGCAAAATCTTTTGACACAACAGTTTCATGACATCTTGCCTGGTTCTTCAATTACGTGGGTACATCAAGATGCTGAGCGTATTTTGAGTGGAGTTATCTCTGGAGCACGACTGATTTCAGCATCAGCACTCAAGACAAAGAACGAAATATTTTCACTGTCAGTCGTCAATGCATCATCGTTTGATCACTGCGGGGTCGTTGTATCTGATCTGCCCGCTGGTCTTGCAGGACTGAGCACGACAGATGATCTCGTCGTTTATCAGGACGAACAAGTATCAACTGTGCAACGCTTGTCGTCAGGACGAATTGCATTCATGTGTAGCGTGCCGGCACTGAGTGTCGTTTCGGTTCACATTGATAAGGGCGTGGCAGCACCACCAGAGAATGCAGTCACAGCAACACAAGACGACACAGGAACACTGGTGGCCAATGGTCGAATCGCCGCACACATTACGCCAGACGGCAATATTGACTCCTTGATCGAGGAGTCAACGCATCGTGAGGTGGTCGCCCGAGGGACTGAAATGAATTCTCTTGTATTGCGATCTGATCAACCTGGCGAATACGACGCGTGGGATATCGATGAGCCCGATACACGCGGAACCGGAGACATCATTGAGGATTGGTCTGTTGAGCTGATTGATGAAGGGCCATTGGTTGCGACATTGCGTCGAACTAATGCCGTAGGTCCGTCTCATTTTTCACACGACATCTGGGTGTGCGCTGGCGAGTCGACCGTGAATAATGAGTTGCATGTTCTCTGGAACCATGACGAGACACGTCTCCAGGTGCACGTGCCTCTTGATATTCACGCTGGTGTAGCGACCTGCGGAACTCAGTTTGGCCACATCGAACGTCCGCGACACGCCAATACATCATGGGACGCGGCAAAATTTGAGGTATGTGCACATCGCTATGTACATGTGGGCGAACCAAGTTTTGGTGCAGCACTCATGAGCGCTGGTCCGCATGGCTTTGATGTTCGTGGGACATCGCTTGCCATGTCGCTATTGCGGTCGCCACGATTTCCGGACCCTGTCGCTGATCGAGGAGAACAGACTCTTCACTGGAGCATTTGGATCAATGCAGGTGAAGCATTTTCTGCGGGACTAGAGGCTCAAGCACATCGACTGACTGATCCTGTCTACACCCTGCAGGGAGAAGCCCATATCAGCGCTTGTCTGACACACGATCTCAACGGAGTTGTTATAGAGGCAATCAAACACGCCCAGGATGGCTCTGGTGACATCGTTGTCAGGCTTTGGGAATCGTCTGGCGATCGAGTATCTGGAGAGTTACGTATGACGCAGAACTCAGGTGTTTGGTCTGACGCCACGACGGTACACGCCTCAAATATTTTAGAGGATCAATTAGAAGCGATCTCGCTTCTCAACGGTTCAATGATGCTCACAATGCGACCATTTGAGATTCGCACTCTACGATTTAAGCGATGAACAAAAATTCGCGAGGCCTCTTAATTTTTGATGGACAGTGCGGATTCTGTCGGCGGTGGATCCGTTACATGAATCGTTTCAAGCACCATCCAGAATCAGTTGCCTGGCAAGAAACAGATCTTCAAGCGGTTGGGCTGACTCCAGAGCAGTGCACGACGGCGGTGCAGTGGGTTGGGCCAGACGGAGTCGTGGCGTCGGGTTCAGATGCCGCGGCCAGAGTATTAATTGTTGCAGGTTTACCGTGGAGCCTTGCAGGGCGAATCATGTTTGTGCCGGGTATTCGCGCAATCGCGCAGCGCAGTTATAGATGGGTTGCGAATAATCGATATCGGTTTCGCGGAGATCCACTTCCTGAATAACTTTACTTTGGTAAAAAGTTTGCCCCTCGTAGTTCATTGAGTTCTTGCACGAGGTGGTCAAGATGTCGAGAATCTTTGATCAAAAGTAGTCGTTGACGATCTGCATCAATGGGTAGCGCTGCTATTAAGTCAGGCCACTGGCAAAAAGGCTTGCCTAATACAACTTGTAAAACGTTTGTGATGCTCGAGATAGGGTTCTTGTCGTAGTCCAGTAGAAGTTTTTCAACGTCTTTCTTTTTAAGTTTTCGAGCAAGACCACTCGCCGCTATGCGCCGCGAGAGATATGGGGAAAAATAACCTCGATACCGCTCTTGCAGGTTCTTTTGGCGCCAATCGTCGCCAGTGATTTCGCCTCGGCAATCAATTGAATTGCAGTCACAGACAAATCGTCGACGAGAAGTTCCGTTGGTCATGGCATCGTCGTATGTGATCTTTTGACCAGCAGGGATATCTTGCATTGCAACAATCTGTACTGCGTTTAAAAAACCGCTATTTGGATGACACGAGTGATTGACGAAGCAAGCATCAACTGAGTCAGCAATTGTTTGGACAAAAAGATTGTCCTCAATCTGAAGAGCAGTCCGCATGTGTTCTTGGGGCATGTGATCAAGAACGTCAGATGAGTGGATCATTGAGCCACATACAGCGATAACAGTTCCGACGCTGATGGGAGAAATAGCAAAGATACCGAGTTGGTTGCCGTCAAGCAGCCGTGCTTCAGCACGAGGAGTGAGTAGATGACACAGATACGCCATGGCGGGCCAACCTCAACTCCGCCCGCTGAGGTTGCCAACACGGTATCGGCTGCAATGCGTCGACCCACCTTGGCGGCTTATCTGGACAGGTAAATCTGGTTATCCCTTGCTACGGTTGTGATGCAGAGTTAATTGTAAAAAGGGGACACAATGACCGACTGGAACTTTGGGTTAATTTTCAAGGCGAATGCCAAGAAGGCACCTCATCGACCTGCCCAGATACACGGCGGAAAATCCCAGGACTGGGGCACGTTTCACCAACGTGCCAATGCTTTAGCCGCAGACATGTTGGCCGCTGGCCTTGGCCATCAATCCAAGGTGTCGTGTTACTTGTATAACTCACCCGAATATCTTGAGACAGTGTTTGGCGCTTTCTTGGCCGGATGTGTTCCAATCAATACCAATTATCGATACGGTGCCGAAGAAATAATCTATTTGTTTGACAATGCCGATGCTGAGGCAGTTGTTTTTCATGGAGTATTTGCCGAGATGATTGATGGCATTCGCGATCGACTTCCAAAAGTAAAAAAGTGGTACATGGTTGCTGATTCAGTGACAAGCGTTCCCTCGTGGGCAACGAACTATGCCGATGTTGCATCACAAGTGGTTCCAGATGTTGAGCCCGTGACGCCATTATCTGGTGACAATCTTTTGCTGCTCTATACGGGCGGAACGACAGGCATGCCAAAAGGTGTGATGTGGCGACAAGACGATTTATACAATGTTTTAGGGTCAGGCGGCAATGCTCCAGCCGGAATCCCCCCTGTCGAAACCCTTGATGAACTTCTTGACAGGCTGAACCCTGAAGTCGCCGGCCTGCGAACTCTTGTTGCGTGCCCCCTCATGCACGGAACCGGTCAATTTATGGCGTTGAACACTCTTGCGGGCGGAGGCTGTTTGGTGACATTGCCGAATCGCAGTTTTGATGTGCCTGTGTTGTGGCAGACAGTGCAAGACAGCGCTGCAAACATTGTGGTGATCGTTGGTCAAGCGTTTGCTGGTCCGATGCTTGAAGAACTGGATGCGCATCCAGGAAAATACAACCTCAGCAGCGTCGTGATGATGGCGTCATCTG
This sequence comes from Actinomycetes bacterium, assembly GCA_014190235.1. GTDB lineage: Bacteria > Actinomycetota > Acidimicrobiia > Acidimicrobiales > Ilumatobacteraceae > UBA2093. The sequence goes on along the minus strand of BJGC01000002.1, from coordinate 81,650 downwards.
GAGTGATGTGGCAACACGACAACAAAGAAGCATTGCTTGTGCACATGCCAACCGCGATTATGTTTGACAGCCTTGGCTCATCAGAAGCAGTCGGTCTTGGGGGGTCAATGAGCGTCAAAGGCGCTGCGCAAAAAACAGCCCAGTTCAACCTCGGTCCCAACTGTGTTGTTTTTACCGAAGATGGGCAACGAGTGCAGCCCGGAAGCGGTCAAACAGGAGTGGTTGCTGTTGGCGGTGCAATACCTCTCGGGTACTACAAAGACGAAACAAAAAGCGCTCAGACATTTCGCATCTTTGAAGGTCGTCGTTGGAGCGTTCCGGGAGACTGGGCAGAAGTCAACGCTGATGGCTCGGTGCACTTGTTGGGACGTGGGTCTGTCTGCATTAACACCGGCGGAGAAAAAGTTTTCCCTGAAGAAGTAGAAGAAGCAATGAAAACGCATCCCGCCATCCGGGATGCAGTGGCTGTTGGCATAGCGGATAAACGCTTCGGAGAAACTATTTGCGGAGTCGTTGAGTTTGAACTGCAGCAATCAGTGACGTTCGAAGATCTCAATGCCCATGTAAAAAAGACACTGGCGGCCTATAAGGCGCCTCGAAATATGGTTGTGGTGCCCACAATCGGTCGAGCAGCAAACGGCAAAGTTGACTACAAACGCCTCAAAGAAGTAGCAGCCGAAACTGTTGGTGCGTCATGAGTTCTGATCGCGCCCACAATCTGCATCATCGCTTAAGTCAGGGCGAGACAGTGTTGATGCCAGGTGTATGGGATCCGTTGTCAGCACTTCTGACTCGAGATGCGGGGTTCACCACAGTGTTCATGTCCGGGTTTTGTGTATCGGCAACATTACTTGGTGAACCAGATATCGGATTAGTGACACAAGCAGAGATGGCTGAAGTCGCGCGCAGAGTGTGCGCTGCAGTTCCAGACATCAATGTCGTTGTTGACGCAGACACTGGGTACGGAAACCCGAGCAACGTAATCCGCACGGTAGATCTCTGGGAGCAAGCGGGTGCTGCCGGAATGTTTTTAGAAGATCAGGTGTGGCCAAAAAAGTGCGGACACATGGACGGCAAACAGGTCGTGCCTCGTCAGGATTGGCTGGCAAAATTACGCGCGGCAGTTGATCATCGAGATGCGCTGCACATCACTGCACGCACTGATGCGCGCGGAGTAGAAGGTCTGTCTGAAGCAATAGAGCGAGCAAAGATGGCCCGCGACACAGGTGTTGATGCTGTATTTGTTGAAGCCCCTCAGTCAATCGAGGAGTTAGAAACTATTGCAGCAGCGCTGCCAGGTATCACATTGGTTGCCAACATGGTGGAGACCGGCAAAACTCCGTTGCTGACACCCACAGAACTGTCATCCCTCGGATTTCACCTCATCGTGTCACCTTTGACGAGCCTCTTCTCAATGACTAAGGCCATCTCTGAAAGTATGCAAATTTTGGCCTCGAACGGGACCATGCGGGATCATCTAGATCGGCTGACACCCTTTGATGAGTTCACTGCGGTCGTTGGACTTGATAAACACCTCGCCAATGAAGCCGACTACCGCTAAAGTAGGGGAGTCGCATTAAGAGAGGCCAACAGGTCCGGCAACCGGGGTGCAAGCCGTACGGTGCCAGCCCATTTCACGATGGGGATGTGGTTGCGTTTCGGCGCAACAACGGGCTGTCGATCTTTCCTGATGCGAGAAATTTGTAATCGTCAGTGAAGGAAGGATCCATGCGTCAAGCAAATGAGCACACGGGCGTTGCGTACGCACCCACTGGCGCATGGCTTGATGGCGATGCGGTCGGCCATCGATCTTTTTTTACATTTGCCACTCAACGTCCTTTTACGCTTGATAGTGGTGCAGCCCTGCAAGATGTGACACTGGCATACGAAACTTGGGGCACGCTGAATCAAGACCGCTCCAATGCGATCTTGATTTGCCATGCATGGACAGGGGATAGTCATGTCGCGGGCGAAGCAGAAGAAGGTCATCCCACTCCAGGTTGGTGGGAAGGTGTTGTTGGTCCTGGACAAGCCGTTGACACGAATAAATATTTCGTGGTGTGCAGCAATGTTCTCGGTGGATGTCAAGGGTCGACCGGGCCGACATCGCCTCATCCTGATGATGGCGCTCCATATGCGCTGCGCTTCCCTGCGGTCACGATTCGCGACATGGTGCGCGCTCAAGCGTCACTCACAGATTTTCTTGGCATCGATGCGTGGCACAGCGTCATCGGTGGCTCAATGGGCGGCATGCAAGTGCTGGAATGGGCGATCACATATCCGCACAGAGTGAATTCGATTGTCCCCATAGCGACATGTATTGAGTCAAGTGCTCAACAGATTGCATGGGGTGCGATTGGACGTCGTGCATTACTCATGGATCCCCTATGGAACGGCGGTGATTACTACGGTGCCGCACCAGATCAGGGTCCATGGCACGGTCTTGCGGTGGCGCGAATGATTGCACAAGTCACGTTTCGAACTGACAACCGATTCAATGAGAAATTCGGACGTGAATTATGTGACACAAACTTTCATAACGACGGCATCGAACTTTTTGATCGATTTGAGGTGGAAAACTATCTCGACTATCACGGCGACAAACTCATTCGGCGCTTTGATGCAAATAGTTATTTATATATCGGCAAAGCGATGGACCTACATGATGTTGGTCGTGGACGCGGTGGAGTTGCTCGTGCAATGAATCGAATCACAGCACCAACGTTGACAATTGGTATTGATAGCGACATCTTGTATCCGGAATATCAACAAGAGTTGCTACACGAAAGCGTCAGCAAAAAGCATCCACTTACTCGGTATGCACAGATTTCGAGCCCCGAGGGTCACGATGGATTTTTAATTGAGACAAATAAAATCAGCGCGGAGCTTTCTGCGTTTTTGTCCGCACTCAGTGAGGCGGCTCGCTAGGTGTTGTCAATAGTGCATCAAGCCTGCTCACGCAGACGCTCTTGGTAGGCACTCGGAGTAGCAGTTGCTCAGTCTGGCGAAGTACGTACAAGTTTCGACCCTTTGGAGGATCTGGCACGGCGCCTGTCATTTTCCAGTCACCTTGATGATGGCTCTTGACCACGCCTCGTACTCGAAGTCGCACCAAACCATCGGGAGTGATAGTCGCTCGAGCCTCTCGCCATCGACTTGGCGTTGAATCCTTTTGGTTGACGACATGAATTCGACACGTAAATCGAGAGCCATCCTTAGACGACCAATGGGCTTCGTGCACGCGCAGATACCACGACAATGCGCTGAGTACGCCAAGAAAGGCGATCGCCGACAGAATGTTTTCCACAGGGATACATTCTCCCACGCACTGTCACTTGAATTGAAGTGGAGCCGTGCGAGACTATAAATATGCCCTTGGCGATGATCGGATCTCAGTTGCTTGTGAATGTAATTGCCGGGGGTCTGGTGCTCATTGGCCTGAGTCTTTTATCTGCGACGATAATTTTTTGGCGCAGTGCACATCCTGATCCTGAACTACTTGGCCCGCTTGAAATCATGTATGACCGAAAATTTGCTCGGGCAGATGAGCAAGAAAGGCTTGCAATGCGCAACCGATACCGTCCTATCGATGCCGACCCAGTTGTCGAGTCTGAGGTACCCGCGGTCTTGAGCCGTGAGCCTGATTCAGAGCCGTCAAAAGAAATACTTGATCCATTTTCACATGACGATGATGCTGTTGATGTGATCCAGAACCCCTCAGCAGTACCTGATCTGATTGATCCACTGATTCACCAATTTCACAAAGACGGAGGTTCCTAGAATGCCAGCATTTAATCCAGACGAGATGATCGCTCGTTATCGAGATCGAGCAGCAGCAGTGCGCAAAAGGCCGTTGCCGCCGGTGGCAGGTGAAGAGCGTCAGCATTTCATCGCTCAAGCAGAAGCCGATTTTCAAGATTTTGCAATAATCGGTGATTCAGTGGCAACGATCGAGGATGGTGTACTCGTACTTCGAATTGATATGCGCCCCACAGGCGCATGACATCGGTGCTCGTGAGAGCGCGCGCCGCTGGATCAGCGCGCGACGATCTCCCCGTTTTGGCGGCCGTAGTGGCTGTGCTGGCGTGGGGGTCTGGACCGCTAATGACGCGCGCAATGTCAGTTCCAACGCCGACACTGGTGTTTTATCGACTCGCTATCGGTGCTCCGTTAATGATTGTTATCGCCCACAGAACCGGGGGTAAGTGCACTCTTGCATTAACGAAAAAGACAGCAATTCCTGGAATCTTATTCGGACTCTCAATGCTGACAGGCTTCGCATCAGTCAAACTCACGAGTATCGCTAACGCAACGTTGATTACTACTCTGCAGCCAGCCTTGGTATTGCTTGTTGCTCCGCGACTATTTGGAGAGCAATGGCGCCTCAAACGTGTGTCGCTCGCTGGTGTTGCTTTTGCAGGAGTATCTATTGTGGTGTTGGCTGCAGCGTCAACGAGTGGAGCCAGCGCCCAAGGAGACCTGTTGGCTGGAGCCAATGTTGTGATCTGGACGACATATTTTTTAATGGCCAAGCATCTGCGTGATAGCGGCATCCATTCCTGGACTCTGCTGGCGTATGTTTTTTCGTGGGCATCAGTAGTGGTCGTTCCGTGGGCATTACTGTCACACAGTGACCTGGGCGCGATGAATGCCAAGGATTGGTTTCTTGTTATTTTGATGTCGCTTATTCCAGGAATTCTCGGACACGGCCTCATGACGTGGGCACAAAGACATATCGATGTCACGCTTGCATCGCTTCTTGGTCTTGCGAGTCCAGTGATTTCAACAATCGGTGCTTGGATTATCTTTGCCCAACGTCTTCGTCCGCTGCAGATCGTGGGAGCCTGCATTGTTTTGGGTGCGTTGGCTGCTCTCTTACGCAGTTACGGTGGTTCTAGCATCGCTAAAAATGACGCCATCACACCATCGGTAGATCCGTTGCTCTCCTGAGTCTTGTTGAAGCCGAAATAGCCCTGAATTTCGCTAGATAGTCGCAATCTCGCGCTGACAAGAACACGACTAGGTCCTTTCTGCGGGAATTCTTGCTAGTCTGTTATCTCCACGCGGATGTGGCTCAGTGGTAGAGCATCACCTTGCCAAGGTGAGGGTCGCGAGTTCGAATCTCGTCATCCGCTCCAATTTTGGGGCTTAGTCGTTAGCGGCTAACGACTTGAGTGCGTCATAGAGTGCGCTTGATACCCAGTCAACTAAGACGTCAGTTCAAATGTGCATAGCGTGAGTGGTGTGAGTGGTGTGAGCCCTTGCGATAAGGTCGCGATATGCAACACGCTTTCATTAACGGAGTATCTATCGCTTTTAAAGATTCCGGAGGCACAGGTCCGGTAGTGCTACTTAGTCATGGTTTCTTGATGGACCATTCGATGTTTGATCAGCAACTACCAGCACTGCAAGAGAAATTTCGTGTCATCACATGGGACGAGCGCGGCTTTGGCGAGACCGAGGCGCTCGCCGACTTTACGTACTGGGACTCGGCTAAGGATGTAATTGGATTGCTGGATCATCTCGGCATTGATAAAGCCGTCGTTGGCGGAATGTCACAAGGTGGATTTATCAGTTTGCGAGTGGCGTTGCTGGCTCCCGACCGAGTTCGTGCGTTGATATTGATTGATACACAATCTGGAACCGAAGATCCCGCGTTAGTTGAGGGCTATAACGGTCTGCATGATGCATGGATGGAGCATGGACCAGCAGCCGTTCAAGAGATTGTCGCTGGACTTATTCTTGGGCCAGGTGCGTGGCCAGAGTGGATGAGTAAATGGGCCAAGTTAGATCGACCCCAGTTCAGCCGAGCGTTCCATTGTCTGATGCATCGAGATGACATCTCGACTCGACTCGCAGAAATAATCGTGCCGACATTGATATTGCACGGAACTCTTGACGCCTCGATACCGCTCGAGAAAGCTGAATACTTACGAGATCATTTAGGAGGTGCAGTGCAACTTGTCGCTCTTGATGGTGCACCGCACGCGTCTAACCTCACGCATCCGACCGAAACAAATACAGCAATTAATCGTTTTTTGGGTGCTCTCTAAAACGCTGAGTGCACCCATCGAAAAGTGAGGTTTATTCGGGGTTCTGTCACTCGTTTTGACTTTGGGATCTGGTGAAGCCACGTATTCTGGGATTTTCCCGACATCACCAAGAGCGATCCGTGTGGCAGTTCTGTGCGGATCGTTTCTTTTGATTCACGGTGGCGAAGATCAAAACGGCGACTTGCCCCGAGACTGATGGATGCAATCGTAGGCTCAGGCCCATTTGCTTTTTCATTGTCAGCATGCCAGCCCATGCTGTCGTTACCGTCGCGATATAAATTGATGAGGACGGAGTTGAACTTTGTCGCCGACGCAGATTGACATAGTTCGAGCAATTCAGAGAGCACTGGTGTCCATAAAGCAGGCGTTCGCAATAATCCAGAATATGCATATGACAGGTTTTGAGTGCTATGCCATGTCGAAAGTCTGGGTTCGTCAATAGTTTTGCCAAACATCGTGATTGCGCGTTGCTCCCATGGATTATTTCGCAGGAGTTCTTCAAAGTAACAAGTAGCAGAGTCGGGGCCAAGAAAGTTTGTCATCAGTATTGCGCTGCCATCAAACGGGAGTAATTCAGTCTTGGCTTGGATTTTCCCTTGCATACCCGCAGGTTATCCAGGACTCTCCCGCGGTTTCTAGTACATCCAACGAGAAGGACAAAGATTATGATGATGTCAGACATTTAGGGGGGCCATGTCGACAGCAATGACACCACAAGAAGCGGGATTTGTTTTTGTAAACCCCGCTGCCTATGCCGACGACAAAGGTTTCCACGACGCGTGTACGGTGCTTCGTCGCGAGAGCCCAATCCATTGGGTGCAGGCTCCAGAAGGTCTTGAGGGTTTATTTAATCCTTTCTATGCAGTGACAAGGCATGCCGATGTTTTAGAGATTGAGGCACATAACACAATATTTCTCAATGAGCCACGTCCTGTGTTGGGTGGCACTGCAGATGATGAACGCCGCAAGCGAGATGGAGATCTATTGCGAACTCTGATACATGTTGATGATCCGGAGCATCGCAAACTACGCGGCGTTACGTCTGAATGGTTTTTGCCAAAGAATCTTGTAAAACTCGAAAGTCGAATAGCGGAGTTAGCGAAGCGTTACGTCGACAAGATGGCAGACATGGGAGGGGAGTGTGATTTCGTGCGTGACATCGCCATGTTTTTGCCACTCACAGTTATCTTGGATATTTTGGGGTTACCCGAGCAAGATTACGAAAAGATGCTTGTTCTTACACAGCAATTGTTTGGGGCTCAGGACGAAGACATGCAGCGCGGATCTGATCCCCTCAATGTCATGGAAGTAATTGCGGATTTTTTTGCATATTTCACAAAACTCACAGAGGATCGTCGCGCTCATCCAACAGATGACTTGGCATCCGTCGTGGCAAACGCGGTCATTGATGGCGAGCCACTCACAATGATACAAACGATTTCGTACTATGTCATTACCGCAACTGCCGGACATGACACCACCTCGTCGGCTATTGCGGGTGGCCTGCTTGCACTGATTGAGAATCCCGATCAATTAGAGCGCTTACGCAAAGATCCAACATTGATTGCATCAGCAGCAGATGAAATCATTCGCTGGACTACTCCTGTGAAACATTTTATGCGTACGGCAAATGAGGACTATGAAGTTGGTGGAACTCTCATCAAACAAGGTGAAAGTGTGTTGCTGTCGTATCCTTCTGCCAATAGAGACGAATCAGTGTTTGGGAATCCTTTTGTCTTCGATGTCGGACGTAGCCCCAACAAGCAACTTGCGTTTGGGTTTGGAGTGCATTTTTGCTTGGGCGCTATGTTGGCTCGCATGGAGATCAAAGCAATTCTTGCCGAATTGATTCCGCGGTTAAAAAGTATTGAACTCGCAGGTGAACCAGCATTTATGAAAACTATCTTTGTTGGTGGTCTCAAACGCTTACCTATTCGCTATCAGGTGTCTGCGTCGTAAAAACTGGGTAATCTTGCAGGTATCAAGTAGTGCCCCCGCAGTGCCTGATACCCAAGGAGCAAATGTCATGCTAAGCCGCTACTCCAAAGTGACTGCAATCTGTACATTTTTGATGTTTGTGCTTGTTAGTGGTGCGCCGCGTTCTCAATTGACGGCAGGCACTGAGACGTCTTGGCAAAAACAGACTCTGTTGCCAAACACCACCGTGATATTGCCCTCGTTGTTGCGCACAACTTTGATTGGTGCAAAAACATGGAGAGTTGCGGGTGCCTGTGACAAGAACTCACTAAATCTGACGACACGCAGTTCAGGATTCTGTCGAGTAACTGTCACGATCAAGGCAAGAGGTAAATCAGCAAAAACATTTTCATCACGTTTTAAGATCGAGAGTGCGACAATCGTCGCCCCGAGCACAACAGCGCCCACCCAAACAGTTCCAGCAACACCATTGACCTACGTTGTTGGGGTTCCTGCCAAAGATTCAGCGCTATGGAACGTGGCAATTGGCAGTTATGTGCGGGGCAAAGATGTGTTCCCGCTTGATAAAACTTTGCCCGCTGCAACCGCGGTGGCGTGCTCGCAAGCCAAAAAGGTCTCAAGCGGAGTCGTTGTGCTTTCATTCGGCATTCAGACAGCGACGGGAACATCCGGATGGGGAATCCCGATCTCGTATGAAAACATCGCCAAGGTCGCAGCAGCGTGGGCGAGTGGATTAGCAACGTGTGGCACTGGTCAGTGGGAAGTGTCTGTCGGCACGAGTAACGCAGGTGGCGTGTCTCGCTATAACGGATACCTCGGTGGTGTCGCAATGGCTGCCGCGGTAGGGCGTAGTCGCGAGTTGGCCGACTCACGAGTGGTGATCTCGGGGGCGATGGATCTTGAGCCTGGATGGGGACCCCCTGGGCAGGCGCGCGCATGGGTAGATGGATATGTGGCAACAACATCCGCACGACTCTGGAACTTTGGGTCGGCAGACGGATGCCCTCAAACTGTTGGCAAATTGACATGCAATAACGGTTGGACAATTGACGACGTGCTGTGGATGTCTTCTCATGCCGGGACCAATGTCATCGCGATGCCCCAAATCCACACGAAGAGTGGATCACAGGCCCGACAATGGGCGGTGTTAGCGGCACGCTCGATCGAGATGGGCAAGACACTTCGCATCGGAGCCTTGACAGTGCAAACCGCAGCCTGCACAACAGCTGCAGGCGGCTGTCCAACAACTGGTGTATCAGCATGGGACGCATGGACGCAGTTACGTAACGCCTTAGACGCAATCGTGTCAACGGCGGGCACTCCAATTGGTGCTCCAATGGACATTCGCTGGGGTTGGGGAGGTCCGTTCTACGTGCCGCCTGCGACGACCACAACAACTACTACAACGACGACGACGACAATTCCGCCTACGACGACTACTTCAACTACAACAACGACTTCGACAACTTCGACAACTTCAACTACGACCTCAACTACAACTACAACTGTATCGGCGTAGCGCTAACTCGTTAGGCGTTCCAGTTTGTAAAAGCGTCAATGGTGGCGTACACATCGCCAAGTGGATACAAAATCGGGCACGTCGCTCCGTCAGCGATATATTCGCTCACTTTTTTTCGAGCATCATCTGCAGTTCCTGAGGCAGTCAGCATATGCACGATTTCATCTGGCACCAGTCGTGACGCTGCCACTACTTGATCATGCGTTGCGGGCCATGTCAGTACTTCGCCCACCTTGTCGAGTAAAGACTGTGGAACACCAGACGCTTTCATAATGTGTGGCTGTTGACCTAAGTACTGCGTCACCATGAGGCGCGCCATGTCAACGGCGGTTTCCCGATCTTCATGGACAGAACAGACAACGAGTTGGGGTCGATCAATGTCTTGCCAATTGCGTCCAGATTTTTGTGCACCAATAGCAAGATGTTCAATTGCTTTTCGGTTGTAATCGGGCGACACGAGATAGTTCAGTACAACACCGTCGGCAATCTCGCCAGCGAGTTCCATCATCTGCATACCTGTTGCGCCAAGATAGATCGGAACTTCTTTTGGCCGACGATCTTGATATACATAGTCCAACTCCACTCCGTCGAGATGAACGAATTCACCCTGAAAGGTAACTGTCTCATTGGCAAGCAATGCTCGAACAGATGTAATGATCTCGCGCATTGCACGCAGTGGCTTGTCCCTGCTGACACCAACTTTTTGGGCGAGCGGATCCCACCATGCGCCAATCCCCAAAATCACACGCCCGGGCGCAAGGTCATCAAGGGTGCTAAATGTTGCAGCCAATCGAGCAGGATTACGAGTCCAACAATCAACAACACCTGAGCCGATTTTTATAGTGTCTGACACCGCTGCAAAGGCAGACATCGGCACTATCGCATCACGCACAAGGCGGCTGTCGGCCTGCCAAACAGCATCGAAACCTTTTTTCTCTGCGTATTGTACGTATTCCATTCCTTCACGAATCGGATGTGCATCTTGTAGATAAATAGCAACAGGTGTCGACATAGATTTTCCTTTTTGTTCAAGTTCTTCAGTCGTCTGAACCAGAATTAGCGGTCGTCATTGGCAATGAGTCGCGCCAGACGCCGTCGGCATCATGCAACGCCGCCGCAACGGCAGGAGCAGTTGGAACGAGTCCTATTTCGCCGACTCCCTTGATGCCATAGGGACTATTTGGTTGCGGACATTCAACAAGGGTGACCTCGATAGGTGGTACATCTTTTGGTCGCAAAATTCCGAGTGATTTCAAAGTCATATTGGTGGGGAAGCCACGCTCATCCGACGGGAAATCTTCAGTGAGTGCGTATCCAAGACCCATATGTACTGATCCTTCAACTTGACCTTCACAGAGTTGTGGGTTGACCGCACGACCAACATCGTGGACTGCAATAACTGTCTCGATTTTTTGTGTCTCGCGATCCATCACCACCATTTGTGCTGCGTATCCAAACGTGGAGTGAATAAGTGGATTCTCAACCCCTGGTTCTCCAAGATGCTGTGTCCAGTCGATGACATATTCACCCATGTAGTCGACCTCTGGCTTGCAACTATCTGCGATTGCGGCATGGCAGGCGCGTTGGACACTTGCTGCAGCCATAAGAGTTCCACGACTTCCGGTTGTTTGTCCAAAGCCAAGTTGGCGAGTGGTGTCGACAATCACGCGAATGTTGTCGCAAGAAATACCAAGTTCTTCGACGGCAACTTGTAGTGCAACCGTATGGACACCCTGTCCCATCTCGGTCCAACCATGTCGTACTTCAACGGTTCCATCGTTACAAAATCTCACGACCGCTCGAGTCACTTCACGAAAGCCGTTCCCAAGTCCAGAGTTTTTGAGACCCAAACCCAAACCAATTGCTTTACCCGCTGCACGCTCAGCGTCGTAGCGTGGCTTGATCTCATCAAGGCAGCGTTCTGCACCAATGCAACCATCGTCCATTATTTGGCCGGGTCCCCACACTTGTCCTGGTCGAATCACATTGAGTTTGCGAATATCCCATCCACTGATGTGCAATTTCTCGGCGAGACGGTCGAGACAGCCTTCCATTGCAAATTGCGCTTGGTTAGCGCCGAATCCGCGAAACGCACCGCAGACGGGATTATTGGTGCGCACGGCAACAGACGAGACATCAACTGTGGGTGTGTGATACGGACCAGTGGCATGACCGGCTGCGCGCTCAAGAACTTTCATGCCCACACTCGCATAGGCGCCAGAATCACCCACCATTCGAGCTCGCACCGCGGTGAGGAGACCAGAGTCGTCACAACCAACGGTGTATTCCATTCTGATGGGGTGGCGCTTGGCATGCACCAGCAGACTTTCTTCGCGTGAAAATGTGCACTTGACAGGCCGTTGCAAGACCCAAGCAGCAAGTGCAGTCTGGGCTTGATTCGACATGTCTTCTTTGCCGCCAAATGCTCCACCGTTTGATACCAACTCAACGGTGACACGAGTTGGATCAAGAGCGAGTACGGCGCAAATTTGATCACGATCATCCCAGACACCTTGACCGCCGGAGTACACATGCATTGTTCCGGTCTCGGTATTGGGCACCGCCAAAGTGCTTTCTGGTTCGAGGAACGCTTGCTCGATCCTTTGAGTTTGGAAAATTTGTGTCACAACATGTGCACTTGCTGCAAGTGCTGCTTCAACATCTCCACGTGCATATTCGCTACGCGACAAGATGTTGGTATCTGTATTCCATACTGCAATTTCAGAATCATCAAGTGCAGCGAGAACATGCACAACAGGAGACAACTCGTTATATGTCACGTTGACAAGAGTGGCTGCATAACGAGCCTGACGAAGAGTATTGGCGACAACAAATGCAAGCACATCCCCACCAAAAGCAGTTTGTCCACCGATCGGAATGAAAACAGGCCAGTCCTTGTGAATGATTCCGACATATAAGTCACCCGGAACATCTGCAGCAGTAAAAACTGCGACCACTCCAGGCGCGGCCAATGCAAGAGATGTGTCAATGTCAATAATCTGGGCGCGAGTGTGGGCTGTGAGATGCACGGCACCATGAAGCATTGCGTCGATCCGAATATCATCGACATAGTCACGATCACCCAGTGCTAATTCGAGCGCTTCGTATTTCATGCCCCGTGATCCGATGCCGCCTGGCTTTTCCACCTGCACGGGCGTTCCTTGCGCAACTGCTTCAATCGCGTCAAGAATCTTGACATATCCAGTACAGCGACAAAGATGAGCCCCAAGATGTCGAGCCATATCGTGTCGTTGTAGATCTGCTCCCTTTTTGTCAACTTGGGCTTTTGCTCGCATCACGATTCCGGGAATACAGAACCCACACTGAAGTCCTCCGCATGCCGCAAAAGCCTCGGCGTATTTCTGGCGCTCAGATTCGTCAACACCCTCAAGTGTTGTGACAGTTTTGCCAGCCACTTTGGCGAGCGAGTACTGACACGACACTTGTACTTTGCCATCGATCATGACGGTGCAACATCCGCATTGCCCCGATGGTGAACATCCGTCTTTTGCAGATGTGATATTGAGTTCTTCTCGCAGTGCCGACAGCAAATGAGGATGATCGCCAGCAACGGTGACGGCGCGACCGTTGACAATAAAGGACACCGTGTCGCCAGACATCTGTGGCGATGTGATCAGGGCATCAGTCATGGCATTAAATTTATACTATTTGTCAACCTGAAACTCAATAAAATGAGGCTTCCTTCGTAATCATTACGTATTTTTGGCTAATGTTTGGTCGTGGAACGTGCTCTCTTGCGTCGGAGTGTCTCAATCGGTGGGCTTGTCGTCGTCGCCCTTCTGTTGCTGTTGCTTGCACCGCTCTGGTTAGTCGGGGGATTCATCATCGATCTGATTCGGGGCAAGTGGCGACTACCGATTGTGAGATTGCTCACGTTTGGCACATGTTGGTGCTGGCTAGAAATCGCTGGCGTGGCGATGGCAGGTGCACTGTGGATCTCTGGACAGTCCCATCGGCGTTCGGCTCATTATGCGATTCAGCGATGGTGGTCGTCGCGACTCGTCGGTGCATTGCGCGTGACGTGTGCATTGCGTGTCGAGATTGAAGGTCTCGACACGTTGGGGACAGGGCCAATGGTCGCGCTGTGTCGCCATGCCAGTATTGCTGATGCATTGGTTGTGGGATGGGTGCTATCTGCTCAAGCGCATCGAAAGCCACGCTTTGTTCTAAAAAAAGAACTCTCCTTTGATCCGTGTCTTGATGTTGTTGGTCGTCGTGTGCCGAATTACTTTGTTGATCGACGGGCTGTCAATACCCAAACTGAAATAAATGGTATCGCTGAGATGGCTAACGGAATGACCGATGGTGACGTCGCTATCATTTTTCCCGAGGGCACACGCACTAATCCCAAAAAGCAGGCGCAAGTACTTCAAAAGCTAAAAGATCGAGACCCGCAGCGCGGAGCATTGCTCGCCGGTCTGAAATATTTGCTGCCTCCAAAGTTTGCAGGAGCGGCCGCACTCATTGCAGCAGTTCCCAATGCCGATGTCATCACCGTATCGCATGTGGGTTTTGACGGGCTTAATAATTTTAGGGGAATGCTCTCACAGGTTGCCGCCAAGCAGTCTGCCGCTCGCGTCGTCATCACGCGCCATGCCAGGGAAAACATTCCGTCAGGTGCAGACTTCGTTGCGTGGCTTGATGCACAATGGATTGAGATGGACAGAAAACTGAGTGAGATAATGCTTGTAGCAAAAAGGGGAGAAATATGACAGGTGATGCATTGCTATATAGCGCAATTGCAATAAGCGTTTTGATGCTATGTACTTGGGCGCTCAGTGTTGTTCTCAAGAACGCATCAATAGTTGATATTGTATGGGGCTTAGGATTTGTGGTGGTTGCCTGGGTGGTGGCGCTCACCATTGACGGAGATGCATCTCGCAGAAATCTGCTGACAGCAATGGTGACAATATGGGGATTACGTTTAGCGATTCATTTGTATATCCGCAATCACGGCAAGGGCGAGGATTGGCGCTATGTCGCGATGCGCAAGAAGCGCGGCTCGCAGTTTGCGATATTCAGTCTGGTGACGGTCTTTGGGCTACAAGGAACCCTGATGTGGCTGGTTTCTCTGCCTGTGCAACTCGGAAACGCCGACTCAACCCCTGGCATCGGCCCCATTGCAGTGATCGGAATCGTTGTGTGGTGTGTCGGAATCAGTTTTGAAGTGATCGGAGACCGTCAACTTTCTCGATTCCGCACTGACCCGCAAAGTTCTGGCAAGGTTCTCGACACGGGTTTATGGAGCATCACGCGGCATCCAAATTATTTTGGGGATTCACTCGTGTGGTGGGGTATCGCCATTGTCGCTGCCGAAACAGGGTCGGGCGCAATCGGATTGATTGGTCCGGTGGCAATGACATTTTTCTTAATGAAAGTAAGCGGTGTGCCAATGTTGGAGCGTTCGATGATAAAACGCAAGCCAGGGTATGCAGAGTACATGCAGCGTACGAGTGGATTTTTTCCTCTACCACCCAAAAAGTAGCAGCGTTTTAGCGTGCGGAGAGAGCAGCGACGACGTCGGCAATAATGTCGTCCGAGTGTTCAAGACCAACAGATAGCCGAACGAGACCGTCGGTGACACCCATAGCGGCAAGCATGTCAGCAGGCAATCCAACATGTGTGCTGGTCTGGGGATGACAGAGGAGCGTCTCTGGGCCACCAAATGAAGTTGCCGATCTGACAATCTTCAGTGCAGCAAATGTTCGTCGCACTGCGTCAATTCCGCCTGCGATCTCGAATGCGACCAGTGAACCACCACATGACATTTGCTTCATGGCGAGTTCGTGTTGAGGGTGTGATGAAAGATGGGGATACATCACGCAAGAAACTTGCGGATGGTCTTGCAGTGCGGTAGCAATTTGTAGAGCTGATGTTGACTGTTGGCGCAAACGAATAGGCAGAGTGCGAATACCACGCAGCCCGTTGAGAGCGTCGTATGGAGACGCAGTAGCACCATGCAACACACCATATGCCCAAAGCGCATCGATGAGATCTTTTTCACCGGCGACAACTCCAAGCATTGCATCGTTGTGACCAGCGATTCCTTTTGTCGCTGAATGCAACACGAGATCAACGCCATGTTCAAGTGGCCGTTGTGCGAGCGGTGTTGCCATCGTTGAGTCAACAACTGTAAACGGACCCTTGATCGCGCCAAGTTCAGTTAAATTACTGATCGAGAGTCGAGGATTAGAAGGTGTTTCTGCCAACACCAGCATCGTGCGACCGGGCTGCACTGCTGCGGCAAATGCACCAGCAGTGTTGGCGTCAACATACGTGACATCTATGCCGAGACGACGACACGGCCCTTCGAGAAAAGAAAGTGTCCCCCCATACAACGTATTTTGAGCCACGATGTGACTTCCCGAATGACAAAAAGCCAACACAACAGAAGCGATTGCGCCCATGCCTGATGCAAAAGCCATTGCTGATTCGGCTCCCTCGAGTTCTGCGATCGCGTTTTCGAATTGCGTCACCGTGGGGTTCGCGTAGCGACTGTAAAACGCAGACGATCGCGTCGCAGTGGCACGAGCAGCAGTGTCGTCTAGGCCATCCGAAGCCCAGACCGAAGAGGTATGCAAGGGGGTGGCCAACGAATGGGAACCATCCCGCCCGGTCGTGATGGCAGTGGTGTCTGGGTTCTGAGGCACGATACAAGGCTAACAACCGTCATAGCCTGCTACGCACTGCTTAATAGCGGCTTATCCCTCACGACTCGTGGGTGAGGCGATAAGGTTTTAGGCATGTTGAATTATCTTGACGCCGGAACTGGAAGCATGATTGTGACCGCCCTTGCAGGAGGAATTGCTGGAATTGGAGTGGCCTTCAAAATGGGCATGTCTCGGTTCAAAGCAAAGTTCTCTTCAAAAAGTTCGTCTGACGCTCCTTCTGACGACGCGTCCGACGGTGATAGTTCGTCTTCAACGAACTAGGCACAATGAGTCACGCAATCCAGGACACAGGGTCTTTTCGTGATCCGCTGAGTCGGGTGTTCGTCTCTGACGATGTCATCCTGCGTGGATTCACTGCTCTCGGAAAAGCGGACCTCGATGCAGTGTGGTCAAAGAAATCCATTCAAGACGCACTTGCGTCCGGAAAACTGATCTCATGCGAGATGGTGAATCCGACAGATGTCGGACTTGGTCAGCCATGGGTGGCGGCCATGAAGCATCCGAAAATTCCGGTGGTCTCATACCCGTATGAGTGGACCTTTTCAATGCTCAAAGAAGCGGCTTTGCTACAACTTGATCTTACGCGGACTGCGCTTGCTGATGGTGTCGGGGTCAAAGATGCAACTCCCTACAATGTGCAATTCATCGGATCTCGGCCACAATTTATTGATGCAGGTTCGTTTGAAGTGCGCAAGTCATCGGACCCGTGGTACGGATACCGCCAGTTTTGTGAGTTGTTCCTCTATCCGTTGATGCTGCAGTCCTATCTTGGGGTTCAATATCAGCCATTTCTACGGGGTTCGGTCAATGGCGTCAGTCCTGACACCATGCGAAAATTGCTTCCGCGCAAAATATTGAAACCGCGTACCGGAAGACTGACCCATGTCGTATTACACGCGATGGCGCAAGACCGATTCTCAGCATCAAAAGTAGAAGTCAAAAAAGAAGCAGCAAGTGCCGGAATGAACGCGTCTGTGCTTGACGCAACTCTTCGCAAACTCACAAAACTCGTTCAAAGTCTGACTCTCAAAGATTCTGAATCCACATGGTCTGAGTATTCTGATCGCGCCCACTATGTTGAGAGCAGTCTTGATGAAAAAGATCGATTCGTACGCGATGCAGTTGCGAGCAAGCATCGTTCACAAGTGTGGGACATCGGATGTAACGACGGACGCTTCAGTCGCATCGCTGCTGCTCATGCCGATTATGTATTGGCGATGGACGCAGATCCGTTAGTGATAGATCGCTTGTATCAAACTTTACGCAACGAGAAAAACGAAAAGATACTGCCTTTGTATGTCGATCTTGCAGATACCGGTGGCGGAATTGGCTGGAGAGGTACTGAACGAACAGGACTCTTCAGTCGAGGAAAACCTGAAGTGGTTCTCTATCTGGCTGTTATTCATCACCTTGCTTTGACATATAACGTACCGCTCGCTGCTCAACTTGACTTATTGCGCGACATCACGCCAGAGCTAGTCATCGAAATGCCTCATGTTGATGATCCGATGGTTAAGACGTTGCTGCGCAACAAGCGCGATGGAATCCACGATGACTTCAATCTGGAGACTTTTGAGAAGTTGCTCGGCGAGCGATTTGATGTGCGCACGAAGATGCTCTTGGCCGGAGGAACTCGAACGATATTTCACGTCACACGACGAACATGACACTAAAGGGCATCCTCAAAAACTCCCTTGAGTTGCTGGCATTAGCAACGGTTGCCATCACACAGCCGATACTTGATCTGTACGGAAGAAATTTGCCGATTTTTGCTACAGCAAAGGTGAGCGAGATTGAAGTTGCGATTTTTCTCTTTATGGTCGCAGTATTGCCGACGCTAATTGCTGTCGCTACTGAAGTGCTGATTGGTTTTATTCGTCGCGGGGCTCTTGATCTGGTGCATCGATGCCTTGTGGGGCTGCTTGGCACAATCTTTGGACTTGCGATCACTCGTCAAATCGGCCTGTCAATAGACGTAGTGGCATTTATCGTGTCTGCTGGGATTGGATTCGGCATCACAACGGCTCTTCATCGATGGCGAGGTGTGCGGACTTTTGTTTCATATATTTCAGCACTTGCGCCGTTGCTCATGGCTGTGTTTGTCGTGCAAATCCGTCCCGTATTTAGTGGCTCAACCGGTGAGGTCGTGGCGTCGAATTCAAATAATCCAAATACACCCATAGTGCTCATCGTCTTTGACGAGTCTCCACTTTTTGCTCTACTTGATGGAGAGGGCAATATCAATGCACAAAGGTTCCCCGGTTTCGCAAGGCTCGCAAGCAAAAGCACATGGCACCGAAATGCACTCGCCGTAAGCCAACATACAACTCAGGCTGTTCCTGCTATTTTTGCTTCAAAAATTCCCAAACGCGGAGATCAACCCTTTTTATCCGTACACCCGAACAATATTTTTACAATGTTGCAACGCACTTATCCGATTAATGGTTATGAGTCTGTGACGTCTCTTTGTCCGATCAACACGTGTGCTTCTGCAAATCCCACAGATCTTGAACGATTAAATGCAACTCGACTGAGAACCTTTCTGAAGGACGCAAGTGTTGTATTTGGGCACCGGGTACTACCGCAGGGGACTCGTAATAAATTGCCTGTCATCGGTCAATCATGGGGGAAGTTCTCTGTTGGCAATGGCTCATCGATGGATGAGCCATCTGGTCCCAAAGTCAAAGCAAATGACAAATTCAACATGGTCAAAGAGGGCGGACCATTTTTTCAATTAAAAATGTATAACGATGCAATTGACCGCATGATTGCTGATCCGCGCAACACTGCAACAATCTTGCACCTACTAACTCCTCATCGGCCGTGGGTGATGTTGCCAGATTTACGGGCAAATACCGCGACTGAATACCTGGGGGATTTGAATCCACCTGAAGGAATTAGTGCACGAACTGATTATCAAAAGTATCTCTACCAATTAGGCGGAGTCGATGCCATGATTTCTAGCCTGATGAGGCGTATGGAAAAAGCAGGTATTTGGGATAAATCGCTTATTGTCATCACTGCCGATCACGGAATCTCTTTTGAGCCAGGACTCATGAAGAGAACAACAGATTTTACGGATGCCGGTCAGGTGACAGATCTATTTACAATACCTATGTTCGTCAAAATGCCACAGCAATCTTTGGGTGCTATCGATGACTGCGCAGTGACTAATTTGGATCTGCTCCCCACAATCATGGAAATCTCTGGCGTGGCAACGAGCGTAGAGATGGAGGGAGCATCGCTGGTTAATTCGTGCCCCGTGCGCGAAAAACGCAAGGTGACCACCACAAAGAACTCGACGGAGATTGCAAGTTCTTTCTCGATGGTGCGAGAGCGCTCCGATAGGTATGCCAAATGGATAAATCGCGATGGCGTACTAGGTCGTATTGCAGGCTTAGCAGCACAACAAGGCGTGCTCGGTACGACGGTCACGACGACGCAAACATCGACAGCAGTGACCGCTTGGCGCTCATCGTTCGTTGAGATGTTTAAAAAGATAAATCTTGGCGTCGGACAAACTGTTCCTGCACTGTTGGTTGGAGAAATTGACGTCAAGGCTACGTTGCCCCAAGGAGCAGAAGGATTAGTCGCAATTGACGGAAAAATTGCTGGAATCATCGATGAGTTGAGTGCCGCACAGGCGGGCACATTGCCATTCACTGTGATGCTTGATTACACAATGCTGACAGCCGGTCCCCATCAGGTGTCACTGCTGCTTCACACCAAAGACAATGGCCGCGATGTGTACGAGAATGTCGGAGGATTAACTCGCTGAAATGACTAGAGATCGTGTTCTGTTACGACATTTTCTTGTCTACATCGTCTTAACAACCGTGGCAATTGCTCAGCCGATTCTGCAACTGTATGGCGACAATCTGACAATTTTCCTTAGTTCGCGTATCAGTGGCTCGCAAGTACTGTTCTTCGGGCTCATCATCATTCTTTTGCCCCCGATGCTGATGTCCATCGGCGAAGTCTTGATTGGATCTATTTTCCCTCGTCTACGTAAACATGCTCACAATTTCTTTGTATTTATCTGCCTTTGGTTAATCGTGCTGCTCCTGCTCAGAACGGTATCTTTTGGGGCGTGGCCTGTGGCTCTTTGCATAACAGCTGTGCTGGCCTTTGGTCTATTGAGGGTGTATGTCAACTGGGATGCAGTGGGCTCGTGGGTTCGTCTGATGTCGCCACTCAGTCTGATCGTCATTGCGATGTTTGCAATCTCTGTAAAAGACGTGGTCTGGGTTGCAGATATTGGTGCAGCAGATGTGGTGATCAATAAAGAGCCAACGAGTGCAGTTACTCCACGGGCAGATGTCAGCGTTGTTATGGTAATCCTGGATGAAGCTCCATTGTTCCCGTTGCTTAATGCGGATGGGAAAATAAACTCTTTACGGTTCCCAGGATTTGCGTCGTTAGCAAACTCAAGCACTTGGTATCGAAATGATGTTGCATCATCGCAATACACGACATCAGCAGTGCCGTCAATCTTGACGGGGATCTTGCCAAACAAGAACCCAGCACCATTGCTTGTCAATTATCCAAAGAACCTCTTCACTCTTCTTGGCGGCAATATGGCAATGGACGTTCAAGAAATCATGACGTCTCTGTGTCCAAAACAACTCTGTGAAAAAGCAGCAGTATCGCCGTCCGATGACACGACGCCCGTGGACAACAACTCTCCAGAAGACGCTGACATAGAACAGGCTAAAGAGACGTCCGAGTTCGGGAGATTTCTTCGGGACACATCAATAGTCCTCGGGCATAAATTATTACCTAAAGGCCTGCGTCAGCATTTGCCGACAATCGATGAAGCGTGGGGAAACTTTGGCGGCACTGCGGCCAGCGGTGATCAAATATCATCAGCCGATTCGAGCGTTGCACCTGATGTGTTGCCACAGGGGAACTCAAGCCCGCCAAGCATCCAATATGAATCAACTGAGACCATGAAAGAGTCAAAATTAAAGTGGAGATCAAGTGGTCCTGTGTCTCAGGTGTTGAGAGTAGAGACGCTGACGAAAAGGGCGACAGAGCAAGCAATTCCAACCCTGCATTTTGCACACGTATTGCTGCCGCATCGACCATGGAATCTCACATCTGATGGTCGAACTTCTGCAAAACCAAATTACGATTCGGATAATCCCAAAGAGATAGATGCAAGTCGTGATCAGTATCAAAAGTTCCTGCATCAGTATGCGGCTACTGACACGATTATTGGAGATCTTGTCGCTAAGTTGCGGGCGTCAAAGAACTGGGACCGCACAATGCTGATCGTGACAGCCGATCACGGAGTCACCCTTGAACCCGGTGAGCATAAGCGCGACACCAATGCCACGCGAATTGACACGATGGAAGACCTCTACCGTGTTCCGCTGTTTATTAAGTATCCAGACCAAACCGTTTTCGAAACAAATGATTGTCCCGTGATGGCCGTTGACATCCTGCCAACAATTTCAGCCGTCAAGGGCATCGATGCCGGCTGGATATACGACGGCCAAAGTTTGCTCAATAATTGTCCTCAACGACAAGCCAGGACAATCACGTGGCTTACAGGTCGAACTGAACTCATGTCGAGTGTTGAGTCTTTGCAGACACGAGCAAACAAATACGATCAGTGGGTTTCGTTCAATAGTGGAGTCGACGGCATTTCAGGCATCGTCCCATATGGATCGTTGATGAAGTTCCCGGTCGCAGCAACAATCGCACGCGAGACACGAATATCAAAATGGAGTCTTGAACAAGAAGAGAAGTTTGGCAACATCAGCGGCGATCGTTTTGCAGACATTCCGATTGCCTTAAAGGGATCAATTACGTTCACATCAAAGATGTCAAGTGATGCTCTTGGACTTGTTCTAGTAGACGGTCATGTTGCAGGAATGATCGGCGAAGTGAGTTCCGCTAAAGCGGGCAGTAAAGTTTCATTTCTGAGTATCATCGCGTCATCATCGTTGACGCCAGGCCCACACCAAGTCGCATTAGCGATTGCAACCGGCAACCCATCGTCTCCGACAATCACATATGTTGGCGCGCCTTCATAGTTAGCCTTGAACAGCGTGATGGCATTCCCCTAAGCGTGGATTTGAAGCGTTTTTCGGCTAGTTTGATGAGTTCGTAGGGGAGTAATCAACTACGTTGGCGACGTGGCCGAATGGTTTAGGCAAGGGCCTGCAAAGCCCTGTATCTGGGTTCGATTCCCAGCGTCGCCTCTATTGACGGTGTAGCGCTAGGCGAGACAAGTTTCGCATTGCACTAACGGATGTAGTTGCCAACACGAATCACACACAAGAGTCAACGTGTGGCACGCAGGATCAGAACAGTTGTGGAATTGGTTCGTCGGCTCATCACACGACTGACATTTCCCGATGATTTGTGGGTTTTCACTGAAGTCCATTTTGAGTCGTGAGTCAAAGACATAGAGCGAACCTTCCCAAAGATGTGAGTCACCGAACGTCTCGCCGTATCGCACGATTCCTCCGTCCATTTGATAGACCTCTTGAAAACCGCGATTTTTCATAATCACCGACAAGACCTCGCACCGGATACCGCCCGTGCAGTAGGTGACGATTGGTTTGTCTTTGAGATGGTCGAACTTGCCGCTCTCAAGTTCTTGAACAAATTCGGGTGTCGTTTTGATATTTGGAATCACAGCATTTTTAAATCGTCCGATACGAGACTCAAATTCATTGCGTCCATCAAAGAACACGAGTTCATCACCACGTTGATCGACAAGCGCGTGGAGCTCATGGGGGGTGAGATGAGTTGCTCCACCGACGATGCCTTGGTGATCAACGACTACTTCATCTGGCACGCCGAAGGTGACGATTTCTTCACGAACTCGAACCGCTAGACGAGGGAAATCGCCTCCAATTCCATCTGACCATTTGAAGTCAATATCTCGAAATGGAGCAAACTCACATGTGCTTCGACGATATTTTTTGATTGCACTTAAGCTTCCGCCGACGGTGCCGTTGATGCCATCTTTTGAAATGATGATGCGACCTGTTAACTCCAAGTTCTCACAGAGAGTGCGTTGCCATAAGCGAATGGCTTCAGGGTCTGCTAACGGTGTGAACTTGTAAAAGAGGAGAATCTTGACTGGTTCGATGGCAGTCAATGTATCACTAGAAGTATTTCTACAAGTTGAGCATTGCCACAATCGCCTCTGGCACAAAATTATTTTCTGTTGTTGTTTCTGCTTCGACAAGTTCAACCATACGCGTCACTACTTCTTCAGGATCCATTTGGTTTGTTGTCACCATTTGACCCACGGCCTGATGAATTTCTTTGGCGGGTGCATTGATTGATGAGTCATTGAACCACTCCCACATGGAGTCAGCCATGCGGTCATTAAACCCGGTGTTGTACGGGCCAGGGTTGAGTAAGCAGACGTCAATACCTTGTGGGGCCAGTTCTGGGCGCATTGCCTTGCCCATGGCCTCGAGGGCATGTTTGCTCATTGCGTAGGGTCCGAAGCCGGGTGCGGCAAATTTGCCAGCAATGGAGGACACGATGATGATGCGTCCAGAACCGCGAGCTGCCATTTGTGGAAGTGTCGCCTGCGTGATGGCGACGGTGCCAAATACATTGACTTCAAATACTCGACGCAAGCGATCGAGGGGAACATCCGACATAGGGCCTGTTTGTCCATAACCGGCATTATTGATGAGGACATCAACGGGCCAGTCACGTATTTTTTGCACATCAGCCATATTCGTGATGTCGATCTTTTCGACGCGTAGTTCTGGATGTTGTGAGGAGAGTTCTTTGGCCTGTTCAACGGTTTCAGTGGTGGCAATTACATGGTGACCACGCGCTGCAAGTGCGACTGCTGCTCCTTTTCCGAAGCCTGAACCTGCACCAGTAATGAGGACGGTCTTAGACATGTGATTCTCCTTTGAAGATTCGCCAGCGAGATCAAAGACTAGTAAAAAGATAGGGCAATGACTTCGTTGGGGGAAGGCCACGAGGTTCAGGCCAGAATCCTCTCTTTGTGGTGTGCCGAATCAAGGACTCCTACAGGGCTAAGGTACTTGTATCAGGCGATGATAATTCGCACAACGAAACGGAGACATCGTGGCAAACAAAGAGCAAAAAAATAAGCCGACACAGAAGAAAGAAGCAAAGCTTTCATTGAAAGAAAAGCGTCTTAAAAAGAACGAAAAAAAGAAAGCCTAGCCCAGGCGCGCTTCGCGCTATTTAGGTTTGTATGTGTGGGTTCGCTGCGTGCGTCCACCCGCCACGAGCAGCAGTTGACCAGTGATCCATGAGGATGCTGGTGTAGCAAAGTACACCACTGCAGCTGCAATATCTTGAGGTGTGCCTAGGCGTGCAAGTGGAATAGTTGCGGCAATGTCGTCAAGTTCAGATTCGACATTGAGAACATCTATAAATGCTTCGGTAACAACTGGACCGGGGGCAACGGCATTGACACGGATAGAGGGCGCAAGTTCAAGTGCAAGGGTTTGAGTGAGATTGTTCATGCCTGCCTTTGCAGCGGCATAGGGTCCGGTAAATGGTGACCCACGAGTACCAGCACCCGATGAGATGTTGATGATTGAGCCGCCATTGGTCATCCGTTTGGCCGCGGCTTTACAGCCTTGAAACGCAGAGGTGAGATTGAGTTCGAGTTGAGATCGAAACACGTCATCCGGTGTGTCAATGAGCGCTCGTGTTGTTTTGTCATCCGATCCACCGACGTTATTTACCCATATGTCGACGCGCCCGAACTCAGCCATCGTGCGGTCGGCAACGACCTCAGAGAAATCACGAATATCTCCGGCGACGATGAGTGCGCGCTGACCGCGTTCTTGGATTCCGGCAGCAGTGACTTCAAGATCAGCAATGCGACGAGCATTGATGACTACATCGCTTCCGATATCTGCCAGAGCCCACGCAATTGCCCGACCGATTCCTTGTCCGCCTCCCGTGACCACTGAAACGCAATTATCTAGACGAAATTGATTGGAAATATTCACTCGCAGTAATCTATGTCAAGTTCAAGAAGTCAAGCGAGTCGCAATACACTGTGGCTCGTAAGGCATTGCTAGGGGGATTACACGTGGACCGTTGGATCACTGATACACAAATTAGCGAACGGTTTCCCTATTACACGCGTGCCAATGCTGACGAAGTAGGTCCCGATCCGTTTAGCCCATTGGGATGGAGTCTTGGCTGGATACAGGGATGTATTCCAGGAGTTGCGCAAGGATTTGTTGATTTTGGAGTTCTGGAACGCAGCGAGTTTGCCTTAAACCCACCCGAAGTATTTGGTAACTGGGGTGGATATTTTTATAACCAACTTTCGTTGCCTCGATTGATGGGCTGTCGCATGCCAGGAGCAACTCCGGCTGCGATCGATCAAGCCTATTTCGGGGATCATCCTGGAGTTCCCGACTATGAACCACATCCCGATGACGAAAATGCAAAGCAGTCAGAAAAACTTGCCAACACGATGGCATGGGTGATGAGTGCACAGCGATTTGAGGCGATGGAGCAATGTGCAGAACTATCTCGGCGCACTGCGCAGGAGCGACCCGATCTTTTGAGCGCGACTGACGATGATTTGGTTCGTCGTGCGCGAGCGATGGCGCCGTTGATTGAACAGGTGTGGGCATCGTATTGCCAAGTTGCATTAGGAGCATCGCTTGGTCCTGGTGCTGTGCAGGCAATGTGTGATGCAGTCGGACGCGGACAAGATGCTGTCAAGGTAATGGCAGCGATAGGAGCGGTCGAATCCGCCGAATCATCGTTGGCAATGTGGGATCTTAGTCGTGCTGTCGCTGGGTCTGTCATTTTGACTGACGCATTTAATCAAGGGGTGACAGGGTTGATTGATCGTCTTGGTGCATCACAATCGTCAGATGCGCATATGTTTCTGGAGTCATGGGAGACACTGCTTGTCGCTCACGGACACCGCGGTCCAAATGAGTGGGATATGAGGTCACATTCATGGTTTACTGCGCCGGAGTTGCCGTTAGCAATGCTTGAACGGCTGAGATTTCAAACACTTGATCGTTCACCCCATGTCGCTCGGCAAATCAATCTGGCGAATCGAGAAATGCTCGTGAGCGAACTGTCTGCATTGATGTCGCATGATTCCGACATGGTCGCTACTTTTCAATCTGGACTTGCGTCAGCAACGCTGTTCTATTCTTTACGTGAAATGGGAAAAAGTGCCTGTATTCGCGTGATCCACGAAGCAAAATTAGCCATGATGCAACTAGGTGAACGAATGGTTGACCGAGGCGTGATCACTAGCACGCAGCAGATCTTTATGTTGCTCGATTCAGAGTTAGATGACTTTTTACAAGATCCTCCGTCATTTGTAGAAACAATCTCCGAGCGAGACATGGCTTTTTTTGAACTTTCCCAACTTGTGCCGCCCTACATTGTCGGCCTCAAGCAAGGAGTACCACCAATTTCAAAATGGCTGAGACGAGACGCCGTGTCTGTCGTGACTCTTGCCGCAGTTGGAGATGTGTTGCAAGGTGCAGCCGGCGCTCAAGGAATTGTGACCGGAACAGCGCGCGTTATCTTGGATCCATCTGATGCAAACGATATTCAACCCAACGATATTTTGATTGCGCCCACAACAGATCCGTCATGGGCGGTGCTCTTTTTATCTGTTGCGGGTGTCGTCGTCAATATTGGAGCGGTGGCGAGTCATGCAGCCATCGTGAGCCGAGAACTTGGCATTCCATGCGTTGTGTCCGTGATAGATGCAACCCAACGTATTGCCGATGGAGCAACTATTTCAATTGACGGTTCGACGGGTTCTGTGACGATTGTGGCGCTACCCGTCGGCAGTTCTTAATAGGGCATTGTCCCACCGTCGACAGGGAAGAGGCACCCCGTCATATTGCGGGCTGCATCGGTGGCCATCAAAACTGCGACCGCCGCGACTTCTTCGACTTTGTTCGGACGCTTGAGCGCCGATTCTTGGGTAAATAATCCAATCATTGCGTCGTAGCTTTCGAGTCCCATAGCGATTGCTGAGGCAGGACCAGTGTCGCGCACAATGTCGGTCTCGATCAGGCCCGGCAGAATTGCATTGACGGTGATGCCCAGTGTGCCCACCTCGCGAGCTACGGACTTGACAAGACCATTGACAGCGTGCTTTGTGGTGGCGTATCCAGCGATCCCGGGTTTGCCGAGTTTTCCCTCAACAGATGATGTGACGATGATGCGTCCATAGTTGCGCGGAATCATGTGGTTGAGCGCACGTCGCATACCCCAGAATACGTGATTCAGGTTCCAGTCAACTTCGAGTTTCCATTCTTCATCTGACATTTGAGCAATCGGTGCGGTCATTTGTACTCCGCCCGAGTTGAGACAACAAATATCCAACTGTCCATATGTACTGATTGTGTAGTCAATCAATCCTTCAACAGTTGATTGCAACGAAGCATCACCGGCATAGAAGGCTGCTCTTTTGCCAGCATTCAGTTCTGTCAGGCATTGCTTGCCTTTTGCTTCATCGCGACCGTTGACAACGACTGTTGCGCCCTCTGCTAGGTATGCCTCGGCAATGGCTCGTCCAATACTGCGAGTGCCACCAGTAATGCAGGCGATTTTCCCGTCAAGTTTTCCCATGATGTTTCTCCCGATGTGTTCTGTGGTTGTTGGCGTTGCGTGATGTGTACTTGTCTAAGTGAACTTTGATTAGTAGGGCGATGTTCCGCCATCAATAGAGATGAGCGAACCGGTGATTCCGGCACCAGCTTCTGATGCAAGAAGCACGGCTACGTTGGCGACATCTTGAACTTCGTTCAATCGCTTGACTGCTGAATCGTTAGCGAACACTTCAAGAAGTCCCTCGTATGTCAATCCCATTGCCTGAGCAGCACCAGGTCCGTCTTGTTTCATGATGTCTGTTTCGATGGCGCCAGGACATAAAGCATTCACCGTGATGCCAAGTGTGCCGACTTCTTGAGCGGCTGATTTCACAAGACCATTAATGGCGTGCTTGGCAACGACGTAACTAGAGATCCCCG
This sequence comes from Actinomycetes bacterium, assembly GCA_014190235.1. Taxonomy (GTDB): domain Bacteria; phylum Actinomycetota; class Acidimicrobiia; order Acidimicrobiales; family Ilumatobacteraceae; genus UBA2093. The sequence goes on along the minus strand of BJGC01000002.1, from coordinate 53,452 downwards.
GCTTGCCCATTTTGCCTTCAACTGAACTCATCGCGATAATGCGACCTGAGTTATTTGGAATCATCAAATTAAGCGCAGCCCGCATTGTCCAAAATGTGTGCCAAAAACTCCAGACCAATGCGTCCTGCATGGCCTCATCAGTCATCTGAGCAATCGGTGCGTAGTCACTGCCGCCTCCCGCATTTGGCACCAAGATGTCAAGGCGCCCAAAATGCGCCGCGGTGCCATTCACAATTGCTTCACAGTCCTCACGTTTTTTGACGTTTCCGCCGATGAAGTGAATACGGTCGCCCGCGCCGAGCTCATCCATTGAGCGTTGCGCTTTGGCCGCATCACGACCATTGATAACGACGTTGGCACCTTCGTCTAGAAAAGCGCTCGCAATGGCTAGACCAATTCCGCGCGTGCCACCCGTGATACATGCCACTTGACCGTCAAGTACACCCATGATTCCCCCTCATTTCAGAGCCGATAAACGCTCCCTGTGCTTATCGTAGGTCAACGGCTATGACAGAGACACAATCGAGACGGTCCCGGAGGTCCCGTCCACCTCGATGAGTGCGCCGTCAGGGATTCGGCGAGTGCCGTCTGTTACCGAGATTACGCAGGGCAAACCAAGTTCGCGGCTCACGATTACTGCGTGGCTGATTTGTCCGCCAACATCGACCACGACTGCAGCGGCCGACATAAAAAGTGGCGTCCAACTTGGGTCTGTGCAGGGAGCCACTAAGACATCTCCTGGTTGAAGGTCGTGAGGATCACTGGGGTCAAGCACAACTCGGGCGCGACCACGGGCGGTTCCAGGCGATCCGGAAACGCCCTGCAGTACTTCGTGTGGTTTGGCTATTGAAATTGAGGCTGATGAGCGTCTTGGCCATTGCCCTAGGGGTGGGACGGTTGCGTTCGCAATAATAAATGGCGGCTGCAGAGCAAAGAGCTCTTGCCACTCGATGTGGCGTTGCTGCAGAGTGCTGAGCAAGGAGTCTGGGTCAGAGATGTATGCGTCAAGTTCTGAGTCAAGCACTTGAAAAACTAAGTGAGCATGTGCGTTGCGACGCGCAATCTCATGGAAGACGATGCGCGCTTCGTGTATGACGCGAACAATTGTTGTCTTTGTTCTTTCTCGATGCGCCATCATTGCCCCAGCGGTGATGCCAGCCTCTAGCAAAGCCAATATTTCTGGATTACTCACGAGTTGTTTGCGCGCAGATGCCATAAGGACATCTCGTTGCGTTGCTCTTGTTGCGTTTCGTAGACGAGGCGATTCAGCGTCTACTTGAAGGCGAACTCGGTCGATTGCAGCGAGCGCAAGTTGTGGATGTGTTTCCCAGGTCGGAGATCCGAGATCCCATTCGTCTGGTCCGCGAGAACCAAACTCATAAAGGAATGTATTCCATGCCGCAAGAAACGATTGCGATGCGATGCGATCGAGGACTCCATCGATACCTGCATTAAAAGCTGTCGTTAGAGCAGGGTTATTACGAACAAGACGCGATAAATCCCATAGTGCATAGTTAGCGTCGGCTGAGTCAACGTCACCGAGGCTTGAGAGCAACACCATTGGCAACCCTGGGTCATTTAATGTTGCAGCCACCACGCCGAGTAGTCCTGGCGCCATGGCGGCACTTGTGCCGGATACGACATGTTGAGAAAATAAGTGGGGGAGTTGGGACTGAATACTGCGAGCACGGGTCAGTAGTTGTGTCATCGTGTATGCACTGAGATCTCCCCGCGACGCGCGCAAATCTGCGGCTGCTTTTTTGTCGACATCAAGTTCTGGCCAGCCAGAACCACTCATGACCCACTCGTTGTGTCGCTCAAGATTTGGCAAGAGGTGTGGCTTGTCGTCATCTGGATGCGCAACATATGACGGAACATCCGGATGATCCCCAAAGAATGCAACATCCAGGATTTCGACTGTTGCCGCAGGATTGCGTGCGCCTTGCATGCGTATTGCTGAGAGATTGATATAGAAATATCCGCCAAAACAAGCAACCGACTCTGGGTGATGCGGGTCAAAATCGCTGTCTTCATAGAGTCCGCATCGAATAAGCCCGGCTTTGTATCCGGCAACGATTCCGCCATCCCATCCAAATGTCCACCCCAAAGGACTGACCGGATTGGCGAGCACTTCTCCGGCATTGGCGCGGGTGTAGTGCGGAAATCGCGTGCTCGTTGGCCAATCAGTAATCCATGTATCTTTCATTGATCCCCCAGTAGTACGGGTCACTGTATTTGATTGTGTCTGCGGTCACCTTATTGGCATATCTTGTGCACTGAAACCCACATCCGAGTTGGCTACCGCCTAGGTTGAGAGGTGTGAATGATGCAGAGTTGCTTGCCGAACTAGAGCCCGAGGCTGAGCGTTTACTTCAACGACATCTTGAAACTGCCGAGGACTGGTATCCACATGAGATCGTTCCATGGGATCGCGCGGAGCAATTAGCGGATCGAGGGTTTGTGTACGGGGAATCAGCGCTGCCGCAAGGAGTGCGCTCTGCTCTGCTGGTTAATTTGTTAACTGAAGACAATTTGCCATGGTATACACGAACGATATCGCGTATGTTCGGAGGCGATTCAGCGTGGGGTGCATGGGCACAACGCTGGACTGCAGAAGAGGGGCGCCATGCAATAGCGATGCGCGATTACATCACGGTCAGTGGACTCGTTGATCCCAAGGTATTAGAAGATGGTCGAATGGCCCAAGTCAGCGCGGCGATTGTCCCAGAACCTCAGACGGCGGCCGATGGATTGTGTTACGTCGCAGTACAAGAACTAGCGACTCGTATCTCGCACAGAAACACCGGAACCATGCTCAATGATCCAGCTGGATACGACGTGATGATGCGTTTGTCTGCAGATGAGAATCGACACCATCTTTTTTATCGTGATCTTGTGTCGAAATTGATTGAACTCGATCCGTCGGCAGCCGTCCAAGCGCTTACTCGACAGATCACCACATTTTCGATGCCCGGTATTGGCATTCCGGGATTCCTCGAACATGCCAAGCAGATTGCCCGTATCGGTATCTATGATTTTGCGATTCATCACGAAAAAATAATTGTTCCTCTGGTGTTTCGACACTGGGCAATCGACAAAATTGAGGGTCTAAACGCAGCAGCCGAACAAGCGCGCGACGATCTCATGAAAAACATTGATCGCATCGGCAAAGTGGCACGTCGCCAGATAGAACGCCGTGGTGCAATTGCTGCTGTGTAGTTCTTAGCGAGTGTTTGCAATAAAATCATTAATCAACTGAGCCACTTGTGGGCCTTTGTCTTCTTGAATCATGTGCCCGCCGCCGATAATCGTGGTGTGTGGTTGACCCTTTGTTCCGGGTACCTCGCGAAGAAAAATTGCGTCTCCACCTTTTGTGACCGGATCACTGTCGCCAAATATGCAGAGCCAAGGTTTTTCAAATTCACGCAACGACTTCCATGCCTCTAGTTGAGCAGGGCGCTCTGGATTATCGGCAGTCACAGGTACAAGGGATGGGAAAATTCGTGCTCCCTCCTTGTATGTCTCGTCAGGGAAAGGTGCGTCATAGGCAGCGATGATGTCGTCAGAAAGTTTTGTTGCTGATCCGCCATCGACGATCTTGCCGATCGGAAATATAGGAGATTCCTGAGAAAATTTCTGCCACGCCATAAATGCATCGCTCATTTTGCCGTCGCCAACAGGTAGGCCAGTATTTGAGATTACTACACGATCAAAACGGCCAGGCTCTGCAGCAACAAGGCGTAGGCCGATAAGACCTCCCCAGTCCTGTCCAAAGAATGTGGCGTGTTGCAAATCAAGCACCTTGAACATTGCCTCGCTCATCCAGGCGACATGTCGTGCGTATGTGTAATCACTCTTTTGGGTTGGTTTATCTGAGCGACCAAAGCCAATGAGATCCGGAGCAATTACGCGATGTCCTGCCGCAACTAGGGCGGGGATCATGTATCGATACAAGTAACACCAAGATGGTTCACCATGCATCAATAAAATTGGGTCAGCGTTCGCAGGACCTTCGTCAAGGTAGTGCATTCGCAAGGTGCCGCCTTGTCCATCGGCAATCTCTAGATAGCGGGGCTCAAAATCGTAGTCAACGAGATTATTGAACCGTTCGTCGGGTGTGCGCAGTGTTTTCATGAATACTCCTTTGAAAATAACTTTGACAGAGATAGAGAGAGTATTGATTTGATCTCGTCAACTGTGAGACCTTGATCATGACGCAAGAGTTCGAATGATTCAAATGAGACCAACACGTCAACTGCTGCGCTTACTGCGAGTCGTTGAGTGCGATCCATCTCAGCGAATTCTGATTGAAAGTGCACGAGAGACTGCTCACGCAGGAGAGCTCGCCCCCGTTGTAACTGTTCGTGCACAGGCGCAATATTGCGCGAGTGAATACGTGCGACGATTGCAATATTTCGAGTCGCTATAAATACTCTTGCCCGCTGTTCGACGAAATGTTCGATTTTCTCGGTCAAAGAACCCCTGGTATACGCGTCAATAACGGCGTACTTAGACATTCTTTCGAAATGAGTATCACAGGCGGTTTGATACAGATCGTTGAGATCGTCAAAGTAACGAAATAGCGATCTCTCGGAAAGCCCAGCTCTTTGGACGATGAGAGCAGCACTCACATCGATACGACCCTCTTCGTAGAGCTCAAGAAGTGCGTTGACAATCGCTTGGCGATTGCGTTGGCGTCGCAGATTGCGACCGTCAACGGAACTGGAATGATCTGTCTGAGCGGACGACATTTATGCTGCTGTTAATCCGTCAATCGAGGCGCGTAATGTCATGACGTAAGAAGATCCCGCCGCAAGGTGACTAAGAGTTGCTGCAAGTTCATCGGCAGCAGTCTGTGTTGCAACAGGAATGAGTTGGACGGTGTCCCAGAATCGACCATCGCTGAGAACTGTGCCTTCGACAGTGAAGGAGACTGACTTGGGGATAGATGCAAGAACAGATTCACGATCTGTCGTTTGTCTCACCACCATGACGAGATAGCGCAACTCAAGAGGTTGAGGCCGATCTCTTTTATCAAGAGATTCATCAAGAGGACGCGATGCCAATAGGGTCGTTCGCAACATTCCGGCAGCTTTGTGAACATGTTTCTCGCCGAAGTCTTTACGACTCTGCATCTCAATGAAAGACAACCGTGTCGCATAGCGGACAATTGCAATTCGATCCCAGTCTTCGTCTCCAACATGATCCTCGAGAACATCGGCTACAAAAACAATGCTTGCTCCGATTTTGTTTAATACCGAAGCGGGGTTGTACTTGTCGTCAGCTTCACGACCACTGATGGCTGGCGCAGAAGAGTCGTCATATTGTGCGACCTCAAAATATTTCATGAGATTCACCATGTAAATTGGCCCATCTGCCTCGGGCGCACATGTTGCCAACTGCATCGCATACTCTTTATTGATACGGCCGTACTTATGTTTTATGGCACTGGCTTCGCCCGTCTGGGTATTGTCATTTTCTGACATGACGTTCCTTGCTGTTGAAGCGCCCGTGACGTTCACGGGAGATATGTCAGATAGTATGACAAAAGATTGAACCAAGTCAAGGGGGAGCAATGGGCGTTTCAGAGAAGCCGTTTCAAGGTGTCATTGGCAAGACAATCAAAGACTCGACTCCAGTCTTTGAGGTGACAACATATCCGCCACTTGGCACGCCCAATGTTGTGATTATTTTGATAGATGACTTGGGCTTTTCGCATTTCAATTGCTTCGGTTCAACTTTGGATACGCCAAACATCAATCGTTTGGCCGACGGAGGATTGCGTTACACGAATTACCATGTGACGCCACTGTGCTCGCCAACACGCGCGTCACTACTGACAGGCCGCAATTCGCACGAGGTGGGTATGCGGTCAGTTTCGAACTTCAATACCGGCTTCCCAAATATGAGGGGACACGTCTCAAATCATGCAGGTTTAGTGGCAGAAGTTTTACGGGAAGAAGGATTCACAACGTTTGCTCTTGGCAAATGGCATCTCACGCAAATGGCAAACGCATCTGCAGCCGGACCATTCGATCAATGGCCACTCGGTCGTGGTTTTGATCGCTTTTATGGTTTCTTGGATGGTGAAACAGATCAGTTTTATCCTGAGTTGGTATACGACAACCATCATGTACCTGTGCCGCGGTCGGTAGAGGATGGGTATCACGTCAGTGAAGACTTAGTTGATCACGGTCTCGAGTTTGTTCGTGATGCAAAGTCGATTCGTCCTGACCGGCCATTTTTTATGTATCTCGCATTTGGCGCAACGCATGCCCCTCATCAGGCTCCTCAGAAATTTCTTGAAAAGCATAAGGGGCGTTATGACTCTGGTTGGGACGTAGCGCGCCAGGAATGGTTCGCTCGGCAGATATCGCTCGGCGTGATTCCGCCCGATACGCAACTCGCTCCTCGTAATCCTGGCGTCGAAGAATGGAGCACACTGTCAGACAATCAAAAACGATTGGCATGCCGCTTGCAAGAGGCCTTTGCTGCGTTTTTGGAACACACTGATGAACAAATCGGTCGAGTAATGGATGGCCTTGCAGAGCTAGGGGAGTTGGACAACACGATCATATTTTTGCAGTCAGATAATGGAGCGAGTCAAGAGGGTGGACCTTTTGGTGTGTTGCATGAAATGAAGTTCTTTAACATGATCATGGAAATGCCTGATGAGGCAATCCATCGCATTGACGACATTGGTGGTCCGTCTAGTCATTCCAATTACCCGTGGGGATGGGCGCAAGCAGGCAATACGCCATTTAAGTGGTACAAACAAAATACTCATGAGGGTGGCGTGCATGTTCCGTTAGTTGTGCATTGGCCAAACGGAATCAAAGCAAAAGGTGAGTTGCGACACCAGTTTCATAGCGTCAATGACATCGTCCCAACTATCTATGAAGCACTCGGCGTGACCCCACCCGCCGTGTTGCGCGGTTTTGAACAACTTCCGATTACGGGAACCTCACTGACATACAGTCTGAACAACGGTGACGCGGAACCCCAAAAAACAGTCCAGTTCTTTGAGAACCATGGACATCGAGCGATTTACGCACACGGCTGGAAGGCAGTTACTCGTCACACGCCAAACGTGCCGTACGAAGATGACGACTGGGAGTTGTACAACCTTGCGGTCGATCGTTCAGAATGTGTGAATCTTGCGGCACAGATGCCAGAGAAATTATCTGAACTTGTTGAGCTGTGGTGGCGTGAGGCAGAACAACATAATGGCCTTCCTCTAGATGATCGAGGAGTTGAGTTGTTTGGCGGAACGATTGGGGAACGGTCTCCTAATCGTCCTGATCGGCATTACACGTACTATCCACCCATCGCCCGAATTCCGACGCAAGCCGGACCTGGCCTTGGAGGGCGAAGTTGGGACATGAGTGTGTCGCTGACACGATCATTAGGTGATGATGGTGTGCTGTACTCAACCGGAACTGAAAACTCTGGAGTGTCTTTGTTTATTCAAAATAATAAGTTGGTTTTTGACTATAACTATTTTGGTGCTCACAGCATTATTGATTCAACTCTTGACGTTCCATCTGGCACAAGCGTCGTTGGAGTCGAGTTTCGACGTGCAAAGAAAGATGCCACGGTGGCCCTCTTGGTAAACAACCAAAAAGTTGGCGAATTGCATATCCCTGCCATCATGCGCATGATTTCAAGCGTCGGGGCGAGTATCGGTCGCGATGAAGGTTCTACAATCAGCAAGCGCTACGCAGATGAATTCACGTTCCGTGGCAAAATACATCGTCTAGATATCCAGCTTCTAACTGAGAACCGCGCAGAGGCAAGTGTTAACGCCGAAACGTCACAACGCGAGACAATGGGACGTCAGTAAATAGCAACCCAAAGCGAAGGTAGTACGGTTGACGACGGGGGTGAGTGTGCTTGAAGTTCACGGAACAGTCAAGGAGGGTTTCGAGGGTGTTCGCGAAGCCTTTGCCAAAAACTTTACGAAAGGTTTTGAGGTAGGTGCGTCAGTCTCGGTTATTCATCATGGCGAAGTAGTAGTTGACATTTGGGGTGGCCACACAGATCCAGAGCGTACTGTGTCCTGGCAACGAGACAACATCGTCAACGTTTGGTCAACAACGAAAACAATGATGTTTTTGACAATGCTGATGCTGCATGACAGTGGCGAATTATCAGTTCATGATCCAGTCAGCAAGTGTTGGCCAGAATTTGCCGCCAACGGCAAAGGAAGCATCGAGATACGTCATCTCATGTCACATACTTCTGGCTTAGCGGGCTGGACCGAGACAATGTCTCCGCAAGATTTGTTCGATCATGCCAAATGTGCAGAGGCCTTAGCGGCGCAAGCTCCGTGGTGGGAGCCCGGCACTCAGTCTGGGTATCACGCCATGTCGCAGGGGTACCTGCTTGGTGAAGTTGTGCGCAGAGTTACGGGTCAAACACTCGGTCAATTTTTTCGACAAAATATTGCGGAGCCACTTTCGGCTGATTTTCATATCGGAACAGGTTCAGAACACGATCATCGCGTGGCGCTATGTATTCCCGCACAAGATGCTGTGGCTCCAAATCCCGACAACACCTCTGTAGCGGCACGTTGTTACGGCAATCCACTCATGGACGCCCGTGCATCTTGGAAGACCGAGTGGCGACGATGTGAGAGTCCTGCAGCCAATGGTCATGGCAACGCACGCTCAGTCGCGTTAGTGCAATCAATTTTGTCGCACGGCGGATCAATGCATGGCAAAACTTTTCTCTCACCCCAAACATGTGAAAAAGTTTTCGAAATACAGGCTTCTGGTAAAGATCTCGTGCTCGGAACCCCGATCGTGCTTGGACTTGGTTACGGGTTGAAGTCGCGTCATTCGGTCGTGAGCCCGAATGAGCGTGCGTGTTTTTGGGGAGGGTGGGGAGGTTCATTGGTTGTGAACGATCTGGATGCCTCAATGACATATGCCTATGTCATGAACAAGATGAGCGATACCACCACAGGTGACTCGCGCGCAGGACGAGCACTTCTGGCTACTTTTCAGGCCATCGCAAACTAGTCGACGACCCGCTCTAAACGAGCGGTAAAGACATTGTGATATTGCCACATCAGATGGCTGCCCTCAAGCCAGCGACGAACTTCGACACCGGGCATATCTTTAGGTCGCAGTACAAGTACGTCATTTTCATATGATGCTGCGACAACAAGTGGAGTCGTAAAGTCTGCGACCATCACGTCGTCCAGACCATTTTCAAATGTTGCGTCTGCGATCATGTCATGGACAACGCCACCGCCGGTGATGACCACTCGATTGGCGGCCTGCTCAATGCGCTCGCGATGGTTCCAGATAGGAAACGTGTGAGGCAACTTTTGGCCGTTTGATAGTGCGTCGATGACTTTCCAGATTCCGCGCAGGTCTGGAATATCCTCTGCGAGTGAGTCAGAGCAAAAAGCAAGAACTGCTGGTGGCATAACTGATCCGTAACCGCCTGAAGGTGTCTTAGCGGTGGGTATGTCAGCAATTGATGTCATCAACATCAAAACCTATAACAGATTGACTAAAAATTGTGTGTTGGCTGAACCAGGTTCGCCACACCACAATTGCGGCCAAATAAGTCGGACCTAGATAGAGGGCAAAATGTGTCCAGGACGGACTATTGGGGTAGGTCGCCGATGCAATTGTAAGTGCTACCAAATACAGAGCAGTCGCTGTGTAGGTAACTTTGCGCATTGCCCGCACTCTTACGATATGGGGAAACGCAATGTAGGTGAGTTGCGAAAGGCCAAGAGCAACGACAATTAGCCCGGCAATTTGCTGATCGGTTCCCAAGATAATAAATGTCGGTACCACAATGTTCCAGCCGGCAGGAAAACCATTAAACCACACGTCGGGAGTTTCTTGGTCTGTTCGAGCAAACCACAATGCCGAGGTGAAAATCATGAGTGCAGCAATCCAAATTTGAGTGTGGGGCGGAAGTACTTCAAGCTTTATCATTAACGCAATCGGCACGACTACGCAGGACACGTAGTCGATTCAATATGATAGAGCGACACTACTTCCGTGAAGTGTTGACAAAGCAGTCGGGGTTGTTGGGGTGACGCGAAGGTATTTCGTCCAGAATCGCGAGATGGTGGGCACTAAGAATGCGGTGCGATCCCGATAGCCGCCTGGTAAAAGATGGAGTCCGTCTCGTTCGTACTTTGAGAAGCGATTCGAAGCGGCGTCATACCATTTCGCTACATAGAGATTGGGATACGTTGAGCGCGCTAGTAGAAGTGCTTTATTAAACTTTTGAGCTCGACGGTCGTAATCGGGATGAAGTTTTTTGTCGTAGGCAATATTGACCCACAGCACTGGAAGTCCCTGAGCCTGAGCCATCATAAGGTCGATGGCAAACCTGGGGTATGCGGACTCGGTTCTTGACTGCAGGTCGTTAGTGCCCAATGCAACGACGATTGCAGTGATACTGCGTGTTTTTGCAAGTCGTTTTTGAAGATCGTTGGCACCACCCGTAATCGTGCGACCTATTTTGCAGTCAGCGATAATTCTGCTCCATATGCCAAGTTCGAGCAATTTTGCAGACATCTTGCCGATTACTTCTGTGCCAATCGACAGACTGTCACCCAGAAAAAAAAGTGTTTGCGATGAGAACGTTGTCTTTGGCACGCTTGTTGTTGTCGTGGTGCTAGACGTCGTAGTCGTAGGGTCCGATGATCGAGCGCGGGGCGTCGGCTCATGGCACAGTGAGCTGCTTTGTGCTCGCACCTGGGGTGCCACAGCACTTAGTCCAAGGACAACAAGCAGTACCCCAGTACAAGTACGCAGATATTTCACAGAGCAAGTGTGGCACTCTCAAGGTCTTTGCATGAGCATTTTGTGAAACTGGGCTGTCCCTGCCGTTTTGTGGCAGATTAGACACGTGTTAAGAGGCCGTTTTGTCACATATCTGACGTTGTCAGCACTGGCGATTGGTCAGCCAATCTTGGATCTGTACGGAAACAATCTGACCATATTTTCGGCAGCAAAATTCAATCGGCTCAGTGTTCTGCTCTTTGCAGTTGTAATAGTTTTTCTTCCTGCATCCATCGCTGCACTGATAGAGCGGTTTTCTCGCCTCTTTGGAACCGTGGTGAGTAATTCTGTTCACCTTGTTCTTGTCGGAGTTTTCGCCACGATGTTCTTTGGTGCAGTGCTCAATACGTTGAACGTGAGCAACGACTTTGTCGTGTATCCGCTAGCGCTGGTTCTAGCGCTATTGCTCTGCCGTCTATACGATGTATCAAGTGGTTTGCGGCAGTGGTTGTCGCTGCTTTCGGTCGTGAGTATTGCCTCTGTGGGCTTATTTGTGGTCCAGGCACAACCAATTTTGCTACCAAGCACCGCAAAGCTCGCAGATATCACAGTCGAGCACCCAGATATACCAGTCCTTGAAATTATTCTTGACGAGTTACCTTTATATTCCTTACTAGGGGTAGACGGCAATATCAATACCGAACGGTTTCCTGGTTTTGCTGCCCTGCAGAAATCCTCAACGTGGTATCGAAACAATGCCTCAGTTTCAAATTTTACTCATCAAGCAGTTCCGGGAATCTTGGCTTCGAAGACCCCTCGCAAAAATGATGCACCTTTTCTGCAGACGCATCCACAGAATATTTTTACGTTACTAGGCAAAAGTCTTGAGGTCGATGGGATAGAGCCTGTGACAAGTATGTGTCCAACGAGTGTGTGCACTCAGACGGCTGAACTGAAGACATCGTTCAATTTCGATCGTTTTAAGAAGTTCTTTCATGATGTTTTTGTGGTGTATGGACAACGTGTGCTGCCAAGTCGCACCGCCCGACATTTGCCGGCAACGAATCACGGCTGGGGAGGCTTTGATGCTGTTGCATCTCGCTTTGTCGGTCAACTCAAACAGGGGCCTCTCGGACAGCTGGACTCGCTCACGACTGCAGTTGACCGTCTTGTTCAAGCACCCGGACCATCTGTGCAGGTGGTTCATGTACTCATGCCTCATGCGCCGTGGTATTTGACTCCTGATGAGCGAATAACTCAAATGCCCGTAGACAAAAGCACAGATAATCCGCCAAATAATGATGCGACTCGCGATAATTATCAGAGGTATTTAAATCAGATGGTTGCAACAGATGCCACGATCTTGCGCGCAATCAACACTCTGAAAGAAAAAGGGGTCTGGGACAAGATGCTTCTTGTTGTGACCGCGGATCATGGGATTTCGTTTGTGCCTGGTCAGGCACAGCGTCAATCAACTCTTGAAGATATGGATCTCGTTAATGACATCTACCGAGTTGCAACGTTTATTAAATACCCTGATCAACAAGAAGCAATCGTCTCTGATTGTGCGACATCAAACTTAGACCTGCTACCCACAATCGCAGATGTATTGGGAGTGAAGGCCGACTGGAAATTCAGCGGTAGTAGCCTCAAGTCTTCATGTCCTGCGCGCAGTGGGAGGCCAATTGAGTCTGCAACCGGACAATTCGGTTCCCTTGACACGGGCTTTGATGATTTGCTTGCTCGTGTGCAGTATTACTCAGATGTTGTGACCAATGTCGGAGCAGCTCGACGCATTGCAGCAGTCGGAGCGACAAGCGACTTGATTGGTCTGCCTTCGCCCAAGCCAATGGGCCCCTCAGTTGTGGCGCGATGGGTGCTTAATCATCCAGAAGAATTTACTGTAAGTAAACCCGAGCGAGGGTCATTCGCTCCAGTCACTGTTCAGGGCGGAGTATTGCTCAACGAACCTCTTCCGGAAGGTTCTGAGGGTATTTTGGTTGTCGATGGCGTTGCTGCTGGAGTGGTCGGAGAGTTTGGCAACGGAAGCGTATATTTTGGCTTTTTGGCCGTCATTGACTATTCACTTTTGACCGCCGGAAAACACAAAGTAGAAATGCTCGTGTATAACGGCGAGACAGGAGCCATCACCAGTGCTGGTGTGCCGTCACCTAACGGAGCTGTCACTTCTGAGTAATACGGTTCCATTCAGAGAGATCCTCAAGCGCAACAACTGTTGAGGGCACCGCCTCAACAGGCACTGGATGACTGATCAAGAAACCCTGTGCCTTAGTGCAGTTCATCTCGCCAAGGATTCGAAGTTGTTCGGGAGTTTCGACTCCCTCTGCCACAAGTTCGAGATTAAGCGCCTGACCCATGGCAATGATCGTGCGCACGAGCGATTGAGTATCACGATTGTTGACAATGTCGTGAACAAACGCTCTATCAATTTTGATGCGTTGGATTGGGAAGCGTTGCAGCAGGGAAAGTGATGAATAACCTGTTCCGAAGTCATCAATAGCGATTCGAACGCCAAGCGCAACAAGACGATTTAGCGCAGTGAGTGCTTGTTCTGGCTCGGTGACCATCACGCTCTCTGTCATCTCAAGCCATAACTGATGTGGCGGGATACCAGAACGCATCAGTGCTTCTTTGACGACCGAAACGAAGTTAGGGTCATGAAGTTGTCGCGGGGATACATTGACAGACATAGTGGCGTGTAGACCGCAAGAGCCACTGTCAATCCAGTGGCGTAAATGGGTGAGTGCATCAAGGATGGCCCAAGAACCGATCGGCACAATCGTTCCAGTTTCTTCAGCAATTGGAATGAACTCTGCCGGCGGAACCGTTCCACCTTCTGTGCGATCCCAACGCATCAGGGCCTCAAAGCCGATGACTAGTCCGAGTTCAACATCAACAATCGGTTGATGCACGAGGCGCAATTCTTTTCGTTCCAGGGCCCGATAGAGCGCAGTCTCTACCAGCAGTCTTTGAGTAATGCGCTCAAGCATTGACTCATCAAAAAGAGCAATACAGTTGCGACCAGCATCTTTAGCGCGATACATGGCCGTATCTGCATTTCGCATCAGGTCTTCTGCGGTCATGGGAATATTGGCAGGGGCCGTTGCCACTCCGACACTTGCTGAAACAAACATATCGCCTGGTCGAACGGCGAGAGGTTCGCGAAAAGCATCCAAGACTTTTTCTGCGAGCAAGACAGATTGAGTCGTCGTACTGGTAAGACCATCAAGGACGACGAACTCATCGCCTGATATTCGACCTACGAGAGCATGTGACGGAACTGCATTAGCCAGACGTTGAGCGACTGCTGTTAGAACATCGTCGCCAGCCGAGTGTCCCAGGCTGTCATTGATATTTTTAAAACGATCGATGTCAATAAACAGCACCGTTGGCTGAGTTTTATTAACGCCGGAGAGTTCAAGTGCTGTCGTGATGTGTTGAAGCATGAGCGTCCTGTTTGGAAGTCCAGTCAAGGCGTCCATGAGGGCATTGTGGAGCAGAGTGGTCTGAGCGACGGCGTTAGCCCGAACACTCTGTATGACGCGAGTAGTAACAGAAATAGCAAGGACAACAACTGAGATAGTACGAACAAGTCGATCCGTGGCATCTTTGGAGTCAGTAATGGCGAGAACTAAAACCGGGACTACGAGAGAAATAGTTGTCGTAACAAGTCGCGTCAAAAGCGGTGGCAGTTGGCGACGAGGATTTGCTTTGCCTATAGAAAGGATGCTCGGATGCAGTATTGCTGCTGAAATCATAAAAAGAAATGCAATATATACAGCATCAAGAATCTTGAGTTCGAACGTCCTGCCGCCACGGGCGTTGTAGGAGCGCATGACATCTGCTGAAAACCGAAAGATAAATGCCACGCAGATAAAAGCGACGGCTGCAGTGTTCATTACATCTGAAAACAAAAGGATTGCTAATAAAAAAAGAACGATGATACTGAGCGCAATCGAGCTACCGCGCAAGCCATTAACAAGAACAGTCTCAGAACTATTATTGAGTGAAGGTTGCAGAAGCGTCACCCAAACAACAAGCCAAACCCCAAGGCCCACGATGAGGCTGTCACCGAACACGTCACGAGTATCAGATCCCAACCTCTCGCGAACGACAAGACCCAGACATAATATGAGAAGTATCTGTAGCGCCAGAGAGCAGGTCTGGGCAGCAACGCTCCAGTCAATGTTGTCGGGATATGAGGTGCCAATTGTTTGTTGAGCCACGGCCAAGCCAGCAACAGTCATCGCGCTGAGCCAAATGGCAACTGTCGTTCGAAGAAGGACAGCGCTAGCGACACAGACAAGCAACACCTGAATCGCCGCAACATCAGCAAATGTTTCACCGAGGTCAGCATCAACGAAAAGATGAGCCACGGCTAGCCCGCTGCCTGCCACGAAAAGACCCCACGACGACAATGTCAACGCCTTTCGCACTTTGACATCCTGCCACTGCGAGGGGGGTGTGGGCTTGTTTTTGTTCGCGTTGGGCGTCTAGGCGCTTGGGGGAAGCCGGCTTCTTTGGCTGGCTACCTTCAGATGTGGGGAGATTTTCATACGCGAGAGGTTTTGGTCTGTAGTCTGAGAAGACATGACCACAACCGTTCCCACCAGTTCCGTTGTGATCCCAGGCGTCCATCTTGTAGCTGAATTACTGGGCCATCGAGATCAGTTCCTGCGCATAATAGAAGACGCGTTCCCCGATGTCGCAATCTCCGTGCGCGGAAATGAAGTTGAGCTGAGCGGAGCGCGAGCTCATCAAGTTGGAAAACTTTTTGAAGAACTCGTGCTGTTGTTGCAGCGAGGCGAAAGAATTGATGTGGCCGTTCTTAATCGCAGCATCGTTATGGTGCGTGCCGAGCAACGTCCGAGTGAAATCCTGACAAGCGATATTTTGAAAGGTGCGCAGGGTCGCATGGTTCGGCC
Source organism: Actinomycetes bacterium (assembly GCA_014190235.1). Lineage (GTDB taxonomy): Bacteria > Actinomycetota > Acidimicrobiia > Acidimicrobiales > Ilumatobacteraceae > UBA2093. The sequence goes on along the minus strand of BJGC01000002.1, from coordinate 37,749 downwards.
AAAATCGGCTGGGCAAAAACGTTATGTTGATGCGATTCGTGATCACACGATCACATTCGGAATTGGTCCTGCCGGAACTGGAAAAAGTTGGCTCGCAGTTGCGATGGCGGTGCAAGCGCTGCTTTCTCATCAAGTGCAGCGAATCATTTTGACCAGACCAGCGGTTGAGGCGGGGGAGCGACTCGGATTTCTGCCCGGCGATCTCATGGCCAAGATCGATCCGTATTTGCGTCCGCTCTACGACGCATTGCACGACATGGTCGATGCCGAAAGTATGCAGAAGTTAATCGAGAAACAAACCGTTGAGGTCGCACCGCTGGCGTTCATGCGCGGGCGAACCTTAAATAACTCATTTATTATTTTAGATGAAGCACAAAATACGACACCTGAACAAATGAAAATGTTTCTTACTCGTATTGGTTTTGGTTCAAAAGTTGTAGTGACTGGCGATGTCACTCAAGTAGATATTCCGGATGGACGAAGTGGATTAGCAAGTCTCGAGCAACTGCTTGGCGACGTTGATGGATTAACTTTTGTCCATCTTGACGGATCTGACATTGTCAGACATAAAATTGTCGCCGACATTGTGGCTGCGTATGAGCGTGACAGTGCGCGCAAATCAACCACGGCATCAAGAAAACCTTCAACAAATGGATGATGGTAAACCTAAGATCGCAAGCCGCCGTCGCTCTGGCGGCGATGGTGTGCCAGAAATATTCTGTGTTGATGAACAGACTTTCGGCGACATCGATCTATCGCGCTGGCGTTTGCTCAGTCTTGCCACTCTCACCGAGGAAGGAATCAGGGGCGGTGTTGAGTTGTCCGTGATGTTTATCGACGAACAAGCAATGGCTGATCTCAACAGCCAATATATGGGCAAGTCCGGCCCGACCGATGTGCTCGCATTTCCAATCGACGCTACGGAATTGGTGATTTCGCAGGGCCCAGGTGCGATCACGCACAGTCCATCGCAGTCGCAGTATGACACAAGCGATATTCCACTCCTGCTTGGAGATGTCCTGATCTGCCCTAGCGTGGCGCATGCACAATCGGCAACGCACGCAGGCACCTATGATGATGAACTTGCGCTCCTACTTGTACACGGCATTTTGCATATCTTGGGACACGACCATGAAATCGAAGTTGATGCACAGATAATGCGCAACAGAGAACTTGATATCCTCCAAAAGCATCATTGGAATGGTCCTGCACCAATTACCTTTCGACAGGAACACGTCAAATGATTGCTCAAAGTTTGCGTACTTCAGATACTTGGATGCTGGTCGTCATTTTTGTGCTGTTGCTGTTTCTAATCTTTTTATCGATTGCCGAGATGGGGTTGTCTCGGATAACACGTCCGAAGGCGAATGCACTCGCAGAATCTGGAGCGCGTGGTGGTGAGGCACTAGTCAATCTCGTGACGCACCCAGAGAACTGGGTAAACCCGCTGTTGTTGGCTGTCAACGTGTCACAGACTGTCCAAGCAACACTCACTGGCGTGGTCGCAGGGCATTTGTTCGGAGCAGCCGGAGTCGCCGTGGGTGTCGTGCTGAACGTCGTAGTGTTTTTTGTTCTCGCGGAGGCAGTTCCTAAGACCTATGCGATTTTGAATCCAGAGAGAGCGGCACTGATGACGTCAAGGCCGGCATCTTTTCTGGTCGCCTCGGCGCCACTCAGACTGGTGTCACGAAGTTTAATCGGTCTCACGAACATCATCGTGAAAGGCAAGGGCTTAAAACAGGGACCTTTTGTCGGGGAACAAGAATTTCTCGGAATTGTCGAAGCAGCAGCACATGACGAAGTGATTGAACATGAAGAAAGAGAACTCATTGAGTCCGTCATTGAGTTTGGTGACACTATCGTGCGCGAAATAATGAAACCCCGTCCGGATTTTGTGAGCGTCACGAATCAAACAACGATCAAAAACGCACTAGATGAGGCCTTTGAGCATGGCGTAAGTCGTCTTCCGGTTTTAATCGAGGACGAAGACGGAAACGAAGATGTGCTTGGACTTGCTTTTGCAAAAGACTTGATGCAACACGAACGAAAAGGTCTCGGAGAGAGTTTGGTGTCAGCTGTCGTGAGACCTGCGACTGTTATTCCCGAAAACAAGCCGGTCTCAAAACTGATGCGCGAAATGCAACGTGACCATTTCCATCTTGCCATTGTTGCTGATGAGTACGGCAGCATTGTGGGCCTCGTCACCCTTGAAGACTGTCTTGAAGAACTTGTGGGCGACATTATTGACGAACATGACGACGAAGACCTGATGGTGAGATCTTTATCAAACGGCGAGTTTTTGGTTGATGGTGCGATGAGCATTTCGGACTTTAACGAACAGTTTGATCTTGAATTACCAGATGAAGATTGGGACACGGTCGGAGGTTTTGTGTTTGCGACACTTGAGCATGTCCCGCGGATCGGTGAATCAATCGATTTTGATGGCTGGAAGTTTGTGGCGGAAGAAGTAGAAGGTCGCCGAATTCGCAGAGTTCGGGTGTCTCCCGTCCTTGAAAGAGAAGAGAACCCACGGCGTGACGGCATCTCCTGAGACCATGATTGCGCGCTGAGCAACAGATAGTCTGCGGTGATGGAAATTTCTCTCACAGGTAAAGTTGCACTCGTGACGGGTGCGTCACGCGGGATTGGTTGGTCAATCGCAAAGACCTTTGCCGAATCTGGCGCAAAAGTAATGATGGTGTCGCGAAAAATTGACGCGACCGCATTGGATGGCATTAGCGGTGAGGTGGCGTTTTGTCAAGCCAATGTCGGGAGTCTTGAAGCCGCTCAAGAAACAGTTGCAGCGACGATTTCGCGCTTCGGTGGATTAGATATTTTGGTGAATAATGCCGCAACCAATCCGTATCTTGGACCGACGATGGGAGTAGACGAAGGCCGTTACGACAAGACCTTTCAAGTCAATCTCAAAGCGCCCATCTTTTGGAGTCAGGAAGCGTGGCAGCAGGCAATGAAGGCGAAACCAGGAGTAATTCTCAACATTGCCTCCGTTGGTGGAGTGCGGGCCGGTGGCAATTTGGGAGTTTACAACCTCACAAAAGCAGCGATGATTCACTACACAATGCAGCTCGCGGGTGAAATCGGTCCGACGAGAGTGGTTGGCATCGCCCCTGGATTAGTAAAGACTGATTTTGCTAGTTATCTCGTTGATAATTTTGGTGACAAACTTGCAGCAGCACTTCCAACCGGTCGTCTCGGAGAACCACAAGACATCGCTAATCTGGCGACGTTTATGGTGTCAGACGCTGGAAGTTGGATTACTGGCGAGACATACATCATTGACGGCGGTGCCGGAACAAAAACTGGCGAATAAAATTATTGGGTAACGCCGGATATTCGGGCGATGGCTGCAGGAATATCCGGGTATCTCTTTGTCGATGCGCCGCCATCAACACTGTGTGCTCCACCAGTGATGTAGGAAGAATCATCGCTCGCTAAAAATGCGGCAACATTGGCGATATCGCGGGGTGTCGCAAAGCGGCCAAGTGGCGCGTTCTCAATAAACTCTTCAACGACGCCTGGCATGTTCCAGAAAGTCTGTGTCAACTGCGTTTCTACTAGGCCAGGCAAGATGCTATTTGCCCTAATGTTGCGTGCTCCGAGTTCCATGGCGGCAACTCGGGTAAGTGCGACAACGCCCGATTTGGCAGCACAGTAAGCCGAGAGACCTTCTGCTTGTTGAATCGCGTTCAGTGATGCAATTGTGATGATTGATCCACCATTGTTCATCACTCGGCTGGCGTGTTTAATTGTCAGAAATACTCCGGTGAGACACAATCCAACAATGTCGTTCCACATTTCGAGTGATTGATCTTTAATGGGTGAAAACCCACCTTTGCCAGCAGACGCCACCACGACGTCAAGAGAGCCAAAGGTATCGATTGCGAATGCAATCGCAGATTCAACGCTTTTTTCGTTGGTGACATCACATTGCACTCCGACTGCGGATGCTCCGATCTCGTCAGCAGCTTTAAGTGCTTGCTCGCCAAAAATATCTGCGATGACGACTTGGGCGCCATCGCTTACGAACCGCTCAGCGCAAGCGCGCCCAATACCATTGGCACCGCCTGTAATAAATGCGACTCGCCCTGACAGTTGATCTGACGACATCTTCAAAGCGTAGTGGGGTGCTAGTCGACCCTGAGAAGTGAACGAATGGGTTTGCCAAGTGACGTTCGAGGGATCTCTTTCACAAAGTGCATGAGGCGGGGTGCACAAAATGCAGGAAGAGTTTCTTTGACATGATCGCGGATTTGCTCAAGTGTCGGACGATCGTTGCCTGAGACCACCCAAGCCGTGACTACCTGACCCCACTCAGAGTTATCTGTTCCAGTAACGCAAACGTCTTGAACGAGTGCACACGTGCGCAGTGACTGTTCGACAGCGTCGGGCCAAACGTTTTCACCCCCCGTCACGATGAGATCTGTTTTGCGTCCATTGACATGCAGAAGTCCGTTCTCAAATGATCCCAAATCGCCGGTACTCAACCAACCGTCCGGCGTGAGCGGAGAATTCCCATCTCGGTATTGGCGCAGCATCATGGCGCAACGCAGCTGGATTTCATCGGTGACAACACGTATCTCGACGCCATCAAGTGGACGACCGTCATACACCACACCACTCCCTGTTTCTGTCAGGCCGTATGTTGTGATGACATTGTCGGGGAGATCTGCTGGCATAGACGAACCTCCCAAAATAATTTTGCGGTATAGCGAAGCATCAACCCGCTGAAATGCAGTGGCGACGAGCGAGACAAGAGTGCAGCCTTGTTTGGCGGATTCTTGATACACCTGGTCAGAAAAAGATGGCGCGATAGTTACTGCAGAGCCAGAAATAATCGACCGCAACACAACGCTGAGGCCACCGACGTGCGAGAGTGGAAGGCACGCTAACCACTGATCGCTATCTCTCACTCCAATTCGATTATTTGTGGCATCTGCGCTTGCTCGTACTGCGTTGTGGGTTAACACAACCCCGCGTGGTTCTCCGGTGGTGCCGCTCGTGGCAACGACAACAGCATCTCCAGACTCGACCGGCTTACCCTTGATCTTGATTCGCTCACCTGTTGACGACACAATGATCGTTGGCGCAATTGATGCAAGAATACGTTGACGCAGAGCATCTGGAAAGCGTTGGTCAAGCGGGAAGATTGCATCTCCTGAGTCCCACGCACGATTGATGTGATCAACAAATTCCGGCCCTGCAGGCATGTCGAGACAGATCAACTCTTTCATTGTTTGTAGCGTAGGGCTCGGTCACGCATGGATACCACTGCAGATGAGACACTTGATTACATGGCGCAGAATACGTCGAGTCAACCGTCAGGTTTCAAGGCATGGGTGGTCGGTGCTCGTCCACGAACCTTGCCAGCCGCTGTCGTTCCTGTCGCTGTTGGTGCGGCATGCGCTGTTGGCTCTGATGCTGTGTGGTGGCGCGCAGCCTGTGCGCTCATTGTCAGCATGGCTCTACAAGTAGGCGTGAACTACGCAAATGATTACAGCGACGGAATCCGCGGAACCGATGATCAACGAGTGGGACCGCTACGCCTTGTGGCGTCAGGCACCAAATCTGCTCAACAAGTGAAACGTGCGGCTTTCTTGGCCCTTGGTGTTGCGATCGTTGTCGGATTGTTGCTGGCGATAGTCGTGTCTTGGTGGTTAATTGTGGTCGGGCTCTGTGCCGTGACGGCTGCGTGGACATACACAGGGGGACCTCGGCCCTACGGCTATGCAGGACTAGGAGAAGTCTTTGTCTTTTTGTTTTTTGGAGTTGTTGCCACGCTGGGAACCACCTATGTGTTGACTGGTCAAGCGTCAGGAGGCGCATGGTGGACAAGTTTGTTGGCCTCAATTGGCGTTGGATGTTTTGCGTGTGCTTTGCTCGTCGTGAATAATTTGCGAGATATCCCAGGAGACACTGTCGCTTCAAAACGCACAATGGCCGTTCGAATTGGCGATGCCCGAACGCGGACAATGTTTGTAGTGTTATTTGTCGTTGTCTTGCTAATTGTTTTCTTGGTGGCATTGCGCACGTCGCCGTGGGCTTTACTGGGAACGATTGGAGTTGCCGCATCAATTCCAGCGATTACATCAGTTCGCAATGGTGCGCTTGGACGAGATCTCGTTGCTGTTCTTGGTGTTGTTGGACGAGCGCAAATTATTTTCGCAGTAAGTTTTGCTGGCGGAATCGCACTAGCGCTCTAGACGATCAAGAAAAGTTTTCAGCAAACTCAAAAATTCCTCAGGCTGCTCGATATGAACACTGTGACCAGCCTCAAGAATATGCAAGTCTGATTGTGATATCTGCTGGTGTAGACGTTGAGCAATACCGACAAATTTGGCATCTTCTCGTCCCGCGATAATTAGCGTGGGGCACGTGATCTGATCAAGTTGATCCCACAGAGATTCTTGTGCTCCTGTGCCAGCGAAACGAAGAGATTGAGCGAGTCCTAATGCAGTATTTTCACACCTCAATGAACGCTGGTCATTGTTTGGGGTCAAACTGGCGAAGAGTTCACGCGAAAGCCATTCGTCAATGAAGGCTTCGATGCCAATGTGAAGTGCGCGTGCAGCGAGGGCTTCGTCTGCCAACACACGCTCTTGACGTGAGTGCAAGTCTTCAATTCCGGCTGTTGCGCTCACAAGAATCAGGGCGCGAACGTGGTCGGGGTGTTGGAGCGCCATATGCAACGCGAGGCGAGCTCCAAATGAGTAACCAATAAAAACTGTTGGTTCTTTGACTGCAGTTGCCAGTTCGTCGGCCATCTGGGTCATCGATCTTTCGCCATCTAGTGACCGACCATGTCCTGGAAGGTCTGGCGCGAGTGTTGTATGGGTGAGACGAAAGAAGTTGCGATGGGTATCCCAAGATGCATGTGTTTGGGTGAATCCATGCAAGAAGCACAGATTGTCGCCGACTCCATCGCGTGACATGAAGATTGTCATGTCTGGCGTGACAGTATTCGCTCAATCAAGATCTCAAATGTACTTGGATCCTGTGAACCCGGAATCAAAAACTGATCGTTAATAACAAAAGATGGAACTGCCGTAATATCGTGATTAGCAGCGCTTTGGATCTCGTCAAGTACCTCTTCAGTGCCTTGCCTTGTCTCAAGCCACGCGCGTAAGTCATCTCGATTTAAGTTGCACTCAGCACCACAATCTGCAACGACGTCAATATCTCCGACATTTAGTCCATCAATAAAGTACGCCTTCATGAGACGTTCTTTTAGATCTGACTGAACAGCGGCACCATACGTTACAAATGCGTAATGCAGAGCGCGATGGGCGAGCAAGGTGTTCGCCCGTTGCGCTCGCTCCATCTGAAAATCGATTCCGACGGCAGCGGCCGCCGTGCTGACATGTTCGATGATTTTGCGCGCTTGGTCAGGTCCGCCGAACTTACGGGCATATCCCTCGATTGCTGGGGTTGTTGAGTTCGTCGGGGCGGTGGGATCTAATTGGTATGCCCGAAATCGAATCTCAATAGGTGTGGTGTTTCCTTTTGCTCGTAAATTGGCAACAGCAGTTTCAAATTGGCGCTTTCCAATAAAGCACCACGGACACACCACATCGGACCAGATATCAACAATCATGAGAGACACGATAGAGCAATGAATGCGACCGGAGACGCCGCAGCCACCTTCTGCGCCACGATTGTGGATGAATGGCATCGCTGTGGAGTGAATACGGCCATCGTGGCCCCTGGATCGCGTAGCACGCCGTTGGCTGTGGCTCTGCTTCGCCACGCTGGGATCGATGTTCAGATTTTTCATGACGAAAGGTCGGCATCATTTGCGGCTCTTGGCGTGGGCGTGGCACTTGGTGTGCCCGCAGTATTGCTGTGCACCTCCGGAACGGCCGCTGCCCAGTTTCATGCCGCAGTAGTCGAAGCCCATCAGAGCGCGGTGCCAATGATTGTGTGCACCGCTGATCGACCACCAGAGCTGCACGGAATTGGGGCTCCTCAAACAATTGATCAAGTGCGTTTGTTCGGAACTGCTGTACGAAAATATATAGAGGCTCCGGTTCCGTCGGGCGAAGATTCGCACACGTGGCGATTACTTGCTCATGAGGCATTTGAGCAAACAACAGGCTTGTTGCCGGGTCCAGTGCATCTCAACTTGGCTTTTCGTGAACCGCTAATAGGGGAAGTGGGAGATCTGCCGCCACAAGAAGACTTCGAACCACAATCCCATGTGGCGTCTTGTGATCGCCAAGATGTTTTGCAAATTGTCGAAGCGATGTCCGCTCGGCGAGGGGTGATTATTGCTGGAAAGGGAGCAACGCCTGGCGTCGGTCGACTAGCAAAGATTATGGGATGGCCGATTTTTGCTGATGCGCGAAGTGGATTGCGGTCGTCGCAATGGCCATCGATTGTTGCATTTGACTCAATCCTTCGAGTCGACAATTTTGTTCGCACACATCGTCCAGACGTTGTGATTCGTTTTGGCGAGCCTCCAGCCTCAAAAGTGTTGAGTCAGTGGGTTAGTGCGTTCGAAGGGGAAGTCCTACAAATTTGCGCTGACATTCGGGTATTCGATGCCGAGAGGGCAGTGACACGCACATTCGTTGCAGACATCGAAGCGTTGACGACCGCTGTGGCACACGATGTCGTGCCCACTAGCGACTCGCTTTGGGTGTCAGAGTGGCTCGACGCTGAGAGGCTGGCCCAAAATGCGCTGGCTTCAAAGTTGTCGACAGAGTGGAGCGAACCGTCGATTGCGCGCACGGTGTCATCAGAGCGAAATGGTGCATTAGTGGTGTCATCGTCAATGCCAATTAGAGACACTGAATGGTTTGGTGCGCCAGATGACAGCAATGCGTTGTATAGCAATCGAGGAGCAAATGGTATTGACGGAGTCGTCAGCACAGCTGTTGGCATAGCGCTTGTGTCTTTTGATCCAACATATTTGTTAATCGGAGACATTGCATTTGTTCATGACTCCAATGGGCTCTGGAACCTTGCCGAACGCAATATTGATCTGCGAATTGTTGTCGTCAATAACTCTGGTGGGTCAATATTTAGTTTTTTGCCCCAGGCACAGGTGCTCGAGACACAAGAGTTTGAAACAATTCTGGCCACACCCCACTCGGTAGACATTTGCTCATTGGCGCGTTCCTTTGGAATCCCTGCAGTGCAAGTGCACTCACTGGCAGACCTTCGCGCCGAACTCAATCACAGTGGTCCTGTTGTCATCGAGGCGGTCACTGACCGCTCATCGAATGTGGCTCAGCACGATGATCTAAATGATGCCGTGGCTAGAGCAATTAACGATCTTTAATAAGAGCGAGTGTTTCAAAGTAGCAACGAGTCACGGGCGCACGATGGCCGACAACATCGCCTGGAACTTTGCCTGTGTCTCGACAAGTTCAGACAGTGGTTCGCTTTGAGCCACAATGCCACCGCCAGCAAATAGATGTGCTGTTTTTTTGTCTTGGCTGAGTTGTGCGCAACGAATTGCCACGGCCCACGTGCCATTACCAAGAGCATCGATCCAACCCACAGCACCGCCATAGTTGCCCCGAGAAAAGCCTTCAACGTCTCGGATGAACTGAATTGCGTCTGACGTCGGATAGCCCCCAAGAGCAGGCGTTGGGCACAAGGCTCGCGCCAGTGTCAAGACATGGGTTGTGGGTTTGTTGAGTTGGCCAACAACAGACGTTCCTAGATGTTGCACATTTGCGACAGATACAACACTGGGGTCAGGCTGCCAGTCCAAGAAAGAGCAAAAAGGCAACAATGTGTCGTGCACCATATCGACGACAACCCGATGCTCTAGTTGGTTTTTTGCGCTTGCTTGCAACTCACTGGCAAGTCGGGTATCTGTCGCTGGGTCACCGGTGCGAGTGGTGGTACCAGCCAAAGGATGGCTGGTCACTGTTGAATCTTGTACAGCGACAAGCAATTCAGGTGACGCACCAATGAAGCCATTGATGGAGTATCGATAACTGGAGCCAAATGTGGCACGCAGGCGTAGCAACACAGCGTGCACATCAATTATTTCATCTGATGTGACTGAGATATCTCGTGCAATGACGACTTTGATGAGTTTTCCGGCACGCACGGCATCTCGTGCTGCAGTCACCGCAGCAAGATACGTACTAATCGGCGTGACGGGTGAGATTTCAAAAGAGCTTGCACTCGGCTTCACAACTTTGGGCGCCAAAAGATCATCGATGGCGAGTGCGAAGTGTTCATCCGAGCACTCGTTCTCATCGTTCGCAACAATCGTGAGCGTGGTTGTGTCGTCGCTCTTTTTTCGAACAATGATCTTTGGAATCACGAAGTGTGTTTGGTCATCGTGTAAAAAAGGGATAATCCCAAGTGCAATTGGGTCTGGCGTTATTGACCCGACCTGCTTAATGTTTTGAAGGTCAGTAGTGACTGATTCGGCAGTAGTTCGAAGAGCAATCCCGCGTCCCGCTATTCCGACACCATCTCGCACAAATAAGAATCCGTCACCGCGGGCAACATCATTGAGATCAATCACATGATCGAATTGGCGCGTCGATGCGTACATCAGATATTGCGCGTGCCGTGCATCAACTGCGTGAGTCCACCCGACAGTTCGTGGTGCTGAGCATCTGCGAAGCCGGCATCAACAATCATCTGCAAAAGAGCATCGGGGGCGGGGAGATACGACACACTGCGCGGCAAGTATCGATATGCGGCCCCATCTGACAACAATGCTCCGATACGAGGAACAATTTTTCCGAAATAGATGTTATTGCCGGTACGGATAAACCAGTTGTGAGGAATCCCGACATCAAGCAACGATATTCGACCACCTGGACGGACGACTCGAAAAAGTTCTGCGAAGAACTGCGGCAGATCGACGAGATTGCGAAGGGCAAAACCACAGATGATTCCATCAACCGAGCCGTCGGGCATTGGAAGCCGCAAAATGTCTGCTTGTACCCGTGGTGCACGGCTCGTGTCATTAGACAGCATGCCAAACGACAAATCAATTGAGATCGCCGTATGTCCCCGTTTTGTCAGGTCAATACAAAGATCTCCAGTGCCAGACGCAAGGTCTAGGACGAGGCTTGGGCTATTGAGTCTTAGGTCTTGCACTGCACGCTTGCGCCATCGGGTATCAAGACGAAATGTCATGATGCGATTGACAAGATCATAACGAGGCGCAATCTGATCAAACATTGCCTGCACCATGATTGCTTTGTCATCGCCGTGAGGGAGTGAATCTCTATCCCACAAATTGTCTGGTGCACGGTCAGACGAAGCAGTCACAGTTCTAGGCTAGAGCACATTTTTCAAGAGTGTCTGCTTGGACTCGTCAGTTTGAGGCGATTTGCGTCAGACTATTGAGACGTAGAGTTTTGGGGGATTTCATGATTGATTTTACGCTTGCACCTGAACATGAAGAGATCCGATTGAGGGTTCGTGATTTTGTTGACCATACGATTCGACCAGCAATCGAGCCCTTTGGCCACCGCGAAGAGATGGCGCCCGAAGACCACGGTAAATATATTCGTGAATTGATCGGCTTGCGAAAAGAAGCAGTCAAACAAGGGCTATGGCTTCCCCACATGCCGCCTGAATGGGGTGGTATGGGCCTCGGACATGTTGCTCTCGCAATGGTGCAGGCTGAATCAGCAAAGACGCGTGTTGGTCCGTGGGTGTTAAATTGCCAAGCTCCTGATGAGGGCAACATGCACACGCTTTTGCATTGGGCCACCGACGAACAAAAGCTCAAGTACCTCAAGCCGCTGTGTGATGGCGTTTCTTCATCGTGTTTTGCAATGACAGAGCCTGAAGTTGCAGGCTCAGATCCAACATTGATTCGCACACACGGAATCAAAGATGGTGATGAGTGGATCCTCAATGGACACAAATGGTTTATTTCCGGAGCAAATCGGGCCAAGTTCGCGATTTTGATTGCGCGCACAGAGATGGACGTACCTGAAGGTTCTCGTGGCGCAAACACGGCATTCATTATCGATCTGCCGATGGAGGGCTGGAACAATGTGCGCGAGGTCGAGACAATGCATGGTCCGGGCGGTCACAGCGAAATCGTGATCGAAGACTTGCGGGTACATGACTCTCAGATTCTGGGTGGTCGCGGGAACGGACACAGGTTGGGCCAATACCGACTCGGACCTGCTCGGCTTGCTCATTGCATGCGTTGGATCGCCCAAGCAGAGATGGCGCTTGACATGATGGTCGATCGTTCTCTCAAGCGTTATTCACATGGTTCTTTCTTGGCAGAAAAACAAGGAGTGCAATGGATGATTGCTGACTCGGCCATGGAGATGTATCAGTGCAAATTGATGGTTCTGCACGCCGCTTACAAGATTGATCGCGGTGATGACTTTCGCACCGAGGTGTCAATGGCAAAGCATTTTGTGGCCAACAGTTTGAACCGCATTATTGATCGTGCAATTCAAGTACATGGTGCGCTGGGCTACTCCACAGACACGCCACTCGCCAATATGATGCAACACGCACGATGGGCGCGATTTGCCGATGGCGCAGACGAAATTCATCAAATGCGAATTGCCGAAAACACTATTAAGGCTTTCACCGACGACGGAACCACCCGTAAAGCAACCGGGGACTTACCGCTCTAATTATTGCTGAGCATCAATCGCTATTTGTTTGGCCCACCTATAGTCGGCCTTGCCAGACGGTGAGCGAGAAATTTCGTTCACAAAGACAAAAGCCTTTGGCAATTTGTAGCGGGCTATATGCTCTGCGGCGTGTGACAACAATGATTCAGTGTCAGGGGTGTGTCCTTGACGGATTCGAACCACCGCCACAACTTCGTTGCCCCAGCGGTCACTTGGTCGTCCGGCCACAACACAGTCATAAACACTGGGGTGACCTTTAATGGCTGCTTCGACTTCTTCGGCAAAGATCTTTTCACCACCTGAGTTGATGGTGACTGAATCGCGTCCATGCAGTTCGACCATAAGGTCAGCCGTGACTTTGGCCCGATCACCAGGCACCGCATAGCGCACACCGTCAATTATTGGATATGTGCGTGCTGTTTTGACGGGATCACCAAAATACCCCAACGCCAGTCGACCACTTTTTGCGAGCCAGCCCAAGTCTTCATGTCCAGGCTCAAGAACACGGTCCAGATTTTCAGACAAGATGTGATTTTGTTCTTGTAATGAAAAAGTTCCGGTTGTGGCTGTGCCACCCGCTGTCACTTGTGCGAGTTGACCGCCTGCTTCTGATGAACCCAACCCGTCAATGACGATCACTGACGGTAGATGAGTGTGGAATTCAATTTTTAGATGCGCCGAGAGCGGAGCGCCACCAGAAAGAATAGAGAGCAAAGAACTGAGGTCGTATGACTGTGACGTGAGACCATCAAGCAATGGTCTGGCAAACGCATCACCGACAATTAATAAGAAGTTGACTTTTTCACGTTCAATAAGACTCCAAATATCGTGCGGGTCAAGTCGTTCTGGAATTGACTGCACGATGACGGTGCCTCCACCGTTCCAGATTCTAAAACTCACCCAATGCCCAGCCCCATGCATAAATGGTGGCGACGCTATAGCGCGAAGTCCAGTGGTGGCCTCGGCTAAAAAGTCTTCAACGCTCACGGCGGTCTTTGATCCTCCAAAGCACTCAGTCAACGCATCAGCGTTGCGCCATAAAACACCTTTTGGCATCCCAGTAGTGCCGCCGGTGTACAGGATGTAAAGATCGTCGCCACTCCAGACCACATCGGGTTTAGTTGCCAAAGATTGCTCTAACGCGTCTTCGTACCACACTGCTCCGGGCAGCAGTTCGTTCGCACTGCCGTCGCGAACCTGGATAATGACGCGAAGTCGTGAGAGGTGAGGCAGAACTTCTTGCAAGATCGGTGCAAATTGGGAATGCACAACAATCGCCGTTGCCTGTGAATCGTTCAGGAGATACGTCAGCTCTTCTGCGACATAGCGGTAGTTGACGTTAAATGGTGCGACTCGTGCTTTAAAACATCCGAGCATTGTCTCAAGGTATTCGTTGCCATTATGTAAGTAGATCGCTAAGTGATCTTGTCCTGACTCGTGTCCGAGTAGATGTTGGCGCTCTGTGTGACAACCAAGATTCTGTGTGATGAGGTAGTTCGCTAAACGTCGTGTTCGTTCTGTGACATCAGACCATGTCAGCCTTTGGTCACGAAATATCAAACATTCTTTGTCGGGCTGCAGAGCAGCGATGGCCTCATGTAATTCAGCGACAGAGACATGGGCGATGCTGGTGTCTGGCGTTAAGGACATCAAAAAACACTAATCAAAAAAATTATTTCATCCGCTATGGAGGGAGAAATGCTCGCCGTGGCGTAGCGTGGCAATATGACAAAATATGAACATGAGCCCCTATTTGGCGTATTCATGCCACAAGGCTGGAAGATGGAACTCTCTTCGATCGACGGAGCCGTCAACAAATGGAACGCCGCCGTTGACATTGCAGTCAAAGCCGAGGAGCTTGGATTTGACTCCATCTGGGTGTACGACCACTTCCACAATGTGCCAATGCCCGCTCACGAGACAGTGTTTGAGTGTTGGACAACGATGGCAGCGATCAGTCAGCGGACGAGTCGGATTCGATTGGGCCAGATGGTGGGTTGCAATAGTTATCGCAATCCATCGTTGTTGGCAAAGATCACGTCAACGGTCGATGTGATCTCAGGTGGTCGGTTGGATTGGGGAATCGGTGCCGGGTGGTATGAGAACGAGTACAAGGGCTATGGGTTTGAATTTCATAAACCGTCAGACCGAATCGGAATGCTGAAAGAAAGCGTTGAGATCGTGAAATCGATGTGGACAAACGTTGAGACCAACTATGACGGAAAGTACTACAAACTTAGCCGGGCTAATTGTGATCCCAAGCCCGTCCAGACGCCACATCCACCCATCTGGATCGGCGGCGGCGGCGAGCAACTCACGCTCAGAGTTGTGGCACAGCATGCAGATGTCTCAAACTTCGGAAGTTCAGTTGAAGAGTTCACAAAGAAACGAGCAATTTTGCAAGAACACTGCAAAGTTGTTGGTCGTGACGAATCTGAAATTCGCAAGACTGTGTCGAGCGAGGTCTTTATTCGCGAGACGGAAAAAGAGCTCGTTGAAGCAGGTTCTCGTAGCATGTCAGGGGAGTCCCTTGAAGTGTGGCGAGACAAGGCGCTCGTGGGCACTCCAGACCAAGTGAGCGAAAAAATCCAGCGATATTTAGATGCTGGGTGCACGGGATTTGTTCCCTGGTGTCCGGACTACCCGTCAACTCAAACGATTGAGTTGTTTGCCAAAAAGGTAATGACAAACTTTCGTTAAACGTAGTACCGGAAAATAACTTCAGCAACGCACGATGGCTTAGCGGCATCTCGCACTTCAAAGGTTGTCTCAAGTGTAATTTGAACGCCATTGGCGATCTCTTCAACATTCAAAAGTTTTACGCCTGCCCTCAACGAAGAACCGACAGGCACTGGGGACGGAAAACGTACCTTATTGCATCCGTAATTAACGCCCATTGAGAATCCAGAGACCGTAAATATCTGTGGCAAGAACACAGGTCCCAGTGACAACGTCAGATATCCATGTGCGATTGGTCCACCAAATGGTCCTGCTGTTGCTCGAGCGACATCGACATGGATCCATTGATGGTCTCCAGTGGCATCGGCAAATGTATTGACTTGCTCTTGCGTCACAGTCATGTAATCGGAGTATCCGAGATGTTGCCCAATGAGTTCTTGAAGGCCTGCTGTTCCGTTGATGCTTCGTGTTGTCATTTAGCAAGTCTGTCATGAATCGACAAGTGCGCAGAAATCGCGACCGCTGAAAATTGGGGGGTCAAAAATCTGATAATAAATAGACCTATGCCTGACTTCCTTACGACCTATGCCCAGACTCAGCCACACAAGATGGCGGTGATTGAAGACAGGCCCGATAGAGAGATTCGGACACTGACATGGTCAGAGCTCAACATTCAGGTCAACAGACTCGCCAACGTATTGCTGGCATCAGGAAATGTCGAACCCGGAACGAAAATGGTGTGGTGCGGGCCAAACTCAATCGGCATAGTCACTATGGCAAATGCTGCACGCAAACTCGGAGTGACAGCTGTTCCATTGAACTATCGATTATCTGACGACGAAGCAGCGTACGTTACTGATCACAGTGATGCGACGGTCGTGTATGTCGACGCCGAATACGCCGAACTCTTTGAAAGAATTCGCAATCAACTGCCAAAGGTAAATCTAATACTCGTGTATGACGGTATCGCCCCAAGCGAGATGGACTCCGCCGATGAGTTGATGAGCAAAGCCTCAGACCATGAACCACTCGTGCCACTCGATCGCGAGCCTGGAGGCACAATGATCTACACATCGGGAACGACCGGCAAACCAAAAGGTGCGTTACGAACGTCGCCAGGTTCTCCAGAACAAGGTGCGGCATTGCTTGCTCACATCGGATATTCGACAGAGGATATTTACATCACGACGGGCCCGCTGTATCACAGTGGCCCTGGCGGATTCATGGCTACCGCGCAAGCGATGGGACAGACTGTTGTTTTACAGCGCAAGTTTGATCCCGTTGACTGGCTGAGATTGGTCGACACATATCGAGCCACGTCAACGTTTAGTGCGCCAACTCCGATACGGATGATCTGCAACCTCGAACCGGAAATAAAATCACAGTTTGATCGCACTTCGATGCGAGTGATGATTGCTAACGCTGCGCCTTGGAGTTTCACGCTCAAGAAAATGTATCTTGCCGACTTTCCTGAACAATCGTTATTTGAGGTGTATGGCAGCACAGAACTTGGAGTGAATTGCGTTCTGCGTCCAGAAGATCAACTCCGAAAGCCAGGCTCGTGTGGAAAGCCCTCACCAATGGTTGAGATTAAGTTGTTTGACGATGACGGTGTCGAAGTCATCGGATGTGGGCCCGAGAATCCAGGGGAGTTGTTCGTGAAAAGCCCATCTGTTTTTGCAGATTATTACAAGCAACACGACAAGTACACGGCAGACCAAAGAGATGGGTATCAAACTGTCGGAGACATCGCCTACCGCGACGACGAAGGGTATTACTATATTTGCGATCGCAAGAAAGACATGATTATTTCGGGCGGAATGAATGTGTATCCCGCTGAAATTGAGTCGGTGCTTGAAAATCATCCTGATATCTACGAGGCGGCAGTTTTTGGAATACCGAGTGAGGAATGGGGAGAACTTGTGCACGCCGTTGTGGTCAAACGGCCAGGTTCTGACCTCAGTGAGGCCGATGTCAATGCACATACTCGTGTCCATTTGGCGAGTTATAAAATTCCACGGTCATTGTCGTGGTCAGTAGAGTTGCCAAAAACTGGCTCAGGCAAGATTCTTAAACGTGAGTTGCGAGGTCCATATTGGGAGGGACGCGCAAGCCAAGTCTGATGTCAGTAGCCTGACACGGTGCGAAGCGGATTTGTGACTTTTGTGGGGAGACCCAATGTCGGAAAATCCACATTATTGAATGCTATTTGTGGCGAGAAAGTAAGCATCGTCTCGAATAAACCTCAAACAACGCGCACGCGTGTGCGAGGTGTCTGGAATCGGGGTGAGACACAGATTGTTTTTGTCGATACTCCCGGAATACACAAACCCGTCAGTGCTCTTGGCGAAAGAGTGAATGCCACTGCAATTGAGAGCGTGAGCGATGTTGATGTGGTGTGTCTGTTGATTGATGCAACTGAACCATTTGGACGCGGTGACAAGTGGGTTGCTGATCGGATTGATATTGCAAAGGCATTTGTCATCGTGAATAAGACTGATCGCACAACGCCCGCCAAAGTCATGGCTCAGTTGGCTGCTGTAGGTGCGCTCGGAGCAGCAGAGTATTTCCCTATCTCGGCCAGAACCGGTGCCGGAATTGATGTGTTGTTGACAAAGTTGGCTGCGCAAATGCCAGATGGGCCGAAGTATTTTCCTGATGGAATGACAACAGACACTCCCGAAGCTCAGTGGGTGGCTGAGTTAGTGAGAGAACAACTGCTGCACGTCTTAGACGATGAGTTGCCGTATTCCATCGCCACGCGTGTGACTGAGTGGGAGTGGCCATTAGTGAAATGCGAAATCATCGTCGAGCGCGATAGCCAAAAGGGAATGGTCATCGGCAAAGGCGGCGAACTTCTGAAAAAAGTGGGCATTGCAGCGCGCGCACAGATGCCCGAGGGCGCGTTTCTTGAACTAAAGGTCGTGGTTGACAAAAATTGGCAACGCAATGCCGGCAAAGTGCAAAGACTCGGTTATTAAAACTGCGATAAAGACCATCGGTCAACAGATTAGTGAAAAGTTTATTTTGAAGAATTGCTCGATGGAGTATCGGCTGACCGCGTGATGTGACGCAAGAAGTCTTCGACCTCGGTGCGATTGCGAGTTCGTGCCATTGGTGGCATGACTCCGAGCAACTTGGAGCGGTAATTCATAGTGGCGAGACGTCGATCAAGAACAGCAACCACACCCATATCAGTGGTGTTGCGAATAAGACGGCCAGCAGCCTGAGCCAGAGACGTAGCCGCCATCGGAAGATCGATCAGTGAAAAACTGTCTTGTCGACCGACGGCCTCGCGACGAGCCTCGAGCAGGGGGTCGTCTGGCCGAGGAAACGGAAGTTTGTCAAGAACAACGAGCGACAAAGTGCGTCCTGGCAGATCAACTCCCTGGAAAAACGATTGCGACGCAAAGATGCACGATGCTTCGTCTTCAAGAAATAATTTAATGATCTGAGAGCGCGTATGTTCGCTCGGGCTCAAGATTGGAAACGGCACACGCGAGCGCAATGCGGTTGTCGCTGCTGTCATTGCATTGTTACTGGTGAAGAGCGCCAAGGTGCGACCACCTGCTGCTGTAATGAGAGCCTCAAGTTCGTCGTGCACGAAGTCTTCGAATTTAGAAGAGTTTCGGTCAGGAAACTCTGGAGAGCAATACAAACGAGCATTGCGCTCGAAGTCAAATGGACTACTGACGCTGATCTCGTCTGTTCGTTCGACAGGTAGACCAACACGAGACGGAAGAGTGAGTGGCACCGTGGCGCTGGTCAGAATCGCAAGGTGGTCTTGCCACACAGCAGTATCAAGGACATGTCCGACGCTCAGTGGGCTGATGCGAAGAGAGGGCCGCTCGGTAGAACCTTGGACAAAAGCAACATAGTTGTCAACCATGCCGAGCGCGACATCGATTTGGTCAGAGAGACGAGTGCACTGAGATTGCGCACGTTGTCGGCGTTGAGTGGTGTCAAGGTCATCGGCAGTGATATTGCGCAGTGCATTAAGAATATCGTTCAGCGCTTGGCGTGCTTGGTTGAGTGGAAGAGCGACAAAGTCTGGCAGCGGACTAGAAAGGCGCTTACCGACATGGGCGGATAACGCAACGCTGAGCTTGTCAGACGCATCGAGTAGTGGGTTGGCAGTGTCGCCAGTGAGAACCCGCCGAACGACAGCGGCCAACGAAGCAAACGTACTGGGGTTGAGTTGGGCACCAACTGTGTCGCTCATGGTGGATTCGAGTTGGTGTACCTCGTCAAAAATAACAATGTCATGCTCGGGCAAGAGACCGCCGCCGCCAGCGATGTGTAATCCATAGAGATGAAGATTGACGACAATAACGTCGGCTGAACTTGCAGCAGCACGGGCTCTTTCGGCAAAACAACGTTCGCCGATAGGGCATTTGGCGGCACCCGGACATTCGTCGCTTTGGATAGTGACGGCGAGGCGTGTGCGATCGAGAGGAACATGTGTGAGTTCTTCTATGTCGCCGGTACTTGTCTCTTTTGACCAGGCAATGATGTCTACGACTTCACGCTTAGATCGTTCGCTCAACTCATCAAAATCAAATTGGTTATCTGTTTTTTGGAGTTCTTCGAGGCGTTGTAAACAAACATAGTTGTTGCGACCTTTTACTACGGCCCATGTAAAATCAACACCAAGATGCTCGGCCAATTGCGGAAGATCTTGACGATCTAGTTGGTCTTGAAGCGCCTTTGTGGCAGTGGCAACCACAGTCTTTTTAGAACTCAATATTGCTGGCACCAAGTACGCGAGCGATTTGCCAGTTCCGGTTCCGGCTTGAGCAATGATGTGACGTCGTTTTGCTAGAGCGTCGGCAATCGCGCGAGCCATGTCGTCTTGCCCTGGACGTTCTTCTGAACCTGCAAGATGAGCCGTGACGCGATGAAGAGCGGCAACAGCATTGTCGCCGGGGGTGGAAGTCATTGCGAGACTTTAGGTTCGACAAGAGCAATCGCTGCGTCAAGTTCTGCTGCGTTGAAATCAGGCCATGTTCGCTCCGTGAAATACACCTTTGCACCAGCAATTTGCCATAACAAAAAGTTAGAGATGCGAGATTCTCCGGATGTGCGCACCACGACATCGACTGGTGGAATACTTGGATCGTACATATTTGCTGACACAAGATCTGGCGTGATTTCGCCACCCGAAACAATGACGCGTTGAGATGCGCGAAGCAGTTCGGCTCTGCTTCCGTAGTCGAAGGCAACCGTGAGTACTAGTCCAGTATTAGTTGCAGTGTCGGCGATTGCTTTGTTGATTGCCTTTTGGATAAATGGTGGTGTCAGCGCACCGGGCTCATCGAAGGGCCGACCGATCCAGCGAATAGATGCGTTGTTGCTATTGAGTTCTGCGATGCGCCCAAAAAGTTTTTTGTGAAGCGACAAGATGTGACGAACTTCGGTGCGAGGGCGAACCCAATTTTCGGTAGAAAAACCAAACACTGTGAGCCAACCGATGTTGCGCTGCGCAGCGGCACGCACAATGGCGGCTAGTGCTTCTTCGCCAGCGGTGTGGCCCTCGGTTCGGGGGAGTCCACGTCGTCTGGCCCACCGACCATTGCCGTCCATGATGCATGCGACATGAATGGGAGGCTGGGGCGAAGTCATAACAACGACACACTACTGAGCGGGTTACGCAAGGTAGTCACACCGTCACCACATTTGAGTGCGAGACTATGACGGTGAGTCCCGCCAAAAAAGCCATCAAGCCGTCGAGCGACAATAGGTCTGGGGACTCGCCACAGTTGTCGCATGTTGTGGTGGCAGCCGGAACCCCCCAGGAATGGCGCAATTTCGGATCAGTGGACTGGGAGACCCGCCTTGATGACATCGTTCGAGGTGCCTCCGTTGGGGGCGCACAATGGATCACGTTGCTTCCTTACGGAGGAGAGGTCTTGAGCGTTACCGAGAGGCTCTCTTTGTTTGAGGTGATTTCTGATGCGGTGCCACTTCGGCTGGTTGGTGAAGGGCACCTCATGAGGGGCGTGTGGCAGAAATCGTCGGTGCTCACGATCATCGTGGATCCGTCTCCAAACGGACAAGTTCGTTTTGCGGCAATATTGGAATCACTGCGCATGAACAATGTGACTGCCCAGAATCTTGACGAAGCGCTGTTGGCACAACATGTCATGTCACCTGCTGATGTAGAGCCTGATTTAGTTGTGGTGTTCGGACCACCTGATCAATTGCCGACATCGCTGATTTGGGAACTTGGATACAGCGAACTTGTCTTTTTGGATTTGAAATGGGATGACCTATCGGCATCTCATCTCGAACTTGCAGTTGATGACTTTGATCGGCGTCATCGTCGTTTTGGTGGGCTTGATTCGTGAGTCTGTACCGCGAGAAGGCGGTCGTGCTGCGGAGCTATAAGTTCGCAGAGGCTGATCGAATCATTGTTTTGTTGTCGGAGAACTCTGGCAAAATCAGAGCGGTCGCCAAAGGAATTCGCAAAACCACATCACGCGTTGGAGCGCGTCTCGAACCTCTGAGTCATGTCGATGTGCAGTTGTATCGAGGTCGCGATCTCGACACGGTTCGTCAGGTTGATTTGATCGATACGCACACTGCAATGAGAGTGAATTTAAGACAACTTGAACAAGGCCTGTCAATGGTTGAAGCAGTCGACAAGCTCACGCCTGATCGCGAACCAGTGCCACATATCTACACGATGCTGTCGCGCGCTCTGCGCGCACTCAATGACGGCTCATCGCCAATCATCGTTGGTGCCTTCTACTGGAAACTGCTTGCGTCCGAAGGTGTGGCCCCGACACTTGAAGATTGTGTTCGTTGTGGGGTCTCATCTGATCTTGTAGCGATCGACATTCAAGAGGGTGGAATCCTGTGCCGTTCGTGTCGGTCCGGAATCGCGATCTCCCAAACTGCGTTAGATATCTTGCGTCAAATCAACAGAGGCGGTCTCGCTGCAGCACTAGCGCTTGAAGAGACCCCAGCCGTGCGAGAGGTGAACCATATTGCGATGGGACTCATGGAGGCCCACCTCGAACGCAGACTACGAAGCATCGGTCTTTTCGACCGGCATCTGTAGGATTGTTCTCTATGCCTGCCAAGGAACTCGATCAGATTGTCAATTTGTGCAAGCGACGCGGTTTTGTGTTTCCGAGTGCCGAGATCTATGGGGGATTTCGATCGTCCTACGACTACGGCCCTCTTGGCTCATTGATGTTGCGAAATGTCAAAGATGCATGGGTACGCACAATGGTGCAGTTGCGAGACGATGTCGTCTTAATCGATGCAGCCATCCTCGGGCCGCCTCAGATCTTTGAAGCAAGTGGACATCTCGCCAACTTCAGCGATCCGCTTGTTGACTGCACCGTTTGTAAACGTCGGTTTCGAGAAGATCATCTAGAAGAACGCGATTGTCCGCAGTCTAAAAAGGGCTGCGAGTTCACCGAATCCCGAGGCTTTAATCTGATGTTTAAGACCGTGGCCGGTCCTGTTGAAGGTAGTGGCGCCGAGGTGTATTTGCGTCCAGAGACTGCTCAGGGAATGTTCGTTAACTTCGGCAACGTGTTGCAGACCAGCCGCAAGCGTCCGCCCTTTGGTATCGCCCAAGTCGGTAAGTCTTTTCGCAACGAGATCACGCCGGGTAATTTTATTTTCCGCACACGCGAATTCGAACAAATGGAGATGGAGTTTTTTGTTCCACCAGCAGACTCGGCTCAATGGTATTCATATTGGTGCACCGAGAGACTTGAGTGGTATGTCAATTTGGGTATTCCTCGAGACATGCTTCGGCTACGACCACACGATGCTGACGAGTTATCGCACTACTCAGCCGGAACAAGCGATGTTGAGTTTTTGTTCCCGTGGGGATGGGGTGAACTCGAAGGCATTGCACAACGAACCAACTATGACCTCACGCAGCATTCAACACATTCCGGTAACAAGCTCGATTTTTTTGATCAAGCCACAAACGAGCGGTATGTGCCGTATGTAATCGAACCTGCGGCTGGGGCGAACCGAACGATGGCAGCTTTCATGTTGGCTGCGTATGACGAAGACATTATTAATGATGAGCCACGCACAGTTCTGCGACTGCATCCGCGGCTTGCACCGTACAAAGTTGCAGTTCTGCCTTTGTCAAAAAAAGAGACGCTGACGCCTTTGGCAAAAAAGATTTACGCCGACTTGAGCGACCGTTACATGGTCGACTACGACGAGACACAAGCAATTGGGCGTCGCTACCGCCGCCAAGACGAAATCGGTACTCCGCTCTGTGTGACTGTGGACTTTGACTCTCTTGAAGACAATGCGGTGACCATTCGGGAGCGAGACACCACTCAGCAGGCGCGGGTAGCCATAGCAGACCTGCTGGGGGAACTCACTCTGCGACTCGGGTTTTAGAAACTTGCTTGCTGAGGCTAGTTTTAGCATCACGAAACATTCCTTACAACACAGAACGGACACACGATGAAAAAAGTAGCAGTGGCAGCAAAAGTTCCGGCAGCACCGGGCAAGGGAGCAGAACTTGCAGCGGCACTTCAGTTCGCTCTTGACAATGTTGTGTCAGAGAATGGCACGTTGCTCTACATCTTGCACGCAGATGCAACAGACCCAGACACTTTGTGGATGTATGAGTTGTATGAATCACAAGATGATTTGACATCTCATATGGGCTCAGACTGGTTTAAGCAACTTGGACCAAAGATGGCGCCATTGATGGGCGGTCGGCCTGAGTTGATATTCCTCACACCGATTGCCGGTAAAGGCTTGTAACTCGCAATGACAATGATGTGACGAATACATATCTAGACAACATCATCGCGTTTCATCGGCGTCGTGCCACAAGTGACACTCGCGACTTGCAAGCCTTATTAAAAGAAGCTCGTAACGTAGCGCCAGCTCGCGGTTTTCGTGATGCTCTTAACAGCAAAGAAAATCTGAGCGTCATCGCTGAAATCAAGCGTCGCTCACCGTCTAAAGGTGATCTGTCATTAGACCTCGATCCAGCAGAGTTAGCAACGAAATATCGCACAGGTGGAGCAGCGTGTCTTTCGGTTCTCACAGACGAAGTTCATTTCGGTGGCTCTGAATCAGATCTCGTGATCGCCCGTGAATCCGTATCACTGCCGGTGTTGCGTAAAGATTTTACGGTTGATGCGCGTGACGTATGTGACGCCCGCATTATGGGCGCTGACTGTGTGCTCGTGATTGTTGCTGCGTTAAGTGTTGCTGAGATTAGCGGTTTTATCGACATCGCTCATGAGGTGGCGATGGATGTCTTGGTAGAGGTGCATGATGAGCGAGAATTAGATATCGCCGTCACTGCTGGCGCGCGGTTGATAGGCGTGAATCAAAGAGACTTGGCGACTTTTGTCGTCGATCACGAACGTGCCGTGCGGATGGGGGCAGCAATACCCGCTGACATTGTCTCAGTTGCTGAGTCAGGTGTCCGCGGACGAGATGACGCCGTGGCTCTGCGAAATGCTGGTTATGACGCAATATTGGTGGGAGAGCATTTAGTGATTGCGCGAGACCCAATAGAGGCGTTGTCCGAACTACTGGTGTAACGACCCCCGTAGACATGCCAAATAAGCGACGCGTGAATCACTACGGTATGTACTGATGTTTATAAAGATCTGCGGAATCACCAACGAAGACGACGCTTTGCTTGCGGTGGCCCTAGGTGCCGATGCGGTAAGTTTTGTCTTTGCTCCATCGCCTCGACAGATGGCTGCACAAAAAGTGTTTGACATTACGCGCCGACTGCCTCCTGAGATTTTGACAGTGGGAGTTTTTCGTGATGAGCATCCCAGCAGAGTTATAGAGATTGTGCAACGCAGTGGCGTTAAGGCCGCGCAATTACATGGCCATGAGAGTCCAGAGGATGTTTCAATAGTTGCCAAAAATGTTCACTGGGTGATCAAAGCAGTGACGGCGGGTTCTGTTGATGCACGTCGGGCGGACCTGTTTGCTGCCGACATGATCATGGTTGACGCTATAGCGCCAGGCGCTGGTCAAATCTTTGACTGGAATCTTTTGGCTGAAATGCCCGTCGTTAATAAATTAATCTTGGCCGGAGGCCTCACAGCACAAAACGTTGCCGCTGGCATACAGAGTGCTCAACCTTGGGGCGTCGATGTGTCAACGGGTGTCGAAGTCAGTCCCGGTAAAAAAGACGCATTGCTGATGAAGCGCTTTATCGATGCCGTTCGCGCAGCACCACAGGCAGTGGAGCGCACGCTTGATCAAGAGGGTGACAATGGACCATATGATTGGAGTGACGAAAATCGCTAATGAGTAGTGGAACTGCCGACAAAACATGGTGGAATCTATACCTATGTCACTGTTGATTACCCCGGGGGCTGATGGTCGGTTCGGCGAATTTGGCGGACGGTTTGTCCCTGAGACACTGGTGCCTGCGTGCCAAGAACTCGAAGCAGCATTTACTCAAGCATGGAATGACGCTGATTATCGCCGTGAACTCGATTCTTTACTGTCTGAATACGCAGGTCGCCCTAGTGGCCTTACTGAATGTCACAATCTTGGTAAGCAACTCGGAATCCGATTATTTCTTAAGCGCGAAGATCTCAATCACACCGGTTCGCACAAAATAAATAATGTTCTCGGTCAAGTGTTGCTTGCAAAGCGGATGGGCAAAAAGCGAATCGTTGCTGAGACTGGCGCGGGACAACACGGAGTGGCGTCCGCCACCGCGGCTGCGTTATTGGGACTTGAATGCAAGGTGTACATGGGCGCCGTCGACGTGGAGCGCCAATCACTGAACGTGTTTCGGATGAAATTACTTGGTGCTCAAGTCGAAGCCGTGCATTCTGGCTCGCGAACACTCAAAGACGCAGTCAACGAAGCAATGCGTGACTGGGTTGCAACTGTTGAATCCACTCACTATTGCCTTGGCTCAGTGATGGGTCCGCATCCCTATCCATTTATGGTTCGCCAGTTTCATCGAGTCATTGGTGATGAAGCCCGCGAGCAAATGCAAGAACGACTCGGCGTTATGCCTGATGCAGTTGTCGCTTGTGTTGGTGGTGGCTCAAATGCAATGGGTATATTTTCTGGTTTCATTGATACAGATGCACGGTTAATCGGAGTCGAGCCAGCCGGCGGTGCCGCGGTAGGTCGTGGTCAGCCAGGCGTGGTTCATGGCATGAAGAGCTATCTCATGCAAGACGAACATGGTCAGGTGCAAGAAGCGCACTCCATTAGTGCGGGACTCGATTATCCAGGTGTCGGACCAGAGCATTCGTATCTTGCATCAATCGGACGTGCCGAGTATCCAACAGTCACCGATGAAGAAGTAATTGCAGGCTTTCAATTGATGGCGCGTTCTGAGGGAATCATCCCTGCACTTGAGTGCGCGCATGCTGTTGCATGGATCTCGCGCGAGGCACCTAAGATACAAGGCAAAATAGTCTTGATGAATCTGTCGGGCCGCGGAGACAAAGATGTCGGACAAATGATGGATATCTTGGACGGCAAGTTGTGACCTATGGTCGACTAGAGACACAACTCCGTCAGCGTCGCGAGGCCGGTGGAAAAAGTCTTGTTCCATACATCACTGGCGGATATCCGGGTTGGCAAGATGCGATTCGCGCGTGTGCCGCTAATGGAGCGGATGCAATCGAGATCGGTTTACCATTTTCTGATCCCGTGATGGACGGTCCAATCATCCAGCAAGCTTCTCAAAAAGCATTGCAAGCAGGTGCAACCCCGATTTCGATCCTGCAAGAAGTTCGCTCCCTTGATGTGGGGATACCTCTTGCGGTGATGTGTTACTACAACACGGTGTTTCATGCAGGTCACGAGCGATTCGCTTTTGCACTTGCAGATTCAGGCGTGAGCGGTGCAATTATTCCGGATCTCCCGCTCGAAGAATCAGGACCGTGGTGTGAAGCGGCCGATGCCGCTGGTGTTGAGACTGTGATGCTGGCAGCACCTACTGCGCCTGACGATCGTCTTCCTCGCGTTGTGGCACGAGCAAGAGGTTTTGTGTATTCAGTCGGATTATTGGGCGTCACCGGTGAACGTGCTGCACTAGAACTTACGGCAACTGATCTTGCTCGTCGTCTCAAGGCCATTACTGAGGTGCCTGTGCTTGTCGGTGTGGGTGTGTCGAACGCACAACAAGCAGCCCAGGCTGTTCAGGTTGCCGATGGCGTGATTCAGGGGGCCTCCGTGATGCGTCGCCTAATAGAGTCCGGCGCCGACGCTGTTGGTGAATACATCGCTGAGGTACGTCGCGCTATAACGCCCTAGAGACCTAATGCTCTTGGCTCGCAAGAACTTGGCACTATTGTCATTGACATGTTGAAGCCCGGAGATAAAGCGCCACTAAAAGAAGTATTGGCGTTGCTCGATCAGCACGAAAAAAAGTTGGCTGCATCACGAGTGTCAAAGTGCAAAATATTGATTTATTTTTATCCCAAAGCCGACACACCTGGTTGCACGCAACAATCGTGCGGCTTACGCGATATCGCTGCTGACATTGGCCGAACAGTGATCATCGGAATCAGTCCAGACAAGCCAGCCAAGCTACTGAAATTTGATGAAAAATACGATTTAGGTTTTGCTTTGCTTGCTGACACTGAACATACAGCGGCTCTCGCTTTTGATGTCTGGAAAAAGAAATCAATGTACGGACGTGAATATATGGGTATCGAGCGGTCGGCGTTCTTAATTGATACAAGTGGCAAGATCATCAACGCGTGGTACAAGGTGTCGCCAAAAGATACGCCTACTCTTTTGCTTGCGGCACTAAAAAAATGAATTCTTTTCCGGCTCCTGATACGGTCCTGCCTCATCGGGCACCTTTTTTGTTTGTCGATCGGATCAGTGAGCTCGTCGTCGGCAAAAGCGCAGTCGGGCACTGGAAACTTAATGGTGATGAGTGGTTTTTCCCAGGACATTTCCCGGGCCGTCCGACACTGCCTGGTGTGCTGATGTGCGAAGCAATCGCCCAAGTCGGTGCGTATGTTGTTTTGTCTGACCAAAGCATGATTGGCAAATTGCCGCTCTTCGGAGGTCTTGACGCGGCGCGGTTTCGACGTCAAGTAAGCCCAGGTGACGAACTTGTCTTGATGGTCGAGCTGACTCGCATGAGTTCTCGCGCGGGCAAGGGCGTCGGCCGTGCCTTACTCAATGACGAAGTCGCATGCGAATGCGAACTGATGTTTGTTTTGGTAGATGCATAGAACCTTAGGTCACTCATGGCGCATGTAATTAGTGATCGACCGCCTGAACATATTGACGTAGGCAATTGCTCCATACGGAGATACGTAATTACGGATGCCCCACGTTTGGTTGACGCTGTGTCGTCAAGCATTGAGCACCTCAAGCCCTGGATGGGCTGGATCGACGAAGAACCTGTTGATGTGTCGCAACGAGAGGTGCATATTGCAACCTGGAACGCCAAATGGGATGCAGGAGAAGACTTCATGATGGGAATCTTTCTTGATGACATTCAAGTCGGTGGCACAGGTTTCCACTTGCGTGGCGCAGTCGATTCTTTAGAGATCGGCTATTGGGTACGCACTGGGTATACCGGCAAGGGCATCGCGACTGCTGTAACTCGTGCATTGACGACGGCTGCATTTGAGATAGACACGATCAGGACTGTAGAAATACATCAAGATGTCGCCAACGTGATTTCTGGTTTGATCCCGCAGCGACTGGGATTTGAAAAATACTGGACAGGAGAATCAGTGGTCGAGGCTCCGAGTGAATCAGGTGTCAGAAACAAATGGAGAATGCAGCAAGCAGATTGGCAAGGTTAGGTGCGCAAGATTTATGCAGGTGCAATGATGAGTGATCCATTGTGCCCACCAAAGCCAAAATTGCTTGACATCGTCGGACCTGGTGTCCACTGACGTGGTGCGCCCGTCACAAGATCGATTGTCATCGTAGGGTCAATGGTTGTGGTGCCAGCGGTCGGCGGAATTAGTGAATGCTCAAATGACAACAAGACCGAGGCAGCCTCTAGTGCGCCAGCTGCGCCAAGAGCATGTCCGGTGACGCCCTTGCCGCTTGTGACGCCAACTCCGTGAGCACCAAAGACATGAGACATCGCGCTTGCTTCTGCTGCGTCATTAAGTGGTGTTGATGTGCCGTGGGCATTGACCTGCGTGATGTCGCTAGCGCGTAGTTGAGCATCATCAAGCGCTTGTTGCATGCAAGCAATTGCACCCACTCCACCTGGAGAAGGCGCAGTCACGTGGTGAGCATCTGCGTTACTCGCTGCACCAAGTATTTCTCCTAAAATCTTTGCGCCGCGCTTGAGGGCCAAGTCGTAGCGTTCAAGAATAAACACCGCGGCGCCTTCGCCCATGACGAAGCCATCACGAGATACATCAAAGGGCTTGCTTGAACCGGATGAAGAAAGCGCCGTCATGTTTCCGAATCCTGCAAGCGAAGTCAGAGTTGCGGCGGCTTCAGACCCGCCCGTGACAACAGCGTCGCAGCGACCCCACGCGATCATTCGCGCGGCGTATCCAATTGCATGAGTCGAGGCCGCACATGCGGTACAGACTGTCTCATTTGGACCTTGCAGGTTGTACTTCATTGAAATAGCGGCACCAGATGCGTTGACCATCATCATCGGCACCAAAAAAGGCGAGACACGGCGCTCGCCCTTGTCTAGGCGAATGGCAATTTGTTCTTCGAGCGTGTGTAGACCGCCAACACCGGTAGCAAAGATTGTCCCAAAACGCGATGGATCGACAGAAGGCATTCCGGATTGGGCAAATGCTTCTTGAGCAGCAGCCATCGCGAACTGTTCGACACGATCGGCGCGACGAGCATCTTTGGCGTTTGCAAAGTAGGGAAGTGGATCCCAGTCCGATACCTCAACAGAAACTGCGCCGACAGCTGGGCCACCAAGGAGCCCCTTCCAGTACTGCTCTTTGCCGATACCGCACGGCGCAACTACGCCAAAGCCAGTAATGGCGACGCGGTGCCCTGCGCCTTGCACGTCAGAGACTCCTTACAATTTTGACGACACGATATTAAACGCACCGCCGACAGTTGTGACACCTTCAAGGTCTTCTTCTGGGACTTCGATGTTGAACTCTTCTTCGAGGGCCATCACGAACTCAACAAGATCAAGAGAATCTGCGTCTAGATCTTTGAATGTCGCCTCTGGCACAACTTGAGATGCTTCGACTGAAAGAACAGCCACTGCACATTTTGTAAAACGATCGAATAATTGTTGGTCCATGTTTTCTCCTTAAGGGTGTTTCTATTCTCGCACAAACGACACGCGGACAGGTATTTTTGGTTAGTGACCCATACCAAGACCGCCATCAACAGGGATCACAGCGCCGGTGATATACGCGGCGTCGGGACCCGCTAGAAACACCACGACACCTGCTATTTCTTCGGGGGTTGCCATTCGTCCGAGCGGAACCGCTGCCGTGAGCTCACCAAGTCTTTCGGCGCCCAAGGCGGCAGTCATTGCCGTGCTGACTGGTCCAGGAGCCACCACATTGACCGTGATGTTGCGGGAGCCAAGCTCTCGAGCCAAAGACCGTGCTAGGCCCACTAGGCCTGATTTGGAGGCGGCGTAGTTGGCTTGGCCAGCCGAGCCTAATAGTGCCACCACTGATGAAATATAAATCACTCGTCCTGAACGAGCCTTCAACATATTTTTGGTCGCTCGCTTTGTGATTCGAAAGGCAGCGGTGAGATTTGTGTCGACGACTCCTGCAAAGTCAAGTTCAGACATGCGCAATAACAAAGCGTCTTTGGTGATGCCAGCATTCGATACTAAAACTTCAACAGCACCAAAATGATTCTCAATCGCACTGAATGCTGAATCAACATCGCTGCTTGAGGTGACATCACACTGCACTCCGAAAAACTGAGGCGGTGGCGGCGTCGAGAGATATGTGATCGCCACCTTGTCGCCAAGATCCAAAAAGCGTTGTGCGCACGCCAGGCCAATGCCAGTCGCGCCACCCGTCACCAATACAACCCGGCTCATACTGCCCCCCATCTCAGTAATGCGCTTGCTGCTGTCATGCCAGCGCCAAACCCGACAAGCAACACAAGGTCATCTTGCTTAAGACGACCTGCGTCTGCCGCATGAAACAAAGCCAATGGTATTGATGCCGATGACGTGTTGCCCGTATATTCGATTGTCATTGCAGCACGGTCCATTGGCACTCCTAATCGCTCACACGCAGCAGTGATGATACGAATGTTGGCCTGGTGCGGAACAATGAGCGCTATCTGGTCTGCAGTGACTCCAGCATGTTGCATTGTCTTGGTGGCCGAGTCGACCATGATGCGAACTGCCCGACGAAACACTTCCTTGCCGTTCATCTGAACATTCTCTCCGAGTTCGGCGAAGAGCAGACTTTCAAGACTTCCGTCAGCATCAAGATCCCAGCTCACTAATTGGCCAGATCCCGAGGTTGCCTCAAGCACAGCTGCACCAGATCCGTCTGCAAACAGAATCGCGGTATTGCGGTCGGTCCAGTCAACAATGCGAGACAGTGTGTCGGTGCCGATAACGAGCGCTCTCTGCGCACCCATCGCCATCAAGCCATGAGCAGCGACGAGCGCATACACAAATCCAGAACAAGCAGCGTTGACATCAAATGCACCACACCGAAGACCGAGAGCATTTTGTACATTTGCCGACGTAGCAGGCACCGTTCTGTCAGGAGTAGTGGTGGCTAAAACCAGCACATCGATTGATGCTGGGTCAACGCCTGACATCTGAAGGGCAGCACGTCCACTCGCAATGCTTAATTCAGCAGTTGTGCCGCCAATACTGCGCTGATGAATACCAGTTCGTTCTCTGATCCATTCGTCACTCGTATCCATTGTGGCGGCAAGATCGTTATTGGTGACGACTTTGTTTCCGAGCGCAGAACCCCAGCCGGTGATGCGTGCACCTCGCACGCCTGCAGGAATGGTTGGCATTATCGGCTCCGTTTCATGACGTTTGCGTTCTGAGCCATGCAATGGGTTGCCGAGACGTGACGCGTTCACCGTCGACAGCAATATAGGCCTGCAATAGACCGTCAAAAGCCGAACGAACTTCGTGTTCTCCAACATGTCCGATTACTTGTCCCACCAAGATCGGGGAGAGAGCAGGGATTTTTATCGGTGTAAATACTCCGGCGGCGGGACTCACGATGAGTCGCTCAACTGCAAAAAGATGCTCACCCTCAATATGGGGTGGTGCTGATGGTGATGCGGCATCAACCCAATCAATGAGATTGTCAAGTTCTTCTGGTGTAGACACGCTGATCGTGCGTGCAGAGTCAACCGTGCGCTTCGCCATTCCGGTGAGCACGCCGCCTGGTCCGAGTTCAACAAAACCAGTGACTCCAAGTTCGGCCATTGTGAGCAAACAATGTTTCCATCGCACGGGACTTGATAGTTGTGCTGACAATAGCGAACTCCAATCCGAACCAATGTCGTGGGCAAGTGCATCTACGTTAGAGATAATTGGAACTTCAGTATCCCGTGGCGCTGCAAGTGAAATTGCCTCGCGCAGTCTGTCTCGTGCGCTTGACATAAAAGGTGTATGAAAGGCACCCGACACCGGAAGCGACATGACGCGTTTAGCACCAAGTTCTTTTGCGATCACTCCGGCTGCACTGACTCCGGCAACTGAACCAGCGATCACAACTTGACCAGGCGCGTTGAAATTGGCGACCCACACATCGCTGTCTGCGCGTCGACATGCAATCTCAACTTGGTCGTCATCAAGTCCAAGAATCGCTGACATTGTGCCCGGAGATGCCAAGCCTGCCTCGTGCATGGCATCGGCCCGCGTGGCAACAAGAGCAACACCTTCTAAAAGTCCAAGTGCACCAGTGGCAGTGAGTGCGGTGTATTCCCCAAGACTATGTCCAGCACAAAAACTTGGCTCAATGCCAAGGCGCTCAACTGCGTCAAGAACCATCAGGCTCGAGACAAAGGTGGTGAGTTGCGCATTACGCGTGTCTTTTAATTCTTCTGCGTCAGCGTCAAGCAAGAGATGTGCAATATCTCGACTGATAATTTCAGACGCCTCCAGCACAATTTCCCAGCTTTCATGGCCTGCCCATGGCCTGCCCATGCCGGGCCTCTGTGAGCCCTGACCCGGAAACGTAAAAGCGAGCATGTTCTATGAAATCTCCGAAATCTGAGGGGCGTGAGTTCAGCCGACCTCATAACCATAGACGGATTGGCAAGAACCAAGGGGTTACTCAGCGGTACGCCAGCCCATCCGATACGCTCTTTCGTCCTGGCCCGAGTGGCGGAATGGCAGACGCGACGGACTCAAAATCCGTTGTTCGTAAGGACGTGTGGGTTCGACTCCCACCTCGGGCACCAGGTGATCAATACACTTTCTCCCATGGGTCAGCGACTTCTCGAGCGCAAACTGCGTCAGACGAGCGACAAACTCCGCGAGGCACGACTTGAGCTGCTCGTCGTCCAAGATCAACTCGCCGCACTTGTCGATGATGCCGATGACCTAGCCGTTCGAGCGCTTGTCTCAGAGACCCCCGCTGCTGGTTTTGAGCATCGAGATGCTCAAGCACATGTTGATGTGATGGTCGTCCATCGTGGCAGACTCGTAGCCGTAGTGACCGAGCTAGAAATCACGATCGATCGCCTGCTCGACCAAATGAAAGACACAACTGAGTGACAGTACGAGTAGTAATTGCAGAAGACGAAGCCATCATTCGTCTTGACCTCAAAGAGACTCTCGAAGAAGAGGGCTACGACGTTGTTGGTGAGACAGGCCGCGGAGACAAAGCCGTCGAACTCGTGCGAGAACTGCGCCCAGATCTTGTGATCCTCGATATCAAGATGCCCGGTATGGATGGTTTAGCTGCGGCTCGTATTATCTCTGCTGAAAAAATTTGTGGCATTTTGATTTTGACAGCATTTAGTCAGCGTGAAGTCATTGAAGAAGCTCGCGATGCTGGAGCGCTTGCATATTTAGTCAAGCCTTTTCAAAAAAGTGATTTGATTCCAGCAATCGAAGTTGCAATTGGACGCTTTCGCGAAATGCAGTCGCTCAATGGCGAAATAGATGCTCTCGGAGAACAACTAGAGATTCGCAAAACTCTTGATCGAGCCAAGGGAGTCTTAATGGATAAGTACAAACTCTCTGAAGCAGATTCTTTCGGGTTTCTTCAGCGTTCTGCCATGAATCTGCGCCTCACGATGCATACCGTTGCGGGTCAAGTGGTCGCTGGCGAACTTCATCCGTGAAGACTGCGTCGTAACGCATGTTGACGATGGCCCTCGATGGCAACTCGTTGGCGTATCGTGCGTTTTTTGCACTACCCGAAGACATGACAAATGCAAGTGGCCAAGTCACTAACGCAATTTATGGCTTTACCACAATGTTGTTGACATTGCTCAAAGAACACTCGCCTGATCGTGTGATAGTTGTATTTGATCGACCTGAACCCACATTTCGACATCTTGCAATTCCGGAATACAAAGCCCAACGAGCGGCATCACCAGACATCTTGCGACAACAACTCGCTCTCATTCGAGAACTCCTGGATGTACTTGGAGTGACATGGATCGAAAAAGCAGGCTTTGAAGGAGACGATCTTCTCGCAACACTTGCCACCACGATTGCACAAAACAAAGAAGATATTCTGATCGTCACTGGCGATCGAGATAGTTATCAACTTGTCGCTGATCCACATATTCGCGTCCTGTATAACAAAAGGGGAGTAAGCGAATACGCCATTTACGACGAAGCGGGTATTAAAGAGCGCACAGGCGTAACACCTGTGCAATATGTGCACTACGCAGCGCTTCGCGGTGACCCAAGCGATAACTTGCCAGGCGTTCCGGGCGTTGGCGAAAAAACCGCTGCCAAACTGATCAATCAGTACGGTGATTTAGACAATGTCTTAGCCCACGCCTCAGAGCAAACTCCAAAATTGCAAGCAAGCCTGATCGAACACGGTGAGCGCGTCCAGCGCAACGCGGCGATCATGATTTTGCAACGAGATGTCCCTATTGACGTAGATGTCACTGCGACTGTCCCCACGCCGGACCTTCAAGCAGCACGCCAGATGTTTGAACTTTTAGAATTTCGCACAATGTTTAAGAGACTCGAAGGTCTTGTTAAACAATTGGGATGGCTCCCACGTAAAACATCTCAACCACCCGCTGTATCTCTCACAACACAAACGTCTGCTGCCAAAACCAAAATCGAACACAAACATGACATTCGTGCCGTTCAGGTGTCAACGGCACAATCAGCCAGTGATGTGGTGTCCGTGCTCGCGGTATCACCAACTGTTCTGGCTGCACGTTGGCAAGACGCTCCTGGTCGGTCGCCGTTACTCGGTATTGCTGTCGTACAAGATGTTGCTCAGGCTCAAGTGTTGTGGGTCCCGAGTAGTTTGCTCACTCACAGCGACGTTCAAAACGCACTAGCCACTGCCACAGACATTCACATGCATGACGCCAAGCCACTCATGCGATCGCTGCTTGCTCTTGGTGTTGACATGACTGGGCTCACTATCGATACAGCAATCGCGGCGTACCTTGTTAACCCTTCAGAAAATAGTTACTCTCTCAATGCAATTTGTGCGCGGTACCTCGGTGCTGAACCCTCAGGAGTGGCAGAGGCAACAGGACAGTTCAACTTTGACGAAGCAAGCGACGACATTGTCGTGGCCGAGCATGCGTACTTCACGGCACTGCTCTCCGACGTGTTGCGCACAGAGATTGCCAACGGTGGTATCTCGTCTTTGTATACCGACATCGAGAATCCTCTCGTTCGAGTATTAGCTCGCATGGAAGATGTCGGCATTGGTGTCGATCGAAACGCACTGACGTCGATCCGCGACAGGCTCACTCAAGAAGTACAAGAACTTACGGTGCAACTCCATCAAATTGCAGGTCGCGAGTTTAATCCCAACTCACCGAAGCAACTTCGCGAAGTGTTATACACCGACAAAGGCTTAGCACCTGGTAAGAAAAAGAAAACCGGCTACAGCACCGACGCAGCAACCCTTGAGAGTCTTCGCACACTTTGGCCTGAATTCATCGAGCCATTGATGCGCTATCGCGAAACAGAGAAACTTCGTTCCACCTACGGCGAAGGTCTACTCGCCGAAGTAGCAACCGATGATCGTATTCATGCCACGTTCAATCAAACCGTGGCGCGCACAGGTCGACTGAGCAGCGATCAACCAAACTTGCACAACATCCCAACTCGCACCGACGAGGGGAGAGTTTTTCGAACTGCGTTTGTGCCCCGAACCGGTTGCGAACTAATGGTCGCTGACTACAACCAAATCGAACTCCGATGCATTGCGCATCTCGCTGCCGATTCAGGACTCATTGAAGCCTTTCGATCAGGTCAAGATGTTCACAACGCAACGGCAGCACGTGTTTTTCATGTTGATATTGCAGATGTCACAAGTGAGCAGCGATCAAAAGCCAAAATGGTGTCCTACGGTCTTGCGTATGGCATGGAGGCCTATGGACTGAGCCAACGATTAGTGATCGGCGTCCATGAAGCATCCGGAATCCTTGATGCATACTTTGCCGCATTTCCTAATGTCAAGCAGTACATGGATAAGACAATCAACGAAGCACGGCAACGTGGATACACAGAGACTCTCTTTGGGCGACGACGTCAAATACCCGAACTACTCAGCGACAACTTTAGAGTTCGCCAAGCAGGAGAGCGTCAAGCAATGAACGCAGCCATTCAGGGACTTGCCGCAGATATTTTCAAAGTTGCCCTCGTGCGCATCGATGATGCTTTAAGTGCACAAGGTCTTGAGTCGCGCATTGTTCTGCAAGTACATGATGAAGTAGTTACCGAGTCACCGATGCACGAAAAAGAACAGGTAAATGAAATCGTACTGAACATTATGCGAAGCGCCATGAAACTAGATGTCCCCATTGAAGTGAACTCTGCCTGGGGCAAATCATGGGCAGCAGCAAAAGCATAATTTTTCAATTTGTTGGTTGAGCCGCTCAGGATTATGTGTTAAAAACACGACATGAAAATCAATCGAGTTGCAATCAGCGTCGGACTATGTTGGATCATGCTTTCTGCGTGCTCAGGATCGTCCGAAGACTCTTCCTCTGCACCAACAACCGTGACAGAGTCTCCGATGGAAACCACGGCGCCTCCTGTCGATACAACGATTCAAAGCACACGCTTAGTCGTGCTTGTTACAAATGATGACGGTATTGATGCCGCTGGCATCGACGCGGTTGTCAATGAACTCACAAAAGACCCCGACCTCGACGTCGTCGTCTGGGCACCCGCCACTAATCAGAGTGGCACTGCTGACAAAACAACACCAGGAGGTTTGCCTGGAGTCGCAGCCGCAACAGCAAGCGGAGTTACCGGTTATTCGGTCGCGGGCTTCCCTGCTGACTCGGTCAATGCCGCGCTCGCTGCAAATGTTGTTCCAGATGTAGTAATCAGCGGCATCAACGCAGGTCAAAACATAGGTCCGTTTGTCAA
>BJGC01000001.1:45165-195526 GCA_014190235.1 Actinomycetes bacterium | reverse complement strand
TCACATAAACTTGGCAGATTATTCCGTGCAATACGCGTATTGGCTCAATTTTGTGCCTAGTATCCCGCCGCACGCTTTGTTATGAAACACGCTGTGACCAAGTCGGCGAGAAGCAATACATCAGAAAGGCAACCGCATGGCTGCAAAGAAAAAAATTGAACCGAAAAAACTTGTTGAGGCCATCGATCCAGAAGACGACGAAATAGATGCGGCAGACCTTGAGGGACTTGAAATCGATCCTGAGGCACTTGACGGTGAGGTTGACGAAGACGATGAGTTTGGCGATGACACAGGCGACATAGACGACATAGACGACGATGCCAGCATGGGCGCCACCATCGTGGCTCGTCCTGGTGCAAGTGATGATGACGATGAAGACGACCTCACTACACCTGATGACGTCGAAGACGATCTCAGTAAAATTCTAAAAGAGAAACTCGTCGCAACAGAGGATGAGATCAACGAAGACGATGAAGTCGAATTTGTTGAGCGTGGACTAGACGATGACCACTTGCAGCCCAAGCGAGAAGATGAGCAACTGTGCTCAAGTTGTTTCTTGCTCGTTCGCAGCGCCGCACCGATATGTCCCATCGGTGACGACGACTGTCCTATTTTTGCTAAAAGATCATGACCTCCAATGAGTCGCTTTCTGAGATGGCTACAAAGGCCGAGGCTTATCTCGCTGAGTTGCGTCGTCAAGCGCCAGCAGCACGCATGATCGGCGAGTTCGCCGTCAAAAAAGGCATCGAGACAGTGATGCAACGGCTTCAGATGGTGGCGCCGAGTTCTGTGCGTTCTGACGTCAAACCCACAACAGTTGTCACTGATTCACAAATTCAAGTTGAGCCTCTTGATGCCTACGACACACTGACGGCCCGGCAGATAATCGAAACGCTTGGCACCCGGACATCGGCTCAACTGCAAAGCATTCTCGATTACGAAGTCCTTCACCGCAACAGAGTCACTGTGGCGCAAGCCTGCCGACG
This sequence comes from Actinomycetes bacterium, assembly GCA_014190235.1. Lineage (GTDB taxonomy): Bacteria > Actinomycetota > Acidimicrobiia > Acidimicrobiales > Ilumatobacteraceae > UBA2093. The sequence goes on along the minus strand of BJGC01000001.1, from coordinate 194,540 downwards.
CGCTCTCAAAGACTCGATTTAGCGTGTCGCTCGTATCGGTAGAGCGTGGTCAAGATACCGATCAAGACGTTCTGCTAGATCATCGTGGGCGATCTCAAGCGGAGGGATCATCCATGCGCGGAGACATTGATGTCTTTGTCACGGATGACATCACGGACGAAGCCTTTTTTGTTGCCAGACTTGGAGACACTGTTGTGGGCACATTGGTGTGCTCTCGTTGGCGACTCAATCATTGGTGCATCAGTCATGTCTACGTCGAACCAGATGCGAGAGATATCGGCACTGCAGACGCGCTTATGCACGCAGCGCTTGAGTCACTGAGGTCTTCTGCAGGTCGTATTTATGCGCAGGCTCTACCAGGGGACAGAGCGATGAAGAATCTCTTTGAACGGCACGGGCTCACTGCGCGCACCATTGTTGTGGGACGCGACCTTAGCGACCCTTCCACTGAGGCGCGCGCTTCTCAATAAAGGCAGTCAAACCCTCTTTGGTGTCTTCTGACTGCAACACAACAGCAAATTCCGCATTTGTCATTTTTTTGAGTACATCGTCGGTTTCGTATGCGGCAGCAAGGACAACCTTGCGACTTGCATAAACAGCAAGGGGAGCAGCGAGGCAAATCTTGTTCGCAAGTTCTAGTGCTACCTCAACTGTTTTACCTGGCTCTGTGATTCGATTGACAAGACCTAGTTCATAGGCCCGTTGCGCGGGAAGTGGCTCACCAGTCAAGATGACTTCCATGGCCACTGCTTGTCCGATAGCGCGTGGAAGTCGGAACAAACCGCCAGCACCCGCGATGAGATTGCGTTTTACTTCTGCTAGTCCGAACGCAGAAATAGATGAGGCCACCACCATGTCAGATGCGAGAACAATTTCGCATCCACCTGCCGTTGCAAGTCCGTCGACAGCAACGATGACCGGTTTTGTGCGCTCCCGATATGCGTAGCCGCCAAAACCACCACGTTTGGTGTTGAGCGCGCCTGCGTCTCCGGAATTAATCGCTTTGAGATCAGCTCCCGCACAAAATACTGGATTTTTTTGACCGACAGTATTTGCAGTTAACACACCGACCCACACATCAGGGTCTTCTTCCATTTTGTCAATTGCTGCTTCTAAGCCTTGGGCAACATCACCGTTGACGGCATTTCGTGCTTCGGGTCGGTTCAGGGTGATGATTGCTACTTGACCACGACGTTCATACTGGACTATTTCTGACATGCCCCATACGGTAGTTGCCCACGGGTGAGTGACAAGATTCGGACGAAATCAGGCTTCAGGTTCGGGAACTATTGGCTCTTGTACATCAACATTGCTCTCGATGATTTCCGCCACAGGCGCCACAACTTGCGCGATCACGTCGGCACTGACCTCGCCTACTTCTGGCGTTGCCTCAATGACTGGCGTTGCCTCAATGACTGGCGTTGCCTGGGTTCGAACCGTGGTTGTTTTGTTGGGAGTCTTGCTTGAGACGCGTGTTGGCCTCAGTGGTCGAGGCATCTGCTTTTTAGTCGCCATAGTCACGCCAAACAAGGTTGCAACCTGAGGCATGAGTGGTGCAAGGCGAGTAACAGTCTTGGTGAGTTCTTCTGTCACTGTCACTGGTAACACGGGCGGCAAAATACGAGCATGCACAGGTGAGAACGCTGCAGCCTCTAACACAATGATCCAACGGTCTACTGGAAGATCAGCAGTCAGTGACGAACTAGCAGCGGCGGCAAGCTGATTTCCGAGTTCAGCCGGGAATGGATGCCCAGCCTTTGGTGGCAACGAAGATGCGTTAAGAGCGCGTACAACTCTGCCGACTTTGAGCGCCATCGCAATGTCTTCAAGCCAGTTCTTGATCTCTTCTTCTTGGCGCCGCGCGAGTGACAACTTGAGAGCGGCGGCGAGTGTTCGAGTGGATTGATCACGAGCAATTGCTGGGTCATCGCCGGCAACAATCAGTGCACGAAGATCTCGAAGATCGATATCTGACATTATCTTTTCGGCTGCCTGTGCACGGTCAAGCCATTCGGCAACTCGCAAACGGGGGAGCAATTGTTCTGCAATAGCAACAAGACCGTCAGCAGGAACTACATCGCGTCCGGCCGCAACCGCATCAGCGTTTTGTTGGGCCACTGCTGCACGAACGGCTGGCACACCACCTTGTAACACACGCTCCGCAACTGCGCGATGTGCTTCGGGCAAAGTGCCCAGGACGATATCAACGTTGATTCGGCCAGGATGAATGCGTCGAGCTTTTGGACGCTGAGGAATCTCTTCAGGTGTTTCAAAACGAGGACGACGTGGACGATCCGAGACAGGTTTGTCTGAGCGTGGTTTGTCTGAGTGTGGTTTGTCTGAGCGTGTGCGATCGCTTGTTGGCTTGTCAGAACGTGGGCGAGATGGTCGATCGCGATCTGGTGCACCTTCAGCACGATCACGACGAGGGCCATCACTACGTCCACCTTTTTTTTGCAACACAGATGTCACTGGTTCGAATTTTTTTTCACTTGGAATCAAGTCCAACATGCCGACACGAGCTGCCTTGGCCTTGAGAGATGTCATCGTCAACACACGACTTCCGTCAAGGTCGGTCTCTATCTCAGCACGCAAGGTCTCGTTGACGACTGCACCGTTAGGCACGACGTCTGCCTCAACCACGCCCTTGGGCTCACGGGCTCCGGCGGCACGCCATGTCCATGTTCCGTCTGGACGTTTACTGGTGAGTTCAATTTCAATTCTGCGAGACATAGCGGCAACACGGTATCTGCTGATCAGCGAATTGGTACGGTAGGGCATGCCCATTTATGCACTCGGTGATCAAATTCCCAATATTCACGAATCCGCCTATGTTCATCCCGATGCCGTTGTCATCGGCTCGGTCACTATTGGCGCCGAGAGCACGATCTGGCCAAATGCTGTTCTGCGTGGCGACGATGGCGAGATCTTTATCGGGGCACGCACAAGTATCCAAGACGGAACAGTGGTGCACACAACGCCTCAACACCCAACAACAGTGGGAGATGATTGCGTCATCGGTCATCTCGTGCATCTTGAAGGGTGTCGCATCGCCGACAAGGCCCAAGTAAGTTCTGGTGCTGTTGTGCTGCACAACGTGAGCGTCGGGTCAGGTGCGATTGTTGCTGCAAATGCCGTGGTTCTCAACAACTCCGTGGTTCCGCCTGGTGCACTAGCCGTTGGTGCTCCGGCAATTATTAAGCCTGATCGAGCACGTCAAGAAGACATTGAGTTTGCAGCAATGGCGTATGTCTCTAAGGGAAAACGTTTTAGCGCATCTTTGCGATTAATTAAATAAACGTCATCCAACGTTGCGAGCGCGTACACCGATCGGGGCGATCAATCGATACCCGGCACTGTGACGTTCTTCTTCGGATTCACCACCCCAAAATCCGTACTCACGGTGACGTCGCGCAAACGACCTGCACTCATCGAGAACTGAACATGAAAAGCAAACATCTCGGGCTTGAGACTCGCGTCGTTCACGTGCTTGAGGCCTTTCGGCGGCTGCTGGAAAGAAAATATTTGAGAGTCCGCGACATGCCGCTTGGACTTCCCACGATGTTTCTTCCCATGGTCGTGCTGAAAAAAAATCTCCAATTGCCATCTCGCCCCCCGTTAGCTCGTCCCAACCTTACCCCAAAGGTTTCACAGCGCAAAGAAAATCTCGCAGACAATGGCACGCGTCATGCCTATCTCGGGTGGGCGCAAGTTATCCACAGCACCGGACTGATTGGCAGGACTGGTTGCTGTGCGCTAGCCGCCCAAAACATGATCAACACCAGCAATAAAGGCATCGATGTCGGCGGGGGAGGTATCCCAAGATGTCATCCACCGCACTTGATGGCGATCAATGTCCCAGTCCCAAAAAAATGACCATTCTTGAAGTTTGGTTTTAGCTGGATCAAGCATGGTGGGGAACAGGCTGTTGACGGCTGGGCTGGCTATCTGCAGGGACGCAAAGGACTTGGACTTTTCATACAGTGTCTGCGCGGCCGCGTTCGCTGCAGAAGCAGTTGAGAGCCAGAGGTCATCACGCAAAGCTCGCACATACTGAGCAGAGGTAAAGCGCATTTTTGAGGGCAACTGTGTCACTTGTTTGTGCAGATACTGAGCACGACGTCCTCGATACTGAGGAGCAAGCAAAACTGCTTCTGCGTTGAGCATTGCATTTTTTGTTCCGCCAAAACTCAGTGCATCGACACCAGCCGCAAAAGTTATTGCTCGAAAAATCTCACGTGTGGCTCCCATTGCGGCAACCGCGTTGGCGATCCGTGCACCGTCAACATGGACACGCATGCCATATTGATGCGCTGTCTGACAAAGAGCCTCAATTTCAGCGACTGTGTAAAGCGTTCCTAATTCTGTAGGTTGCGAGATTGATACCACGCCTGGCTGAGCATGATGAACACTTCCTAGCGCATTTGCTGCAGACACAATTTGTTCAGGCCTCAGTTTGCCGTCGGGGGACACAACCGTTTGTAACTTGACACCAAGAATGCGCTCAGGTGCTCCGGTTTCATCGACTGCTATATGAGACCACTCTGTACACAACACTGATTCGGCTCGATCCAGCAACACGGCAAGAGCCAAAATATTTGCACCCGTGCCGCCGAATGTAAACAACACATCAACGTCACAATCAGCAAGTTCACCAAAGGCATTCACTGCAAGCGGCGTCAACCGATCATCTCCATAGGCAAGGTCGTGGCTCACATTGGCGTGAGTAATTGCCTCCAAATACGCCGGATGAATACCGCTCGCGTTGTCGCTGGCAAATAACCGTTGCGGAGGAGTTGGCATTGACACCTTGATGATTGTAGTCGTCATTAGTATTTCGTCATGACGAAAATCAATAAACGCCCTGATAGAGAATCGGAGAGGTGTCGATGGTGCCGCCGAATACTGACCGCAAAATCAGGTCCAGGACGACCCCGCGAGTTCTGTAGCCAGGTCTGCCGTCAGTGGGATTGGGTGGCCAAACAACGATCAAAAGAACTGGCCCTGACAGAGAACGAACTGGTGATTGCACGAGACGAACTCGATGGATTAAAAGACATGATTTATGTCTTAAGTTGCGCAGTCGAAGACGTTCGATCCGACATAGATTCTGCATCTCGTGCGACCAGAGAAACGCTGCAAGACGACCTCAGATGGCTGATCGAGTCAGCAGAGCCCGTCATTGCAAGCGATCTCAGGCCGCGGCCAACGTGAGTGTTTCATTCGGTTTGCCAATCCAGCCCATAATGTCCGTTATGTAATATTAGGATGACAAGGCGCCATCAGGGTTTGATGCTTCATAGAGTGCAGATATGACATTCCCCTTTCTTGGTCCTGGCCGCGACCAACACAGCATCCAAGAACAACTTGAAGCAATGCGCGTGAACGATGTTTCGTGGCGCGATGGGCGCGCATTTACCTTGGCCTACAGCGCTGGCCAAGACGTCTTAGATGTTGCCCAAGATGCGTACCAAAGATTTGCCAATGAGAACGCCCTCAACACAGAGGCATTTCCGAGCCTTCGCACGATGGCAAATGATGTCGTCAATACTGTCCTGGGCTGGACACATGCGCCAGATACGGGGGCTGGCTTCATGACCTCCGGGGGCACCGAAAGTCTCCTTCTGGCGGTTCGTGCCGCTCGCCAACGGCGTCGACGCCAAGACAAGCGCCAGTCAGATCTCAATGTCGTTCTGCCGACATCCGCGCACGCAGCCTTTGAGAAAGCTTGCTCATATTTTGAGGTTGCGAGTCGTCGTGTTGATGTTGGGCGAGATTGGCGTGCCGATTCTGATGCCATGTCAAACGCAGTAGACGACGGCACCATTTTGCTCGTCGCCTCTGCTCCCCAATACCCCCAAGGCGTGATTGACCCAGTTGCAGAGATTGCCCAACTCGCCTATACCTCGCAGATTAATTGTCATGTCGATGCGTGTATGGGTGGAGTCACACTCACCTATCTTGAACGACTCGGGAACGATATCTCTCCTTGGGATTTTCGCGTTGATGGCGTGACGTCTATTTCTGTCGATCTACATAAATACGGTTACACATCAAAAGGCGCAGGAGTTCTTGTACATCGAACAAAAGAGTTGCGCAGTGATCAAACGTTCGTCACCGATAATTGGCTTGGGGGTGCATATGGCTCGAGCGGCATCCTTGGAACAAAATCCGGCGGACCCATTGCATCTGCGTGGGCAGTCATGCATTATCTCGGCGACAACGGCTACGAACGAGTCACTGCATCCGCGCGCACGACAGCTCTTGCAATTGCAAATCACATCGATCAACATCCCTCTTTGGTTTTGCTAGCGCAACCTGAGGCCACTCTCCTCTCGTTTGCAAGCAACGATGACCAATTAGATATTTTTACGCTCGCTGACAACTTGAGAACACGTGGTTGGTATCTCGACCGACAAAGCCCTCCCCCCTCGCTGCATCTCACCGTGAACGCAATCCACAATAACGTCATGACGTTATTCCTTCAGCACCTCGATGAAGCCGTATCTGAGAGCATGTCGGGCGCAGACACAACTCAAGGCGCGACTCAGGGCGCCTACGGAACTATCGACTAACACGCATCGCCAATTAGTGCGAATTATTTGTGAGCATGCTCGATTTCTTCGAGTGGTTCATCAAGGGATTTCTCTTTGCGTCCAATAAGCATGCTCAGACGAAGTTTGCGGATTCCGAGCTTGGCTCCCATCGTGAGAGCCGAGATGCCACCAGCAGCAGCCGTTACCGCCATGCTTCCTGATCCGGCATCAATGCACTGCAAACAACCAAACAAACTAGCCATGCCAAAATTCTACTAAATTAATGCGATAGCACGTCCACAATCACTTCAACAACGGCAACAAACTCAGCCCTTTCCTCGGGACCCAGTGCCGACTCATACACAGACTCTTGCAGAACATCTGTAAGTTTCTCTGCTGCAGCACGAGTCGCTACAAGGTGCTCAACATCAGCAAACGGAGGCTGCCAACCAAACTTAGTGGCAGTCTCGACCCCATCACCTGAATCGAAATACCGCGTCAGGATCGCCTCCACCGGTGTCAAACCACTTGCTGCTACGGCCATGATGTGGGCGCTTCCTCTCCACTCACGCAAGAGATGCATCAGAAAATATGCACGTGCCGAATTGTCAATTGGTCGGGGCATCACTCTCCAGCCGACAAAAAGAGAATGACCACTAATTGGAACAGCAGCGACAACTTTTTCACCAAGTTCAATAAAACGATCAAGACCTGCCGTATCTGCAAGACGTTTACGTCCATATGCGCCGCACGCATCTGCAAAACGTTGGGCGCCGGCTTTTGCTCCTTCGACACCAATTCCTGCCTCCCACATCACGCGCACAAGTGAAGGCGCAAACGGTCCAAATGCCGCTGAAACGACATCGGCGTCAACGTCGCCCAGTACTCCCCCACGTCCGACTACGTAATACGCAAAGCCATTGGGGTATCCGAAATCCTTGCAAGCGGCAATGGTTTCGGGGTGCAACATAAATTTGCCACCGACATCACCAATGGGCTGAGCAAGTGCTCGAACAGTTTCTTGAGCGGTCAGAGTTGTCATATACAAAAAAACTAACCGCTTGGTGCGCTCAAAGCAGTTGTCCAAGATGTACTCTGAGGAGTGCTATAACCCGTTTGGGAGAGCATCATTACACAGCCAGTGCAATGATCGCCGAAGGAGCAACCACCCCGGAACCTCTCAGGCCCAAGGACCGAACGGACTGGCAACGCTGGAAAGAAGGGACTCGTCCCTCGCCGACGGGGAAAGCCCTCACGGGTGAAGCTCTCAGGCACAAAAGACAGCGGGGGTGCACATAGTTCTCTATTAAGGAGCCGCACCATGCCACATGTTTTTGACCGCGAACAATTTCTTGATCGCCACCTTGGTTTATCGTCAGACGACCGAGCAGAAATGCTCCGAGTGATCGAGCGCAATTCGATCGATGATCTACTAAGCGCAACTATCCCCGAGCAGATACGTCTGCGTGCGTCGTTGACCCTTGGCTCAGCAGTACCCGAAGCAGAAGTTCTCAGCATGTTGCGAGACAAGTTCAACAACGATGTCGTACGCCGTAACTACATCGGTCAGGGCTATTACGGAACAATTACACCGCCGGTGATCAAGCGAAATGTTTTGGAAAATCCAGCATGGTATACGGCGTACACGCCGTATCAACCAGAGATTAGCCAAGGCCGACTTGAAGCGATTCTGAACTTTCAAACAATGATTGCCGAACTCACTGGACTTGCACTTGCCAATGCGTCATTGCTGGACGAAGCAACTGCTGTCGCCGAGGCCGTAACGATGGCACGTCGCGTGAGCAAGAACCCTTCGAACATTGTCTTGGTCGAAAAAGATATTCATCCCCAGACTCTTAATGTTTTACGCACTCGCACCGAACCTGTGGGTATTGAAGTTATTCTCGGTGAACTCAGCGACTTTACTGAGGTGGATGCCTTTGCATTAGTTGTCTCCTGGCCTGCAAGTTCTGGGGCCTTGGCTTCACCAAAAAATGTTGCATCCTCTGTTGCTCACCATCGTTCTCGTGGCGTCATCACTATTGCGAGCACCGACCTTTTAGCGTGCGCCCAAATTATTCCACCGGGACAACTTGGCTTTGATGTTGCGGTTGGTTCGGCGCAACGGTTCGGAGTTCCGATGGGTTTTGGTGGACCTCACGCCGCGTTTATGGCAGTCGCCACAGAACATGCACGATCGTTGCCGGGTCGCCTTGTCGGAGTCAGCACCGACACTGCTGGTCGCCCAGCACTGCGATTGAGTCTGCAAACACGTGAACAACATATTCGACGCGAAAAAGCAACATCAAACATATGCACAGCGCAGGTACTGCTCGCCAATATCGCTGGCTTCTACGGGGCTTGGCATGGCCCAACTGGGCTACAAGTAATTGCTCGTCGTGTGCACGCATTTGCATCTGCATTTGCGTCTTTGGCTGTCAGTGAGAAGGTGAGTCTCGTATCAACTGATTTCTTTGACACCGTCGCACTGCACACACCTGATGCACAAGGCTTGGTATCACAAGCCAGGCAGCATGGCTGCAACATTCGACAAATCGATGAACGAACAGTGTCAGCGAGTTTTGACGAAACAATGACAGCACAAGATGTCGTCACACTTCTTCATGCGATTGGCATTAACGCCACGCTTGAAGATGTCAATAACAGCGCTAGGACCGATCAGAACGCATCTCTTATGCGCACAGATCAGTTTATGTCGCAGAGCGTTTTTGGTAGATACCACACCGAACACGAAATGCTTCGATATGTGCGCCGTCTCTCAGATAAAGACTTGGCACTTGATCGAACAATGATTCCACTTGGTTCTTGCACAATGAAACTCAACTCCACCACCGAGATGGAACCGATCACATGGTCTCTTTTAGCCGATCTGCATCCGTATGCACCTGCAGATGAAAGCGTTGGCTATCGCTCTTTGATTACAGATCTCGAAACAATGTTGTGTGCCATCACTGGCTACGACGCAGTCAGCCTGCAGCCTAATGCGGGTAGTCAAGGCGAGTTTGCCGGCCTTCTAGCAATCCGTGCATACCACCGTTCGCGTGGCGACATCAATCGCACCATCTGTCTCATTCCGTCAAGCGCTCACGGCACCAATGCCGCAAGCGCAGTAATGGCAGGAATGGGTGTCGTCGTTATTGCCTGCGACGAAAGCGGCAATGTGGATGTGCAAGACCTTCGTGAAAAAGCAGACGCAGCCGGAGAACGACTGGCGGCGTTAATGGTGACATACCCATCAACCCACGGCGTTTTTGAAACTGCCATCAGTGAGATCTGTGAGATTATTCATCAACGCGGTGGTCAGGTGTATGTAGACGGAGCAAATCTCAATGCTCTCGTCGCAGTCGCTCAGCCGGGCAAATTCGGCGCGGATGTCAGTCACCTCAACTTGCATAAAACTTTTTGCATTCCCCATGGCGGTGGCGGTCCAGGAGTTGGCCCTGTTGCGGTGAGATCTCACCTTGCACCCTTTCTGCCAGGACACCCACTCGCCGGCCATGACGACTCCACTGTTGGCGCCGTGTCAGCGGCGCCCTTTGGGTCAGCGGGCATCTTGGCCATTCCTTGGGTGTATATCTCAATGATGGGACCAGACGGACTATTGGCTGCCACCGGAGACGCCATACTCTCGGCCAATTATGTCGCCCGTCGCCTACGCGACGTCTACCCCACTCTTTACTCCGGACCATCAGGCACAGTTGCCCATGAGTGCATCCTTGATATTCGGTCGATCACTAAAGACACTGGAGTGAGTGTTGACGACATCGCCAAGCGATTAATGGACTTTTGTTTTCATGCACCAACAATGAGTTTCCCTGTGACCGGAACACTGATGGTTGAGCCAACCGAGAGTGAATCCTTGGCCGAACTCAATCGTTTCATTGAAGCAATGCTTCAGATTGGTGTCGAGATTGATTCAGTGCGACAGGGCAAGGTTGGCATTGAAGACTCTCCATTGAGACATGCGCCTCACACCGTTGAAGATGTTGTCTCAAGCAACTGGGCTCGGCCCTACTCTCGCGAGACAGCCTTGTTTCCAACACCACTCCTGCGAACACGCTCGTTTTACCCAGCCGTATCACGTATCGATGCTGTTTTTGGAGACAGAAATCTAGTCTGCAACTGCGCACCGATCGAGGAGTACGCGATGTCGTTAGAGAGTATTACTCTGTCGCAATGACCACTGACGACAAAAGTTCCGATCAAACTCATCCACTTTCGGGCATCGAGGAACTTCTCAAACTACTCGTCCAAGTCGACCCCATCAACCTAGGAACCCAGGCACTCGACGGAACTCGTCGCTTAGCCGATGAAATTTTTGCTGCGATCGCCGCATTCACAACCACGATGGACAATCTGAACGCAACGGCTACCCGACTCAATGTTTTTATGGATCGCATGCAAGAGCAATTACTGGAGGACGACTGAACCTATTTCTTTTTGGCAACAAAAGGCAAGACAGTGATGACGCCCTCAATCAGTGAGCCGCGTACATCTAGGTCTACGTTTTGCCCTACCGATACTTCGACCGTCACGAATGCCATCGCTATGCAGTGACCAAGCGTTGGAGAGTAATTCCCGCTCGATACGTATCCGATTGACTTGCCCTGAGAAAGAACTTCTGTGCCATCGCGTGCCGGACGTCGACCTTGTATTTCGATACCCACAAGTCTCTTTGACAAACCTGACTCTTTTTTGGCGAACAGTGCATCACGTCCGCGAAAGGCACCCTTATCCCATGACACGACCCATTCAAGACCCGCCTCAAGGGAGTTGATCCCTTTGCCCAGTTCATGTCCGTGCAGCGGAAGACCTGCCTCTAGGCGCAATGTATCGCGAGCACCTAGTCCCGCAGGCACTCCACCGGCCTGCACGAGTGCATTCCAGATGGTGGTTGCATGTGCAACGGGCACTGCAAGTTCAAGACCGTCTTCGCCTGTATACCCAGTTCCGGCCACAGTGCAGGCCGCGCCCATGAGATCTAGTTCTTTGACGCGAAATCGGCCAACATCTGCTGCATCCTGAGAGATCGCACCAACAACTTTTCGCGCCATTGGTCCTTGCGCGGCGATGATTGCCCGTGTATTTGTGGTGTCGACGCCGCCGATTGCTTCTTGCACGCCAGTTGTATTAGACGCATTAGGCATGACATCAAACACGTCATCACGCACCCACCACACAATGATGTCGTCCGATACTGAAGCATCATTTGCATCCAGCAAATGCGTGTACTGCGCGCGACCAACAGAGATTTTATTCAGATCATTTGTGAGCGCTTTTTGCAATAAGCCAAAAGCCTTGTCACCCGACACTCGAACTGTGCCTAAATGCGACACGTCAAAGAGCGCTGCACCTTGACGACACGCTTCGTGCTCTAACAGTGTTCCGCTCGGATATGCAATTGGCATCTCCCATCCACCGAATGGAGCCATCTTGGCCTTCAGGTCACGGTGCACCGCATCTAGCGGAGAAACTTTGTCACTCATTACTACAAGTTAGCGACATTCGCAGCAATAAGAATCTCTTCTTTAGCCTTGCGTATCGAGATAATTGTGGCATCAACTTCGTCTTTGATTGGCGCAAGCGGCAACACATTAAAGACACCTTGCCCTTTGCGCATGACATCAATCAACTCATCGCCCTTACAGAACACAACACTCGAACCACTAATAACAATATGCGCTGACACAATGTCACTATCAAGATGATCTCTCATGTAGTTAAATACATCTCGAACCGATGCGAGTCGAATACCGGCATCAAGAAGCATCTTTACAACTTTTAGTTCGAGCAAGTCTTGATAGTTATACACTCGTCGACTACCGCAGCCTGCAGCATCAATGACGCTTGGACGTATGAGGTTGGTGCGAGCCCAATAGTCCAATTGTCGATAAGTAATCCCGACGATCTTCGCCGCATGCTTTCCGGTAAAGCTTTCCATTATCAGACTCCAAAATCTCGTAATACACGCAAGTAACTACGCGGATGTAACACGCTAGAGGCGACAATTGATTTCGTCAAGAGAACATTCGTTCGTAACGTCTTGACGCATTTCGCTCTACTTATGTCAGAAAATCCTCTGGTTTGATGGTGTCAATGAAGTCTTTGAACTCCTCGAGGATGTTTTCTTCATCTGCCTCAGGCGAAACTTTGCCGACATCGTCTATCAAAGAGTCTTGAATGTAGATCGGGCATTGTGCTCGCAGCGCTAGCGCCACGCCATCAGAGGGGCGACATGAGATGACATTGTCTACACCCTGAGATGTCAAGGTCATCTCTGCGTAATAAGTACCGCTCACCATCTCTGTGATGACGACCTGTTTCAGCACTACATCAATTTTGCCCAACGCCAGGACAAATAAATCATGTGTTAAGGGCCGCGGCATCTCAGTGCCTTCTAGCGCTGTGTGAATCGATGCCGCTTCAGGAGCACCAATGAAAATGTCAAAATACCGATGTGGCGAGACGGACTCTTTTAGCCTCATCGCAGGTGTATTTGCCATTTGGTCTACTCGAACTCCAACAACTTCGACTTTCTTCATTTGCGGCCTTCTTCATTTGCGGCCTTCTTCATTTGCGGCCTTCTGTCAATCGGGTGATCTCTCGATTCATCAACGCTTCACGGAGTTGTGCTCCGAGCAAAACAAACTCCTCTAGCATCTCAGTTGCTTCTTCGCGAGCGCCTGGGTTTCTTTGCCTCATCAACGGCAAGATTCTCTGTTCGAAAAGATCGACTTCTCTGTCGGCAGACATTTTCCATGCCCGCAGGTGTCTGACATCGATACCAAGGTCCATAAACCTTTTAGCAACTCGTGCGACCGAAACAGACTGTTCGTCGTAAAACGTCGTATCTCCGACATTGTGACCCTCGACCAAACCTGCTGTTTCCAGACTCTTCAAAACCTCTGGCGGAATATCACATTGAGACATCAACAGATCTCGCGGCAGTGACTCGGTCTTGTCAGCGTGCGCTACCGCTTGGGCATGCTGTTGGCGCTGTTCTCGACGAGCCTCTGTTTGTTCGGGCCGGGAGTTTTTAACGGCGGCGATAATGCGAGGTTTCTGGCGGGATGTCGGATGAGCCGCTTCACTCTGATCAATGGACTCAGGCGACAGTTCGGCGTAGTTGGCGTGATCACCCGTTTCGTCGTGTAAACGATCCCGAATAACGCGCAGTGGTAAATAGGTATCTTTTTGTTGTCGCAACACATACCGAAGTTTTTCAACTTCGTCATCACTGAACTTACGGTAACCCGATGGTGTTCGTTCGGGATTAATAAGTCCCTGGCTCTCAAGGAATCGAATCTTAGAGATCGTGACATCGGCGAACTCGTCTAACAAGACAGCCAAGACTTCGCCGATAGAGAGATAGTCACGCACTGTCATGTGGCATCTTCTGCGCGTTCAAAAAACACTAAATGAAACTTGCCAACCTGCAAATCATCTCCTTGTGCAAGAGCGCATTCATCTATTCGAGTTTGATTGACATATGTTCCGTTCAGTGAACCTACATCTCTCACGACATAAACTTTTCCGACGCGTGTGATGTCGACATGTCGACGTGACACTGTGATGTCATCAAGACTGATGTCGCTATCTGGATGACGTCCAAGCGTGGTTGTCTCTTTGGCTAGAACAAAACGGTTTCCTGCTTGCGATCCAGATCTCACAACTAATATTCCTTGACCCGGAACAATCTCCCCTAACGCCACGACAGCATCATCTGCTGACCCGTGAGCGTCCTGAAAGGAATCTATTTTGCTTAAGGTGACGGTTCGATCCTCTCGCACATCAAGGACGGTGCCGCAAGACGAACAAAACCCAGACTCTGGTGGGTTTCTGTGTCCGCAGGAATTGCAAAAAACGTACGCCATCAATGCCCCAGAAGCAGTTGGTACGCCTCAGCGTCTAACAAAGATGCAAGGTCGGCTGGATCACACTCAATCTCACAGATCCAACCATCGCCATACGGATCGGTGTTGACGAGTTCTGGTTTATCTGAGAGTCGTTCGTTGACGGACACAACGACTCCCGCAATTGGTGCGTACACATCGTTGACCGACTTCGTGCTCTCGATTTCACTGAAGCTCGCATTCGCCGCTACTGAATTACCCACAGTCGGTAGTTGAATAAAGACAATGTCCCCTAGCGCATCTTGGGCGTAGTCGGTAATACCGACTCGCACTCTTGGTCCGTCACCTGAAACCCATTCATGATCGGAGGTATATCGCAGGTTCGCAGGAAGACTCATGGACTCTTACGGTACTCGGAGGGCCCCATATGAGCACGCACCATCGGGATGTATTGCACAGCGGTGATGTAACTCAAAATGAGACCAGGCACGGCCAAGATCCAGCCCAACACCCAAAAGATCTGCCACACCCCGCCTTCGCTCCCCGCCAGCACCCACGGCACAGCCCCCAGAAGCAAAAAAGTCGCCCATTTGCCCCAGTAGGTGACCCCGAATCGTTGCATTCCAAACAGGGTGGCTATCAGCATCAAGAGAGCCACGAATCCTTCCCGAACCAAAATTGCCACACCGAACCAGAGAGGGATTCCCGAGTAGTACAACGCCGTTGACACGCCGACGAAAAACACCAGCCGGTCGACGACCGGATCTAAAACTTTGCCGAGTTCGCTCACTTGGTTAAAACGCCGCGCAAGGTAGCCATCAACCCAATCCGTTGCACCCAAAGATCCAAGCATGAAAGCCCCGGCAACTATTCGACCGTCGCTCATCAGCAGTACATAAAACGGCAAAAGACACAATCTCAGCAACGTGACGCCATTGGGGAGCGTTACAACATCACTACGGCGCACCCGCATAGCGTAGTCATTTTGATCGTTCCAAGGATTAGTTTGACGATATGAACAATTCGCCTCTTGATGGTCAAGTCGCATTTATCACGGGCGCTGGCTCTGGTTTGGGCGCTGCATTTGCTTCTCGATTAGCCCAAGATGGTGCCACCGTGGTTGTAAACGATCTTGATCCCCAAGCTGCTCAGCACACAGCTTCGTTGGTTGAAGGAATTGCGTCACCATTTGACGTCACAGACAGTTCTGCTTTCGACGACGCCATTAGTGATGTGTTTGAACGCTTTGGCCGACTCGATATTTTGATCAACAACGCCGGAATCGCTCCGAGCGGAACTGCTGCAAGTTTTGACAAAGCAATTGCCAATCAAATGCTGCGTATCGAAACTCGAATATCTGAGATGCAACCCCTTGACTACCTGACATCGCTCAGCGATCAAGACTGGGATCGCATGATTCGAGTCCATCTCTACGGAACTTTCTACGGGTGCCGTGCAGCACTTCGCGTCATGCAACAACAACGCTTCGGCACCATTGTCAACATCTCTTCAATCCTCGGACAATCTCCATCCGCAGGGGCCGCGCATTACAGCACCGCTAAGGCCGGAATCATTGCGTTCACAAAATCAGTAGCCGACGAAACAGCTCACTTAGGGATTCGAATCAACGCAGTGTGTCCCGGATACATCAATACTCCCCTGCTGACTCCGTTTAGCGAGCTCATGATGGCCGCAATCGTCACGCGTATCGGAATCGGCCGACTCGGAACTGTGGGAGAGATCGCCGAACTCGTACGGTTCTTAGTTGGTCCAGAATCGTCGTACTGTACTGGCAGCGTCTTTACAGCTTCTGGAGGCTACAACGCATGACAACGCTCTTCACCAAGATTATCAACCACGAAATACCCGGCGTCTTTGTCTACCGTGATCACGTTTGTGCTGCTTTTATGAGTATTAATCCACTAGCGATTGGCCACACGTTAGTTGTGCCCATTGAAGAAGTTGACGAGTGGACGGACCTTGACCGCGACACTGCTGATCATGTCTTCCATGTTGCTCATCTCATCGGACAGGCGCAAAAAAAAGCGTTCTCTTGCAATCGCGTTGGTCTGATTATTGCCGGTTATGAAATTAACCATTGCCATCTTCACGTCATACCGACAAACAGCATGCACCAACTATCTTTTGCAAATGCTGCCATGTCTGTAACCGCTGACGATCTTCGCGACTCTGCGAACACGCTGCGCTCAATGCTCGCCTCAGTTGGGCTCAAAGCTTCAGAATAATTGACCTGTATCAACGGGCGTCACAAGATCTTCGCCTTGGTTTCTGACACTATTTACGTGTGTCGACACTGGGTGGTGCTGCAACCTCGACCGACAAATAGTTGTCGCCAATTCGAGAGGCGGCTCGCCGTCATATAGCCAGCTACTCAGTTCAGAGGCTTCAAGGATCGCTGGACTTCTGTGATGAATATCCGCCACATCAGGCGATGCCTCTCTTGTCATTACAACAAACATTTGTTCTGCTTCCTGGCCTTCAATGCGCGAATACAACCCCGCAACCATTGCCGGTTCACCATCTTGTCTGCGAATATAAAAAGGGATTTTCGATTTTGTGGGGGTCGTCCCCCATTCATAGAAACCCCGCATCGGCACAACACAGCGATTATTCGTAATCAGATTCCGAAATGATGGCTTTTCGTGCACGCTCTCGGCTCTCGCATTGATCAGCGGCTTTAGGGCGACACCTGCACGCAACCACGGCGGCGTCAAGCCCCAATGGGCGACATGGATTTCTGTTGCCTCGGTTCCTGCGATGATGATTGGAATCAACTGCGACGGTGCGGCGTTGAACATCACAGGCAAATTTGAGTCATTCACCTTGACAGGTTTTTGCAGCGCTTGTTCTAGATACGACGTGAGTTCTGTCATGACAAAATTGGTCACAAAACGTCCGCACACGCTTTTATTCTACAAAAGTAATATTTTTCCCACGAAGCCACGAACCACTGGGCTTCACTTCAGAGGGCTGGCAGCTCAAGTCTGTCCACACGTACCGAACAACATCAGTCGGGCTGGCGGGATTTGAACCCACGACCTCTTGTCCCCCAGACAAGCGCGCTACCAAGCTGCGCTACAACCCGTAGCGATGCATCCTAGCGTGAACGAACAAGTCGCAGTCTATGCACGTGATGTTATGCAAAGATTTGGACTAATCTCCAAGACAAGTAGATGATTAACAGGCCTACGAGCAACTTAAAGTGCCAAGGGGCTTTTTCATCGTCACCGGAATCATCAGCCGTGCCGCGCGCGGCAAGACTACGAAGATTTAGGTTGTTAGCCTCGACGCGACCATGAAGATCTGCGACAGTAGGGGCGATTCCGCACTTAGGGCACTGACCAGTGTCCGTCAATGACGATGGGGCAAAGTATTTAGCGCACGGTTCACACCACGGCATGTCAGCGATCCGAACGATTTCGTATTCTTAATTTTATTGGAACGGATCCAAAGTCAAAACCTTCTCTGATACTGCGTTCTAGGTATCGCAAGTACGTTGCTGGGAGTTCTCGGTTTACAAAGAGTGTGAACGTTGGCGGATCACTTGCGCCTTGTACGGCGTACATGACTTTTGCACCACCACCAGCGGGTGCCTTTTGCTGTGCCTCCGCGATGATTCGATTGACATCTCGTGTGGGAACCCTGCGGTGATACTGCTCGATAGTTTCTTGCAGTACAGGACGTAGTTTGTGAACACCCTTACCTGTAAGTGCACTGATCTTTATTACCGGTGACTCTCCCAGAAAATAGAGTTTCCGTGACACTTCGGACTCGACGTATTTCTTTGCTTCTGCGTCAAGCAGTTCCCACTTATTCAAAACGATCAAAATAGGGCAACCTGCTGCATCAATACGTTCTGCAAGACGTTGGTCTTGACTGGTGACATTTTCTTGAGCATCAATGATGAGCATCGCGATATCTGCGCCATCAATTGCTTGTAGTGCACGGACAAGTGAGTAATACTCCGCAGAGTTGTCGATTCGGCTCCGACGACGCATGCCCGCTGTGTCGATAAAGATCAGTGGACCCTCGTCAGTTTCGACCATTGTGTCAATTGCATCGCGGGTAGTGCCTGGCATGTCATGAACGACAGCGCGATCCTCACCGACAAGACGATTAAACAGTGTGCTTTTGCCAACATTGGGTCGGCCGACCAAAGCCACTCGCGGAACTCCGTCGGTCGGCAGAACTTGTGTTTCGGTGTCTAGCTCTTCTTGGGGTGGCGGTAGGCGTGCCACGATTTCATCCAAGAAGTCACCTGACCGACGCCCATGCAGCGCAGAGACCGGATATGGCTCGCCGAGTCCTAGTGATAAAAAGCCCCATCGATCAAGTTCGCGACGCTCGTTGTCTGCCTTGTTGGCAGCCACAACAACAGTCACTCCAGATCTACGTAACCAAGAAGCAATACGTTCGTCCGCATCTGTCACTCCGACCGATGCGTCGACCATAAATATCACTAGGTCTGCTTCACGTACCGCGACCTCGACTTGTCGACTTATTTTCTCTTCAAGTTCTGACCCACCCGGCAACCAGCCACCCGTGTCGACGAGTTGAAACTCGATGCCTAACCATGACGCCGATCGAACAAAGCGATCGCGCGTAATGCCAGGTTTATCCTCAACAATTGCGGCTTGCTCGCCCACAACTCTGTTGAACCATGTACTTTTGCCGACATTTGGTCGCCCAACTATGACCACCATTGGATCTTTCATTGAGGACTCCTTTTTGAGAAGTCTTCAATGGCTTGGCGAAGTGCAAGTCCGTTCGTTGGAATCGCTTCAACGCAATACGCTTTGTTTACTTCGTCCAGTGTCACGCCATCTAAAAATCGATTGCCATTAAGGCAGACATCAGGAATCATGTACAACCGATCACTGGGCAGTTGCGCAAGCGTCGCAAGAATATCTGCGCCTGTCATCAGACCAGACACCGCGGTGTTTCCGCCAAAGAAGAGGTTCTTGACTTCGTGCACAAACGCGCGGGGCTCGCCGAGTGATGCCACTAAAGGCGTGATGATCTGTGCTCCGTATGTACCAGTCAACACGCCAATCGACGTTGTGTTGCGAATGGGACGGCGTTTTGTGATCTCTACCGAGACTGGTCGTAACGATGTATCGGCGGCAGGATTATGCGCGGTATAGGCAGTTGGATTTTGAATATCAACGGATGTGAAAAAGCCACCTGCTCCAGACCGTCTGTCTGCAAGCGCGTCTGAGTCTTTTGGTAGCGCGAAGAAATCATCAATAAATTTACGTCCGATACCGATACCGTCTTCGAGCATTTCGAACTCACCGTAAATTGGCGCCTTTGGCAGATCTGAAGCCGCCAACAAATAGAATTCGTCGGCAGCATAAACCGTTGGGCGACCAAGTGTGCGCATGAAGACATCTTGCCATCGCTCGACGAGGGCAATGACTTCTCGGCTTTCTTCTGGAGTCTGTATTCGCATACGCGCTTCTGTGTTGTGCTTGCTTAAACCAAGAGGCACGATCGCAATAGCGGTAAGTCGATCAAATTTCTCTAACAGATCCAGCAGAGTGCTCTCCAGGACTTCACCGTCATTGACTCCTGGGCACAACACAATCTGACCACGAATCTCAATATCGTTTTTCATGAGTTCTGACATCCATCTCAGACTCATCCCTCCACGTTGATTACGAAGCATCTCTGCTCGTTTTGACGCCTCGGTTGCATGAATGCTGACATAGAGCGGTGAGAGTCGCTGGTCGACTACTCTTTCAAAGTCGGCCTCAGTAAAGCGTGTCATCGTCGTGAAATTGCCGTAAAGGAAACTCAGTCGATAATCGTCATCTTTGAGATAGAGACTCTTACGCATTCCCTTTGGGAGTTGGTAGATGAAGCAAAATTCGCAGTGGTTATCACACGTATGGATGCGATCGAATAACGCACTGGTTACCGAAGCACCGAATTGCTCTCCGGGACCCACGTCCACGAGAATTCGGGTTTCTCGGCGACCCCGAAGAATTTCCAACTCGACCACACTTTGAGCGGTCAGAGTTTGCCACTCCAGAACATCTCTTGGCGATACTCCGTTGACGGCACAAATCAGATCACCGATCTGCACTCCAGCGCGTGCGCTGGCGCTTCCCGGCGCAACCGAAGCAATTTCGGGAAGGGAATCGATGATTGTTGACACGCAGATAGAGGCTATCGCCGTGAGCCGTCTGTATCCTGAGGGCTGTTGTATGGATGTACAAAAGGTTCTTCTAGCGTCGCCCCGCGGTTTTTGCGCTGGAGTAGAGATGGCGATCAAGGCCCTCGCTTGGATGGTGCGGTCATTTGATGCTCCTGTCTACTGCTATCACGAGATAGTGCATAACAAAATTGTCGTTGATCGCTTCAAAGCGCAAGGCGTAATTTTTGTTGATGACATCAACGACGTCCCTATCGGCAAACCCATCATGTTGTCCGCGCATGGTTCTGCTCCGGAGGTGGTGGCAGCAGCACGCAAAAGAGGCAGTTACGTGGTTGATGCAGTATGTCCACTTGTGACCAAAGTTCATCACGAAGTAAAAACCAGGGCGGATCGTGGGTACCACATTGTCTATATCGGCCACGATGGTCACGAAGAAGCAGTCGGCACGATGGCCGTCGCTCCCGATTCAATCTCTCGAGTCGAGTCTGTTGATCAGGTCCTTGCATTACCGACATTTACTAAGCCAGTTGCACTCCTCGCTCAAACCACCCTCTCACACAGAGAATGGCATGAAGTTGCCGTCAGCGTTCAACAACGATTTCCAGACGTCTGGACACCTGGTCGAAGTGATTTATGTTTTGCGACGACAAATAGGCAATCTGCATTAATGGAAATTGCTCCACGATGTGATGCACTCGTTGTTATCGGATCAGCAAATAGTTCCAATACCGTTGCGCTCCAGCAACTTGGCATCGAGGCGGGGTGCTCACGTGTTCTACGAATCAATGATGACTTCGAACTTCCGGACGATTTAACCGGCGTAGTTGGAGTCACTGCCGGTGCGTCCGCCCCTGAAGAGCTGATTGATCGCATTTTGAAAAGACTCGCACCACGTGACGGGGTGGAAGAAGTTCGCGTCACTAGTGAAGATGAGTATTTCCCGCCTCCTCGAAACATACGCGAACTTCAATCCGTCTTTGAAGCAGCGTCAACAGTTTTACTCGGTGGGGGTCTCTTGTCCGCTCCAGATCTTGAAGACCGCACTCTTGCTGCCAGCACAATTCTTGAAACCTTGCAATTCTCGTAAATTGCACAGCTCAGTTGCGGGGTACTTTGCTCCACGCGATGTCTCGGTCAACACGCACATCGCCGGGTAGTCCAAGAACTCTTTCGCCAAGAATGTTTTTCATGACCTCTGTTGTGCCACCCTCGATACTGTTAGCACGAGCGCGGAGAAATGCTTTCTGCCAAGTGTCAAATCCCATTGCACTTTCTGGACGCACCATTGCATAACTTCCGTAGAGCATTCCATTTGCACCCATGCCGTCAACAACGAACTCAAAAACGTCTTTGTTGAGATCGGCGCTAGCCATCTTGCCTATTGAACCCTCCGGTCCAGGGACACCCATTTTTCTGCTCTGCGATGCACGAATATTCGTCAGCCGCAGCACCTCTGCGCGAGACCATAGCTTCATCAATTCATCTTTTGTTGCACCATCTTTTTGAGACTCGTCCATTGCGGTCCAGACCTTGACGGCTTGACCAATTGGACCTGAACCTCTAGCGGGAATACTTCCGCCGATCGACACGCGTTCGTTCATCAATGTTGTGAGCGACACACGCCATCCTTCGCCGGGCTTGCCCAACATTTCTGTCTCGGCAATTCGTGTATCAGTAAAATACACCTCGTTGAATTCAGCCTCACCGGTCATCTGGCGCAATGGTCGAACTTCTACGCCAGGTGCCTGCATATCGACAACAAACGCGGTGAGACCCGCATGCTTGACGGCCTCAGAGTCTGTGCGTACAACCAACAGACCAAAGCGCGAGAGATGAGCAAGTGTTGTCCAAACCTTTTGTCCATTTACTATCCACTCATCGCCGTCTTTAACGCCTTTTGATGACAAACCAGCAAAATCGGATCCTGAGCCTGGTTCAGAAAACAGTTGACACCAAATCTCTTCGCCCGTGAAGAGGGGGCGTAAATACCTTTTCTTTTGGGCATCGCTTCCCCATTCGACGACAGTAGGTCCACACATTCCCTGACCAATTGGATTGCGAGCCTGTGCACTTGGCGCACCTTGCGCGAATACTCGCTCGTTGACCAACTTTTGATACTTCGGAGAGACGCCAAGTCCGCCGCAGCCGATAGGAAAATGCACCCATGCGAGTCCCTTGTCATATTGAGCGCCCAAAAACACTGCGGGTGGAGTGTTTTTAGGAGGAAACTCTTTCAAGAGCTCTTCAGTGAGATCGATTATTTGTTGCTCTTGGACAGTGAGTTGCGTTTCAAGTACGGCCATGGTGGTTCCTTATTTTATAAATACTGCTGTAGACATTGCGACTGTAACAATTGCTAGTGAAGTGTGCACAAGCCACGCCCTAATTTAATTCACGAAGCAGGGCAAAAGTGGACTTTTGGTCGATTCTGCACAATTCAGGCACCACAAGGCGAAGCGCCACGACAGCCTGCAGACCGACCATGTCTGAGCGCCGCCGATACGACTGAGTCAGGTTATTGAGCGTGCGAATTACCACAGCTCTTGTCGTTGTTGGTTGCAAAATTTCATCTGCATCGCCAGACATCCCGCCTGACATCGACGCAATTGCTACGCACTGATCCTGCGTCAGCGGTAATCCCCCATTAAACGGGTCGAAGTATTCTGTCTGGTCTGACACGTTGGCACCGAGGACGAAGTGTCCGGGTAATCCCACACCCCACAGATTGACCCCGGATCTCCGGCTGACCAGGATGGCAATCACACACAATGTGATCGGGAGTCCCCGACCAGATGTCAACACTTTGTGGGGCAACGAATTGTGAGGGTGGTCGTACTGCAATTTATCACCGACAAGTAGTCCCGAAGAAAAGAGAAACTCAATCATTCCCTGTGGAGTTTTGTTAGTGACGGATTTTGCAAGGGCATCTAGTTCGTTGCCCAAAAACGACACATCACATTCAGGGTCAAAAATCTGGCACAGCAAAGAAAAGACTTCCTCTAGGTCCGGGTCATTGTGCTCATCCAAAAATAACCCACTGAATGCCTCAAAAAGATGGTCCCTTGGGGTTGAGTTCACTAAGTCAGAGTACCTTTTACTAAGTTCATATCTATGTTTCCGCACGACTTCGCTCTCACCACCCCTGACAAGGCCGCCATCATTATGGGCTCAACCGGAGAAGTGATCACGTATCGCCAACTTGATGAGGCCGCAATCCGTCTGAGCAATGTGTTGCGCGACGCAGGTCTTAACCCCGGCGATCACGTTGCGTTGTGTTTAGAAAATCACGCTCGATACCTTGAAATATTGTGGGGCTGTCATTACGCGGGACTTATCTACACCGCGTGCTCAAGCAGACTCACGAGTGCCGAACTCACGTACATCTTGAACGACTGCGCTGCTAAAGCATTTATTACGTCTCATTACAAAGCCGACCAGGCACTTGACATCATTGACACAATTCCAGATGTTCATCTTCGACTCATGCTTGACGGAACAATTGACGGTTATGACTCCTTTGAACAAACCATCGCTGCCGCATCCGTTACTCCGCTTACCGACATGGTGGACGGCACAGACATGCTGTATTCAAGTGGTACGACTGGAATGCCAAAGGGAATTGCTAAGCCTTTGCCGATGTCGCCAATTGGCACATCCGTCGGGCTCGGAATGTTGACGGTCATGTTGTTTGGCTTCAATGAAAACACGATGTATCTGTCGCCGGCACCTCTGTATCACGCAGCACCACTTCGTTTTAATATGACGGTTCATACTCTTGGAGCCACCACGATTGTCATGGAGAACTTTGACGCAGAGGAGTTTTTGCAACTTACGCAAAAGTACAAAGTCACACAAACTCAGGTAGTGCCAACAATGTTCATACGAATGCTCAAACTAGAAGCCGATGTGCGCTCTCAATATGACTGCTCGACGATTACCCACGCAGTACATGCCGCAGCACCCTGCCCCATTGAAACAAAACGCAAGATGATCGAATGGTGGGGCCCTGTGATTCATGAGTACTACGCAGGGACAGAAGGAAACGGTTTTGTCTATTGCAACAGCGAACAGTGGCTTGCTCATCCCGGGACAGTCGGCACTGCCATACAAGGAATTGTGCACATCTGTGATGACGAGGGCAATGAAGTCGCCAACGGAGAATCCGGAACAATCTTTTTTGAGAACGGCGGAATATTTGAGTACCACAACGACAAGGAGAAAACCAAAGCATCGCGAGATCCTCTTGGTCGAGGCTGGTCAACCTTAGGAGACATCGGATACCAGGATGCGGATAATTTTCTGTATCTGACAGATCGAAAAGCGTTCATGATTATCTCGGGCGGTGTGAACATTTATCCTCAAGAATCAGAGAACATTCTCATCAATCATCCAAAAGTCATTGATGTTGCCGTGTTTGGTGTTCCTAATGCCGACTTCGGCGAAGAAGTCAAAGGGGTCGTGCAACCAGTCACGATGCCCGCCAACGAAGAAGAGGCTCGATTACTTTCTCAAGAACTGATTGTCTTTTGTCGAAGTCAACTAGCCGACATCAAATGCCCTCGTTCAATCGACTTTCGAAAAGATTTACCAAGACATCCAACGGGCAAGTTATACAAGCGCCTACTCAAAGATGAGTACTGGAAGGCTGCTGGTCGCTCTATTTAGCGAACCAGTGCGTGCGTGCATCCTTTCCTTGAAACAACGGGTCCTATCGCTTTCGCTCATCGTGGCGGAGCATCGGCCGCACCTGAGAACACGTTAGCTGCGTTTGCAGATGCAGTCTCTCTTGGCTACACATACGTTGAGACAGATGTGCACGCAACTGCTGACGGTGTACTTGTCGCATTCCATGATGATGATCTTTCACGAACCTGTTCTACTCCCGGTCGAATCGCTCAACTCCCGTGGTCAACCGTATCGCAGGCTCGTGTTTCAGGAACCGAACAGATTCCGCTGCTCGAAGACATCTTGGGCAGTTGGCCTACTTTACGCGTCAATATTGATTGCAAAACTGATTCTGCTCTTGAGCCATTGATAGCAACTATTCGCCGTACGAATTCAATCGAACGTGTATGCCTTGGATCGTTTAGTGATTCGCGCTTAAAAAAGCTTCGAATTGCGCTCGGACCTGATCTCTGCTCATCACTTGGACCACTTGGCGTCGCTCGAATGGTCGGGGCATCACTCTCACATCGAATCGTTGCCAAACCGCATGGCGCATGCGCTGCACAGGTGCCAGTTGCTCAATCGAAGTTACCTATTGTGACGTCTCGCTTCATTGACGTTTGCCACAGTTTGGGAATTGTGATTCATGTGTGGACCATTGACGACCCAGTGGAGATGGCTCGTCTGCTTGATCTGGGGGTTGACGGGATCATGACAGATGACACGAGAGCCCTCAAAGATGTCATGACAGCCCGCGGAATATGGTCAACACAATGACAAATAATCCCACAAATGTCCTCTCTTTAGAGCACATCTCTAAAACCTTTGCCGACGGTGCCGCTGTTATTAATGATTTGAGTCTTACTGTCAAGCGAGGTGAGATCGTCTCGATTGTCGGGCCATCTGGATGTGGTAAGTCAACGCTTTTAAGAATTGCTGCACACCTCGAACCGCCGACGACAGGCACATGCACTGTTGACGCTCAGGGTATTGGCTACGTGTTTCAGGACCCCACATTATTGCCCTGGCGATCTGTTCGCGCCAATGTCGCGCTCTTGGCTGAACTGCAACAACTAGACAGCACCATGATGCAAACTCGAGTCGATGAAGCGATTGCTTTGGTCGGATTACAGGACCATCAGGACAAGTATCCACGCCAACTTTCAGGTGGAATGCGCATGCGCGTCTCACTTGCGCGATCTCTCGTCTTGCGCCCCCATTTGTTTCTTCTTGATGAACCCTTTAGTGCACTGGACGAGATCAACCGCCAACGCCTCAATGATGAATTACTGAACCTTTTTGAACAGCAGCAGTTCGGTGTCCTCTTTGTCACCCATTCCGTAACCGAAGCCGTCTATCTATCGTCCAAAATTCATGTCATGTCCGCACGTCCCGGCGTGATTAGCCGCACAATTGAGATTCCATTTGGCTATCCACGCGAAGCAGATCTGCGTTTCGATCCATCATTTGGTCAGCATGCGCTCGAAGTATCTCACGCATTGAGGGAAACAGAGTCATGAGTAAAAAAATTTTAGTTATGGGCCGGGTAATCAGCCCGATTGTCACGTTTGGGCTCGTGTTGTCAATATGGTATTTCATTTCATATGTCGTCATGAACGCCAATCGAAGAAGTGTCGCTCTCCCAGCTCCACACGATGTCTTGCGTCAAGGATTCTTTACATGGGCACATAACAGAGGTATCCAACCAATTTTGCGTGCAATGTTGGTGACTGGCAGAGTCGCTATTGTTGGACTGTTGATCGCAACAATTCTCGGATTGTTGATTGCCATCGTGATGAATTTTGCTAAGCCCCTAGAGTGGTCGCTCTATCCGTATGCCGTCATCGTGCAGACGCTTCCGATCTTGGCACTTGTTCCTATTATCAAGATTTGGTTTGGTGCCAATTTGACATCACGCACAGTTGCGTGCGTGCTTGTCGCTATTTTCCCCATTATCACCAATGCGCTCTTTGGACTCCAGTCAACTGACCGGTCACTTCATGAGCTGTTTTCGCTGCACAAGGCCTCCAAGTTCACGAGGCTCCGCAAACTCGAGTTCCCTTCCGCTCTTCCGGCAATTTTTATAGGACTTCGAATCGCCGCGGGTGGCAGCGTCATCGGAGCCATAGTCGGCGATTTCTTCTTTCGCCAGGGCGCAATCGGCATTGGCCGATTAATCGATAACTACCAAAAGGAAGGCAGAACAACCGAACTCTTCGCAGCGGCGATCGTGTCGTCACTCTTCGGTGTGGCAATTTTCATCGGTTTTGGTTTTTTGTCAAAAGTTGCGATCAAACATTGGCATGACTCCGCAACTCAAGTACCTTAAAGATGCCCCCTAATCGAAGTAGGCTCAATATGTTCAAAAAAATACCCCTTCTGGTTTTTTTCGCCCTGACCGCTGGTCTCGTCGCGTGCAGTAGTTCTGGTCCATCCTCGTCGTCGTCTTCGAGCTCCACAGAGTCTGAGTCGCCAAGTTCCGTAGTTCAATCAGGGGCTTCGATTTGCCCCCGAAATATCGTGATCCAAACTGACTGGTGGCCTGAACTCGAACATGGCGGAACATACCAACTCATCGGCACGCAAGGTGTCATCAATAAAACTTCATTTCGTTACTCGGGACCAATACAACCTCAATATGGGGCTGGCGGCGTAGAGACGGTCGAAATTCGTGCAGGTGGCGATGCGATTGCCACGTCCGTCACGAATGAGATCAAAACCGACGACAGCATCACTTTTGCCTATGTGACTCTTGGCGGCGCAATGAAGGTGTCCGCATCGTCTCCGGTGGTTGGCGTCGCAAAGACCCTTGAAATCAATCCTCAAATTTTGTATTGGGACCCAGCCCAAACAACAATCAAGACACCGACGGATCTGAAGAAAACTGGAAAAACTGTCAACCATTTTGATGGCATGACATATATCGATTGGTTTATATCTCAGGACTACATGTCAGCAGCACAAAGCAATCCGAGCTACACGGGATCACCATCGGATTGGATCAGCCAAGCAGGAGACTTAGTTCAGCAGGGCTTTGCTACGAACGAGGTCTATAAATACGAAAATATATATAAATGGAAGAATGGTGCGCCAGCACCAGTTCAATATGCGCTCCTAAATGACTGGGGATTTCGGGATTACCCTGCGATGCTTTCTGTTCGTGCTGACAAACTCGCTTCGCTCACACCATGCCTTAAAGTACTGATACCAAAAATACAGTCTGCTTGGATTGATTATTTGAACGAGCCAACACCGATCACTGATCTCATCACGACAATCAACGACTCATACGACACATTTTGGAAAACGAGCCCTGAACTAAACGCTGCAGGACTAAAGATTTTAGAACTGAACAAGATGGCGGCAAACAGCAAGGACGGTACCTACTGCTCGTTTGACACAGAACGTGTTGATGATATGGCGGGAATTCTTGGAGAACTATTTGTTAAACGAGGCGTGCAGGTTGCTGATGATCTCACTGCAGTTGTCACAAATGAGTTCTGCGCTAATGCTCCTGGTCGCGACGGCTAAGCGTCTTTAACGATTCCGGCTCTCGTGACAACCGGGTCCTTGTCTGACCAAGGAAAATTGATCCATTGATCCGTGTGTTTCCAGACATAATCGCACCGCACGACAGAATGACTCTTTTCATACAGAACTGCAGATCGAACCTCTTTGACTCGACCTTTAAAAAACTCTTGAACAATTTTTAGTGTGTGTCCCGTATCTGCGACATCGTCGACAACCAGAATTCGGGCAAAACGAAGCTCGACAAGATCTGGAACGGGTGGCAAAATCATCGGCACTGGCAGACGCGCGTCGACACCTGTGTAAAATTCAACATTCATCGTGTAAAGATTCTTCACGGCCAACGCATAGCCCAATGCCCCAGCAGCCAGCAAACCACCTCGTGCTATAGCCAATATGAGATCTGGCTCATAACCGGAGTCGGCCACCAACACTGCCAGTTCCCTGCTTGCAACACCAAAACTGTCCCATGTCATGATTTCTCGGTCTTCCACAACTGACAAACTAGTCCGTCGTGGTCCGCGACAACAAGATGCACGCTTGTTTTGTAGTCTTGCGCTCAGTTAGGCAAGTCTACCTCTGTCTACTACGCTAGAAAATTACGGGGGGAACAATGGCTGGTAGCGGAACTGCACATCTACGGGAATCACAAGACGTGCTTTTGCGCGTCGAAAACCTGTTAGTCGAGTTTCCCGTCGGACGCACAGGGCTTAAAGTCAATGCGGTCTCAGGAATAAGTTTTGATGTTCTTCGAGGAGAAACACTCGGCATCGTTGGCGAAAGTGGCTGCGGTAAAAGCACCACGGGTAGAGCAATCATGCAATTGCCCCCGCCCAATGGCGGAAAAGTGACTTTTGATGGCCAAGAACTCACTGCCATGCATGGCAGCGAGATGCGCGAGGCGCGAACCAATATTCAGATGATCTTTCAAGATCCGATTTCTAGTCTCAATCCGCGCCGAAAAGTACGTGACATCGTTATGGAACCGCTTGCAATCTGGAAGCGAGGCACAAAGATAGAGCGTGCTACCCGTGTTGACAAAGTTCTCGAAGATGTCGGTATCGATCCACAACGTGCTGCCGAAAGCCAACCACACCAGTTTTCGGGAGGTCAATGTCAGCGAATCTCGATTGCCCGATCTTTGGTTCTAGACCCAAAACTTATTATTTGTGACGAACCAGTTTCAGCGCTGGATGTCTCAGTGCAGGCCCAGGTTCTTAACCTGCTCGAAGACCTAAAGAAGGAATACGGCCTCACGCTTATTTTCATTGCTCATGATCTTGCCGTGGTCAAAAACATCAGTGATCGAGTCGCAGTCATGTATCTCGGCAAGATCTGCGAGGTGGCACCATCTGATGATCTCTATGCACGACCTGCTCACCCATACACACAGCTTCTGCTCTCCAGTATTCCGGTGCCAGATCCAACAGTCGAGGTCAATCACATCGTTGCCGATGGCGAACCACCATCGCCGGTACTCCCACCTCCTGGTTGCCGATTCAATCCACGTTGCCCCGCAGCAAGCGACCGTTGTCGCACCGAAGAACCCCAAATCAGGGAACTGAGCGCAAACCATTTTGTGGCATGCCATCACCCTGCATGGGATGCACAATCCCCTGTGGCGATTTCCTAAACAACCAATACCACGATGCTGACAGCATCAGCGCCTATTGTTGTCAACGGAATACACCGCCCATGACATCTGTATCTACGTCCGAGTCCTCCATGCTGAGTTTTCCGCGTTTTCTTCGCAACACTGCAACGTCATCATCTATTGATTGGAAACGGGCTCGTCTCTATGCCCTTGTTGCGTATTTGGTATCACGCCTTTTTGTTCTAGCCGGCGGCGCAATCGCTGTTACAACCTGGGCACTTCAGGACAAAGAAGAAGGCAAACCAGCCAAAAACGGTCTCAAGATGTTGATCGAGTACCTCGACATGTGGGATGGGCATTGGTATCTCGAGGTCGTCCGCAAAGGTTATCCGCGTGTAATTCAACCCGATGTCACGTACTTTGTCTCAGACGCACGCGCCGCGTTTTTTCCGCTGTATCCGCGTCTTGTCCACTTTTTTGATTTATTGCTTCCTGGTGGTCCCGTCTGGGTGTCCCTCTTGCTCAACATCATTCTTGGTGGAGTTTTTATTTATTTGGCTGGCCGTATTGCTCTTATTTTTTTCAATGCCAAAGTCGCCGAAAGAACAATGGTTCTTCTGTGTCTTTTCCCAGGAAGTTTCGTTTTATCATTTGCCTACTCAGAGGCGATCATGCTGTGTCTCGCCGCTTTATGTCTACTGGCACTTGTTCGCCACGCTTGGGTGTATGCAGGAGTCTTTGCGTTACTGGCGGGCCTCGCGCGACCTAACGGTATTGCATTGTGTTTGGCGTGTGCGATCGCATGTCTGATTGCAATAAAAGAACGTCGAGATTACTCTTCTCTACTTGCACCATTACTTGCGCCATGGGGCTACATCGGATTCATGCTTTTCCTGCGGCATCACACCAACGAGCCGTGGGCTTGGTTTCGAGTTCAAAACGAAGCATGGCAAGAAAGCACAAGTTTTGGCGGAACCGCTGTTGTTCGCACCTTTGACTTTTTTCGTTCGCCTTTTTCCTCGCCGACAAGCCTCATCACCGCAGCATCATTATTCGTCACAATATTTCTCTTGTATGCCGCTCGTAAACACAAACTGCCATCAATCTTTTTCTGGTACTCAATCGGCATCCTGGTGCTGATGCTAATTCCGGCCACCGTCACTGCTCGGCCGCGTTTTTTGTACACAGCTTTCCCCCTCTTTATCTCTGTAGCGGCCATGTTGCGAGATGAGGATGACAGATACTGGACTCTGCTCGTAGTATTGCTCAGCGCGGGGCTTGTCTTTATTTCAGCCCTCTACGGGGTCTACGGCGCAATTCCGTGAGAGCCGCATTTCTCATCGGGCTATCGCGCCGCGTTGAGTGTTTGGCGCTAACGCTCATTGCTTTTATTCCGACAGTTCTCTTGCACTCGGGCGTTACAAACTCAGACACAAAGCTCTACCTCACCAGCAATCCTTGGAAACTTCTTAGGAATGCGCAGTACGCATGGGATCCATCGCAATTTGGTGGATACGTGCCGCACCAGGCTGTCGGGTATCTATGGCCAAGTGGGCCGTTCTATCTGTTGCTTCACTCCATGCACATTTCACCGTGGCTTATTCAGCGCATCTGGGTTGCAACTCTCTTCTTGCTCGCTGGGCTTGGAGTGAGATGGTGTGCGAAGCACCTAGGCCTACAGCGTTCGGGCGCATTTATTGCTGCCGTTGCGTATCAAGTCACTCCCTTTGTTTTGGCTTATCAAACCCGCACTTCTGTATTGCTCTTACCTTGGGTCGGACTTGGCTGGATCTGCGGCATCACATTATTGGCGATTCGAAATTCAGGATGGAGATACCCCGCACTTCTGGCTCTTATTGTATTTTCCGTTGGAGGAATCAATGCAACAGCATTGATCATGATCGCACCAGCCCCGTTACTCTTCATAATCGACGCACTTGTAGATCGTCGGATCCGACTGAGAGGCGCTGTAGTGCTAGTCAGCCGATCTGTGGTTTTGTGCGGCGGGGTCTCGTTGTGGTGGGCCACAATGATCGCGATACAAAATCGCTACGGCGCAAAAGTACTTTCCTATTCAGAGACGCTTGAATCAGTATCCTCTACCAGTACATCCGCAGAAGTGATTCGAGGCATGGGCTACTGGCTCAACTACGTCACAGAACAGGGCGCGGCAGCTCCCTCTAGTGCATCTCGCTACTTGTCTTCGCCACTTACAATTTTTCTGACATTAGCAATACCTACTTTGGGTATTTTGGGAATCGCACTGACGCGCTTACTGGCGCGACGCGTTACAGCCTGGCTTGTGCTGGTGGGTGCGGTACTCGCCGTTGGTGTCTACCCGTTGTTATCAGCCTCGCGTCTGATGTCTCCGATTGCCAACCATCAGGGGTCTTCTGCAGCACTTGCGTTGCGCAGCAGCACGCGCGCGTATCCAGTGTTGTTATTAGGTATTGCATTTGGTGTGGGCGCACTTGTTCAAAAAATTCTTTCAATGAAAGCCCTCGAACGGCGTCCACTCGGGCATCTCGCCATTATTGCCCTTGCATCAATGCTTGTGTTCAGCGCCATGCCCACATTGTGGACGACCGGAACAACAGATCCCAACCTGAGCCGTGAGCAGTCTGCGCCAAGGGCTTGGCACGAAGCCGGATCTTTGATTGATGAGATCTCTGGTGCGTCATCGCGCGTCTTGCAGGTGCCTGGCCAAGAGTTTGGCGCATACAACTGGGGGTTCACAGTAGACCCTGCGTTACCCACAGTCACAGACACACCCATTATCACTCGCGATCTTTTGCCACTCGGTCAGCCCCAAGTCATGGATTTACTTTTTAGCCTCGACGATGCCGTACAAAACCAAACGCTTCACTCACAAGCCTTGTCGTCAACGGCCAAAAAACTCGGAGTGAGTTCGCTTTTTGTCCCCCATGACTTAGACACGCAGCGTTTTATGAGTGCAGATCCATCGTCACTACTTGCCGACCTTGATCAAGGGGTATCACGATTGTTTTCTTCTGGTACGTCAAAAACGAGTGTCGCCAAGATTGCTGACTCGTCCGTGGCTCGAACAACGACCAATGCCATGATCCTCTCTGGATCGGGGGCAGGAGTTGTGAACGCTGCACAACATGGTCTCGTCAACGACTCACTGATGCGGTACAGCGCAGACATGACGCCTCAGGAGCTGACACTCGCACTACAGAACAGTCCTCTAGTTGTAACGGACTCAAATCGCTTGCAGCAAAGACACTGGAGATCCTCGATTGACACACTTGGCTACTCGCAAGATACTTCATCACCGGGTGTTCTCTCTGTTGTGGACCCATCCGATAGAAGACTGCCGATCTTTGAAACACGTGACAACCTATCCAACACAACTGTTTCTCAATCTGGAAATGTGACAGCCAGTGCATCTTCGTATGGAACACCGTTGTCATATTGGCCAGAGTCGCGTCCCTTTTTTGCCCTCGACGGAGATCCACTCACGGCCTGGACAGCAGGTGCGTACGCAGACCCGTACGGCGCAACGTTGCATCTTCAATCACGACAACCCCTAGACCACCTCAAATTATTGCAACCCCAAAATAATCCGAATCGTTGGCTCAACTTGGTCGTCGTTTCTCTAGATCAAAAAACTTGGACCGAGGTCCCGATGACTCCGGAGTCACGGACAACCGGACAGATCGTCCCGCTATCTCAGCCTGCAACTGATGTATTTATTGCCCTGATCGGATTGGACTGGATCAAAGGAACGCAGCAGGCAAGTCTTGACGGCGTTGGTTTTGCTGAAGTTGTCGATAACAAGTCTTTTACCATCGAAAAGACCCTCATGCCTAGTGATGCCACCTCTGTTGCAAACGCGACTACACCCGTATCAATTGTCATGTCTCGTCAACAGGCATCTCCACAAAGATGGTGGCGAAATGACCCAGAATTACTTCTGAACCGCACCTTTACGTTGGCATCTTCGCAGCAATACGATGTCGTGCTTGGCGCATCACTTCATGCTGATTCGCCTGAGAAACTCACCGCCAAACTTCTCGGCGTCACTACTACTGCGTCCGAACACACTCGAGGCTCGTTCGAACATGCAGGGTGGTATGCCACTGATTCAAGCGATGCAACGTCATGGCAGAGCCGAGTCGGACACACCACGGCTGCTTCGATTTCGTTTGATGTAACAAGCAAGACTCCTGAGATATTTTTAACTCAGTGCTCCTTGGCAAATTGTAACGCGATCACGAACGCAACAATCACTGACGGAACGACATCTTTAGATATCGCTATTTCTGTCACAGATAAAGTAAGCACCATCAACACAAATGCGTTGAGTGTTGGTCGGTGGACACTCACTGCAAAATCTTCAACTGACAGGATATTTTATGACTCCCGCTTCGGCAAGAACATGCTGTATCCGTTAGAAATTTTTTCAATCAAAGGCGCAGGCATCATGCAAGTTGATCCAACTCTGCCCAAGGAGCCGCAACAAGTCACCTTTGATCTTGATTCAAGCCAGATGACCACCAGTGTCACTTTTAGTGGAGATGTCACCAAGCCAACTACATCTCTACAGTACGACCAAAAATTGACACTCGATGCGGGAGACCACACGATACGCACGTCTTCTTACAATGAGACGCCGATTTCAATTGATGACGTAGCACTCATCAGCCAATTATCTTGGCCACTTGCAACGCAGACCAATCTTTCCATGTCCGGCTCGCCTACACACCGCACCGCGACACTGCCGCCGAGTGCTACCACGCGATGGTTTGTCTTTGGGGAGGGATACTCTTCGGGTTGGATCGCTTCTCTGAACGGCAAGAAAATTCAAAACCATGTTCGAGCTGATGGTGGTTTCAACGCGTGGTTCATCGACGCGCATGATGCGCCCGCAAGGATCACCCTCTCGTTTACACCACAGCGATACGCCTATCTGGCACAGTTGCTTTCAGCCTTGACAGTGCTTCTTTGCTTGGGCATTTTGTGGAGATGCAGAAGATCCCCAAGTCTGCCTGTGCGCACATCCTCGCAATATGTGAGCAATCCACCGCTGTCGATGCGCACTCGAGTATTTGCGGTTGTCGCCATTGGGTTGCTCGCTGCATTGGTCGTTGATACCCCGTCATGGAAGGGGCTTCTGGCACTTTGTGCGGTTCTTGTCATTACAAGGTGGCGCACCGTGTTGATTGTCGTCGCCGCAGGATTGCCTGCTTATCGCATCTGGGGGGCTTTTGCCAATATCAAAGACTCTGATCTCACGCCACGATTTGACTGGTCGACCAATACTGCATCTAGCCATCAGGGCCTGATGTATGCCCTCATAGTTTTTGCGGTCCTTGTGACACTCACGACACCACGACAACCAAGCAATTAGTATCACTACTGTGCGAGACCGGTTACAGGCAATAGTTACACCACGCCGCACGGATACTCTACTAACACAACATAACTTGGCCCTTGACGGGGTGCGAGCCATGGCTGCGTATCTCATCGTGCTCCATCACATTATGTTTGCCGCTGGAATAACGTCTAATGCCTCCTATAGATTCTGGGGACGCTTCACCGGGCGATTTGATGTTGGGGTGCCAATCTTTTTCATCTTGAGTGGATACTTATTATTCAAGCCATTTGCTCGGTCGATCTTAAACGAACAGCCTCTCCCTTCTTCGTTACAGTTCTGGCGTAAACGTCTCGTTCGTATTGTGCCTGCATACTGGCTCGCACTGATTGTGATGTTGCTTATTGGCGCAATTCAAGTTGGGGGTACGAGCGGTTTTTTCTTCTCCGCATTTCTTCTGAACATCTATTCCACTACTCATCTGATCTCGGGCATTACGCAATCCTGGAGTCTTGCGACCGAACTGAGCTTCTACCTCATAGTTCCTGGGCTCGCACACGGTCTTTTACTTCTCACAAAAAACAAGCCACTTAGGCATCGCGGTGTCATCGCACTATGTTTTGCTGCAAGCCTGTATCTCTCAAGCATTTGTTTTCGAGTTGCCGTTTATTTTATTGAGCCATCTTTTAGTAAGGTAATTCCTTTTTGGTTGCCTTCTTTGGTAGACATCTTTGCTCTTGGCATCGCTTTAGCAATCCTTGCTGAACTTTCAAACACCCAACGCTGGGCACAACGTATTTGCAATTTTGTTAGTCGCTGGGCAACCGCTTCGGTGATCGTGGCTCTCGCGTTGTTCTGGATTGTCTCTACTCAATTTTCACTCGCTGTCGGTCTCGACACTTCCGGTTTTGTGCGCGAAACACTGCGTCAAGGCTTCTATGGTCTCATTGGATTATTTCTCGTTGCACCGTTTGCACTTCCAGGTCCTCGAACGAAATCCCATCTATTCTTCGGACAGCGCTGGTTGGCCTGGGCCGGCATCGTCTCCTATGGCGTGTACTTGTGGCACCAAGTCTTTATTAGCGGCAACTGGGCTCAACGATGGATGCCCTATGAGTTTTTCGATTCTCAAATCCTGAGTCGAGTTCTTATCACTACAGTTGCAACGTTTGTGATTGCGGCTCTGAGTTACTACCTATTTGAAGAACCGCTCTCGCGCATAGTCAACAAACGTACTCGAAATAGCCGCCAATGAACCTTCGTCAACGCGGACATATATATCTCTATGCACTATGTGCCTTTATTCCGTCTTTTTATACGCGCATCGGAGACGTGAGTGCCGATACCAAGTCGTACCTGTATCTCAATCCGACCAAACTCCTTCGTGAGTCCATCAACATCTGGAATCCAAATATTGGCGCGGGCACAGTAACGCATCAGATGCTCGGTTACCTCTGGCCAATGGGACCGTATTACTTTGTTATGGACACACTCAGAATCCCTGATTGGGTCGCACAGCGATGTTGGTGGGGATTGCTAATTTTTATCGCCGCACTCGGTGCGCGTTTAGTAGCCAGAACACTTGGCACGTCTCTTGTTGCTTCGATGCTCGCCGGACTCGCCTATGGCTTTAGTCCATATTTTTTGCAATATTTCTCCAGGCTTTCTGGGCTTTTACTCCCGTGGGCTGGACTACCTTTTCTCATCTGGTGTGTCGTGCGCGCCCGCACCGACTCCTCATGGCGTTGGCCGGCTCTTTTTGCTTTGATTACAGGCACGGTTGGAACGGTCAACGCGACGGCACTCATCATGTCTGGCCTTGGAGTGGTCGTGTGGATGATCGCTGACGCGTTGTCACGAGTAACGACATGGCGAGACACGCTGAGGTTTGCCTGGCGATCTGGAGTGTTGTGTCTCGGCGTTTCTGTGTGGTGGATCAACGGATTGCTGATCCAAGGAAAATTTGGCCTACCGATATTGCGCTACACAGAGACGTACGAAACTGTTGCCAAGGCTTCATCAGTGCAAGAGATTGTGCGCGGACTTGGATATTGGTTTTTCTATGGAGGCGACAAGCTAGGTCGCTGGGTCGGACCAAGCGCGTCCTATCTCACAAACCCTCTCGTATTGGTGATCGGCTGGTCAGTTGCAGGACTTGGATTGCTGTGCATTATGACCATCAACCATCGATACCGTGTTCATTTGGCACTACTTCTGTTGTTCGGACTCGCCGTTGCTGTTGGCGCCGCACCAATCGGAGGACCAAGCGTCTACGGGCGTTTTTTTTCGCGTCTCGTACACAACGAATCAGGTTTTGCGCTGCGCTCAACCCCGCGAGCCGCACCAATAGTCATCTTGGCTCTAGCCCTTGGAATTGCATTTGGATACGACCAATTGAGAATTGCCTATGCGAAGCGTTTTGCGCGCACGTTTGTCATTGCACCCTACGCCATAGCAATACTTTGCCTTGTTAACTTTTTCCCGTGGTTCACGGCTTCGGCAATGACGCCATCAATATCTCGTTCTGAACAACTTCCGGCCTATTGGACTCAACTGAGTGACACCATCAACAGCCAATCCCTGACATCATCGCCAAATGATGTTGATCGCACGTATGAGTTCCCTGGGGCAGATTTTGCAAACTACACGTGGGGAGGAACGATTGATCCAATTACACCTGGGTTAATTAACTCTGGCTACATCGCACGGGAATTGGTTCCATACGGAAGCGACTCTACTGCTGACATTTTGAATTCATTCGAATCCCGGCTGCAAGATGGTTGGTACGAACCACAATCCCTGAGGCAATTTGCAAATCTCATCTCGGCATCTCATGTGATTCAACGAAATGACATTGAACATGAGAGATATAGAACACCTCGCCCCGAAGCGTTAGTACCGCTCATTGAAACAACACCTCCAGGTGACCTCTTGTTTCGGGGTCCCCAACAAAACATTGTGTCGAGTGTTCCGCTTATCGACAGTCAAACCTATGCCCACGCACGAGCGCAAAGTTACCCGTCGGTTGAGGCGTGGAGCATCGCTAACTCTCGTCCGCTTCTGGACGCACAACCTGCAGACTCAGCTGTTGTGCTGTCAGGTGATGGCGAGGGTCTCATAGATGCGCTAAACGCCAATCTAATTGAGCCACGCCGACCCATCATTTATGCCGACACGATTCACCAGCGAGAACTCAGCGACATCTCACGAACTTCATCTCTTCAGATACTGACCGATACCAACCGACGAGCCGCACGACGTTGGTATTCAGTCGGCAGCAACACCGGTAAAACAGACGGGGCAAAAACAGAGGCCTTGCGAAAAGATCCCAGCGACAACCGTCTGATGCCATTCATCGCTGATCACGACCTAGATGTCTCGCCAGACTCACAAACCGTCAGCGAACTTGTGGGCGATATTGAGTCCGTGCGTGCCACAAACTACGGAAACCCTGTGACCTTTACGCCTGAGGATCGGCCAGAAAATGCAGTGGACGGCGACCCGCGCACCGCTTGGCGAACCGCAGTATTTCAATCATCTCGCGACGAATCTCTGGAAATATCGCTGCGCCGCAAGGTGACCGCTGACCACATCACACTTGTATTGC
This sequence comes from Actinomycetes bacterium, assembly GCA_014190235.1. GTDB lineage: Bacteria > Actinomycetota > Acidimicrobiia > Acidimicrobiales > Ilumatobacteraceae > UBA2093. The sequence continues at coordinate 155,217 of BJGC01000001.1, read as the reverse complement.
CAACCACTGGGGTCACAGCACGTAAGATCATAAAGTTTTCCATCACGCTAGATAGTTCTACGTCGCCAATTTTTTCTTCTTTTGGAAGAGGCAATTCAGTTACCGTCCCATTTGCATCACAGTCATTTTCTCGTGTTTTAATTCGTGTGCTATCAGACAGCTACGGTGTGAGAACTTCTTTCTCGGCTGCACCAGGAGTCGGAATCGCCGAAGTACAGATTGACGGCGTCTCGAGTGCCGAGTTTTTCCGTCTCCCAGTTGCCAGAGTTTCCGACGCACCCTCCACCTTTCTTCTGACACGTCGACGAATTGACCAGGCGACGCCAAATCGATTTGATCCTGAATCCAATATTTCGCGCATGTTTTCGACGACAGCACCGACTGCATTCTCAATACGTGGCGACGTGCGCGTTTCTGGCTTGGCAAAAGATGCCGTTATTAATCGATTGATTGGCGCTGATCCCTTAGTCTTTGCATCTCGGCGTACTCAAGGTTCACCAAGTAGTTTTGGACTCTCCGCAGTAGACGGTGTTCGAAATACTTCTTGGACAACGCCGATCGATGCATCCATCGGCGCACAACTTAATCTCGCACTCGGTACAGCCACGACGCGCCAATTGCGTTTCGCTTTTATCAATGACGACGAACATTCGATACCAACTGCAATCACCATTACAGGCACTGGTGGCAGTTCGCTAGTTCAAGTACCAAAACCAGATGACACTGGCACTTCTGTCGTAGATCTGCCGGCAACCATTCAAGCGCCGATTACTTCTATCGTGATTGACGAGATTGCAGCCAAGACTTCACCCGACTACTTCAGTGGCTTCCCTCGGGTTTTGCCTGTTTCTGTTCGAGAGATCGACACAGGCGAAGACAATGAATTAGTCAAACACGACCTCTCAGTTCTTTGTCATTCTGACCTGCTCTGGATCGATGATGTTGCTGTTGGGGTGTTTGTCAAAGGCTCAGTCACCGATGCCCTTAATCGTAAAACTCTGGACCTAACGCTGTGCAATGAATCGCTCATGCTCGGCGCAGGAAAACATACTCTTCGAACTGCCCTGGGCCAGGATGTCGGATTTGATCTCGACCGAATCATCTTGCAACCTAAAAATCAAACGGTAAAAACATCGACGCCGGCTGCGCAGACAACGATCCTGTCACGGAGCACAACACATCTAGAGGCCGACGTGACAGCAACTGGTCCAACCATTGTGAGTTTCGCTTACAGCATTAATCCCGGCTGGAAGGCAACCTACAGACAGACATCAACATCGACGTCAACTGATCTTGGCGAACCATTTGTCGTGCAGGGCTACGCCAATGGATGGCTCGTGAACGGTTCTGGAATCTTGACTCTTGATTGGACTCCACAGCGATCAGTTCCAAAAGCCATTGCTTTATCGCTCGCCATCGCCATCATGTGTGCCTTGCTTTTGCTGCGACGACCATTGACTCTGCAACAAGGTCGACTGACTCTGCAACAAGGGCGACGCGAGTCACGCTCGTTGCTCCTTGGCCGATGGCCAGTTGCGCTAGTCATCTTGGTGCTGGTTGGACCTTTGGCAGCACTAGCGTCGATTACGACAACATTCATTTCTCGTCGAGTGGCATACTTGAGTTTTATGACTCTCGGTCTTGCGCCGGTGGCTTGGATCATTGCATCTCAAATTCATTACCGATACCCCGCAACCCTTGACTGGCCTGGACATTTCATGCACTGGAACATGGTGGCATGGGCAGCAATCGCGATCGTTATTACTTCCGCAATTGAGCGGTCTGACCCCACTACTCTCAAGACGTGACTAAAACACTCGTTTGCATTCCGACACACAACGAGGCTGGCAATATCGCCATCGTGATCCAGCGTATTCATCGAGCCTTACCGCAAGCCGATGTGCTTGTCATTGACGACATCAGCACGGACGCAACGCCTGACCTTGCAGAACAACTTCATGGCATCGAAGGAAATGTCTTCGTGATTCGCCGTCAATCCAAAGATGGTTTGGGCAACGCATACCGAATTGCTTTTGCATGGGGCCTTGAGCGTCAATATGACATCTTGGTAGAAATTGACGCAGACCTCTCTCACGATCCGGCAGTGCTTCCAGAACTTGTGAGCGCAGCAACTCTCGGTGCAGATCTCGCGATCGGTTCTCGATATATTCCCGGCGGCGGAATCATTGGCTGGCCCCGCAAGCGTCTGTTTTTGTCTAGATGGGGAAACCGCTATGTCGCCTTAGTTCTGGGCTTAGCAATCAACGATGCCACATCTGGTTTTCGCGCATTTCGCGCCGACACCGTTGACCGTCTCGGGCTCACTAAGACCAAATCTGATGGATATACATTTCAAATCGAGACGACGTACACACTGGTTCGCGCAGGCGCTCGGATTGTCGAGATACCGATCGTCTTTAGAGAAAGAACGACTGGATCATCAAAAATGAATCAGTCAATTGTGACCGAGGCGTTATGGCGCGTCACTCGCTGGGGTTTGCGTGACATCGTGAAACGAAAAAGAGTCGTGGTCACGAACATCACAAGCCAGGATTCTGTCTAAAACGGCATCCTTCTCCACAACGCTGTCGGTAGGTGTCGAAACACCATAAAAACCCAACGCAGAATGCTTGGGGTCCAGATGATACGTGCGTTTGAGTCAATAGCCCGAGCAACACTTTTGGCTACCGCTGCGGGCGTTGCACTGAAGGGTGCTTTATCCATTCCGGCTGTCATCTTGCTTGTTACAAAACCCGGGCGAACAACAAGAATTGAGCCACCACTCGGGGACAACTCATGGTCAAGCGCAAGTGCGAAAGCATCAATACCGGCCTTGGTTGCGCCGTACACTGCATTACTGCGTCGTACGCGTTCTCCTGCAACAGACGACAACAGGACGATGCGCCCGTATCCCTGCTTGGTTACTTGGTGTCCAAGAGCGAGCAACAGCGTCATGGTCGCCGTGAAATTAACCGTTGCGAGTGGTATTGCCTCGTGTGGATTCTGTAAAAAATCAATTCCGTCACCAAGCAGTGCCTGAGCAACTATCACAACATCAATATCTGCAACAAGCGAAACGACTTCTTGCACCACTCGTGTCATTGCGGCTGCATCTTGACCGTCGAATCGAACATGATGAACATCGATATCTGGATACCGCTGCGTAATGTCTTGACCGAAACGGTCTGCATCTTCGATATTGCGACTCACCAACACAACATGTGCCACCCCGGGGCGAAGCAAGTCTGAGACGATTGCCTGCCCAATATCGCTCGTGCCGCCAAACAACACGATGCTTTGCGCAACGCCAAGCCCGTTTTTCATACAGTTTCTCCCTCGTTATGCTTCATGGATCGACTAAACCCAACCGTCGGCCCAAATCACTTTTCCAGACACCTGTTGGGTCCATTTCATTTCGAATGGTTTTCCATTCTTCAAAGCGGTCGTAGCCTTTGCGAACGGCCCGCGGGGATACGTGCGCATCTTTGGCCAAGTAATGTCGCCCTCCAGCATCAAGTACCACTGTGTCGACTGCTGATAATAATTCGGGCAAGCCACGCGCACCAGCCGCTATGTCCAACGTCAATGTCCAACCGGCTGTCGGAAACGACATCGGCGCCAGATTCGATTCACCCATTCGTTTGAGTACGGCCAAAAACGAAGCGACGCCGGCGTCTGCGAATTGACCAATGACTGTTCGCAGAACATCTGTTTGATCAAGCGGCACGATGAACTGGTACTGAATAAAGCCTTGCGACCCGTACAGCCGATTCCATTGGCGAACTCCGTCAAGAGGGTGAAAAAATCCTGCTATTGACTCAATGCTTTCGGTGCGTCGTCGTGGAGCCTTGCGATACCACGCTTCGTTAAACGCCTTGATTGACAACTTATTGATCACACCGTTTGGAACCCAAGGTGGCGCTGAAATCCTGACTTTGGGGTCATACACCAGGGGCTCTGCACGCGAATCCTGATCCCGCGTTGCATGCTCTCCCCTGCTAAGAACGCCACGCCCTAGTGACGAGCCACTTGCCAAAAGATCGACCCATGCAACCGAATACCGATAACCATCATCGTCACTAGATGACCCCATTGCCGCAATGAGAGCGTCAAAGTTCTGTAGTCGCTCTGTCTCAACGTGCATCATTGATGACGAAATTGTCAACATCTGAAATGTTGCATCAATGACGATCCCAGTCAAGCCCATACCTGCGATAGTGGCCCAAAACCAATCGGGTTGAATCGACGGTGATAATTCAATGATCTCTGTCGTTGACAACATCACTCGCATCGACAGCACGTGAGCACCAAAACTTCCGTCAACGTGATGATTCTTGCCGTGAATATCAGAACCGATTGCCCCGCCAATTGTCACGAAGCGAGTTCCGGGCGTCACAGGAACAAACCATCCACGCGGCACGCAGTACTTGAGCAAAGCGTCAATGCTGACTCCTGCTCCTGCTGTGACGACTCCGGTACGAGGATCAAGTGCAATATGTGACGCCTCATCATTGGCCATTTCAATAACAGTTCCGCCCGCATTTTGGGATGCTGCTCCGTACGAACGGCCGAGTCCTCGAGCAATAACTCCACGATGTTGAGGTGCTGCAACTACGGCTGAGATATCCTGCGATGACGAAGGAGTAACTACTTCAGAATACGACCACGCTGTGCGACCCCAACCAGAGAGTTTTTGTCTCATGATGTCAGCGTGACCGTACGGGTCTTTTTGCAATAGCAAAAAGTACAAGGGTTTTGTCGCTGAGTATTGGTGTCACGAAAAAATTTTTCTCTGTAATAGATGGACCATCTGAGGTATGCCGATTCGTGAACGGATATACAACTCTGCGCCCAAACGCATGAAGCGCGATATACCACGATCTTGGCAATTTTTTGCGTAAACCAAATACGTCAAGAGCCAATAGTCTTTTTCCGGTCTGACGCCGAGAGTCGAAATCAGCATGCACGATGTCGTCGCCGTCAAGACCCATTACCTCAACATCTGCAAAGTATCTGCGCAACATTGTCTGTAAAGACGACGGAGTGAACAAGTGAACATGAAATGGGTTCTCAAAATCAGCGGGTTCGTTGGGGGTTAAGAAAAAGACTGATCCGTCATCTTTGGTCACTCTGGCAACTTCTGCCACATGCGGCTCTGGATCGACAAAATGCTCGATGATATGACTTGAACACACTGCATCAATGCTTGCCGTCCGCAGGGGCAAAATTGACCCATCAGCACACGTTGCATGGACGCCATTTCCGCGAGCCATCGCTGCGGTGTCAGCGTCATAATCAATGCCGAGCACCACGCTGTCACCCACGGCTAGGCGAATTGACTCGTCTCCGACGCCACAACCCACGTCAAGCACGACTCCTGCAGTGATCCTGGCGCGAATTTCTCGATACCCAGCGTCATGAAGGGCCAAAAGTGCCGCCGGCGTACTGTCCTTGAGGGGGCGTTCACCTGTCTGCTTCATGGAGATTCCTAGTATAGAAAGGACATGCCTGAGCCCACGGTCAATCCCCAATCAATCCAGCCCACGCTCGAGATGATCTCCACAGAATTACAGGGCCTTGGCGTGCATCAGATTGCAAGTTTTGCGTGGCGTGATCTGGACGACCCAGATGCTGGAGGCTCCGAGGTCCATGCGGATCAGGTTTTTTCCCGTTGGGCGAGCACCGGCCTGCACATCACGCATCGAACATCAAGTGCATCAGGCACTCGCGAGTTTGAACGAAATGGGTATCAAGTAGTACAACGAGCAGGCAGATATGGAGTCTTTCCGCGCGTCATCACCCACCAACTGTTGAACAAGCACCACTACGACGCTGTCATAGAGATTTGGAATGGAGTCCCTTGGTTTTCATCGTTATGGGCACGGCGTCCACATGTCACGTGGCTGCATCACATTCACACCGATATGTGGAAAGAATCACTGCCAGCGCCACTTGCTCCCTTTGGTCGATTGCTTGAAGGCACGATTGCGCCATCGTTCTACAAGGCACATCCAGTTATTACGCTTGCGCCAGCAACGAGTGATCATCTCTTGAGCCACGGCTACAAGTCAGACCTCATTCATGTGATCGCTCCCGGCATAGACGCTTCTTTCACCAACTTGAATGCAGCACCACGATCCCCGTCGCCGCTTATCTGTGCCGTTGGACGACTGGCTCCTGTCAAGCAATTTGACGCTCTCATCAGACAGATGAAAATCATTACGCAACAGCTACCAGATGCTCGTCTTGTGATCGTTGGAGACGGTCCACAGCGAGCAGAACTACAACATCTCATTGATCACTTAGGCCTCACGCAGCAAGTCTCGCTGCTCGGACATATCTCAAATCAAGAACTCGTCTCGCTGTATCAGTCTTCTTGGCTCTTGACAAGTGCATCTCACTCAGAGGGCTGGGGTATGACAATAACCGAAGCCGCAGCGTGCGCCACGCCGTGTGTTGTGCTTGATAATGATGGGCATCGTGGAGCCGTGAAACATAATGTCAGCGGACTGATTGTGCCCACTCTTGATGATCTTGGCTTGGCTGTATTGCGAGTCTTACTTGAACCACCACTTCAAAAGACCTTGTCCGACGGCGCACTGATGCATGCCAAGTCGTTCACGTGGGACGCGACTGCGACGCGCACATTAGGCGTGCTCTTGGATGAAACGAAGAGACAACACAGAAACAACAAACGCACTGATCGTTGAGCCTGTCAACTGGCGTATATACCCAGTCCATAAACAATCAACCAAACCGCTCCATACATTTGAATTGCTCTGTCGGTGGCAAAGACATCTTCGGGTGCTGACGCATCACCTTGCTCAATCACCATTAAATATCTAAAAACACTCAGCGCCAAAGGAACAATTGACAGTTCAAAATATGGGAAATTCGTCGAAAGCGACTCTGCGCTTTCGAAAGCCCAGAGACAGTACGCGAGCAAGGTCGCACCACATGCCACGATGACGAGCATTCGTAAAAATGTCTCTGAGTAATCTTTGAGAGCAGCTCGAGTAAGCACAGCGTCTTGGCCCATTTCTCGCATCTCTCCGAAACGTTTTCCGGCGATAATGAATAAGGAACCAAAACTCGTACACAAGACAAACCACTTTGACATATGCGTGTCTGTACCGACTGCTCCAGCAACTGCTCGCAAGACAAAGCCCGATGCAACGATCACAAGATCTAGCAGTACGATATTTTTCAAGCCCATACTGTACGAAATTGTCGTCACCGCATACAGCGCAACAATCACACCAGCAGCGGGTCGAGTTGTTGCTGCCAATAACGGCCCGACCACAAGCAGTGCTGCCGCTACCAATCGAGCAAACGGTATTGGGATTTCTCCCGCTGCAATTGGTCTCCGACTTTTTTTCGGATGAAGTCGATCGTTGGCAACATCTTGCACGTCATTTAAAAAGTAGGTTCCGCTCGCAGTTAAACATAATGCGCAAAACATCACGAGAGTCGGAGCCAACGATGTCCAGTGCCCCAGAACTCCGAGTGCTCCGGGTGCGGCAAACACCAAAACATTCTTGACCCATTGCTTGGGACGAGCTTCGCGAAGTAGGGCACTTAGCATGCGGGCTCAAGTATCTGCCGCGAGACATTGTGGCCAATTTTGGCGTACGACAACATCTCCAAGTCACCCCGGGAATCGCCGTAGGCGATACTGAGCCAATTATCACCAGCGGTCCCACGATTTTTCGCCCACTTCTCGAGTCGATCTACTTTTTGTTGAGCACGACAATTGTTGCCGACGAGGTTTCCGGTGAGCACGCCATTCTCGTCTGTTTCAAGAGTTGTGCACAGGACTGTCTCTGCGCCAATCGTGTTGGCTAACGGGACCAAGTATGCATCAAGTGATGCCGACACCAGCAGCACGGTGTGACCGTTTTTTTGGTGCCAGCGCAGTCGTTGTGCGACATCCGCACGTATCCACTTTTTTAGAACAATGGTCGCAAATTGTTTGCCGAGTTCATCAATCTCACTCGCATCTCTGCCCATGAAAACTGCACGAACAAAGAGCCTTTTTAGACCATCTCTGTCTCGGTGTCTGAGCAAGGACGCCAACTGTCGGGGATTTCTGAGCACGACGCTCACCAAAAATAATCGACCCGCCACAAGCGACATAAAGGGCAAAACGCAATCCTTTGTGGTGAGTGTCTTATCAACGTCAAACGCTACGACTGTCTCTGTCTCCACTCCAAATACGGTAGTGCCCACAGTCGAGTCATCCAAGCACCTCTGTCATGTCGAGCCAAAAACTAGGCCAACTCTTCGATACAACGGCCGCATCATTGACGCTTATTCCGCTGACAACTGTTCCGAGCACTGCAAATGCCATTGCTAGCCGATGGTCGTCGTATGTATTCATAGTCTGACCGTTTAAGGCGTCAACACCTTGAATCTCTAGACCATCGGGAAGCACTTCTATTCGCCCTCCCAACTTGACGACTTCACGAGCTAAGTCGCCTAGACGATCACTCTCCTTTGCTCGAATAAAACCAACTCCATCAATTGAACTCTTGCCTGTTGCCCTGAGACACAACATCGCCACAATCGGCACGAGATCAGACGAATCGCCCAGATGCAGTTCTAACGGCTGTAATACTTTTCCCACCTGTGCGGTGACCACGATGTCATCACCCTCACGCTCTACGATGGCACCTGACTGCTCAACTATGTCAAGGATGCATGCATCGCTTTGGGTAGTGGCCAGACCTAATCCTGTCAAACGAATCGTGCCACCTCGAATAGTTGTTGCCACTATGGGAACCGCAGCCGAAGAAAAATCTGGCTCCACAACAAAACGCGTCGGCGTGTAACTGTGCGCATGAACCGTAATTATTTTTTCAGAAACTGTGACGCGGGCACCAAAAGACTCCATCACTACTCGCGTCATGTCAACATATGGCCGGGACACCAACTGTGACGTCAACTGAATTGTCAGTCCTCCGATTACTGGCCCAATCATCATCAGGGCAGAAATAAATTGACTCGATATATCACCACGAATATTCACGACACCACTTCTTACAATATTTGGCCCAAGAGTGACAGGTAGCAGTCCGTTGGCGCCCGAATACCTGATATCGGCGCCAATCTGTCCCAGTGCTTCGTGTAAGTCGTTCATTGGTCGTCGACGCAAAGCATCATCGCCATCAATCGTCGTAACACCAGCCCGCACTGCGGCGAATGCAGTTAAAAATCTAGATGTTGTTCCGGCAAGACGAGCGTTGAGAGTGACGTCGGAATGACCGAGGTCACCGCCGATAACTGTTACTTGATTATTTACCACCTGACACGGCAAGCCCATTGCCTTGAGAGCATCGAGCATCGCAAAAGTATCGTCCCCATCAGGGATGTTTTTAATAACTGATTCACCATGCGATAACGCAGCACACACCAACGCTCGATTGGCAATGCTTTTTGAGCCCGGCACCTGAACAGTGCAATCCAGAGGCGTTCGCGAGGCTTTGATAGCGCGCACTGACGATGTCATGACAACCTGTGTACGGCAGGACGAAATGTCCGCGCAAGTAATCCGCCTTTAAATAAATCAACTTGATGATTATCGACAACCATTACGATGATGCCACGGTCACCCTCAAGAGAATGCACGACTTCAAAGTCAAAAATATTCACACCTAGTTCTCCGGCCAAAGCAAAGACATCTGCTGCTGCACCAGGACGATCTGGTATCGGAATGCGGACTTCTGCGAGTTCAGTTGACGGACCAACACGAGAAGGCAGATTCATCCGAGCTTGTCGTGCTCGATCTAGGTGAGCCATGAGTGCCGGCCTGTCCTCATCTTGTACGACCTGTCGAATGTGTTGCAGCCCATCAATCAGTGAATCCAAGGCAGCCACAATCGCCACACGATTTTGTTGGCAGATATCCAGCCAAATGTCAGTTCGTCCGGATGCGATTCGGGTCATGTCTCTAAATCCGCCCGCCGCCAACCGCAGCAGAGCGAGATGCTCTTCTGAGCGTTCGTCAGCGAGGCCCATAAGCGTGGCAGCCGTCAGATGCGGCACATGACTAATAAGCGCCACAAGTTCATCATGCTTTTGCGGAGAAAGCGCTACGACGTCAGCACCAAGACGCGAAATGATCCCCGCTACTGCTGCGAACGCAGCGTCAGATGTCTGTGGCGAAGGAGTCAGCACCCACACAGCTGATTCAAACATGGTTGCATCAGCACCGTCTAAACCGTCAAGTTCTGAGCCAGCCATCGGATGCCCACCGACAAAGCGATCTGATTGTACGCGCGCAACAATGTCGTTCTTCACAGAACCAACGTCCGTCACGAAGCCCGACATCTCGGCGAGTAGCTTCGTAATCGCATCAACACTTGCAGCGACAGGAGTTGCCACAAAGCCAATATCCGCTGTCGGGAAGACCGTGTTGTCGTCGATGATGCCACGCTCGAGAGCAACGTGAACGCGTGTGATGTCAGAATCAGTGCCGTGAACAATAAAGCCTTTGTCTTTGAGTGCCAAACACAATGATCCACCGATCAGCCCCAGGCCCACCACATTGGCATGACGGGAGATGTTTGGATCCTGAGACACGTTCTTATCGTATCCGTGGGGGTTGACGGCGACCCCCTGCTTTTCCCTGAGCCACGGCCTCGCGCAATAATCGAAGTTCTGTATGCGTCAGATGCCGCCATTCACCGGGGCTTAAGTGTTGATCTCGGATCGGACCAATGCGCACTCGTACAAGCCTTTGCACCGGGTAACCGACCTCTTCACACATTCGACGAATCTGACGATTCTTGCCTTCGTGAATCGTGATACGAAGCACACCATTTTCTGGTTGCCCGACTTCTGCCGGTGCAGTTACTCCGTCTTCAAGTTCGACACCCACACGCAGGCGTCGAATCGCACTTTGCGAAACACCTTGTGGACCACACTGCACTTCTGCAACATATTCTTTTTCAACTGCGCTACTTGGATGTGCAATCACATTGCCAAGATCACCGTCGTTGGTCAAGATGATTAGACCCTCTGTCTCCATGTCGAGCCGACCAATTGAAAAAACTCGAGGCTCTGCTGGCACTAGTTCTAAAATAGTTTGACGGTCATGGGTGTCAAAGGCAGTTGATACGACTCCTGTTGGTTTATTCAACAAGTAATACACCAAGCCGGGCCGAACCCCCAACGTGACCCCATCGACTTCGACCGTGTCGGTATCGATCGACACTCTTTTGCCAAGTATTGCCACGACACCGTTAACGGTGACTCTGCCATCTTGAATGATCTCTTCACACACTCGTCGAGAGCCATATCCGACACGAGCAAGAACCTTTTGTAGACGCTCCCCTTCGTCGGACGCATTTTGCTCCCACAGTGGCTTCTCCGGCGTGGCGCCTCCCGGCGCGGATGTGTTCATGTCAGTCTGGGGCGTCAGATGTTAAGGGGGTTTCCTCTTCAAGTTCTAACGACCCACTGAGCGTTTTCTCAAGAGCTTCAATGATATTTGCGTCAGGAACAAACGAAGAAATCTCTGGCATATCTGCCAGCGATGCAATACCGAGTTTTTCAAGAAACAATTGTGTGGTTCCCCACATTGAGGCTTGTCCTGGACCTGTGTCGGTGCTAACAATCGTGACATAACCGCGACTATGCAGGGTCCGCAATACCGCATCTGGATCGACTCCTCTGATTGATGCAATCTGCATGCGCGAAATTGGTTGCTTATACGCAACAATCGCCAAAGTCTCAAGAGCCGGATTCGACAGACGAGCCCGTTGTCCGTCAAGTAAAAATTGCTCAACATACATCGACATTGAAGGGTGTGTCTGAAAGCGCCATCCTCCGGCAATTTTGGCTAGTTCGAATCCGTGACCGGCTTGTTCGTACGACTCAGAAAGTCGCTCACACATGTGCTCAATCTCAACAACGGGCCTTTCAAGCAACTGTGCCATCAACTCAGATCGGACAGGTTCCTGAGAGACCAAAACCATCGCTTCAATTGCTCGTATTAAATCAGCGTCCATCATGTCATCCTTCGTATGCGTCGGTCTCAGTGTCGCCCACTTCTGGACCGATTCCTGTCCAAGTAATTTGAATGTCACCAAATCTCTCTGCCTGGTCTAACTCGATGTAATTCTGTTTGTACATCTCGAGCAACGCAAGAAACTGGACGATGACATCAAGTCGTTCGTGTACACCGGCTGTGAGTTTTCTTAAAGACGTTTGACCAGTCGAAGGCAAGGTCTGCATCAACCTCTGCACGGCTTCTGCAACGGTGAAGCGAATTGGGGACACATGTAACATCGAGACTTCGTCTGGTCTCTTTGGCGTGATGGCAGTCACGAAACCCTTTTGAAGTTTCTCTATCGTGAGCCCCTCCAATAGATCAGGGACAACTCCATCAAAGCGGTCATCTGGTCCGACGGTACGTGGGTAACTCAAGTCAGCATCGTCAACAAATTTGCTCAAAACTCGAGCCACATCCTTAAAGGTTTTGCAGTCCAGGAGCCGCGCCAGCAAGACATCACGTTCTTCCCAGAGCGCTAGTTCGTCGTCAAGATCAATGTTTTCTTTCCCGGGCAGGAGACGCCGCGCCTTGAGTTCGACGAGGGTTGCGGCAATGAGCAAAAACTCAGTCGCGATATCTAGATCAAGTTGTTGCATTTGAACAAGTTCTGCCAAAAAAGCATCCACAATTGTTGTTAATGAAATCTCGTGGATGTCTACCTCTTCGCGCAAAATGAGGTGCAACAACAAATCAAAGGGACCCTCATAGAGGGGTGTTGCCACGTCGTATGCCACCTCTCAAATGTAGTGCTCGTGACCCAACAAAGAGTGAATCAACCACGTCTGACTGTGCCACTGTTGCTAGCGTTCCAGAGGTGACCCGAGTCTTGTCTTGTATCCAACCCACCGGATCGGTCCATCTTGGCAACTACCTCGGAGCGCTCGTCAATTGGGTCTCAGGTCAGCACGAGTCAGAGGTGTTTCATGGCATTGTCGACCTACATGCCCTTACGGTGACCGACCAACCCAAGGTATTGGGTGTCCAGACTCTTGAACTCGCAGCGATGCTCTTTGCGGTTGGGCTCGACCCCTTGCGCGCCACCATCTTTGTACAGAGTCATATCCACGAACACAGCGAATTGGCGTGGGTCATGGAGTGCACGGTTTCCTTTGGTGAACTTTCTCGAATGACACAGTTCAAAGACAAAGCCGCCAAACGAGAATCTGACTTCGTATCGGCAGGATTATTCACGTATCCCGCTCTTCAGGCTGCAGATATTTTGTTATACGACGCCCAAGAAGTTCCGGTCGGAGATGACCAACGTCAACACATCGAGATTACGCGAGATATCGCCACTCGGTTCAATCATCGATTTGGAGATACCTTCGTGCTTCCTCGTGCTGTTCATCCCAAAATGGGGGCACGGGTGATGGACCTTCAAGACCCAACTTCAAAGATGTCCAAGTCAGCGCACTCCGATGCCGGAATTATCTACATGCTTGACGACAACGAGACAATCATGCGCAAATTCAAACGTGCTGTGACCGACAGCGACAATGACATTCGATACGATGCTGCAACGAAGCCTGGTATCGCAAATCTGCTTGAGATACTTTCGGCGGCGACTTCTACTCCTGTCGAATCCTTGCTTAGTCAATATCAACAATACGGACCACTCAAAGCCGATGCCGGAGATGCTGTTATTGCTTTACTCGAGCCAATCCGTTTGCGTTACAAGGCACTCATGTCAGATCCAGCAGAACTCACGCGCCTATTGGCAATCGGTGATTCTCGGGCACGCACGATTGCTGCTGCAACACTGGCGCGTGCGCACTCAGCAATTGGACTCCTGCCAAAGGCCTAGTTAATTTCACGCATCGTCGGCAGCAACTATTGCTAGTGCTGCACTATCGCTAGCAGCACCCGACAAGATCTCCAGTGTTCGGGCTGACGACACCCCTTGTAACATCTGAACCCCTACTTGTTCATGATCAAGATACTTTTGCAAGTTTTTGGTACGACCACCAATGAGGGTGGCAACAATGCGCCCAAGCCAGCCCACGTTCGACATAGATTTGCCGACGTCGTGCAACAAAGCTGCTCGTTGTTCGTCAATTGTTGCGTGATTATATGCAGCAACAAAACGGTTCCACACTGCAACTGAATGGCGTTGGTCTCTGGACTGCTGAAGCAACCAAAGACTCATTTCAGCGGGCAGAAGAACCTGTCGCACTCGATCAATCTCAGTGATGCTCAATTGCGCACGAGACAAGGACGATAGGGCGCGTCGTGCAAGATGTGACAGAGACCGATTCACGTTGCGCGGCTTCTGGGATGAGACTTTTTATACACCTGAAATAGCAATTCGGGCGACACACGTGTGTACACCTGGGTTGTCGAAATCGTCGCATGTCCGAGCATCTCTTGAACGATTCTCAGATCCGCACCATGTTCGAGCATGTGAGTAGCACATGTGTGGCGCATGACATGGGGGGATAATTGTCGACTTATTCCGGCACGAACTCCAGCGAGGCGCACTATTTCAAACGCTTTTTGACGATTCATTCGTAGTCCTCTGTTCGTCAGGAATACGGCATCCCGGTCAGAAGAAGACCTCCAAACCTCAGGAGCAAGACTCTGTCGACCATCTCGTTGTAAATAATCACGTAACGCTTCTGCAGCAATTTTGCCAAATGGAACAAGACGTTCTTTAGAACCTTTACCAAATAGTCGAACCATGGAATTATTGAGATCTAGGTCGTCAATATTGAGACCACAAACTTCTGAGATTCGGGCACCAGTTGCGTACAAAAATTCCAAAAGCGCCCGATCTCGTAATGCATTAGCCGACTCCCCGACTACTGCGCCAAGCAGATCTTGAATTTCTTTTTCGGACAAGGGATGCGGGATGCCCAACGGCACGCGAACACCCTCAAGCAACGCCGTTGGATCGTCTGTTCGCACATCCTCAGACAAAAGATACCCATGGAACATGCGCACCGCGGCGAGCAGGCGTGCTGTGCTTGCGGCTGCTTCACCACTGTTACGTCTTTCATCAATCAAATCATCAAGATGACGAGCCTTGACCGTCAAAACTTTGAGTTTGTGTTCTGCTAGCCATAGTTCGTACGCCATCAAATCACGACGATAAGAGATAATCGTGTTGCTCGCTCGACCCTTTTCGACTGTTAGCCATGTGAGAAATGCTTCAACCAACTCACCCGCACGAACAGGAGACAACGGTAAACGGGTCACTTCTTATTGACCTCGCGAAATGCGCCGATGTGCCAGCATGAGTCCCATCACACTTTTTGCATCAGTGATTGATCCGTCCTCGATCATTTGGATGGCGTCGTCTAGCGCGATCAACGAGATCTGCATCTCCCGCTCTTCTGGGCCGTGACGATCAAGATCAACTGCTGATAGGTCTCGAGCTAAAAATAGTGACACCATAGAATTTGTCATGCCAGCAGCAGAGACACACACACCCAGGTAGTCCCACTTTTTTGCTACGAAACCAACCTCTTCTGCAAGTTCACGCTGCGCCGTCAACAAAATATCCTCATCTTCAATATCGCGCATCCCTGCAGGGATTTCAAGATTCATTGCGTCAAGTGGCGCGCGATATTGCCAGACCATCACGACATCTCCATCGGCGGTCACCGCTACCGCTCCGACCGCTCCAGGCGAGTCAACAAATGTTCGCTCAAACAATTCACCGGTAGAACTGGCTACCGTTGTCTCAATGAGGGACCACACTCCCCATGAGTGCAGTTCTTTTTTGGTGCGCACCTGAAACCCGTGCGACGGCGTCTGGGGCAAACTAATGGGCAACCTCAGTTGCTACACCAACGTTGGACATCAGACCGACGCGACCTCGCCGAAATTCAAGCGCTGCTTCAATCAAACCCCTGAACAACGGATGTGCCCTATCTGGACGGCTCTTGAACTCAGGATGCGCTTGAGTTCCGACCCAGTATGGATGGTCATTGAGTTCAATAAACTCAACTAGTCGCTTATCGGGTGATGTACCACAACACATAAAACCTGCAGCCTCAAAGCGAGTGCGGTAGTTGTAGTTGAACTCATAGCGATGGCGATGTCTTTCGCTGACGACATTCTCCCCGTAGAGCGTCGCTACTTGAGAACCGGGCTGGAGCACGGCGTAATACGCTCCTAGCCTCATGGTGCCTCCCTTGTCTGATACATCTCGCTGTTCAAGCATCAAGTCAATGACTGGGTCTTTAGATGCCGCATCGAATTCCGTACTATTAGCTTCTGAGAGCCCCAACACATGACGAGCGAATTCAATTGTCATGACCTGCATGCCTAGACACAAACCCAGACATGGCACAAGGTTCTCGCGCGAAAACGCAGCCGCCGCAATCTTGCCTTCGATACCGCGTGGACCAAAGCCCCCAGGGATCACCATTCCGTCAAGTTCTGTTAATCGACCCGACGCCAACAAACCTTCGACGTCTTCGGCTTGGATCCAATCAATCTCAACTTTTGTACCGTAATGAAACCCGGCATGTTTGAGGCTTTCTACGACTGATAGGTACGCATCTTGTAGTTCGACATATTTACCGATCAAGCCAATACGCACTGGCTGCGTTGCTGCATCAACACGAGAAACAAGGTTTTCCCACGGCGTGAGATCAGCCTCTGCTTCTAGTTTGAGGCTCTCACAAACAAAAGTATCAAGTCCTTCTTCGTGAAGAATCAAAGGCAACTCGTAAATATTCCGAGCATCAGCGGCATTGATAACGGCACGCTCTTCGACGTCACACATGAGTGAAATCTTTCGTTTCAAACTGTCGCTGAGCGGATCTTCGCTACGGCACACGATGACATCTGGCTGTACACCACGACTGCGTAGTTCGGTCACACTGTGCTGCGTCGGCTTAGTCTTTTGCTCACCACTCGGACCAATAAATGGCACCAAAGTCACATGCAGATACAGCACATTGTCACGACCAACTTCGTTCTTAAACTGTCGAATTGCCTCTAAAAAGGGCAGAATCTCGATATCGCCAACAGTTCCGCCCACTTCGGTAATGACGACATCAACATCTTCAGTTGCCAAACGACGAATGCGCCGCTTGATCTCATCAGTGACATGAGGAATGACCTGAACGGTCTTTCCTAAATAATCGCCGCGGCGTTCTGCGGCCAACACTGCCTGATAAATGGAACCAGTCGTTGCATTTGAACTTCGAGTGAGATTTTCGTCAATAAATCTTTCGTAGTGACCCAAGTCAAGATCGGTCTCACCGCCATCGTCTGTTACAAAAACCTCACCATGCTCAAACGGGTTCATTGTTCCGGGATCAACATTGATATACGGATCAAGTTTTTGCATCGTGACACGAAGACCACGCATTTTGAGCAACCGACCAAGCGACGACGCTGTGAGCCCCTTACCAAGTGAACTGGCAACGCCACCTGTTACAAATATGTGCTTTGTCACTTGACTCCCGTCGGATCTACATCGCTAACGGGAGTTCATCCTATCGTGTCTAGGTCTTGGATCGTGGTTGCTTGCGAGCGGCCTTTGGGGCCCCCAATTGTTCAATCAAGTCCGAGGCGTGCTGGCGTGCGCTCTGGTCTGCTACCCCACCAGACAACATGCGGGCAATCTCTTGAATTCGCTCCTCGGCGGACAAAGTCGTGGCGGCTCCAAAGGTGAGACCCTTGCGGACTTCCTTGGTGACAGCGATCTGATGATGAGCGGCTGCGGCAACTTGGGGCAAATGTGTCACGGCCAAGACCTGATGCAGACGACCAAGGTCAGACAGTGCAGTCGCAACGGCGACGGCTGCTGCGCCACCGATACCGGCATCAACTTCGTCGAACACCAGCGTTCCTGGTTCTTCAGAAAGCACCAACCGCAATGCCAACATCGTGCGTGCCAGTTCGCCACCGCTTGCAACCTTTGTGAGCGGCAACAGCGGACTTCCGGGGTTTGCGCTCAACAGAAACACCACTGCATCACCAGCGTCGATGTCTTCTTTGGACGCCTCAATCTCCACCACTATCGACGCATGTGGAAGTGCCAGCGTTTGCAGACGAGATTCCACCTCTGCAGCCAGTAACGGTGCAGCGGTGCGTCGAGCCTTGGCAACTGCGCGTGCACTCGCCGCCAACTTTTTCAAAGCTTCTTCGCGCTGCTCCAACAACCTGCGCACGTTTTCCTCGTATCCCTCTAACTCTGCGAGGCGATTGGACGACTCCAGCCCGTAGGCGATGGCATCTTCGAGATTGGCTCCATATTTGCGCATGATGTCTCGCAATAAATGGCGACGGGCACCAATCTCGGCCAATCGTTCGGGGTTTTCTTCTGCGTTCTCTGCCTGAGTGCGAAGATCAGACGCTAATTCTTCTGTCTCGACGATGATTGCACTCACACGCTCTGCGAGCGACTGCAAACTTGCCTTTGACTGCACCGCACTGCGGGCTTTACCCAAAAGATCGAGCACTCCAGAGTCTTGCGTTACCTCTGAATATGCCATCCAAAGTGCTTCTCGGTGGGAGTTCGCATCAGCAAGAATTGTTTCTTCTTCGAGCAAATCAGACTCTTCGTTGGGGCCAAGAATAAGCGCTCCGAGAATTTCTTGTGACTGAAAACGTAATAGATCAATTTCTCGAGCACGAGAACGCTCATCGCCTCCGAATGCCGCCAATGCTGCATCAATTTCGGTGACGCGACTGCGCGCTTCGCGCAAACCAGTGAGATCGATATTGGCAAAGCGATCAAGTGCTGCACGCTGCGTCGCAGCACCAAGCAAGCGTTGATGGGAGTGTTGTCCATGAATGTCGACAAGATCGATGCCAGCCTCTGCTAACGAGGCAACAGTTGCCATGCGCCCATTGATATACGCACGACTCCGACCTTCGACAGGAATGACCCTTGAGAGAACAACTTCTTCTTCGCCACTCTGAGTAGTTCGCACGAATCGACCTTCGACGCGTGCTTCGGTTGCGCCGGCCCTCACGACAGAGGGATCTGTACGACCACCGACGAGCAAACTAATTGCCTCGACAAGCATGGTTTTTCCGGCACCAGTTTCGCCAGTGAATACAGAAAATCCAGTTCCAAATGAGACCTGCAAACTCTCGATCACTCCGAGATTTTCAATCTGCAACTCAGTCAGCATTATCTGTCCGCCAATCCAAACTTTGAACGTAATATTTGATGAAATCGATTGTCGTTGAAGCGAAGAAGACGTGCTCGCTCAGTTGCGGCAAGCACCGACACACGATCACCCGCCAAAAGTGTGTGCACCGCCACGCCATCAATGGCAATTTCTACAGGTCGTTGACCCATCACTTCGACAATCACTTCTTCTCTTGGATCAAGCACCAAAGAACGATCAAACATCATGTGAGGTGACACTGGAGTCATCAAAAGTGCATTAAGACGTGGCGACAAGACAGGGCCTCGCGCTGACAAGGCATAGGCAGTTGATCCTGTTGGCGTGGCGATAATCAATCCATCTGCTGAATATGTCACAAAGTGGGTTCCGTCAATGTCAACTCCCAAGCGCACGGTATGACCCGATTGTTGTTTTTCAAGCACCACTTCGTTAAGAGCCAACCATGATTGTTTTGTGCTGCCGTTTTGAATCGAGACTCTCAGCATCATTCGGTCGTCATAGTGAAACGACGTGCCTTCGGTTCCGCGTAACCATTGATCAAGTGCACCTAACGCCATCTCTGGTTCGACATTAGTGAGATAGCCAAGCAATCCAACATTGACACCCATCACTGGTACGAGTGTTCCGTTCAAAGAGTGCACTGCTCGCAGCATTGTTCCGTCTCCGCCCACCGACACCAACAGATCTGCATCTCGAAAAGAACTGCTCGCCGTTAAGTGAGAATGACCACCTTGCGCAATGGCGTCAACATCACTCTCGTCGCAAACTACTTTGCATCCAGATTGTTGTGCCCATGCGGCAACATCACGAGCCAGAGCAATGGCGTTTGGCCGTAACCGATGAAACACCAGGGCGATGGTGCGCGTCGTCACTGTGGTGCTCCTGCATCTGAAATTTTTATCGCGTGCATGACGAACTCCGTGTTTCCGTCTGCTCCCTTGATCGGAGACATCACAGTGCCTAGAACCTTACAACCAGCATCTTGACTAGCCTTTGCTACATCGCGAATTGCTTGCTCGTGCAGATCTGGGTCGGTGATAACCCCCTTGCCACGCGCCACATCCTGGCGTCCAACTTCAAACTGGGGCTTGACAAGAACGAGCAGTTCCACGTCGTCGTATCCAGGCTCGGCAGACCCGACTGACGCAAGAGCCACAAACACTTTTGTGAGAGAAATAAATGATAAATCTGCCACAATGAGCGAACAATCGAACGGTAGGTCCGCTCGTTTCAGATGACGAACATTGATCTTGTCATGTTGTTGTACCCGTGGGTCGGCCAACAGTCGCTCGTGCATTTGATTTCGTCCGACGTCATAACCCGCCACTCGCCGTGCTCCGTTCTGCAAAACGCAGTCTGTAAACCCACCAGTCGATGAACCTGCGTCAAGCACAGATCGATTGATCACGATCACCCCAAAATGCGCAAGCGCGTGCTCAAGTTTTTCTGCGCCTCTTCCGACGAACTTGCGTGGCGGACCCTGCAACTCGATGGGGTCGCCAGTAGCAACCAAACGAGACGACTTGTCAGCAATCGAACCCTTCACAAGCACCTGTCCGATTTCAATTAATTCAGCAGCCTCGCGACGACTTGAGACAAGACCTCGGCGCACCATCTCGGCATCAAGTCGTGCTCGCACAATCATTAGTTTACTGTGAGGCCTACCTGCGAGGTGTGTCTACATTTGGTCAACAATGTCGCACAAGGCGCGCCCAATGTAATCTGCGTCGCTATCGCTTGAGTCAAGGGTGACCCCCGACAACACAAGGGCAAATTTGCATCCCAATACAGTGGCAAATTGTCCATCTGTTGAGACGCGGTCCCCGATCATCAGCATCTGACTTGGTTCGATATTTGCACAACGAGATCGCACGAGATCAGCCATTGCCTGATGGGGCTTTCCGGCAACCTGAGCGGTTTCGCCGCACGCTACAGCAATCGCATCCATGATCGCTCCTCCCCCTGGGATCGGACCGTCAGGAGTCGGATACGTCGCGTCGTCATTGCTAGCGATGAATCGAGCTCCGGACTTGATGGCTTGTGCGGCGCGGCGCAACACGACGTCATTGAACTCCCAATGAAACCCCACAACGACCGCATCAAAAACACCCTCTGGTTCTGCTTCTTGATATCCAACGACAACATCGGCGATCTCCCCGATCTGAGCAAGCAAACCAGGTCCACCGCATACCAGAACTCGTTCGCGAGGACGCACCAATCGCACTGCGGCTTGTGCTGATGTAAGAACGCACCCCTCGGCCGGAATACCAATGCGTTGTAATACGGCCTCAACTTCATGAACTGGAGTTGCGGAATTATTGGTAACAAACAACACCTGCACCCCTAGTGCGCGCAAACGGGTAATGGCATCAACCGATCCTTGGATTGGTTGATGACTCAACCAGATGACGCCATCGAGATCACACAGGACCACTCTTGGGACGCCGATTTTGTTCATTTGATGTGTTCCTGTCACTCTGTATAGGTGCCACGCTTTGAGCCCTTTCGAGCCCTGCGCTACGCCACCGATGATATTGGGGCGGTGACGTCTCCACCATACGATGTGTTTGACGAGAACGCGCGCGCCGACTACGCCGCCCAACATGCCCACAATGTGGTTCACGTCGATTATCCCGTTGAGTCAGATGGCGATGCTCGATACGAAACAGCCGCTCACACTCTGGCGCAATGGATCTCGACTGCAGTCCTCGTCGCCGATGCCACGCCGTCGTTTTCGCTCTACAGGATGTCGTTCACCGACGATGCAGGGAGACCTCGATCAACCGTTGGTGTCATCGGTGCACTTGAGGTTGTCGACGTCGGCGGCTCTGGGGTACTTCCTCACGAGCGCACAACACCAAAAGCAAAAACTGATCGGCTTGACCTCACTCGCGCAACGCGAGCCAATCTCAGCCCAGTCTGGGGACTCTCTTTGACAGCAGGACTAACGAGTCTGCTCGAAGAACCAGGTGATCTCGTGTCGTCATTTGTCGACAACGACGGCGTCACTCACCAGATTGAACGCGTCTCACAGCCAACTCGCATTAGTGCGATTCGCTATGCCGTCTCATCGCATCCAGTACTTATTGCCGATGGCCATCATCGTTATGCCATCAGCAGAACCTATCGAGATGAACAACGCAGTCAGAGTGGCGATAATGCAAGTGAACTCACCATGACCTATGTGGCTGAGCTTGTTGAAGAGCAACTCAGTGTCGCCGCTATTCATCGCCTCTACGATCTTTCACCCTCTCAACTCATCAGCGCTCTTGAAAGGTTTTATGTGCCCCGTGCAACCGCACCTGTATCCGCCAAGACTTTGCTGACAATGGACAGCACGTCATGCATGTGTCTTGTTGACGCCAGCGGTAACGGAACATTTCTTGAACCCATCGAGACCGCATTCCCGGGCGTGCGTGAAATGGATAGTGCTCGCCTTGAGTACGCTCTACGCAACACAACTCACGCTGTGCAATACCAACATGGCGTCGAAGAAGTTTTACACGCGATACACACTGGCGTAGCGAAGTCTGCAGTTCTTATTCGACCCGTCAGCATTGACGAGATTCGACGCACTGCTCACACAGGTGATCTCATGCCACCTAAATCAACGTTCTTCACACCCAAGCTTCGCACAGGGCTAGTGATGCGTTCACTCGATGCGTGATTAACTCACAGACGCAGCATAAATGTCTGCAATCGCCGAATCGATTGCTGCATTAAATTGCGCATCGCTCTGCTGTGCCGAAAGACCTTCAGTTAACGCCCGAGAGAAACTTGCAATCACCCCGTGATTACGGGCAAGACGCGCATTTGCATCCGCTCGGCTGTATCCACCCGAAAGAGCAACCACTCTCAACACGCTCGGATGAGTGACAAGTTCGCTATAGAAGCCGTCAATCTCGGGCAGAGTCAATTTCAAAATAATTGGCTGATTGGCTGGCTGCACGCTCAGTTCTTCGAGCAATGCCGCTTTCAGTAGAACCTCTGCCTGCGCCTTTTGCGAACTGTGGATATCAACTTCTGGCTCGATGATAGGTATCAAACCTGCCCGCAGGATCTGTCGACCTACTTCAAATTGTTGTTTCACCACTGCGGTGATACCGACAGGATTGGCCATCTTGATGACAGAACGCATCTTTGTACCAAATATCCCGAGTTTTACTGCTCTGGCGAGTAGTGCATCAAGATCGGGATTCGGTTTCATTATTTGGACATCGTCTTGCTCATCTGCAAGACCTTTGTCAATTTTGAGAAACGGAATCACTTGTTTTTTAGCCCATAAGAACTCAGCGCTCCCAAGTCCGTCTATCTGGCGGTCCATAGTGCCTTCAAACAAAATTGCACCGAGCACCCGCGTGCCATTGAACGCTGGACTCATCACCATGCGACTACGCATGGCATGAATCACGTCAAACATTTCTGCTTCACCTGAGTATTGCGTGTCAGCGATTCCGTAGAGGTTGAGAGCCTTAGGAGTGCTCCCTCCACTTTGGTCAAGGGCTGCAATAAAGCCCTTCGCGTCGCGCATTCGGGTTAACTGCTCTTGGTTCATGACTCCTAGGTTAGTCAGAACTCAGAATTGTGCGAAGTCCACAAGTTCGTCTGTGGCCGCACCCACCAGTTTTCGAATTTGTGCCTTTTTCTTTCCGGAGATGACCTTGCTGGCGTGCACCTCGGTACGGCTTTGCAGAGCGGGACCTGCCCGAAAAAATCTCCGCTTCACGACACCAGTCACAAATACTTCGTCTCCAACACAAAGATCTTCAAGCAAGGTGTCTTTGCTCGTGACCGGAACCGAGATTCGGCCGTCGAGGGTGGATGTTGTTACTTCTAGATTGACGATTTTTTCACCGGATGGCAACTCGCGCAGTACCGCATCGCTAGACAAAGAGCCAAACAACATCACCGTGTTGAGGCCGAATTCGTCCTCTTGCTCGGTGTCTTCTTGGGCTACATCTGATCTTCTTGACATGAACTCACCTTCCTGAATCGACCTTTTAGTCGTTAGGAGAAGTGTGTACCGTTAGTAACCGAGCGTGGAAAGTCTTTCTGCCACGTCAGCAAAGGCAACGTCAACCGCAGCAATTTGCTCAAAAACTTTACGCGCTTTGACAACGTCACCTGACTTGTCCAGCAAGTTCGCGAGCACGTACCACTCACGCATGTGGTATTCACGCACTTTCTTTGGCGCTGCCGCCACTTTTGTCATTACCAAGATTGCATCCTCAACATGACCTCGCTCTGCTAACGAACCGGCGTACACAATGCGTCCTTCAGCAAGCAACTCAGGGTTCGGTGATGCGGCTCTCAGCGCAGTCCACAGTTCATCAACGCGATCGTGTTCTCCGACTGCTCTATGACAGTCTGCCAATACCGCGTGATTAAAGATGTTCGTAGAGTCCATCTCTATCACTGCTTCAAATTCAATAATCGCTTTGTGCCAGGATTCCTCGCGATATAGACACAATGCATGCAATTCTCGAACTGCTCCGACATCAGAGCATTCACGCGCTAACGGCGTGAGGATGATGCGTGCTTCGGTGTATCGGTGTTCTTCAAAGGCCTGTAGCGCAACTTCGTATCGGCGTAAATATTTTGCCGAACCAGTTGAACCAAAAGATTTTTCAAACTCACTCACGACAGGCGACATGGCCTTTACTGCTTTGGTACCACCGCGACTTACTTTGACATCAGTGCGCGCACGCTTCTGGGCGCGTGCTGGCATGACACTGCCTTCGTCGATCCACTGCTCATCAACATGATTTGCAGCCCCGGTTGGAGCGTCTGTTGTTCGTCTGCCACCTGTACGACGTTTGACCTCTAGAGATTTACGTTCTTTGGCTGTTTGGGGACGCGCAGGCTTGTCGGAATCACGACGTGGACCCTTTGGCCCTCCGCGTGAGGTGCGATCATTTGCCGGACGAGGCCTACTCTGCCACTGGCCACTTGGTCTGTCACCTTCGGTGCGTGGACGACTCGGACGTGGCCCACTTGGTCGATCATCACGTCGTGGTGCGCGAGCATCGTCTCGTCGTGGTGCGCGAGCATCGTCTCGTCGTGGCCTACTTGGTCGATCATCGCGTCGTGGTGCACGAGCATCATCGCGTCGTGGTGCGCGAGCTGGTCTGTCACCTTCGGTGCGTGGACGACTTGGTCGTGGTCCACTTGGTCGATCATCGCGTCGTGGTGCACGAGCATCATCGCGTCGTGGTGCACGAGCATCATCGCGTTGCGGCCTACTTGGTCGAGCATCGTCTCGTCGTGGTGCGCGAGCATCGTCTCGTCGTGGTGCGCGTACCGGTCTGTCGCCTTCTGTGCGCCAACCCTCGGGTCTTGCAGCACGAGGACGGCCGCCGCCTGAGTCGTCGCGACGTGGGGCACGAGAAGGACCTCGCGATTCGGTACGACCACTTGAGGAATCATCTCGCCGAGGTCGACTTGGTCGAGCATCATCGCGTCGTGGCGCACGGCCCCGTGCAGGAGAAGTTCTTTTTTCAGTCAAATCGTCACTGGTGTTGTGTGCACCTTTGGGACGAACTTCACCTTCTGGACGTTTTTTCCGCGGACGCGGACCAGTTTGCGAAGGCTCTGACATAAGGACGCAAGTCTACGGAATAAACCATCAGACCGTGTTTTACGCCCCAAACATTCAATAGTTCACGACTTTGACGCGACGCGCACAAAAGACGTCACAGAGTCGGCGATCATCTGTACTGCTATTGCCGCAAGAATCATTCCGGCGACACGCGCTAGCAAGATGACTCCTGCTGGACGCACGACTCTTGTCACAACACCGCTGAATCGCAGAGCAAGCCAAGACACAAAAAGCGCCACCGCCGTAGCCGCCAACACCGTCAACCATTGACCCGCAGTATCTGCTTCTCCAAAAAATACAATCACTGCCACGATCGCACCGGGGCCCGCCAACAGAGGCGTGCCTAAGGGAACCATTGCAATCGAGGTGCGTTGTTCGGGTGACGCCTCGATGTAACCGTCGTCTCCACCTTTTCCGTAGAGCAACTGCAGAGCCACAAGCAACAGCAATAGTCCACCTGCTCCTTGTAGAGCAGGAACAGACACGTTGAGATAATCCAGAATTGTTTGACCACCGACAGCAAACATGGCGATCACTAAAAATGCTGTACTAATAGCGATGGTGGCTGCGCGGTGGCGCTCTTTTGTCGACAGTTGACGTGTGACCGATAAAAAGATCGGAACATTGCCTGGCGGATCCAAGATCACCAACATTGTCACGAGCACTTCACCAAATAGTTTCCACGTCACACAATGACCCTAACGCCGCTGATCAACTTGTGCCGGAAATGCAAACAACCCCCGCTTTCGCGGGGGTTGTTTATCGATTAAATCCGGCGACGTCCTACTCTCCCAGGGGGTCTACCCCCAAGTACCATCGGCGCTGACAGGCTTAACTTCCGTGTTCGAAATGGGAACGGGTGTGACCCTGTCGCTATGGTCACCGAAAATCTTTAGTCAATGTGAAACCCACAAGGACTCCAGAGCAAGCACGAGCGATTATTCAAGCCCTCGGCCGATTAGTACCGGTCGGCTAAATGCGTTACCGCATGTACACCTCCGGCCTATCAACGTGGTGGTCTAGCCACGGGCCTTACCAGGTTAACCCTGTGAGAGTGATCATCTTCGAACGGGTTTCCCACTTAGATGCTTTCAGCGGTTATCCCTCCCGTAGGTGGCTAATCAGCAGTGCCCTTGGCAGGACAACTGACACACCAGAGCTACGTCCGTCCCGGTCCTCTCGTACTAGGGACAGATTTCGTCAACACTCTTTCGGCTGTAGAGGATAGAGACCGAACTGTCTCACGACGTTCTGAACCCAGCTCGCGTACCGCTTTAATGGGCGAACAGCCCAACCCTTGGGACCTGCTTCAGCCCCAGGATGCGATGAGCCGACATCGAGGTGCCAAACCTTCCCGTCGATATGGACTCTTGGGGAAGATTAGCCTGTTATCCCCGGGGTACCTTTTATCCGTTGAGCGACCACGCTTCCACACGCAATGGCCGGGTCACTATGCCCTACTTTCGTACCTGCTCGACTTGTCGGTCTCGCAGTCAAGCTCCCTTGTGTCATTGCACTCGACGACTGATTGCCAACCAGTCTGAGGGAACCTTTGGGCGCCTCCGTTACAATTTAGGAGGCGACCGCCCCAGTCAAACTACCCGCCTGACGCTGTTCCTGATCCAGATAATGGACCGAGGTTAGAGACCCGACATACACAGGGTGGTATTTCAACAATGACTCCACGAACGCTGGCGCGCCCGCTTCAAAGTCTCCCACCTATCCTACACAGTGCAGGTCAAATCTCAACATCAAGTTATAGTAAAGGTCCACGGGGTCTTTTCGTCCTTCTACAGCTAACGAGCATCTTTACTCGTACTTCAATTTCGCCGGGTCTATGGTTGAGACAGCGGGGAAGTCGTTACGCCATTCGTGCAGGTCGGAACTTACCCGACAAGGAATTTCGCTACCTTAGGACCGTTATAGTTACGGCCGCCATTCACTGGGGCTTAGATTCACAGCTTCGCCTTACGGCTAACCGTTCCTCGTGACCTTCCAGCATTGGGCAGGCGTCACAGCGTATACATCGCCTTGCGGCTTGGCACGCTGCTGTGTTTTTGTTAAACAGTCGCTACCCCCTGCTCTGTGCCACCCTTTCTAGCTCTAGAACGCGAAGTCCTATTACCAAAAAGGGTCCTC
Source organism: Actinomycetes bacterium (assembly GCA_014190235.1). Classification (GTDB taxonomy): domain Bacteria; phylum Actinomycetota; class Acidimicrobiia; order Acidimicrobiales; family Ilumatobacteraceae; genus UBA2093. The sequence continues at coordinate 127,328 of BJGC01000001.1, read as the reverse complement.
CTTCTTCCGAAGTTACGGAGGCATTTTGCCGAGTTCCTTAACCATAGTTCTCCCGATCGCCTTAGTATTCTCTACTCGCCCACCTGAGTCGGTTTGGGGTACGGGCGCCGTATCAACTCGCTGCTGGGCTTTTCTCGACAGTGTGGGATCGATGACTACTCTCAAAAGAGATCGGCATCGCGTCTCGGAGTTAATGTCGCCAACTCTCATCGGCAACCTCCTACTCGCTTACCCGGGGACTACCATCGCCCCGGATCATCTACCCTCCTGTGTCCCCCTTCAGCTACCCGCAATCAACTCTGTGGGATCGCCCGAAGGCAGCCCCCACTTTGTCTCAATTGGGCTTGACGTGTACACGGCGGTACTGGAATATCAACCAGTTGTGCATCGGATACGCCTCTCGGCCTCTCCTTAGCTCCCGACTTACCCTGGGAGGATTAGCCTTCCCCAGGAAACCTTGGGCTTTCGGCGGAGGGGTTTCTCACCCCTCTCTCGCTACTCATGCCTACATTCTCACTTGATATCGCTCCACGCCGGGTCATCCCGCCGCTTCACTGCAACATCAACGCTCCTCTACCACTGCAACGACGCGAACGTCGATGCAATCCATATCTTCGGCTCAGGACTTGAGCCCCGTTATATTGTCCGCGCAAAACCACTCGACCAGTGAGCTGTTACGCACTCTTTTAAGGGTGGCTGCTTCTAAGCCAACCTCCTGGCTGTCTATGCGGTTTCACATCGTTTTCCACTTAGTCCTGAATTAGGGGCCTTAGATGATGATCTGGGCTGTTTCCCTTTCGACCAACGAAGCTCATCCCCCGTGGTCTCACTGCCATGCTCTGGAGTACCGTAATTCGGAGTTTGGCTGGGTTCGGTAAGCTTGTAGGCCCCCTAGCCCATCCAGTGCTCTACCTCCGGTACTGAACGCATGACGCTGCACCTAAATGCATTTCGAGGAGAACCAGCTATCGCCAAGTTTGATTGGTCTTTCGCCCCTTACCACAGGTCATCACCGCCATTTTCAACTGACGTGTGTTCGGTCCTCCACGGGGTCTTACCCCCGCTTCAACCTGCCCATGGCAAGATCACTTGGCTTCGGGTCTACAGCATGCGACTAAACGCCCTATTCAGACTCGCTTTCGCTCCGGCTACCCCTCACGGGTTAACCTTGCCACATACCGTAACTCGTAGGCTCATTCTTCAAAAGGCACGCCATCGAGGCTGCACCGCGAACGGTACAACGACTCTCTGACTGTTTGTAAACCAACGGTTTCAGGTACTATTTCACTCCCCTCCCGGGGTTCTTTTCACCTTTCCCTCACGGTACTGGTTCACTATCGGTCGCCAATAAATACTTAGACTTATGGGGTGGTCCCCACAGATTCATGCCAGATTGCTCGGATCCGGCATTACTTGGGATTGGACTCGAAGGCTGCATAAGTTTCGAATACGGGGCTCTTACCCACTGTGGCTTGTCTTCCCAGACAATTCTTCTACCTAGCAACTTTGTAACTTCGTGACACCTCTGATGCAGTGTCTAGTCGTCCCACGACACCGTACTGGCAACGCCATCAGGCTATTGCGCCAGCACGGTTTAGTCTCTTCCCTTTTCGCTCGCCGCTACTAAGGGAGTCGCGTTTGCTTTTCATTCCTCGGGGTACTGAGATGTTTCAATTCTCCCGGTTCCCTCCACTGAAGCTATGTATTCACTTCAGAGTTGCACCCCATGACGGGTGCAGAGTTTCCTCATTCGGACATTTACGGGTCAAAGCCTGATAGACGGCTCACCGTAACTTTTCGCAGTCATCCACGTCCTTCTTCGGTTATTGGCGCCAAGGCATTCACCGTTGGCTCTTTGTAGCTTGGAATTAATGTTAATAATTTAATTATTAGATGCTCGTGCTTGCTCTGAAATTCTCAAGGGGCGAATGCAACGATAAATCGTTACTGAGAGAGGGTGGACTTGTTAGCAACAAGTGCTCACCGTCATCGCTGAGGGATTGCTCCCTCAAAACGAAAGAGAAGATTATGTCGACCACTGATCATCTATAAGGAGGCAAGCCTTCGACTTATAAATATCTGGCGATTGACACGACAGTGCATTAACTAGAAACGAAACAAAAACCGAAAACGAATGTCTTCGAATCTTTGAGTCGACTCCTTAGAAAGGAGGTGATCCAGCCGCACCTTCCGGTACGGCTACCTTGTTACGACTTCACCCCAATCACCGACCCCACCTTAGACGGCTCCTTCCTTGCGGTTAGGCCACCGGCTTCGGGTGTTGCCGACTTTCGTGGTGTGACGGGCGGTGTGTACAAGGCCCGGGAACGTATTCACCCCGGCGTGCTGATCCGGGATTACTAGCAACTCCAGCTTCATGAAGTCGAGTTGCAGACTTCAATTCGAACTGAGACCGACTTTACGGGATTAGCTAACTCTCGCGAGCAGGCAACCCTTTGTATCGGCCATTGTAGCGTGTTTGCAGCCCTAGACATAAGGGGCATGAGGACTTGACGTCATCCCCACCTTCCTCCGAGTTAACCCCGGCAGTCTCCAATGAGTCCCCAACATAACTTGCTGGCAACATTGGATAAGGGTTGCGCTCGTTGCGGGACTTAACCCAACATCTCACGACACGAGCTGACGACAGCCATGCACCACCTGTGTTTGGCCCTTGCGGACACAACATCTCTGTTGCTTTTCCAAACATGTCAAACCTAGGTAAGGTTTTTCGCGTAGCATCGAATTAAGCAACACGCTCCGCTGCTTGTGCGGGCCCCCGTCAATTCCTTTGAGTTTTAGTCTTGCGACCGTACTCCCCAGGCGGGGCACTTAATGCGTTAGCGACGGCGCGGATTCCGTTGATTGGAACCCACACCTAGTGCCCAACGTTTACGGCATGGACTACCAGGGTATCTAATCCTGTTTGCTACCCATGCTTTCGCTCCTCAGCGTCAGTTTCGGCCCAGAGCGGTGCCTTCGCCATCGGTGTTCCTCCTGATATCTGCGCATTTCACCGCTACACCAGGAATTCCCCGCTCCCCTACCGAACTCTAGTCACAGCAGTATCGGGTGCAGGCTCTGGGTTAAGCCCAGAGTTTTCACACCCGACTGACTGAACCGCCTACGAGCTCTTTACGCCCAATAAATCCGGACAACGCTTGGTGCCTATGTATCACCGCGGCTGCTGGCACATAGTTGGCCGCACCTTCTTCTGCAGGTACCGTCATTTTCGTTCCTGCTGAAAGCGGTTTACAACCCGAAGGCCTTCTTCCCGCACGCGGCGTTGCTGCGTCAGGCTTTCGCCCATTGCGCAAGATTCCCCACTGCTGCCTCCCGTAGGAGTCTGGGCCGTGTCTCAGTCCCAGTGTGGCTGATCATCCTCTCAGACCAGCTACCCGTCGTAGCCTTGGTGGGCCATTACCCCGCCAACAAGCTGATAGGTCGCGAGACCCTCCCGAACCAAGATTCTTTCGTCAAAGAGCCATGCGACTCCTCGACGGCATCCGGTATTAGCAGTCGTTTCCAACTGTTATCCCAGAGTTCGGGGCAGGTTTCTCACGTGTTCCTCACCCGTTCGCCACTAAATCTTCCTGTGTATTGCTACACATTGGATTCCGTTCGACTTGCATGTGTTAAGCACGCCGCCAGCGTTCGTCCTGAGCCAGGATCAAACTCTCCATCAAGAACATCTCACCGAAGTGAGGGAGTTCGGAAAGTTTGTGATGAACTGGAAATAAATTTCCATAGCCGCCATCACAACCTGTCTTATTACTTCCCAGATTTCTCTGAGCATTACTTTTGGGTCGGATATTAAGCCGACCCGAATTGACGAGCAGTACAAAGGGAAAACCCTTCATACTGTCCGCACTGGCGTTCAGTTTTCTCTTCCGTTTTCAAGGAGCTCTCATTGGCACATCGCAGAGAGGTGCCCGCCACACAGAAAAGGCGAACCATTTCTGAGCGACAAGGGCATTACCTTATCGCCTTCAAAGGGACCCTCACAACCCTTGACCCACAAGGATTTACGAATGATTTATTGCCCGAGATCAAGCAATCGATAGGTGGTTTTGCCCTTGCGCAAAAGGATGTACCGGCCATGCAGAAGGGGTGTATTCGAGAGCGCATTTTCGTCGTCAAGAACGGACCCATTTGCCTTCATCGCCTTTTGTTGCAGGCTCCGGCGGGCATCGCTATTTGAAACAGCAAGACCGCTGCGCACAAGCACAGCCACCGTGTCAAGCAAATCATCTGTTGTGACGCTGACAGTTTCGACTTCGTGGGACACCACGTCAAATGCTTCGCGAGATGCACGCACGGGATCTGCGCCGAACAAAATGTCAGCAGCGGCCGATGCGTCAGTGGCAGCAGTCGCGCCATGAACAAGAGCCGTCATCTCATCAGCAAGCGCGCGTTGAGCATGTCTTTTTTCGGGAGCATTCAAATGAGTCGCAACGCAAGCACCAATTTCTTCTGTCGATGACAACGAAAACCAAAGAAGAAACTTTGCAGCATCATCATCTGTTGTTTGCATCCAGAATTGTCGAAACTGATACGGAGTTGTTCGCGCACTGTCGAGCCACACTGCACCGTCTGCTGTTTTTCCAAACTTTGTTCCGTCACTCTTTGTCACCAACGGCCATGTTGCGCCAAATGCTTGTCGTGACAACGTCTTGCGAATGAGATCAATACCGGCCGTAATGTTTCCCCATTGATCAGATCCACCCATTTGCATTTCTACGTTGTGTGTTGCACACAAATGACGAAAATCATTTGCCTGTAACAACATGTAAGAAAACTCTGTGTAAGACAACCCATTCTCTGATTGAAGACGATTCTTGACAGACTCTTTAGCCATCATTTGATTGACCGTGATGTGTTTGCCTACATCACGCAAAAAATCAAGCGCCGACATTGGCTCGGTCCAGTCAGCGTTATTCACTAATGTCGCCTGCGTTTCGCCTTTAGAAAAATCCAGCAGTTTTTCTAGTTGCGATGTGATTCGAGAAACATTGTGACGCAATACGTCACCATCAAGAAGATTGCGTTCATCGCTGCGCCCAGACGGATCACCCACCATTCCGGTTGCTCCACCCGCAAGCGAGAAGGGACGATGTCCTGCCAATTGAAATCTACGAAGCGTGATTTGTCCAAGAAGATGCCCGACATGCAACGAATCTGCCGTGGGGTCAAAGCCAACATAAACGCCCATCGGTGACGAATCAAGGCGGGCTTCAAGGGCGGTCGCGTCGGTGGAATCATGAATGAGTCCCCTGGTTTGGAGATCAGCGACTAACCCGTGTATCGGCACCTTCCTATGTTGCCACGCGAGTCATACGCCAACACGGACAAATGGCGACCATACAATCAATATCTGTGACGCAAGAACCAATTGACGATATGCATGATGCGCTCATGCGTCAGGCCAAGGGCTGTTTAAGGCTTGGATCGACAATGTACGGCGATCTATTTTTACGGCTTGCCCAGGACTATGCCTCTGGCGGTGTTGTTGCGCACACATTGAGCGGGACCACTGCCAGACCTCTCCATGACGCAACGCCGCTGCGACTTGCAGGAACAATGCATCGGGTTGTTCTTGACGGTCTAGATGATGCCTTGGCCCGGCATTACCCCTCGGTTGGCGGCACAGTCGGCGAGTCCTTTGCTCAGGACTTTCTCGACGCGATACAGCGCCACAAAGATGCCATTGCTGATGGACTCAAACGCCAGGTGCAAACAAATGAGGTTGGGCGCAGTGTGGTGCCACTTGCTCTTGTCCATTGGCTCGGATTGCGTGGCGTTACCGAGGTGACATGGTTCGAGATCGGCGCAAGTGCAGGCCTGAATTTGTCGTTCGATCGATTTGGTGCCGACACAGGTGCTGGTGTCATGGGAGACACACATTCCGCTGTGTGGTTCTCCCCAGAGTGGTTTGACGTCGCACCGCCTGTGAGCGATACACCAGCTCGCGTTGTTGCGCGGCGCGGCGTTGATATCTCGCCCATCAATATTCACAACACATCTGATACATCACGTCTGTGTTCATTTGTCTGGCCTGATCAAACTGACCGCTTTCATCGCATGGATGCCGCTATTGCTATCGCCCAAGATTCTGCACACACCGTCGACAGTTCATCCGCTGATTCGTGGCTTGATGAGTTACTCAACACCCCGCGAGCAGGTGCAACAGTTGTGTTTCACTCCATCGTGTGGCAGTACCTTGGTCACAAAGTTCACAACGGAATCCGTGATGCATTGACGCGTGCCGGGCAATCTGCCACTCAAGAACAACCTCTTGTCTGGGCTCGAATGGAGCCATCAGGCGATGTCGCTGACGTTCGCGTCACAGTGTGGGATGGTGTATCGACCTCGGAATCAGTGCTTGCAACTGTTGGATACCACGGACAACACATGCGGTGGTTGTATTAATTACCCCGCATCAAGAGCATGCCGCACGCGAGTTGGCACGGTGATGGACAAATGCGTTGCGGGATCAACACTGACATAAGTGTTTGTTGACAAGAACCTCTCTTCACCACCGACACTGCCTGCCACCTCTACATCAAAACTTGAGTTTCCCCAACGAATCACTCGACATGTCATATCTAAGACATCCCCATACTTGACGGGCGATATCCAGTTTATTGTCAAGGTCTTAACCATGAAATCAAAAGACAACTGCGTAAAATCAAAATGTGCGTCGGGTTCATATCCAAATTCAAGATTGAGACACACTCTTATCCATCGATCAACCGCGTCGTCGCAATACACCAAATAGTTTGCATTGAATACAACCTGCTGCATGTCACATTCTCCGTAACGAACACGTAGTGAGTGCACATATGTCATGCGCTGATCTTTTGCAGTCTGTCGATTTCTTGGCGTAGTAACTTTTGCTGTGCCGAAGCAGACGCTGGCCCCGCGGCGCCTGGTGATTTGCGCTGACGAACGCCAACTCCATCACCAATAAGTTGTGCTGCTTGGGCTCCGAGGCTCGGATGTGCTGCAGCCGCGGACTTTAGGGATTCACCCGAAACCAGAACCTGACGGACGAGTTCTCCGATCACTGCATGAGCCTGACGAAATGGCATTCCTTGTTGAACTAACCATTCGGCAAGATCGGTGGCAGCAAGTGCCTCGGCATCTGCAGCGTGGGCCATTGCGTCAGGATGAAATGTTGCGGACGCAATCATTCCGGTCATTGCCGTGAGAGCCAAACTCACTTGATTCACACTGTCGAACAATGGCTCTTTGTCTTCTTGTAAGTCACGGTTGTACGCCAACGGAAGACCTTTAAGAACAACCAGTAGTGATGTGAGATTTCCGATCAGCCGACCAGTCTTGCCACGCGCCAGTTCGGCGATGTCAGCATTCTTTTTTTGTGGCAACATCGAAGATCCGGTCGCAAAAGCATCGTCGAGATGCGCGAAGCCAAATTCTTCAGTGGTCCACAAGACCCACTCTTCTCCCATTCGTGATAGATGTGTTCCGAGCAGCGCAAGGTCAAAAAGTATTTCAGCGACAAAATCACGATCAGACACAGCATCAAGTGAATTGGCAAAGACTTTGCCGAATCCCATTTGTGCTGCTGACACCGATGGATCGATTGGCAATGACGATCCGGCCAGAGCACCGGCTCCCAATGGAGAGACATCCAATCGCTCGAGGGATTGTTGCAGTCGATCAATGTCGCGCAACATCGCCCATGCATGTGCCGCAAGATGATGAGCCAGAAGCACGGGCTGGGCACGCTGAAGATGCGTGTATCCGGGCAAATATATGCCATCTTGACCCCATCCAGACTCGTCACCACGAAGAACCAGTGTCTCGACTAATCCAAATGTGCGTTGCACAATTTGAGCAACGTTGTGTTTGCACCATAACCGCAGCGCTGTAGCAACCTGGTCATTGCGGCTCCTAGCCGTATGTAATTTTCCGCCAACGTCTCCGCATAGTTGTGTGACTCGACGCTCGATTGCGGTGTGAATATCTTCGTCAGTCTCGATAAAAACGAAGACTCCGGTTTCAAACTCGGTTCTTACTGCTTGAAGTGCATCAGTAATAGCAACAACATCCTCAGAAGGCAATACTCCTGTTGCTCCGAGCATATGCACATGAGCGAGCGAGCCAATGATGTCAAATGGCCACAGTTGTTGATCAAAAGAAAGACTTTGAGTAAAAGCCATCAACTCTTGGGCGGGTTCTTGGGTAAAACGACCGTGCCACAATGCTGCACCATGTTGAACGTTCTTGCCTGAATCAGACTGCGGCGCCATGGCTGGACCTTTTCGTTGAAGTTGTTTTTTTATGTGTCGTCAAGCCAGCAAGGTCTGACAACTGTTTTGCTAGACCAGCACCACCAGCTGATTCTGACGCCACGCACAAAATCGTGTCATCTCCGGCCACAGTGCCGATCAGCGATGTCATTGCACTGCGGTCAAGAGCCGAAGCAACCACGTGCGCGCATCCTGGCGGAGTACGTACAACAACGATTGGCCCACTGCTTGTTATCTCGGCAACCCACTCACCCATTACGCGTCTCAATTGATCTGTCGGCGCAATGCGCTCCGGTTCAAATTCTGGAATCGCATAAATAGAATCGCCGTCACGCACGCGCACCTTGACTGCACCGAGCTCTTCTAGATCACGCGATACAGTCGCTTGGGTCGCTTCTATCCCCTGGGCATGAAGCAGTTTTTTAAGTTGAGGCTGGCTTGTCACCGCGTCTTTGGCGATCAGTTTGGTGATTGCTCTTTGACGCTCTTGTTTGCTGCTCATTTTTTTGCTCCTGTCAAATACGCAAGTGCACCCCGCGCAGAGTGCAAACGATTGTGTCCTTGCTGAATAACCAAACTCGCCGCTCCATCAAAGACGTCGGCTGAAACCTCTTCGCCTCTATGCGCAGGCATGCAATGCATAAATTTGGCTCCTTGTTGAGCGTTCGACATCAGACTTTGTGTCACGCTGAAGTCAGCAAATATCTTGCGCCGTTCTATTGACTCTTGTTCTTGGCCCATTGAGATCCACGTATCCGTATGCACGACTTGGGCATTTTTCACAGCATCTTGGGCAGAGTTTGACTGCTCAATCGAACCGCCTAAAGCCCTGAGACGCTGCAGTTCGGCATCAGACGCGCCGTAGCCGACAGGACAACCCAGTTGCATGCGGCCTCCGGAGATGAGAACAATCTCACTCAACGAACGGGCAACATTGTTGTAGTCGCCCACCCAGGCAACAGTGAGGTCACACAGTTCGCCCACATGCTGAACCATCGTCAGGGCATCAGCGAGCGCTTGAAGAGGATGCGAGACGTCACTCAACATGTTGACCACGGGAACCGTAGAGACCTTGGCCATTCGTTCAACGAAAGAATGTTTGAACACGCGCGCCGCAATGACGGCATGGTAACCGCTCAAGATTTTCGTGACATCTTCTACAGACTCGCGAACATCAAGACCGATTTCTTCTGCTCGGGTGTAGATGGGATGTCCCCCAAGTTGTACAACAGCAATCTCCATGGAGTGCCGCGTGCGATTCGATGGTTTTTCAAACAGCATGGCAACACCCTGTCCTTGCAGAGGCGTGTTGAGGGTCTTGACTGATTGCGTTGACAAGGCGAGTATCTTTTTGATTTGACTAATACTCAGATCAGAAATATTCAATAAATGTGACACGGTCATGACAGCACCTCCGTGATGATTGCGATTGCTTCGTCCATGTGGGCAGTCGACACCGTGATGGGTGGCGCGAGGCGAATAGTTGTCGCATTCACTGCATTCACTACTAGTCCGCGTTGCAACATCGTATTCACGAAAGACTTAGCATCGGCTCCAGCGCCGAGTTCGAGGCCCAACAACAAACCTTGTCCACGCACGCTCTCTACTTTTGGCAGCGCACTTAACGCATCCGAAAGATATTTGCCTTTGTTGTGCGCCAAAGAAGGAGCATCGATGCGCTTCATTTCAGTGATGACGGCCTGAACTGCCGCGGTTGCCAACGCAGTGCCGCTATATGTCGACCCGTGATCTCCTGGTGCGAATACTGCCGCAACTTCTTTCTTTGCCCAAAGGGCACCAACTGGCATCCCGTTGCCCATCGCTTTTGCAAAGGTCAACACATCTGGATCGAGCTTGGCGTGCTGGAATCCAAACCATTCGCCTGTTCGGGCAAAACCAGTTTGCACTTCATCCAGCATAAACAAGATGCCGCGATCTCGACAGAGTTCTTGCACGCCACGCAGATACTCAACCGATGCCGGAATTACTCCGCCTTCTCCTTGAACTGTCTCGAGCAAGACAGCGGCAACTGTCGGATCAAGGGCTGCCTGTAGTGCAAAAAGATCGCCGTATTCAACGTGACGAAAACCGTCCGGCATGGGCTGAAACGGTTCGTGCTTGGCTGGTTGGCCAGTTGCTGCAAGAGCGGCCAATGTGCGTCCATGAAAACTCCCTAACGCAGAGACAACAACGTGACGTCCACGACCTCCAAATTTGCGGGCCAACTTGAGAGCAGCCTCATTCGCCTCTGCACCAGAGTTGCAAAAAAACACTTGACCGTGTGAGCCACCGGCCTCAACAACAAGATCATTAATCATTACGGCAGTTTGTGTTGCTACAGGATTAGCGAAAAAATTACTGACGTGCAACAAGGTGTCGGCCTGACGAGAAATCGCTTCTGTGACGGCGGGATGGCAATGCCCCAGTGATGTCACCGCAATACCACATAAGAAATCTAAATACCGTTTGCCGTCGGTATCCCACAATTCGGTGCCGACGCCTCGTTCGAACATCACAGCAGGAGGCCCAAAGACAGGAATAAACGGGCAGTACTCCTGACCCTTGAGGATTGCTTCTGTAGCCGGACTCTTTGCGAACTCGTGCGTCATGACCGTGATCCTTTGGGTGTAATCATTGTGCCAACTCCAGAATCTGTCAGCAGTTCTAGTAACAACACATGTGGGATACGGCCGTCCAAAATATGGGCACCTTTGACTCCTCCGCGAACCGCCTGGATACAGCTCTCTACCTTTGGAATCATTCCGCCGGCAACGGTTCCGTTGTCCACCAACAAAACGAGTTCGTCAGCAGTAATTCTTTGAATAAGTGTTGCAGGATCGTCAACTACTTTTCTGAGCCCTTCAATGTCAGTGAGATAGATAATCTTTTCTGCGTGCAATGCTTCGGCAATGGCTCCAGCCACCGAGTCGGCATTGATGTTGTACGCCTGACCAGATTCATCAACCCCAACTGTGGACACCACTGGGACAAATCCATCATCAAGAAGACGAATCACTACCTCTGGATTTATTCGTGACACATCACCAACAAATCCCAAACCTTCTCCTCGGGGAACCGCCCGAATAAGACCCGCGTCTTCGCCCGAGACTCCAACGGCAACTGTGCCATGAGTATTAATTGCAGCGACAATCTGCGGATTCACTTGTCCGAGCAGCACCATTCGTACTATCTCCATTGTTTGCGCGTCTGTTACGCGTCTTCCGTCAACGAACGTGGATTCCACACCGACGCGTGCCAGCATCTCATTAATTTGAGGGCCACCGCCGTGTACAACCACCGGGCGGATTCCGATTGCGTGCATCAAAACAATGTCCTGTGCAAAAAGAGACAAGGCGTCGTGCTCTGAAGTGCCGGCAATCGCGTTACCTCCATATTTGACGACAACTGTCTTGCCTGCAAACCTGCGGATATATGGCAGTGCCTCAACCAGTACGTCAGCGGTGCTCATGGATACATCCCGACTTGCGACAGCCCCATTGCCTCAGGAAGACCAAGTGCGATGTTGGCGGATTGCACGGCACCACCCGATGCACCCTTGGCCAAATTGTCAAGTGCTGCTATCACCATGACATATCCGGTTCGTTCATCGAACCGTGCCGTGAGATGAACACTGTTTGACCCAAGCGTTGCTTTTGTTGATGGACTTGTTTTACCCACAACGACAAAAGGTTCTTTTGAGTAAAAGCGAGCGAGTTCAGCAAGCAACGAAGCAGTCGTAGGCGTCTTCTTTGATGGCCTGGCGTAACACGTCGCCAGAATTCCGCGATTCATTGGCGCAAGATGCGGTGTAAACAGCACCTGCGCACCGGTCACTTGTTCGATCTCGGGAGTATGACGATGATCCAATAAGCCATACGCCGTGAAGTCTTCGTCAACCGTTGAAAACAGCGACGAATGTTTGAGACTACGCCCTGCCCCGCTCACTCCAGAGGCTGCATCGACAATGATTCCTGTTGCCTCGATTGTTCCTGAACGTACGAGTGGCGTGAGAGCAAGACTTGCGGCTGTCACAAAACAACCTGGCGTTGCAATGAGATTGGCGTCGACTAGTTCGGAACGAAACAACTCAGGCAAACCGTAGACAGCCTGTGCGAGTAACGCTGGTTGCGTGTGAGTGAATCCGTACCACTGCGGATACGCCGCGGCATCCTTGAGGCGATACGCGGCAGATAAATCAACAACGCATCTCACTTTTCCGACAAGTTGAGGCGCAACTTCAAGCGATGCTTCGTGCGGAAGCCCCAAGAACACAAGATCCATTTGCTGAGCACGTGCTGCATCAAACTCTTGAAACACAAGATTCGGATATGCCGCGGCTAGCGAGGGGTACACCACGCGGGCCAATGTTCCGGCCTGTGAGTCACCAGTGGCATATTGCACGTCAAATTCGGGGTGCTGAGCGCACAGACGCAACAGCTCCGCGCCCGTGTATCCCGATGCGCCTACAATTCCTACAGAGACCATATGTGTATTACTATACAATATCATGCATAATTATGCAACCACCCCCGGAATCATGGGGAAGGCGTTGCTGGCGCGCCCTGACGTAGCCGACCCCAATTTTGAACGCACAGTGGTCTACATGCTGGCCCATTCCCCTGCTGGCGCGATGGGAATCGTCTTAAACCGCCCAACCGAGGTGGGCGCACCCGACTTGGTGTCGCCCCTCGCCGACTGGATCGCCATCACACCAATACCCCGCGTGCTGTTTAGTGGGGGCCCTGTTGAAACTGACGGAATTATCGGCATTATCGCCGATGCCCAGAACCAAGATACTGGCGTCAGTTCAATTGATTTATCTCTGGGGGTTGACGAAGAGCACTCTGGATTTGTGCGCATGTTTCGCGGCTACAGCGGTTGGGCCCCTGGGCAACTCGACAACGAACTGCACAGAAACGGTTGGTTCGTCGTTGACAGTTCTATCAATGATGTTTTTGATAAGGACCCTGCAACATTGTGGCGACGAATCATCGCCAGACAAGTTGATGAACTGCGCAGTCTCGCTCTTTATCCCGATCATCCTGAATTAAATTAATTCGTCAGACCACTCAACTACGCAGAACTGCTCCGATTTTTAGCGCAGCACCGATGCACTTATCCCGAATACCTGCGATATCACTTTCGGTCAATGTGTCTGCTGGCATCTGTAGTCGCAGTCGAAATGTCAGACTACGTGCTGATGCATCTACGCCGGTACCGCGATACACATCAAAGAGTTCAATCGAAACCAATTGTGAACCAGCGGCTTGGCGTAGTGCGCGTTGCAAAGAAAGAGCCGTGCTTGAATCTTCTAGCACGAAGGACAGATCAATATCGCTTGACGGAAAACGATTCAAATCTTTTGCCTGCGCTGGCTGAGCCATTTCTGCCAAGACTGTTGACAAGTTAATCTCTAAACACGACACTCGACAGTCAATTCCGAACGCGGCAAGAACACCTGGATCAATTTCGCCAATCACGCCAAGCACGGTCTTTCCACGCGAAAGTGTTGCCGATCGGGTCGGATGTAATCCATCCGGCACTCGAGACTGTTCAATATTTGCGCCAATCCCCAACGAATCAGCGATCATGTTCCATTGTTTGGCGGCCTCACTAACATCTGCATGGGCAACGAGCACGCACAACATTTCAGCCTCGTCTGGCAGTGCTTGACTACCTCGTGGATACACATGACCGATCTCCCATAAAGCAATTCTTTGGGCACGATGTGACAAGTTGTAGCGAATTGCGTTTAACAAACCGGGTCGCAGACTCGTTCGCAGCACGGACTCTTCTGTCACTAGTGGATTTGCGATCACTAACACGTTGCTTTCGTTAAGCCCCGCAAGCGCAAGATCGCCAGGAGCCAAAAATGGCGAAGGCATCGCCTCGTCTAGCCCAAGACCCAACAGCACTCGGCGTAGTTGGCGACGGCGCTGTTGAAATACCGAGAGTCTTCCGTGTACGGCCGATTTGGGAACTCTTTTACCAATTTTTTCGTATCCGTAGTGACGAGCAATTTCTTCAATGAGGTCAACTTCAATTGTGCAGTCAGGTCGCCATGACGGCACTTGCACATTGATTGTTTCTGCGCGATTACCTGTGTTCACCACGCAGTTGAATCCAATCCCTGACAAGATCTGAATTGCACTGGAGCTGTCAAGCCGCACCGACAGGACGCGCTCAATCTCAGAAAGGCGCAACTCGATCGCTGCGGGATTGGCTTGATTTGATGCTCTTGCGACAACAGGTTCTCCGCACAAAGAAACCAAAGGGCATGTGTGCGACAAAATTGTGACAAAGCGGTCAATCGCCCCACGGACTCCTTCTGGGTCGACGCCGCGCTCAAAACGCGCTGATGCTTCGCTTCGTAAACCATGGCGATTCGCCGTGAACCGAATTGGGTCAGCAACGAACGCCGCAATCTCAAGAGCCAACACAGTCGTTGAATCGGTAATCTCAGATTCTTGACCACCCATCACTCCGGCAAGCCCGACGGCTGAATCATCTGCAGCGTTGCAGATCAAAAGATCATCGGCGTGCAAAATTCTTGTGACTCCGTCAAGAGTAACGATTGTCTCTTTTTCATGTGCGCAACGAATACGAAAAGAGTTGACGACATCTGCGTCATAGGCGTGATTGGGCTGATTCAACTCCAGCATCACGAGGTTTGATGCATCAACAACGTTGTTAATGCTCCTCATGCCGAGTGCATGAAGACGGCTCACAACCCAGTTTGGAGATGGGGCAACTTTGATGCCCGAGATAACTTGAACCGAAAACATTGCACAGCGATCATCTCGAACAATGTCAACCGATGCACTAGGCCCAACTGATTTGCCAGCAGCAAATGTGTTGGCTTTGCGCATTGGTATCTGAAAGTGAGCAGCAAGATCGCGTGCCACGCCAAGGTGCCCCCAACAATCTGGTCGGTTTCTGGTGAGATCTAGATCAAACAGCACGTCACGCTCGATTTCCAAGATGGCGAATGGACTGAGTCCCAGTTGTGTGTCGGGGGCAAAGATCATGATTCCGCTTGTGTCATCACCAAGTCCGAGTTCGATGGCTGAACACAACATTCCTTCGCTATCGATACCCAATATGCCACGACGAGCGATGTCTCGACCGTCTGGCATTGTTGTTCCGATCGTCGCAAGTGCAACAATGTCATTTTCTTTCATATTGGTGGCACCACACCACACATGCTTTTCTATACCGTCACCACTGTCCACCCACACGCGCGTCACGCGATCTGCCTCTGGATGCTTCTGGGTTCGCAGAACTCGTGCTGTCACGACACCATCAACGGGAGTTCCGACAACCTCTATTGACTCGACTGCCAAACCTAATGTGTTCAGAGCCGCTGCAATGACATCTTGGTCATCGCCGACATCTGCGTACTCGCGCAAAATCGACAGAAGAACTTTCATGTGAACTGTCCCAAGAATCGAACATCATTGCTATACATATCTCGCAAGTCGCCAACGCCATGACGCTCTTTTGCCATACGGTCGATTCCGAACCCGAATGCGAATCCACTCCACTCCTGTGGATCGAGTCCACCGGCTTGCAACACGCTTGGGTGCACCATTCCGCATCCGCCGAGTTCTATCCATGTTCCGTCTGGTCGGCGAATATCAAACTCGGCACTGGGCTCAGTAAACGGAAAATACGATGGACGCAATCGACTTGTGAAATCGCTACCAAAAAATGCTTGCGTAAAAGCTTCTATTGTTCCGGCAAGATCAGCGAATGTAATGTTCTTGTCGATAACAAGACCTTCAATTTGATGAAACACCGGCATATGCGTTGCATCGGGTGTGTCGCGACGAAATACGCGACCAGGCATGATGGCATAGATCGGCGGAGGCCACTCCTGCATGATGCGTATTTGCACCGGTGAGGTGTGTGTACGCAAAACGACGCTTCCCTGTGGATCGGCATCAATAAAAAGCGTGTCCCACATGCTGCGCGCAGGATGTGATGGCGGCATGTTAAGCGCTTCAAAGTTATAAAAGTCAGACTCAACCTCGGGACCTTCTGCAATTTGAAAACCAAGTCCAATAAATACATCCTCTAGACGCTCTGTTGACTGCGTGACAAGGTGCATGCGCCCCTGGCGTTGTGTTGCAGATGGCGCCAACAACAACTCTGTGATGTCGAGGCGCTCCCGCCCAATTTGTGCATCACGCTCAACATTTTCTAATTCAGATCGACGTTCATTTGACGCCGCTGTAATCGCCTCTGTTGCAGAATTAATAAGTTGACCGAACTCACGACGTTCGTCGGCATCTGTGATTTTCCCAAGTGACGCTTTGAGAATGCTCAGTTCTCCCTTTTTCCCCAATGCCTGTGCAAGTGCTGCTTTCAGGGCATCAGTCGTTGGAGCTGATTTCATCGCGGCTAACGCCCCTGCCACGACTGCGCTCAGCGCAGCACTCGAAGAAGAAGTATCAGAAGCCATAACCGATGTAGACGCTAGTGGAGCACGGTGCCCAAGACGGGGCGCTTAACGCGTCGCTTCTCTATTGTGGGCCACATACATGCACGCAACCGTGGCCGCCATAGCGGCATTCAGACTTTCAGAGCGACCCACATGGGCGATCGTGACCCACTCATGGATCGGAGCAGATGGGGAAATCCCATGGGACTCACTTCCGACCACCAGACCTAGTCGACCCGATATTGCCACGTCATACAGCGATGATGGCGACTTGCCCGCTATCGCGTGATGTGAGGTCAAGCCCAGAAGACGAACTTCTTGTGCTAGTAACTGTTCGTACGTGTCAGCAAGTCTCATCTGCACATGAAACACAGCCCCCGCACTGGCTCGAACAACCTTGGGTGAGAACGGATCAACGCAGTTTCCAACAAGGGAGATCGTTGATGCTCCCGCGGCTTCGGCCGAACGCATAATGGTTCCGAGGTTTCCGGGGTCCGCTATGGAATCGCAGACTACACACCATGTCATGGTGGTCTTTGCCAATTTCGCTGGAGGTTCCATTGACACAATTGCGGCAACTCCCTGCGGGGACATGACATCACTGATTTTTTTAAAGTCGTCCCCGTACAAAAAAGAGACTGGTGGGCCGTCACGAAACTGATCGCGAGCATCGATGCTCTGAAACTGCTCAATCACATTCCAGCCAGCGTCAAAGGCCTCGGCAACGAGTAGTTCACCTTCAACGACAAAGAGACCCTCGTCATAACGAGCACTGCGGCGCCCCAAAAGGCGCCGCAGACGTTGAACCTTTGGGTTCGTAACCGAAAGTATTTCTCTTGTCAGTTGAGCGCAGCCTTTGCGGTTGCAACGAGACTTGCAAACGCTGCTGCATCACTCACAGCGAGTTCAGCAAGTATCTTGCGGTCAACTTCGATCCCGGCAGCATTCAGGCCAGCGATGAAGCGGCTGTACGACAGATCGTTAATACGACAGCCTGCATTGATTCGTTGGATCCAGAGACGACGGAATTCGCCTTTCTTTGCGCGACGGTCACGGAAGGCATACTGACCAGAGTGCATGACCTGCTCATTGGCGGCACGGAACGAACGGCTCTTATTGCCGTAGTAACCCTTTGCCTTTTCTAAAACTTCTTTATGCTTTTTGCGAGCATGGACTGCTCTTTTTACACGTGCCATCTGATGTTCCTCTCGTAGAAATTAAACGCTTGACTATCGCTCACACAGCAGACGCTTGATCTTGCGAGCATCTCCGGGGTGTACGTCGGCGGTTCCGGCCAGGCGTCGAGTAACGACGCTTGACTTCTTTTCAAACAGGTGTTGTCGGTTCGCGTGCTGGCGACGCAACTTGCCCGTTCCCGTTTTCTTGAACCGCTTCGCTGCGGTCTTGCTGGTCTTCATCTTTGGCATGTTCTTGGCTTTCTGTGACTAAATCGCTCGTATTACTTGTGGCGGCAACAGTATTTGTTGACCCCTTTGACTCTGAAGAACTTTTTGAATCCTTGTTTGCACTTTTTTTCGTTGGTTTTTTGTCTGGAGACAACACCAATGTCATATTGCGTCCCTCAAGTCGTGCCTGGGTGTCAACCTTGGCAATGTCTCCGAGTTGCTCGATGACTGCATCAAGAATTCGGGAACCTAACTCGGGGTGTGCCATCTCGCGTCCACGGAACTGCAAGGTGACTTTCACTTTGTGCCCGTCTTCCAAAAAACCATGCATATGGCGAACTTTGGTATCAAAGTCGCCTTTACCGATCTTGGGACGGAACTTCACTTCTTTAATAGTGACGTGAGTTGTCTTCTTGCGAGACTCCTTGGCCTTTTGTGCCTCTTCGTAACGGAATTTGCCGTAGTCCATGATGCGGCATACTGGCGGATTTGCCAATGGTGCAACTTCGACCAAATCAAGATCGATTTCACGGGCTAACACGAGAGCGTCCGCAGTATTGCGAACACCCATCTGGCTCCCATCCGGTCCAATGAGACGAACCTCGCGCGCACGAATGCGTTCGTTGTAGCGAGGCTCTGAAGTTGGCGGAGCTATGACTGTCTACTCTGATGCAATGGGTATGACCCTCCTTCGTTGGATTCCTGCGTCGCACGCACAAAGCCATGAGAGGGCGCGAACGCCACCTGCACACAACCTGTCAACTCCGTGTCACGACTCTCATCATGAATCGGGTGGAAAGGTGGGAGTGCTGCTGCACCCCGCTTCGCTCGATTAACCCCCTGTAGGGTACAGCCTCATGAGTACAGATGACACTTTTTCCGCAGACACCTCGGCAGACGCCGATTCTCAATTGGCCCAAGCCGATGCCGCGCTGAGCCAAGCCCGTGAGCGCCTCTCCGAGGCCCCAGCCGAAGTTGTGGTCGTCAACCATGTGATGGGGCTCTATGAGCTTGCGGCGATTCACCTCTCGGCGTCACCGCCGCGCCTACACGAGGCAGCACTCGCCATTGACGCAGTTGCCTGTCTGGTGGAGGGGCTTGGGGGTCGGCTCGGTGAAGAATCTGAGACACTTTTGACCGCGTTGAGCAACATTCGCTTGGCATTTGTTCAGGTCAAAAGCAGTGTCGGAAGCGACACATAAGACCTATTTGTCCAGGGCTGCAATATTGACTGCCTCGTACCCACCCAGTACCGGCCAGATCTCACAGGTCACTTTGACGCCAATGTTTATCTCGCGAGACTCATCATTGATCTCGATGCAATGAAAGCGATATGCCTCACCTTGCGTCGTCAAGATTTGTCCGAGACCAGATGCCGAGTCAAAATGACTGACTTCACCGTTAACAGCAATAAAAGATTGAGGCATGTGTGGAACTTAGTTTTTGACTAGTGGACAATTTTAGAGATAGGGATTTCGAGCAAATCTGTCGCCCCAGCATCTTTGAGATCTGGGATCAAAACATTGATGGTTTGCTTGGGCACAACAGACTCCACTGCATAGTCTCCAGACGCAAGACGAGAAACAGTTGGTGATTTTGCTGACGGCAACACTTTAAGAACAGCTTCTAATTGCGCTTCAGGAACATTCAGTTTCACCAACACTCGCCCACGTGCCTCGAGTGTTCCGTTGAGCAGTGTCAAGAGTTGCGACATCGCATGACGCTTTTGGGGATTCTGTGCGGCCTCTGGAAACGCAATGAGTTCGGTGTAACTCGTCAATATTGTGTCGATCACGCGGAGTCCTGCAGCCCGCAATGCTCTTCCGGTTTCGGTGATGTCAACAACACAATCGGCAATGTCTGGAATCTTTGCTTCACTCGCTCCGTAGCTCAATCGAATATCGGCCTGCACTCCGCGTGCTGCAAAAAAACGCTTCGTCAACTCTGGATATTCAGTGCTGACGCGAACACCCGCACCAAGGTCGTCAACAGATTGAGCAGGAGAATCTTGAGCAACAGCCACAACGATGCGTACTGGATTGTCAGTGACTTTCGAATACTTGAGTTCACCAAGACTCACAACATTGCTCGATGTTTCTTCGATCCAGTCACGTCCGGTAATACCGATATCAAACAAACCCTCTGCTACATATACGGGAATCTCTTGCGGACGCAAGATGCGAACGTCGGCTACTCGGGGATCGTCGATTGTCGCCTTGTAGTCAACAGATGATGACCGTCGAATTTGAAGGTCGGCCGCCTCAAACAACTCAAAGGTTGCCTTTTCAAGTGAGCCTTTAGGAATGACGATACGAAGCACATAGCAAGACTACCGATATCACCCTCCTGCTCACGAGGGATTAAGCGTCAAACGCGAGTTAGTGCTCTGTGGGGGTTTGGTTCAGCAATGACACGGCATGTTCAAGAACATCAATGACGCATGCCAGTTGCTCAACACATCCAGCAGGCGAGCCAGGCGTATTGATGATGACGGCGTTCTGGAAAATACCCGCAATCCCTCGCGATAATCGACCAAGCGGATTACCGGCCCGCATCGCTTCGGCCAAACCGGGCGCTTGACGATCAATGACCATTAGTGTTGCCTCGGGGGTGACATCGCGGGGAGAGAACCCAGTTCCGCCAGTAGTAACAATAACGCCAGAAAATTCGTGAGCCATCTCTCGCAACGACTGAGCAACGGGTTCTTGGCCGTCGGAGCACACACGATGTTCTTGAACGTCAAAACCTGATGATGTCAAGTACTCAACGAGTGCGCGTCCAGACACGTCATCACGAGTGCGCGCGACTACACCGTCGCTCACGGTCAGTACCTTTGCTCGCGTTTGTGTCATAGATCAACCGTACCTTTTGTTATTTGCCAATGTTGTCGCCAACAACAACGCGCGCGCCTCGCAGCCAGTCTTGAGCGGTCATCGCCGCCTTGCCTGCAGGCTGCACTCGAAGAATCTGAACGGAGCCGTTAGAGGTTGCAATGGTGTCGGGAGCGACAAACTCCCCGACCTCGCCGTCTTGGTGTGGCTGTTGACATGCTTCAAGAATGCGCAGTCGTTGTCCTTTGTACTCACAATACGCAGGTAGTGCTCGTACCTGGCGACAGATCTGCTCACTGGATTGGTGCCAGTCGATCAATCCCTCTGTCGGAGAAATTTTATGAGCGTACGTTGCCTCTGCGCTTTGTGGTGTTGCAGGCACAGGCCATCTAGTCAAAACATCTATCAGTGCATCTGCGCCGAGCAATGCCAGACGACTTGTCAGTGACTCCGATGTATCTGAGTCAGAAATTGGGGTGACAGATTGTGCAAAGACGGCGCCAGTGTCAAGTGTTGCTTCGACATCCATGATACAAACTCCGGTCTGGCTATCCCCTGCCAAGATTGCACGCTCTACGGGAGCCGCTCCGCGCCAACGCGGCAACAGCGAAAAATGAACATTGATCATCGGAAGATGCTCCAAAATATCAGCAGAGATAATGCGGCCGTATGCCACGACCACTCCAAGAGTGCATTCTTGAAGCGTCAGTAGATCGGAGATATTGTGAGTCACAGTAAGTCCGTGCTCAAGTGCGCGCATCTTGACGGGAGTTGGACTCAGCAACGATCCTCTGCCACGTTTTGCGTCGGGTTGTGTGACAACAGATTGGATGTTTGCACCTGCGGCGACAAGAGCGTCTAATACAACAACAGCGGGCTCAGGTGACCCAAGAAACACGAGCGTCGGCAGATTGCTTCTGCTTGTAGCCACCATTGCAATCGTGCTCTACTTCAGTCCGATGTGTCTGGATTCACCCAGCGATGTCGACTCTTGGGACATCTTGCGATATTCAATTAAACCTTCTTTGCGTTGTTCTTCTGACATGCGATCAAACATCAAAATTCCGTCCAAGTGATCGAGTTCATGCTGAAATAATCGAGCAAGAAGTTCATCAGCCTCAATCGTGATGGTGTTTCCCTCAAGGTCGAGTGCCTCGAGATGAACCTCTTTGGGGCGCAGAATCTCTACATACAAACCAGGAATAGACAAACATCCTTCGTCGTACACCCATTCACCACTTGATTCGACGATGCGTGGATTGATCAAGGCCATCGGATGTTCGTCGACGTCGTAGACAAAGATTTGCTTTTGTACGCCGATTTGCGGGGCGGCCAAACCCAAACCGGGGGCGCGGTACATGGCTTGCAACATGTGGTCAACCAGGCGGACCAATTTGGCGTCAATATTGTCAACGATCGCAGCCTTGGACGCAAGTACTGGGTCGCCATATGTTCGTATGTCATAGGCCATGTCTGACAGGCTATCTAGAAGAAAGACACCGATGCCAGAACCAACTCCCACTCCCCCCTCGCACTATTTTGATGAAAAGCCCGTGACCCCTAGTGCCGAATCCACTTTTGTGGTGCGTGGCCCAATACGACACCTCACATTGACAAGCGATCGCGCAACTTTTAGTCACGGCTCCCTTGATCGTGGAACAAAGATTCTTTTAGAAAATATCGGCGACACAACTGTGCTCCCTGACGGAGACCTGCTGGATCTGGGCTGTGGTGTCGGACCAATCGCGCTCACCTTGGCGCTCAGAAATCCCAACAGAACTATCTGGGCGATTGATGTGAACGAGCGAGCGTTGGCGTTGTGTGAGCGCAATGCACGAGACAACTCGCTTGACAATGTGCGGGTGTGCCATGTGGATCAATTAGCACTTCGTTCGGGGCCAGCACAATTTGCTGCCATCTGGTCAAACCCCCCAATTCATGTTGGCAAACCCGAACTTCATTCAATGCTCTTGCGTTGGCTTGTCTGCCTAGCACCAGGTGGTTATAGCCGGCTTGTTGTCAATAAAAATCTCGGGAGTGACTCGCTGCAAAAATGGCTAGAAGACGAACATTACCCAACACAGCGAGTTCTGAGCAGATCTGGATTTCGGATACTGCACGTGAGTCCTCGCGCTATTTAGTCACATCCGTGGTGGATCGATACGTACACGAATTTTTTCAGACACAGTCTGACGCAACTGCACTAGATAGGTCACCAAGTCATTACGAAGTTCGGATTTAATAAGGTAAACAATTGCCGCATCATCCTGCTTCTTTTTTATATTGCCCACGGTCGCAATTTGTATGCCAGGTGCATGAGGGGGTTCGCTTACGAGTCCTTCGACAAGGGAGCAATATGTAACAGGAGGCAACGCCATTGACCGTCGTCGCACTGCTTCGGAACGTAGCAACAGCATGATGGCTTCTTGGACATGGGGAGCATCTGCTTTTTGTATCGCCTGAATCAATGGATGATCAATTGCTCGCGTCTGCACGATAATTCGTCCGTGTATTCCGACAACTCGCGCTGCGCGCACCAATAAAGCCAACGTGTCGGCTAACGCAGACAAACGCGGAGCCATGAGTTCGGCGTCAATGTCCAAGAAAACGACAACATCAGCGGAAGAGACTCGATACAGCAGTGCCTCTGTTCCGACATAGGCACAACTGAGGTCAAGTTTGTCAAGCGATGTTTCTTTTGTTACCTCAACAACAGTTCGCGCTGCCGTCGCTGAGAGCTCACCTTGTAGTTGTGCCGTACCAGCGCGAAGAACTGAAAATACTGTGCGACCACATGCATGACAGACGGCCGGCACAGCCGTATCGCATACGCCACACCGCAATACACCAACTTGATCCTGGGCCAAAACAGTTGCGCATGTAGAACATTTGGCAATTGTGCGACATTGCTTGCATGCCAGCAAGCGACCACTCCCTGTGGTGTTTAAAATTGCGAGAACTGTTTTTTTGGGGTCGCGCAACTCTTGTACGAGCGATGTTGTGACGAGTGAAGTCTTGACTGATTGCGCGGAAAGATCTTCAACAACGAATTGTGGCCAACCATTCACGGTCACAGGAGTCTCGTGTATGTGTTCTGGCGACACGGTGCTCAGAGTGCGTAATGACGGAACCGAGGAGACCGCAATATAAGAAACACCCGCGCGCCGCGCGCGTTCTCGAGCCACCTCTGGTGCGTTCCATGTTGGCACGCGTTCTTCCCAGTACGACTCGTCGTGTTCGTCAATCACCACAATCGACGCCATCCCAACACATGGTGCCCAGACACCAGAGCGAGCACCGATCACTACATCCACCCCACTCGCTGCACGCGACCAGTCATCTGGCATCACAGCCACGACCAGACCGCGGCGACGCAAACTTGCTGCACCTAATATGCACATTCGAATCGTCGGGCATAACGCCAGCACCGGACCACTTTGGGCTGCAGCAGCAATTACTGATATCGCTGACTGCAGCGGCGGAACCACTAGCAAGCCACCGCCTTGTTCGATCAGCAAACGCGTTGATGCAGCCACACTGTCATCGGTTGGTTTCACGCTGCGTCCACGCTGAGGCGAACCACGGCTCACCCGAACCGCCGGTGCTGTCGCCGAACTCAGAACCGCGCGAATCGGTCCGCACCACATTGTTGCCACCCACGTCACGAGGTCAACGAGATACGGCTCGACTCCAGCGCCTGAGACGGACACCAGCGGTATCAACTTGGACTCATGGGCGCTATCGAAGCCTGGTGTTGAGGAGTCTCCGATCGCAACCACCCAACCACCGACGCGACGTCCATGAAGATTGACGCGAACTTTTGTTCCTACTTGCGTTGTTTGAACCAATGCTGGCGGAATTGAATAATCAAAGACCTTGTCAATACCCGAGACGTCTGTGACGACTCGTGCAATGTGAACAGGCTCAGCGCTCAGAGTTTGACAGCAGCCTTAAACGCATCAAGTCGGGAAAGTATTTCCCATGTGAAGTCTGGGTTGTTGCGGCCAAAATGTCCGTACGCGGCAGTCTGCTGATAGATCGGACGCTTCAAATTAAGGTCCCGCACAATTGCAGCGGGTCGCAAGTCAAAGGTGGCGCGAACTGCGGCTTCAATCTCGTTCTCGGACACTTTATTTGTCCCAAATGTTTCAACCAAAATACTGATCGGTTGAGCCATTCCGATTGCGTATGCAACTTGAACCTCGCACTTTGCAGCAGCACCGCTAGCCACAACATGCTTAGCCACCCACCGTGCGGCATAGGCAGCAGACCTGTCAACCTTTGACGGATCTTTTCCGGAGAATGCGCCACCACCGTGACGCCCCATACCACCGTAGGTGTCAACAATTATTTTTCGACCAGTCAAACCAGTGTCGGCGTGAGGTCCGCCCAACACAAATTTTCCAGTTGGGTTGATATGGATTTCTGGCTTGTCACCTCTGAACGCTTCAGGGATGGTTGGCATAATGACTTGCTCTATGAGGTCAGGTCGAATCTGCGTATCACGATCAACGCGATCTCCGTGTTGTGTTGAAATCAGGACTGTGCTCAAACGCACGGGACGACCGTCTTCGTATTCAAAAGTCACTTGTGTCTTGCCATCTGGACGCAAGTACGGGATTTGTCCCGACTTACGAACTTCAGTTAAACGCTCTGCCATGCGATGTGCCAACCAAATCGGCAGCGGCATCAGTTCGGGAGTTTCGTCGCACGCATAACCAAACATCATTCCCTGGTCACCAGCACCCTGGCTATTGAGAATGTCTTCACCACTTTTGCCACGGCGCATTTCTTCACTGGCGTCTACGCCTTGAGCGATATCAGCACTTTGCGCGTCGAGGTATACACCAACTGCGCACGTCTTGCCATCAAAACCATATGTTGCGTTGTCGTATCCGATACCCATAATTGTTTCGCGTGCAATTGTTGGAATATCGACGTACCCCTTGGTCGTGATCTCGCCAGAAACAATGCAGAGTCCGGTTGTCAAAAGCGTTTCGCATGCAACACGACTATCAGGGTCTTGAGCAAGTAGAGCGTCAAGAACTGCGTCCGAAACCTGATCTGCCATCTTGTCTGGATGGCCCTCGGTCACGCTCTCTGATGTAAATGTGTACTTCTTCACTTGCTCTCCTGTTTTTGATGACGAACCTTCACTACGCTATCTAATACGGCATGGGCAATCGCGTGTTTGTCTGCAAGCGCCACGGTCATCGCTGGCAGATGGGGGCTTAAAAGCACAACGGCGTTGGTGTCATGGCCAAAACCCACACCCTCAGCACTGACATCATTGGCGACAATGAGATCAAGGCATTTTGCAGATAATTTTGCGGTGGCGTGGGCTACAAGACTGTCTGTCTCGGCAGCAAAGCCCACAAGTGTCTGACCGAGGGGCTTGCGCTGACCTAGTCCTGCCAAAATGTCCGGCGTTGGTTCGAGCACGATGTTGGGCACCCCATCAGCCTTTTTTAGTTTTTGATCTGCGCATACGACTGGTCGAAAATCTGCGACTGCCGCGGCCATGATGACGACGTCTGCCGATAGAGCCACAGCGTCAACTGCATCTTTCATTTGCTGAGCTGTTTCAACTTGTACTTGAGTGACACCAGATGGCACCACGCGATCAACTGTTGTGATGAGTGTGACGTGAGCACCTCGCTGAGCGGCAATTGTCGCAATTGCGTATCCTTGTTTTCCGCTTGAGCGATTAGCAATAACGCGAACCGCATCGATTGGCTCTCGCGTACCACCGGCGGTCACGACGATATCTAACCCGACAAGATCTTGAGAAATACCAAGAACACGGATGATCTCGGCACATATTTTCTCTGTTGACGCTAATCGCCCAGCCCCAATGTCTCCACCAGCAAGTCGACCGGTCTCTGGCTCCACGATATACACACCGCGAGACCGCAGAATTTCAATATTTTTTTGCACAGCAGGGTGTTCCCACATTTCTGTATGCATTGCCGGACACACCACAACTGGCGCCCGAGTTGCAATTAGTGTCGCCGTGAGCAGATCTTCAGATGAGCCAGTGGCGTATGCCGACAACACTCGTGCAGTTGCGGGTGCCACCACAATGATGTCTGCTGTTTGACCCAATTGTGTATGCGGAATCGCTGACGCATCGTCCCACAAACTGGTGTGAACTGGCTCAGATGCAAGCGCCGACAAAGTAACAGGACCAATAAAGCGATGAGCATCAGCGGTCATCACAGGCACAACATGCGCACCAAGGTCAACTAGTTGTCGACAGAGTTCGACAGATTTATAAGCGGCGATTCCGCCGGAAACTCCAAGAACTATTCGCCGTGAGGCTAATTGCGACATGGCAACTATGTAGCGAGAATCACTCGCTCGCAGGAGCTTCGTCTACAGCGACATCGTCAACACTTGAGCCCTGCAACAAAGCAAAGGTGCTGGCGTCAACATTGTCGGGCAATTCCCCAAACATCGCAGTTGCTTCATCTTGCATTTCTTCGTAGTCAGGACGAGCAACCTTGACGATCTTGTCAGCGGCGATTTCTTCAAACGCGATTGATAGTGGCTTACGGGCAACAGATGAAACCTGCGGCGGAATCATGTGTCCGAGGCCGTCGCCAAGTTGACCAAAGTATGAGTTGATCTGACGCGCGCGGTAGGCAGCAAGAGTGACGAGACTAAACTTGGAATCCACACGATCGAGGAGTTCCTCAATCTTGGGATCGATCATTGAATCGTTTTGACGTGACATGTAGGGGACCTCCGTAGGACCCTGTCAGGCTAGCCGCGCGAGCGCCGTGCCACACCGATGGCAAGCACTAGTTCGGCCACTGCCCTCTCCAGGTCATCATTGACGATCACCACATCGGCCAAGGCCGTGCCCTCTCGCTCCTCGCTCTCGGCTTTTTTGAGGCGCTGCATCACATGGCGATAGGGGTCTCCGCGCTCCCGCAGACGTCGTTCTTGCTCTTGGCGCGAAGGAGGCATCACAAAGACCAGCAGTGCTTCTGGATGTTGTTCCTTTACCTGTTTGGCGCCATGGAGTTCAATCTCTAAGACAATGTCGTTACCACTGTCATCATCAGGGATTGGAGATCCGTACAGATTTCCTAAAAATTCGGTCCACTCCAAAAATCCTTTATCACCAATTCTTCTGTGGAACTGATCTCGTGACACAAACACATATGCATCGTCTGGCTCTCCCTCTCGCTGGGCCCGCGTTGTCCACGACCGACTCAACCACAGTGCAGTGTCACGTTCGAGTAACACATCCACGAGAGTTCCTTTGCCAGCACCGCCTGGTCCAGAAACCACAATAATAAGTGGCTTGCTCATACTGGTTTACCTTGAATCACTTCTTCGATGCGTTCAATCATGTCGTCGTCAAGAGATGCCAACGTGCTGAACTGATGTGCGCCAACGCTAATGAGCAGCCGCCGTCCCGCCACCTTGCCAAGTGCTGGATGCACATCAAGAACTTTTACGGCGTACAGATCACGCACTTGCTCGTCTGTACGTGCGAGATGGACGGCTTGACGAACGGTTAGTTGCGACTTTGCAATTTTTTGACACACGGACCGACGACGATCTCGCACGCTGGCGACAAATTCTCGGTCGGCGTCTGTGAGTCCCATCACGTAATCCTAATGGGCAGCATTTAACACTTCTTCCCACCGCGAGGCGCCAAGTCCGCGCATCAACCGAGACGCTTCATGCAAGATCTTTTGTGGCGCCCGTGGGTCGGCAAAAGTTGCTGTGCCCACCTGCACAAGTGACGCCCCAGCCATCATCATTTCAATGACATCAGAACCACTAGCGACACCACCGACTCCAATGATTGGGACCTCTGGGAATGACTGTCGAACGTCGTATATCGTGCGCACAGCGACTGGATGAATTGCCCTACCAGATAATCCACCACCGCCATTTCCTAAACTGGCCTTGCGAGTAGAGATATCTAGTTGCATACCCAACAATGTGTTGATGAGAGTCACCGCAGTTGCCCCTGCCTTTTCTACAGCTTCTACAACCTGCAAAACACGATCTGTGTTCGGGCTGAGTTTCGCCCAGACTGGCACTCCGCACCGGCCAAGTTCGTCGACAACAACACGAACGACTTGTGCGCTGAGGTCGGCGTCGTGTGCAAATATTCCAGCTCTTCCTTCGAGGTTGGGGCATGAGAGATTCACTTCAACGGCGACGAGCGAGGCATGCGAAGCAACTAACTGACGAGCAGCCGTGGCGTAATCATCAATCGTTCGACCCCAGATACTTGCCACAACCGTGGCATCGACTGCGCGCAGTGCCCCAAGATCTTGTTTTACCCACGCCTCTACTCCAGGGCCCTGCAAGCCAACAGCATTGAGCATTCCGCTCGGTGTGTTGTGAATGCGCGGTGCCGGATTACCGGGCCATGACGTTGGATACAAACTTTTTACGACAACAGCACCAAGAGACGAAAGAGCAAAATAAGGTGCAAGTTCGGCACCGTGACCAGCCGTGCCAGAGGCCGTCAGAATCGGATTTTTTAAAGTGACGCCTGCCGTTGTGACATCGCCAAGAGAACGCCAGAGCGACTCTTTCTTGTCACGCAAGACAGGCTTGTCTCTCATCGGCCGTGATACTCCTGTAGTGATCTCACTTCGACGTCATGATCGCGCTGTTCTGCCAAGCCATTCATCGCTGCGAGCGCCGCCTTGACTGTTGTTACTGATGATACACGATTAGCGTTAGCCGCTTTTCGAATCGCTTCGCCGTCGGAGCGAGATCCTCTTCCTTGCGGAGTATTCACGACAAAACTGATTTCTCCTTGCGCAATGAGATCAACTGCATTTTCAAGACTCATATGCGATTCGGATAACTTGCCAATTACTCTGTCAACACGTTGTCCGAAGCGCTCTAAATACTCTGCAGTGCCGGTCGTCGCAGCAATCCCAAGACCCAAATCCCGAAGACGCTTAGCGACTACTAATCCCGCTGGCTTATCTGCATCAGCAAGCGATAAAAAAACCGTTCCAGATGTCGGTAACACTGTTCCGGCTGCTGTCTCGGCCTTGATAAAGGCACGACCAAATGTTCGATCAATGCCCATGACTTCGCCTGTCGAACGCATCTCTGGTCCGAGCGCAGTATCAACATCGGGAAAGCGATTAAAAGGAAGCACTGCTTCTTTGACGGACACGTGACCACCGGTGACTGGATGTGTCAAGAGTCCTTCAACGCGCAGTTCTTGAAGCGTTGCTCCGAGCATGACACGGCTTGCAACTTTAGCCAAAGGCACACCCGTTGCTTTTGCGACAAAGGGAACGGTTCGAGATGCACGAGGGTTGGCCTCAATGACATACACGGTGTGACCGACAACGGCGTATTGCACATTGACAAGCCCAACTACTTCTAGCGCATCCGCAATTGATTTCGTGTAGGCCTCGATTACTTCAATCACCCAAGACGGCAATGTTTGAGGCGGAATCGTGCACGCGCTGTCTCCTGAATGGACACCTGCTTCTTCAACGTGTTCCATCACTCCGCCGATGAGTACTTCGCCTGTGTAGTCACGAATTGCATCAACGTCAACTTCGGTGGCTTCTTCAAGAAAGCGGTCTATCAGCACGGGTCGCTCTACCGACAAGCCCCCTTCTTTTCCGAGAGTTCCAAAACCTGCAAGCTCTTTCATTGCTCGCTCAAGATGTTCGTCGTCATGCACTATCTGCATCCCTCGCCCACCCAATACGTAACTAGGTCGAACTAACACCGGATATCCGATCATGTGCGTGATCTCTTGAGCCTTTTCAAAAGTCGCTGCGGTTCCGCCGGGAGGCTGAGGAATCTGCAGTGCGTTACACAGTGTGTTCCATTTTTCGCGATCCTCTGCAAGATCAATTGAGCGTGGCGATGTACCCGCCACTAGTTCGGATGGAATAAGCCCCGACAACTTGAGTGGTGTTTGTCCCCCGAGACTAACAATTACTTTGGGTGCGACTCCGCCAGAGGCTGCTGTTTCGGCAGCAATCACATTGAGAACATCTTCTTGAGTGAGCGGTTCGAAGTACAAACGATCAGAGGTGTCGTAGTCAGTTGACACAGTTTCTGGATTGCAGTTCACCATCACTGTTTCAAATCCGGCATCACGAAGCGCAAAACTGGCATGAACGCAGCAGTAGTCAAACTCGATTCCTTGTCCAATGCGATTTGGTCCAGAGCCCAAGATGATGACGCGCGGTTTGGATGAATGCCGTACTTCTGTTTCGTCTTCATATGTTGAGTAGTGATAGGGCGTTGTTGCATTGAATTCGGCGGCACATGTGTCGACTGTCTTGTACGTGGGGATGATTCCGGCTGCTTCTCGCGCGCTGCGCACCTCATGCTCGCTAGCCCCGACTGCATATCCAATCTGCACATCAGAGAAGCCCAATCGCTTTAGTCTGCGCCAATGAGTTGGAACAATGTCTGCCAGGCCAAGTCCGGTCAGGCTTGCTCGTTCGTCGATGATCATTTGCATCTCGTCCAAAAACCATGGGTCGATCTGCGTTGCACCATGAACAACCTCTACTCCAAGACCCCTCTGTAATGCTTCGCCTACATAAAAGATTCTTTCGGGCGTTGCGACACCGCACTTCTTTAAAAGTTCGGCATCAGAAAAAGCCTCGTACTGTTTTTCTGCCGGGTCACAATTCAGTCCGAAGCGACCTTGCTCAAGTGAGCGAAGTCCCTTTTGCAGACTCTCTGGAAATGTTCTTCCGATTGACATGACTTCTCCGACGCTTTGCATCTGTGTCCCAAGGATTCCGGATGTTCCGGGAAACTTCTCAAAAGCCCACCGAGGAATTTTTGTGACGACATAGTCAATTGAGGGCTCAAAACTTGCTGGCGTCATCCGTGTGATGTCGTTAGGTATTTCATCAAGTGTGTAACCAACTGCAAGTTTTGCTGCAATCTTGGCAATCGGAAACCCAGTCGCCTTCGATGCAAGCGCTGACGACCGCGATACTCGTGGGTTCATCTCGATCACCACTTGGTCACCATTGGCGGGATTAACGGCGAACTGCACGTTGGATCCGCCTGTTTCGACACCAACACGCCTAATGCACGCAAATGCAGCATCCCGCATGAGTTGATACTCCACATCTGACAACGTCTGTGCGGGTGCAACCGTGATGGAATCACCGGTGTGTACGCCCATCGGATCGAAGTTCTCGATACTGCAGATGACGACACAGTTATCGGCGCGGTCACGCATCACTTCAAGTTCGTATTCTTTCCAGCCAGCTATTGAAGTCTCAATCAAGATCTCATGGATAGGACTGGCGTCTAGACCATTGCGCGCAATATGAATGAACTCCTCCATCGTCGACGCGATTCCGGTTCCTTTGCCTCCCAAAATATATGCGGGACGAATGATGACAGGAAGTCCAATCTCAGCGACAACCACCATTGACTCATCCATGTTGTGAGCAACGCCGCTATTGGGCACGCTGAGACCAATCTCGATCATTGCTTTTTTAAAGCGATCTCGATCTTCGGCCGTGGCAATCGCTTCAGCGTTAGCACCAATCAATTCGGGCGTTCCTGGAACACCAACAACTCCGCGTTCAAATAATGCCATCGCCAAGTTGAGCCCTGTTTGTCCGCCCAAAGTAGGAAGCACTGCATCAGGTTTTTCACGAGCAATAATGAGTTCCAAGATCTCGGGAGTAAGAGGTTCGATATATGTGCGATCGGCAAAATCTGGATCAGTCATAATCGTTGCCGGGTTTGAGTTGGCAAGAATGACTCTGTAGCCCTCGTCGCGCAACACACGACACGCTTGAGTTCCGGAATAGTCAAACTCACAGGCTTGACCAATCACAATTGGGCCAGACCCAATGACCAAAATGCTCTGGATATCTTGGCGCTTGGGCATTACTTTCCTTCCATCATTGCAATGAACTCCGCAAACAAATATCGACTGTCATGAGGGCCCGGTCCGGCTTCAGGGTGATACTGCACGCTGAACGCACGAGCACCTCGAATACGCATGCCCTCATTTGTATTGTCGTTGAGATTGACATGCGTGATGTCGGCTACACCTGACAATGAATCTGGATCAACGCAGAAATTATGATTTTGACTTGTGATTTCGACGGTGCCGGTAGCGATTCGCCGAACAGGGTGATTTCCGCCGTGATGACCAAAAGGCAATTTAAAAGTCTTGCCCCCATATGCAAGCGATAGCAACTGATGCCCGAGGCAAATTCCAAATGTTGCTATCCCGCTTTCTACAATCTTGCGAATATTTTCGGGAGCTCCAACGACCATCTCGGGATCTCCTGGTCCGTTTGATAAAAACACGCCATCTACTGACATGGATTGAATCTCTGCAGCCGTGGTTGATGCAGGCACAACAGTGACCATGGCAAAATCAGCAAGGCATCGCAAGATTGTCGTTTTGATTCCGAAGTCGAACGCGACGACATGAAATTTCCCTGAGCCATATACGTAGGGTTTGTCAGTTGTGACGGTTGAAACCAAATCGGTACCACCTGTGCCTTTTTCTGCGCGAGCAGTTGCTAGGAGATCGGATTCAGATGCTGTTCCAAATGCTCCCTGCAACGAACCACTATCCCGCAAGAGTCGCGTGAGTCGACGTGTATCGATGCCACCGATTGCTGGCAGTCGGTGCGCCCGCAACATTGAATCCAAATCATCTTCACTACGCCAGTTGCTTCGCCGACGTGCCATGTCTCGCATGATGACACCGCGCGCATGCGGACGTGATGATTCGTTGTCAAAAGCGTTCACACCATAGTTGCCAAGATGCGCGGTCGTAAAAGTAATAATTTGACCTGCATACGACGGATCTGTGATTACTTCTTGGTAACCGGTCATGGCCGTGTTGAAAACAACTTCGCCTGAAGCAATGCCCTCCTTGGGCTGATGTCCCAGAGACTCTCCTTCAAAGACTGAGCCATCCTCTAAGACAAGGGCCGCTGCGACTGGTGTCGTAAGAGAAGATGTCATCGCACTGCCCTTTCATTATCGACTACGAGTTCGCCGTTAAAAACTGTGTACTTCACTTTTCCCCTGATCTTCATGCCGTGATACGGCGTGTTCTTACTCTTGCTCGCCATTTCGTTTCGAGACACGTTCCATGTTGCAGTACTCGACCACACAGAAATATTGGCAACCTCTCCTACTGCAATAGGGCGACCATGGCGATCTTGAATCCCAGCAATACGAGCAGGGTTCCAAGACAACAGCTCCACTAATCGCACTACTGAAATATCGAGGGCTGTATTGACAACTCCGAGTGCCGTTTCAAGGCCAAGCATTCCGGGTGGTGCACTATCGATGGGGACATCTTTTGTGTGCGCAGCGTGGGGCGCGTGGTCAGTGGCAATCGCGTCAATTGTTCCGTCGACAACACCATCTTTGAGGGCTTCAATATCTGCGCTCGTTCTGAGCGGTGGATTCACCTTGAATACTGAGTCAAAACCCACCAACAAGTCATCCGTCAAGGCCAAGTGATGCGGCGTGACTTCGGCTGTCACTGGCAATCCATCTGCCTTTGCGCGTCGCACCAGTTCAACGCTTCCGGCCGTCGACAGATGCAAAAAGTGCATCGGTGCACCAGTTAGGCGCACAAGTTCTATATCACGATGCACCATCAGTTCTTCTGCAATTGATGGCCACCCGGGCACGCCAAGTGCTGAGCAACATTCACCTTCGTGCATCACGGCACCTTCGGTGAGTCGAGACACTTCGCAGTGCTGTGCCAACACAATGTCCAGATCCCGCGAATATTCAAGTGCCCGACGCATGATCAGCGGGTCTTGAACACCATTTCCATCATCCGTGAAAATTCGTACACCAGCTTCATGTAGGGCCGCAAAAGGCACAAGCTGTTCACCTCTTCGCCCCACGGTGATGCAGGCTGACGGAACTACTTCACAGAGCCCAACTTCTGTTGCTTTTTGGCGAACAAAGTTCACGACGGCGACGCAATCTTGTGATGGATCAGTGTTGGGCATAGCGATAACTGCCGTGTAGCCACCCAACGCTGCCGCCCTACTTCCGGTCTCTATTGTTTCGGCTTCTTCTTTGCCGGGTTCGCGCAGGTGTGTATGAAGATCAACAAAGCCTGACGATAGATGCAGTCCGGTGGCATCAATAATTTTTTTACCAGTTAGTCCAGAACCGACGCCAACAATCAATCCGGCCGCGATTGCAACATCACCAACTTCGACTCCCGTTGGATGAACGATGGATGCGTTCTGAAACACTAACTCTGCTGCTGATTTGCTCATAGATCTGTTCCTTGTGTGAGTTGGCTGGCATTGCCGGCTCCGAGGAGCGTGAACAACACAGCCATTCGAACAGGAATCCCGTTGGTGACCTGTTTCAAAATACGACTTCCTGGCACGTCTGCAGGATCTACCACCATGTCGATTCCCCTATTCATCGGTCCGGGGTGCATTACGAGAGCATGTTCTGCCAGTCGCGAAGCTCGGTGCGCCGTCAGGCCAAATCGCTTTGTGTATTCACCGAGCGAAGGAACAAATGCTGTCTCCATTCGTTCTTGTTGCATCCGCAACATATACAAAACATCGACATCAGCGATGACGTCGTCTAGGGAATGAGAGATATTCACTGGCCATTCTGTTGCAGACGCCGGGATCAGAGTGCTTGGAGCAACAAGAACAACTTTTGCTCCGAGTTTGGTCAGTACAGAAACGTTGCTGCGTGCCACTCGGCTATGCAGGATGTCGCCGACTATGGCAACTGTCTTTCCACTAAGAGTCTGCGGAGTACCAAATTCGCGGGTCATCGTGTAGGCATCGGTGAGTGCCTGCGTCGGATGTTGATGCCAACCATCGCCCGCATTAATAACGCATGCATCTGTCCACTCTGTTACCTGCAGTGGCACTCCGCTCGATTTATGCCGCACGACAAACGCATCTACTCGCATTGCCGACAGTGTTTCAATGGTGTCTCGCAGGCTTTCGCCCTTATTCAGGCTTGACGTGCTCGCGCTAAATGTCATCGTGTCTGCTGACAAACGTTTGGCGGCCGTTTCAAAACTCAGCCGTGTTCGCGTACTGTCTTCAAAAAAAACGCTCGCAACTGTTTTGCCACGCAGTGCTGGCACCTTTGGGACTGGACGCGCATTGACTTCTGCCATATGGTCAGCCATGCCGAGTAACGCAATGATTTCATCGGTTGTCAGGTCGTCGGCAGAGAGAAGGTGTTTCATGAGACTTTTTCTTCGACTTGCTGTGCCAATGTGACCACAACACCTGATTCGTTCACAAGAACTTCGTCGTCAAAATGTGTTGGAATATTCTTTCCTACGTAATCTGGACGAATTGGAAGTTCACGGTGTCCGCGATCAACAAGTACCGCAAGCTGAACGGCGCGCGGTCGGCCATAATCATTTAGGGCTTCCAGAGCCGCTCG
The DNA here is from genome assembly GCA_014190235.1 of Actinomycetes bacterium. GTDB lineage: Bacteria > Actinomycetota > Acidimicrobiia > Acidimicrobiales > Ilumatobacteraceae > UBA2093. Next base: position 90,955 of record BJGC01000001.1, on the reverse strand, counting down.
CACTGTTCGGCCCGTAAATAGCACGTCGTCTACAAGAACAACGGTGCGCCCCGACAGGTCGACAGAAATATTCGTTGCTGCCGCAGGAACAACTGGTCGCAATCCAATGTCGTCGCGATACATCGACACATCAATTGATCCAGCACCGACTGTTGAACCCGGCTCCACTCGCTCTACAGCCGCCTTAATCGCGTCTGCAATCCAGACACCTCCGCGTTGCATGCCCACGAGAACCACATTGTTGATGCCACGGTTTCGCTCCAATATTTCATGGGCAATGCGAGTAATCGCTCGATTGATGTCCTGAGCAGTGAGCACGACCGCCCCACTTTGAGTTCCGGCCGACGACATCAGCGACCCCACTCATAACTGAACCCAGGCAGCAAAAAAGCCCCTACCGCGGGGCGAAGCGAATTACATTTGACTGCCGTCATATCGTTTTCCTTCCGTGTGAGCCTCACGGGACTCACTTCACGGTTACCCACACAGTACAGCAATGGTTGGCGGATTACAAGAGGCGGAGGGATTTTTTGTGCTCTCCCGACACCCGACTAGTTCTTCTAGCCCCCAGATCGCCCGTACAGTTCGAATGCTTCATTGGCGCGGACTAGTTCAAAACTACCGCTCACAGAATTCCAGTCTTTCGTCATTTCCGCGTCTCTTTGGACAGGCAACACCACGTATTTAACGAGTCCAGACTCCGGCAATCGTGACCCCTCCAGAGAAATGTCTACTCCATACAACACCACACGAAATGGATTCGGGAACCTATATATCTTTTCTCGATGGGCCAAATGTGGCGCGAGACTGTGATACACCGAGATCACCGCGTCATCGGGAACATCTTTCATGATGTCTCGCGCTGCCACCGCGACGGGATGAGACGCAGGCCAGTGATACTGAGGATGTCGCGAAAAGCCATAAGACCCCCATATCACTGCAGTTGTCACACTGCAGATGAGCATCGCGCCACACAACAAGATCCGACTGCGTTTGCTCACTCGCCCAATGGCGTACACCGAACCAAAAATGAGAGCAGGAACGGCGATGAGTGAGTAGTGATAACCGATATGAAACTGATACCAAAAAGTACTCACAATGTTGCCAAGCAATACCAAGCCACTTACAAGAGCAAGATCAGGCATTAACACAAATAACACCCCGACAGGTGCAACCATTTGCCAGATATAAAAAAGTCGACCTTCGCTAGAGAGATACTCTAAAACCGTTGATGGATCCGTTAATGATTTCTTAATGAATCCGCCAAACCCACCAAATGGAATTCGCCAACCATTACGCGTTGGCACGCCAATGAGACTGCGCATCAAGACAAACATGCCGGCGAGCGTTGCAATCACGCTCGCCGCAATTGTTGCGTAACCGATTCGCCGATCGCGCCTGAGTGCGACCCAAACACCAAGCGGGGCAAGGACAAGCACGACGTCTTCCTTCACTAGCGCGCATAAAATTACTGAGAAAATATAGAGTCGCCATTTACTTTCAAGGGCTGCGTACAGCGCGAGGGGCACAAAGAGTCCAAGCATCGAATCAGGGTGGAAGTTTTCAAAGTTGCTACCGCTTACCGCTGGATGCAAGAGCCAGCACATGCCAGCCATCACCGCTAGCCAGTCATTATTGAGACGCCGCCTGGCATACAAATACAAAGGGATAGATCCTGCTGCAATCGCCATCGACTGCACAACAAGCAGTGTCTCGGATCCGGGAAACAACCAATACAACGGTGCAAGCAGTATCAAAATTAAAGATGCATGATCCCCAAACATGTTGCGACCCATCAGCGTGACAAACGGGGCTTTGAACCTCGACAACAGCCAGACCCCTTGGTCGTATAAGCCCAAGTCGTACGCCGATGTTCCAAGGCCGCGATGTGTGTCGATTGTGACAACCGAGAACCACCATGCATAGAGCGCCGCCGCAAAGAGTATGGCCGCTACTGATATATTTCGCGATGTAAAGCGTTCATTCTTGAAGAGTGTTTTTAGCACTGTCACGACAGAATCCTAGAACAAATTTATTCCTCGGACGGTCGTGCTGCTCTCGCAACTGCTGCCAAGACGCCATTAACGAATCTTCCCGAATCATCGGTGGAAAAGCGCTTCGCCAATTCGACAGCCTCATCAATGATGACGGCGATGGGCGTGTCTAGCCGATGAAGCAACTCAAAAACTCCCATTCGTAATATCGCCCGATCAAGCGCTGGCATCCGGTCAAGAGCCCAACCCTTGGAGTGCGTCGTAATCAGAGAATCAATCGCCATGGCATCTTCTGAAACGCCGACAACAATGAGACGAGCTAGATCCTCTGTGGATTTTGGTCGATCCTTCATTACATCGACAAGAGATACTCCACGTTGTTCTGCCTCATACAACGCGATCAGTGCCTGTTCTCGGGCATCGGTTCGATCATCGCTGCGCCTTTGTGTGCCGAGTGGCTCTGGAACTGACATCAGACCCGCGTGATGTAATCGCCAGAGCGCGTATCCACTTTGACCTTGTCGCCTATGACAACGAAAAGTGGAACTTGGATCACTTTGCCCGTTTGCAATGTTGCTGGTTTACGCGCGCCTGACACTCGATCTCCTTGAAGACCAGGTTCTGTATCAGCGATACTGAGTTCTACGGATGCAGGAATTTCGACGCTCACGATTTCGTCACCAAAAAGGGCCATAACAGCCGTTGCTGATTCAACGAGATAGTCAGCCGCATCACCGAGCGCAACAGGCGCAACAGTCATTTGGTCGTAGGTCTCGGTGTCCATGAAAACAAAGTCATCACCGTCCTTATACAAAAATTGCATGTCTCGCTTGTCCAGAATTGCTTGCTCGACTCGAATACCAGCGTTGAAGGTTTTCTCTATGACGTTTCCGTTTCGGAGATTTCGTAATTTAGTACGAACAAAGGCTCCACCCTTGCCAGGCTTCACGTGCTGAAATTCGATCACTGTGAACAAGCCGTTATCGAGTAACAGGCTGATACCGTTTTTTAGATCGTTCGTTGAAATGGCGGGCATGACAAATCCTTGGGAGTTTGGCTAACAAGGCGACATCCGTTACTAGTGACTTCCACCAGATCTTCGATGCGGACGCCGCTGACCCCACCACGATAGACCCCAGGCTCCACAGTCACTACTTCGCCAGCCAATAAGACCTGTTGGGATCGATCATTTATGAAGGGTTCTTCATGTATCACTAGACCGACGCCGTGACCGGTCCCATGTGTGAAGTATTGGCCATAGCCCGCATCTCCGATAATAGAGCGACATGCCGTATCGACCTCTCTTGCTGTCACCCCTGCTGTTACGGCGTCGACTCCTGCAGCCTGTGCTCTGCACACCACATCAAACACCGCTAGGTCATCAGAACTAGGTTCGCCAACTTTAATTGTTCGCGTCATATCTGAGTGATAGCCATCGACCAGTGCCCCCATGTCAATCACAACCAAATGTCCTGGCATCACAACAGTCGCATCGGGACGATGATGAGGTAATGCAGCATTTGGTCCTGTCGCAACAATCGTGTCGAATGAGACCCCATCGGCCCCCAGGTCCTGCATGGTTCTATCAATTTCATTGCGGATGTGTTTCTCTGTTAACCCACACAGACCAGCAGAAACGACGCGTTGCAGGGCTTGATCGGCGATTGATGCAGCCTGATTAATGCGCTCCATCTCGGGAGCATCTTTTATTCTGCGCAACTCTGCAAAGACAGCATGCTGGTGAGTTGTTTGCACCTCAAGATGCTCTTTTAGTATTTCAAAGAGCGACACGGTCACATCAGCAGAACCAACAGACACCGTCGACCCATTGACGAGTGTCGCAATCAGGACGCATCGCTCCGCCACCGTAGAGACCCTATGTACGAGCACGACTGCCTGAGCATCTCTACTCTGGTGTTGGGCCTGTTCGACATAGCGACCATCCGTGAAAAGATGCAACGCCGCACTTTGTGCGTCAATGAGCACCACGCCTGCACTTCCGGTGAATCCTGTTAACCATTGAATATTGGTCAGGTCATGCAGCAAAACCCAACGAAGATTCTGCGCAGACAACACTTTGCATGTTCGGATGATGCGATCTCGAACATCTATCGGCGTCAATGTTTCGTGCTTAAACATAAAACTCAGCTGCCGTGATGAAAAAGCGCATGCGCTGCGAGTTCGTAACCTTGTCCACCAAAGCCAGCGATAGTACCGATTGCAACCGAAGCAATCACGCTCGTGTGTCGAAATGGCTCTCTTGCTGCTGGATTAGAAAGATGAACTTCAACAACTGGCCCAGCAAATGACTTGAGTGCATCGTGAATCGCCCAACTGTAATGAGTGAACGCGCCAGGATTAATAATGATTGCATCAATTGTTCCGCTGGCAGAATGAATTGCTTCGACGATTTGAGATTCTGAATTTGACTGCAGAGACTTGAGCGATGCTCCGTGCTGAGCAACGGCGGCCTCGGCGACTTTGACATGATCAAGCAGGGTCTGCGTTCCGTACACCTCGGGTTCGCGTGTTCCGAGCAGATTGAGATTCGGTCCGTGAATGAGAAGAACTGTTTTAATGAGGCTCACATCACCACCGTAGTCTGAGACTGATCCACCAATGTGGTGATTTTGCTCAACCCTTTAGCCCTGACGAGTTCGCAATGCGTCAAAGGCTTGTTTGAGGTCTTGCTCCAGGATGCCGTCGACGATCTGTAGACCATCCTTGGAATCAAGCACAAAGGTCAACGATGAGAGCGCTTTCTTATCACGCCGCATCGAAGAAATCGCAGCCGCGGAATCAAAATCAGCGGGAAGGGTCGTTTGTAGATTGTAGATTCCATGCACGATGTCATAGTGCTCTTGCACTCTTGCCTCGGGGATGCGACCCATCACCTGAGCAAGATGCGCGGCGTATAAGATGCCCACCGAAACGGCAACTCCGTGCGGCATAGTAAAGTTCGTTGCAATTTCTACGGCGTGTGCAAGTGTGTGTCCGTAGTTCAGGAGTGCTCGTTGTCCTGACTCGCGCTCATCACTAGCAACAATGTCTGCTTTGATCTGCACACATCGGGCTATTCGTTGACCCAGTGGTAGCAAAGAAAGATCTTGTCGGGAAATAAAGTGATACTTGGCCATCTCGCCGTAGCCACATTGCAAGTCTTGGTCTCCGAGCGACAAGAGCGCATCCATGTCACATGCAACTGCTTGTGGTTGCCAGTACGCACCAATGAGATTTTTCCCTTCGGCAATGTTGACTCCCGTCTTGCCACCAATTGCTGCATCAATCATTCCCAACAACGTGGTTGCCACATGCATCACCCCAAGCCCACGGTGATACACCGCTGCTGTGAATCCTGCAACATCAGTCACCAGTCCCCCGCCAACGCCAAGAACAAGATCGGAGCGTGTGATTCCGGCCTCAGAAAAAGAGCGGCAGAGAGTCTGCACTGTGTCAAGTGTCTTATGCATTTCCCCGTCGCCGATCACAAATGCGTGTGTCTCGAGATCAGCAAACTCCGGGATCAGTTGTGCAGGAACGCCGTCTTGAGTGACGACAGCGATACGACGAACTGAAGAGTTGATCTGCGCCGCTAACTCATGACGTGCACCTCGTCCAATAAAAACTGGATACGAACGGTCCTCTAGCTTGACCTGAACTGTTTGCATGTCAGACATGAGAGCTTCCCTCGTTCATTGCTGACACGACCGCCGCCACAACCTGCGCGGCAGACATCTCATCAGTGGACACAATGACAGATGATAAATCCTGATACCACTGCGTACGTTGATCCTGCATTGCCTGTATGGCTGCTGCCGGGTCTGCATCAAGCATTGGACGGTGGACGCCATTTCGTACACGCGACAGAAGCGTTGACGCTTCAGTTTTTAGCCAAACGATTTGCGCAAGACCTTCGTTGCGCGCCTTCACGAGCGCTTCTCGATTGAGATCAGAGACAACGACTCCACCAGCGGCTGCTATCACTGCAGGTTGGTGCGCTGCCAGTGCCGTGAGTAACGCAACGTGCTCAAGTCGACGAAACTCAGGCTCGCCCCATTGTGTAAAAATCTGCCGCACATTTAGTCCGCTGTCTTCTTCAACCATGATGTCGGTGTCAAAAAACTGTCGGCCGGTTTCTGTGGCAACGCGACGACCGATGGTTGTCTTTCCACTCCCCATTAGACCAACCAAAACAAGATGGGTGGCTTGTGCAGGATGGCTTGAATTGTCCTGGCTCATGGTGCCAGATTGTCAGAAAAGGCCCGCGCATTGCGCACGAATTCTGCAAGAGAGTCTCCACCAAATTTTCGTTGTGCCTCAGTAGCCAAAACGAGTGCGACCATCGTTTCGGCGACAACACCCATTGCTGGAACAGCCGTTACATCCGTGCGCTCTTTAAAACTCACCGTCTCTTGTTTTGTAATCGTGTCAACTGTTTTAAGCGTCGGTCGATTCAGGGTGGCGAGTGGTTTCATTGCTGCGCGCACGACAAGTGGCTCACCCGTTGTCATGCCACCTTCGGTGCCACCAGCTTTCATTGTTTCACGGCGATAGGTCTTGCCCGTCTCATCCCAAGAAATTGCGTCATGCGCGAGGCTGCCGCGCACGCCAGCAACTCCAAAACCATCGCCGATCTCGACGCCCTTGACCGCCTGAATACTCATCACCGACTGTGCGAGCAAGGCATCAATTTTTCGATCCCAGTGGACATAACTTCCCAAGCCAATCGGAACGCCGTACGCCAATACTTCGACGATGCCTCCGAGGCTGTCGCCGTCACGTGCGGCGTCTTCGATATGAGCGATCATTTGAGCCTCTGTGTCTGTATGAAAACATCGCACTTCAGACGCATCGATTGCCGCTAAATCTTCGGGGCGCGGAACAGCTTCACCAGTTGCCCGTACCGCGCCAATCTGAATGACATGACTAAATACGGAAACACCAAGATGAGATAGCAGCAGCTTTGCAAGCGCACCAGCAGCCACCCTTGCCGCTGTCTCGCGTGCACTCGCGCGCTCGAGCACATCGCGCGCGTCGGAGAAACCATACTTTTGCATTCCGGTGAGATCGGCATGACCAGGACGAGGTTGCGTGAGTGGCGATTCTGTTGCTCCAGGTTCAGGGGACATTTCGGCATGCCATTTATCACTGCGAAACCATTCAGAGTTTTGAATTTCTATCGATATTGGCGAGCCCAATGTTCTGCCGTGGCGGACGCCGCCAACCAACGTGATGACATCTTGTTCAAAACGCTGCCGTGGGCCCCGACCGTACCCCAAACGTCGCCGCGCCATTTCTGATTCAATGTCGGAGGCCAGCACGGGCATGCCCGCTGGCAATCCCTCGACAATGACTGTCAGGGCTCGTCCATGAGATTCTCCGGCGGTTAAGTAGCGCAGCACCATACCTAGGCTACTGCTCTCGCCGGCTGAGTTCTTGCTCCGCCGCAGTTCTCATCACTGATACATCAGGAACCGTGCCACACCATGCCTCATGCTGTCGCATTGCTTGATAAATGAGCATCCACAAACCATCGACCACGGTGCATCCACGAGCCTGAGCCATTAGTAACAACTCAGTGTGCAAAGGCTGATACACAGCATCCATAACTACTGCATCGCGACGAATCTTTTCGACATTTATCGGAGAGACTCCTGTTGTTGCCATTCCGACTGATGTGCAATTCACAATGATCGATGCATCACCAAACGCGCTTTCATCGCCGACCTCGATATCACCAGTGCTGCTCTCTGGGTAAGATCGAACGAGCTCGACTGCTCGCTCAACATTTTTTAACGTGCGATTCACCATCTTTACGCTTGCTCCTCTGCGCACGAGCGCGAGAGCAACGGATCTAGCGGTGCCTCCGGCCCCCAGCACAATCGCATGTGCACCAGAAATTACCGTGTGACCTTGAGCGACGAGGGCATCACTGCACCCGTCGCCATCTGTGTTGAGCCCATAGGTGTGACCATTGTTGATTCGTACAGAGTTCACTGCGCGCAAGGTCTGTGCAACTGGGTCTACTTCATCAAGAAAATCAATGATTGCTTCCTTTAATGGCATCGTGACCGACAGGCCAATTAAATTCTTTGCAATGGCTTCGCTTATTGCTTGGCCAATTGTCTCAATACTCACCTCTATGCCAACGTATCCCCAGTCACGACCAGCCTCAGCAAACGCTGCACGAAAGATTGAAGGCGACAAACTCTGCTGAATCGGCGAACCGATGACAGCAGCAACAGGCAACTGCGCAACGCTCACTTCAGTAATCCCGCAACGCGGGCTTTTTCCACGTTGGCGAGATGCTGTTCATAGGTTGCGGCAAAGACGTGGCGTCCTTCAGCATCGGCGAGTACATAATATAAATACTGACACTTTGTCCCACGTGGAGCACCCTGACATATTGCATCGCTCAACGGCGGGTCTGGAGCAGGCGCTAAGGCAGCAGAAATTGATGCTCGGCCAGGGTTTGCGATGGGAGTTGGGGGTAGACCTTTTCGCGTATACGTGTTGTAGGGGCCATCGACTGCTTTGAGATCAGCAAAAGATGCTTCGGGATCTGCGCCATACAACAACGTGGCGTCAATTGCGAGGGGCATTCCTAACGCCAGGCGGTTGTAGATCACTCTGGCAATCTTTGCCCTGTCTTGTGGCACTTTTGCTTCCCTCTCGATCATTGACGCGATGATCAAAACCTTGTACGCCGAATACCCCACACGAGCTTGTGACTCATTGATTTTTTCTTGACGGCCGACGCGTTCCATGAGTTGAACCATGCGCTGCACGATGCGTGTTTCGTTGTCATCCCCTGAGACTTGATAAGTATCGGGAAACAACAAGCCCTCAAGGCTGGTCACATCTTTGGGCTGAAACTCAGAACGAATCGTCCGATCATTGAGCGCCAAGTTGAAGTCATCTATCGATAAGTACGATACTTTTGACCCTAAACGTTCTGCCATCTGAGCAATCGTAAAGCCCTCCGGAAACGTCACTTTGATGAACGTTTGTGCTGGAGGTGTATTAAGGACGCGGGTAATGTTTCCGGCCGTGTCGTGAGGCTTGAGCGAGTAATACCCTGGCAGTAAAACGATTCCTCCCTTGCGCGCCACGTACCACCGAAACACAGTCGCATTCGTAATCACACCATCCCGCTTGAGGCGATTACTGACACTTTTTAACGTGTCGCCCTCATTAATTGTAAAATTTATTGGAGTCGCAACGACGCCTCCAGGATTAATTTGTCGCACGAACCATAAGCCCGCAAGCCCGATAACGAGAACCGCGACCAGTGAAACGAGCAAAGCGATTCGTATCAGTGCCTGAACGTTTTTAGGAACGTTCGCCCCAATTACATCAACGCCATCTTCGGTCACAATGGTTTCAACATCCCAGGGGTCGTTCTGCCAGTCGACTGCTAGTTCGCCGACACCCCCCAACACGTCTTTGCCTGTGTCAAGGAGAGGATCTCCGGAGTTGTTGCTCATGGCTTCTCTGGCTTTGGTTGCGCATCAAGCCACGACTGCAGCATGACTGCTGCTGCCACCTTGTCGACCACGCGTCGTCTGGCATCTGCTTTCATTCGAGCCTCCATCAGCGATCTGTCTGCAGTCACCGTGGTGAAGCGTTCGTCATGGATATACACGGGCACACCAACCACCTTGGCGAGTTGCGTGCACTCTGCTTCTGCGGACTTGGCAGTTGCGCCCATTTCGCCGCGCAGCGTGTATGGCATTCCCACAACGATTGCGACAGCTTCTTCTTCAAGAATCAAACGATGGATCTCTGCATGATCTTGTGTCTTTGTTTTTGATCGCTGCAATACAAGTAAAGGTGTTGCGATTGTGCCACTGCGGTCGCTCACCGCGATTCCAATTCGCTTAGTTCCTAGATCGAGCCCCAAGACACGCATCAGATCTAGTGACCGCTAACCGCTGACATTGCATGTTGTCGTGCGATCTCGAGTGCTTCGTCAATCGCTTCGATGTTTTTGCCGCCCGCAGTCGCAACGTCTCCTTTGCCACCACCACCCCCACCAACTTTTTTGGCAGCGTCTTTTATGATCTCTTGCGCTGTGATTTTGACTTCAGATGTGATTGCAGCGACAAGCGAAACACCTCCGGTGTCAGTGATGCCGCCGAGAACCGCCACTAAAACTTGGGGATGCTGTCGGATAGCAACGCCGAGTTCTCGCAAATCTGTCGCAGACAAGCCATCGACACGACCCACAACCACACCATCGACTGCTTGCTGAATAAGATCAGCGGCTCTCGTGGCATTTATTTGTGACCGCAGAAACTTCATTTCGTCCTGCAAAAGTTTCATTTCATCTAAACGACGCTCGACACCAGCCAAGATGTCATCTGGTCGGCCACCCACCCGTTCGCTCACTTTGTTCACCATCACATCAGTTCTTTGCATATACGAAATTGTCTGCTGACCCGTCACTGCCTCAATGCGGCGCAAGTTTGATCCGATTGATCCTTCTGATATGACTTTAATTGTTCCGATATCGCCGGTGGCCTTTACATGTGTTCCGCCACACAGTTCCGTCGAGGAACCCGCCCGTAACACGCGAACAAGATCACCGTATTTGTCTCCAAAAAACGCGATTGCGCCTCCGGCCATTGCGTCTTCCTTGCTGGTTTCGATTGCACTCACATTCGTGTTGTTGAGAACTTCTTGATTGGCAAGAATTTCAATCTGGCGGATTTCGTCGCTTGTCACGGCGTCGTAGTGGCTGAAGTCAAATCTCAGTCTGTCTGGCGATACAAGTGACCCGGCTTGTTTGACGTGTTCACCCAGCACAGTTCGCAATGCCCAATGCAAAATATGTGTTGCGGTGTGATTTCGTCGTGTTGCTAAGCGTGCTTCGACATCAATGGATGCCGTCACTGTTTGCCCAATCTCAACCTCGCCTGTTTCGAGAACCGCAATATGGCGGCGTAGTCCAGGCAAGGCAAAGTTGGTGTCAAGAACACGCATTGAAACTGTTGCCGATTCGATACGGCCAATGTCTCCGACTTGCCCACCACTCTCAGAGTAAAACGGCGTGCGATCAAGGAACACTTCGATATGGCCATCATCGCCCTCGATGACCGCTACGACTGTAGCCTCAGCCTCGTCGTGCGTGTAGCCAACAAACTCAGTTGTGCCTGTTCGTTCCATAATCTCGCGATAATCCTCAACACGGTCGGCATCGGATCTGCCTGTCTTGCGTGCATCTTTTGCGCGCTTACGTTGCGCTGCCATCTCGGACTCGAAACCAGCAATATCTAGCGTTACCCCGCGCTCGCCCACGATTTCTTGGGTTAATTCAAGTGGAAATCCATAGGTGTCGTGCAACAAGAAAGTGGCCTTGCCAGAAAGTTCTTTTGCACCACTCGCCAAATCGGCCTCAAGAATGCCTAGACCATTTTTTAGCGTGTGCCGAAAGCGTTCTTCTTCTTTTGTTATAACTCCGAGAATGAAATCTGAATTTTTATGCAGTTCAGGATAAGCATTTCCCATAATGTCAATTGCTGTTTTCGCTAAGCCTGGCATCACAAGTTTCTCAGTCCCGAGCAAATATGCGTGGCGAACAGCACGTCGAATGATGCGACGCAGAACATATCCGCGATTCTCATTAGAAGGAAACACTCCGTCATTTACCAGCATGGTTGCTGATCGCGCATGCTCGGCAAGCACGCGTAGGCTAAAGCTCGCCCGATCTTGATAGTCGCCCACTTGATATGTCGCATTTGTTGCGGCTTGGGCACCCTCAATCAGTGGATACAGCACATCTGTCTCCCACACTGACCCAACGTTTTGAGCCAACGCGAGAATTCTTTCGAGTCCAGCACCCGTATCGATACTTGGCTTAGGCAAAGGTGATCGCGAACCATCCGGCGCTTGGTTGTATTGCATAAACACAAGATTCCAAAATTCAAGAAAACGGTCTCCTGCTGGGTCGTTGAGTGGTCCACCCTCTGGTCCAAACGATGGCCCGCGATCGATATGAATTTCTGAGCACGGCCCACATGGTCCGGTGTCTCCGGCTTGCCAGAAATTATCTTTATCCCCGAGACGCTGAATACGATTCATCGGTACGCCCACGACATCGTGCCAAATCTGTTCGGCCTCATCGTCACTCTCGTGAACAGTGATCCACAAACGATCACCATCAAATCCGAATACTTCCGTTGCCAACTCCCAAGACCAAGGAATCGCTTCTTTTTTAAAATAATCTCCAAAACTAAAATTCCCGAGCATCTCAAAAAAGACAAGATGCCGAGTGGTTCTGCCTACCTCGTCAAGATCGTTATGTTTGCCACCGGCGCGCGCGCATTTTTGCACGCTAACTGCTCGTTGATATGGAGCGACTTCGTCCCCCACAAAATATGGCTTGAACGGCACCATTCCGGCCACCGTAAAGAGCAGGGTTGGATCATGGGGAATCAGACTTGCTGATTGGACAACAGAGTGTTGACGTGCAGCAAAAAACGACGTGAAGATTGAACGGAGATCGTCAGCCGAACGCGCAGATGTACTTGTGCTTCGTGTGACGGCCATACGACTTGAATCCTATTGTCTGAGGCAAGGCTGACTAGGGAGTGTCGTCGCTGAGCAAGATATCCGTCGCAGCACGCAAGGCTTTACCTAGTCGGCCAAAGATTTTGAGCGCTTGCTCCATTGCATTGCTGGCGATATTTGTGGGCGTCAGGCGGTCCGTAAAATCTGCCACAGTGCGTTTTGTCCGCTGATATCCAAACACTCCGCACAGGGCGCCGACGGCAATCCAAAATAATCTCTTCATCATGACAATCACTTCCTTTGTCGCTACTCGTCAACAGCACTAGTCTCACGGTAATAGGTCTTATCAGCAACTGAATCTGGTAAATATTGCTGTTTCGCCGTTGGGTCATCATGGGGGGACACATATCCGACCCCGTGACCCAATTCATCGGCCCCGCGGTAGTGAGCATCCCTCAGAAACTGGGGAACTTCGCCGATCAAGCCATCTCTAACATCTTGGCGTGCTGTCCAAATTGCCTGAGCGACGGCATTATTCTTTGGTGCTCGCCCAAGATGAATAACTGCTTGGGCCAAGTTCAACTGCGCTTCTGGAAGACCGACGTACTCAACGGCTTGCGCTGCCGCAGTGGCGACCAATAATGCAGTTGGGTCTGCCATGCCGATATCTTCACTTGCCAAGATCACAAGCCGTCTCGCGATGAATCGTGCATCCTCTCCTGCTTCGAGCATGCGTGCCAACCAATGAATGCCGGCATCTACATCAGAACCACGAATACTTTTGATAAAAGCAGACACCACGTCGTAGTGATCGTCGCGTCCGTATCGAAGTGACGATGTACTGAGTGCGGCTTCTGCATGAGTTACCGAAATGACGTCTTGGTCAGCAATCGCTGCCGCAACTTCTAATGATGTGAGAGCTTGGCGACCGTCCCCCACACAGCGCGAGACCAAGAGTGCAACTGCTTGGGACGTCGCTTCTTGACCTAGGCACTCCAGTCCACGATTCAGCAATATTTCTATATCGTGCTCATCTAGTGGCTCTAAGCGAAACAACGTAGAGCGACTGCGCAGTGGCGCGTTCACCTCGAACATGGGGTTCTCCGTCGTTGCCCCAATCAATGTGATTGTTCCGTTTTCGACTGCCGGAAGTAATGCATCTTGTTGTGATTTAGAAAAGCGATGAATCTCGTCAATAAAGACGATTGAAGACTTGCCGGCTTCACCGAGTCGTTGTCGTGCGTGTTCAATAACTTCGCGCACGTCTTTGACTCCTGCAGAGACAGCAGAGAGGCGATGAAAATCTCGAGCAGTTGATTGGGCGATTACTTCTGCAAGAGTTGTTTTTCCGGTTCCGGGTGGACCCCACAAGATCACTGACGACAATGCATCTTTCTCAACGAGAAGACGCAGAACACATCCCGACCCTACTAAATGTTTTTGTCCGACAATTTCATCCAAGGTTCGTGGACGCATACGCGATGCAAGTGGAGCACGAGACTTGAGGCGTTCTTGCGCCGCTGCAGAAAACAGGTCGGGCGCTGACATGTCCTATGCCGAAACTGGAGGAGGAAGCACACGCAGGCCAAGTTCTGTCAGATGCTTCGCATCGACGTGTGTTGGTGCATTTGTCATCGGATCTGTGCCACTCTGAGTCTTTGGGAAAGCAATCACTTCACGAATGTTTTCTTCTCCAGCGAGCACAGCCGTGAGACGATCAATTCCAAAAGCAAAGCCACCATGTGGAGGCGCTCCGTATTTGAATGGCTGCAAGAAGAATCCAAACTTCTTATCGGCCTCATCGTCAGAGATTCCGAGCAAGTTGAATACCCGTCGCTGCAACTCAGGTTCGTGAATACGAATTGAACCGCTTCCTAGCTCCCATCCGTTCAGCACCAGGTCATAGGCCAACGCACGAACCTTCAGTGGGTCGGTCTCCATTAAATGAATATCGTCAGGGTGGGGATGACAAAACGGATGATGCCCTGGACGAGGTGCTCCCGTTACTGGGTCAACTCCTACAAATAATGGAAAATCCATTACCCAGACATATCGATACGGACCCTCATGCACCGGTGGACGTCCGATGTCGTTGCGCAACTGCCCCAATACCTCACACGTCGTGGCCCACTCATCTGCCACGATCAAAATAAGATCGCCTTGCACCGCGCCCGTTGACCTAAGCAAGGCAGCCTTCTCCGTGTCTGACAAAAACTTGGCTACCGGTGAATCAAACACCAAATCTGCCCCAACTTTTATCCAGACCAAACCTTTTGCTCCCATTTTTTTTGCTCGATCCGTGAACGCATCAAGTTTGTTTCGGCCAGAGGCCGCGGCATCTGGATACGTGAGCGCATCAACACAGATTGCTTTGATTGACTGCGCTCCGGCAAAGGCTTTGAACTCCGTGGCACTGAATACTGATGTGACTTCGACAAGCTTCATTTCAAAACGAAGGTCAGGCTTGTCCACGCCATAGTTCTCCATCGCATCGCGCCATGTCATTCGTTCAATCTGTGGGGGCGCATATCCGGTTGCTGCGGTTGCCGCAGCAGTTACGGCAGCACCGATCGCAGACAAGACATCGTCTTGGTTGACAAAGGACATCTCAGCGTCTAATTGCATGAACTCGTACTGACGATCTGCCCGAAGATCTTCGTCGCGCAAGCAACGCGCAATCTGATAGTACCTATCGATGCCCGCCAGCATTAGCAACTGTTTCCAGAGTTGGGGAGATTGTGGCAAAGCATAAAAGGAACCTGGTTCTTTGCGAGATGGAACCAAAAACTCACGAGCCCCTTCTGGTGTTGAGGGCATCAACATCGGTGTCTCCACTTCAACAAATCCCTGTAACTCCATTGCTTCTCGGATGGCAGAGTTGATAGAAGCACGCAAACGAAGATTCTTTTGCAGGCGTTCGCGGCGGATATCTAGGTATCGAAATTTCAGACGAATCAATTCGTCAACATCGTCCGCCCGTGCGTCAATAGCGAATGGAGGTGACTCTGCGCTGTTCAGCACAACCACGACGCAGTCTCCGAGTTCGACTGCCCCCGTCGGGATGTTGGCGTTAATCGTTCCTTCTGGTCTGGCACGAACAACTCCAGTTACCTGCACTACATACTCACTACGCACGTCTACGTTGTTGTCAACAACACACTGAATGATGCCGGAATGATCACGAATATCCAAGAAAGCCAAGTGCTCGCCATGTTCACGACGTCGCCCTACCCAACCGCACACAGTGATGGTATGGCCAATATTGGTTTCTCGTACCGCTCCACAAAGATGCGTGCGCATTGATGTACTGCTCATGATGGGTGTCTCCGTGGGGTTCTCGCTCCAAGATTGCGAGTAAGAAATTCTACGAGGTCTCCCTTGGCGACGAGTTGCTGTTGGGCAGATGTCATGTCGCGAATCGTGTATGAGCCACGTGCGACCTCGTCTTGGGCAATGATGATGGCAAACCGAGCGCCACTGCGGTCGGCTGATTTCATTTGTGCTTTCATGCTGCGCGCATCAAATGCACGATCTGCGCTATAGCCAGCATCTTGAAGCTCGCTTGTCACGGATAGTGCGTAGGTGCCATCGACAACATCAACGACAAAGACATCTACCGAAGAACTTGGCGCTCCAAAAACACCCTCCGCGTCACATGCCAATAACGTGCGATCAAGGCCTAGCGCAAAGCCAATTCCGGGGGTATCGGGTCCGCCCAGATCTTTGACGAGGCCGTCGTAGCGTCCGCCTCCGCCAACAGCATTTTGTGCTGATTCAAGAGCCGTCGATACAAACTCAAAAGTAGTGCGGCGATAATAATCAAGCCCACGCACGAGATGCTCATTTTGAGTAAATGGTATGCCCAAGACTCGTAGACCCTCAAGAACTTCCTCAAAGTGTTGGCGCGCAGAGTCACTTAAGAACTCGGTGATCTTTGGTGCACCAGCAATAATTTCTGCATCGCCCTGGCGTTTTGAATCCAGCACACGCAATGGATTTTTGTTGAGTGTCTGACATGCCTCTGGCGTTAATGCATCAGCATGAGACAAAAAATAGTTGCGAAGTGCTTCGACGTATCGTTCCCGGTCACCATCGTCACCTAAAGAGTTAATAAACAGTTGCACATTCAAAAGCCCGAGTCTCTGATAGAACTTCCAGGCAAGTGCAATTACTTCTACATCAAGAGCCGAATCATAAACACCGAGGGCCTCGATGCCAACTTGATCGAATTGTCTGTATCGACCCGCTTGTGCCTTTTCATATCGAAAATTTGGACCCGTGTACCACACCTTCCAGGGAGTAGTAGGTCGATGTTGAGCGTAGGCACGACACACGCTTGCAGTTTGTTCGGGGCGCAAAGAGACATGCCGACCTCCTTTGTCTTGGAAGTCATACATTTCTTTAGAGACGACATCTGTTGCTTCGCCGATTCGATGAAACACGGCTGCATCCTCAAACATTGGGGGGATAATGCACCCGTAACCCGCGGCTTCTACGGTGTCAGCAAAAATCGCGTTGAATTCCCGCCAGCGAGCGGCATCTGGCGGCAGAATATCTCTGGTTCCGGGACTGGTCTGAAACGAAGGCACGACAAGTCAGGTTAGTCGGCGTTCGCGCCAGGGACGATGCGATATGCATCATAAACAGCCTCAATCGACTTGATTGTTCGAAGAACTGCGTCGAGGTGGTTGGGGTCGGCAAGTTCGAACTCAAAACGCATTTTAGCGACACGATCGGCTCCTGTATTAGTGCTGCACGAAACGATATTGACATGCTGCTCAGACAGTGCGTTGGCGACATCTCGTAATAATCGATTGCGATCGAGTGCCACAACTTCGACACCTGCTCGAAAAACACCTCCTTCACCTGTTCCGGACCATTCGACGTCGATCAATCGGGATGCTTGTTCGTTCATGAGAGAGATCGCATTAGCGCAATCTGAGCGATGTACACTCACTCCTCGACCTTTGGTGACAAAACCAATGATGTCGTCGCCTGGAACGGGGGTGCAACACCGCGATAGCCGCACTAAAACATCGTCGATTCCGTCGACATGAATACCGGGTGATGTACGGCGATGTATTTCGGGTTGGTTAATGCGGCCAGAGACGGACATCTGTTCATCTGTGGTGTCTCCGCGCACAATGCGTGCAATGCGCTGAGCAAAGCCACGTGCAGAAACATGGTGTTCCCCGATAGCAGCAAACAGTGTGTCGGTGTCGGCATAACTCAAGGCATCTAGTTCATGAAGAAATGCTTCTGAGGTCCAGATTCTTTGTACTGGAAGAGCTTCTCGGCGTAATTCAGCAGTTAACTCGTCGCGGCCAAGCTCAATCATGTCATCTCGTCGCTCACGTGAGAACCATTGACGAATCTTATTTTTTGCGCGCGGTGACTCGACAAAGCCAAGCCAATCTCTTGAGGGTGCAGAATCTTCTACTTTTGACGTAAATATTTCACACGTGTCACCAGAGCGAAGTTCTGAATCAAGCGAGACGAGGCGTCCATTCACTCGGGCGCCGATACAAGCGTGCCCAACTTCAGTGTGTACGGCGTATGCAAAATCAACTGGTGTGGCCTTGAGGGGCAATGTCACTACCCGTCCTTTAGGCGTAAACGCAAAGATCTCATCTTGCTCGAGATCTGTCTTGAGGCTCTCCATAAACTGGGACGGATCACTGATCTCGGATTGCCAGTCAATAATGCTGCTGAGCCAATCAATATCTGAGACGTCGGAACTATCTTTATATGCCCAATGCGCAGCGACTCCGCGTTCGGCGCGATCGTGCATTTCGCGTGTGCGAATCTGTACTTCTAGCGCTTTGCCGCCTGGCCCGATGACCGTGGTGTGTAGAGACTGATACAAGTTGAATTTTGGCATCGCAATGTAGTCCTTAAAGCGACCCACAACTGGCTTGAATTTTCCGTGAATACAGCCGAGTGCGGCATAGCAATCACGAACGCTTTCAACAATGATACGAATCGCAGCAAGGTCAAAAATTTCGTCGAAGCCACGTTCTTTTTGCACCATTTTTTCATAGATGCTCCAGAGGTGTTTTCCGCGACCCGTTACTTCTGCTTGAATCTGCACATCAGATAAGCGGGCATGTACTTCTGCAACCGATCGCGCCAGAAAAACATCTCGCTCAGGCGAACGAGTTGAGACGAGTTGATCTAGTTCGGCGTATCGCTTGGGATAAATAGCGGCAAAAGCAAGATCTTCAAGTTCTTGCTTCATCTCTTGCATGCCCAAACGATGAGCGAGGGGGGCATAAATATCTAATGTCTCTTGCGCGACTCTTTGCTGCTTATCGAGAGGGACTCCGGCAAGAGTGCGCATGTTGTGCAGACGATCAGCAAGTTTGATCACAAGGACACGAAGATCCTTGGCCATTGACACAAGCATTTTTCGCATTGTGGCAGCCTGTTGTTCTTCGTGCGAATCGAAATGTAGTCGCTCAAGTTTGGTCACTCCGTCAACAATCGACGCAACCTCGTTGCCAAAATCGCGCTCAACATCGGCAACTGTGATCTCCGTGTCCTCTACCGCATCATGCAGCAGCGCAGCCGCCAACGAGATCTCATCGAGGCCGATATCAGCAACTATGCGAGCAACAGCAATGGGATGGTTGATATAAGACTCACCGCTTGATCGCACTTGACTTCGATGGGCTTCGCGAGCAGTTTCATATGCTTTATTGATGAGCGCCACCGACGCCTTAGGGTGCCGATGCCGATAACTCAGCAACAGTGCGCCTAACTCATCAACTGGGGCATTGTGGTGTCTTCTCCAGGGAAGAACTCTGTCTACGGTGCCCATCTCCCAAGGCTACCCAACGGTGGGAATGACTAGCGGCGACCTTTTTTACGAGGTCTTGGAGGATGACTCAACACCGTTGATGCGGTCTCTAGGTCTTGGTCTGTTGATGCTTGTTCAACTGCCTCATCAATACGAGTGGCCTCCGACCGCTGTGCCGTCGCCCGACGACCTGCGGCAGCACCAGTCAAGATGAGGCGAGTCATTTCTGGCCCAAGTGCACGGTGTCCGCGCATACCCGAATACTTTGTCTCATGCTCTTTGAACATTCCGAGCAAGGGACTAGCAATATAAATCGACGAATACGCGCCTGTAAGTAGACCAACAAGCAATGCCACCGCAAACTCCTGAAGTGCAATCGCGCCCATCACCCATGACCCAAGAACAAGCAAACTCAGCACCGGCAGAATTGCGGCGATGCTTGTGTTTAACGATCGCATCAGTACTTGATTCATCGACACGTTGATGACATCGCCATAAGACACACGACTTGTTTTAAAACGATGATCATTCTCTTGGATTTTGTCAAATACAACGATGGTGTCATACAAACTGAAGCCCAAGATCGTTAAGAATGCCACAACAGTTGCCGGTGTTACTTCTAGACCAAGAAGTGAATACACGCCAACACTGATGAGCACATCATGCACCATTGCGATAATTGCCGCAAGCGCCATTTTCCATTCAAAACGAAATGCAATATAGAGAGATACCAGAGCAAAGAACACAACAAGTGCACGCAATGCTTTTTCGGTGATGCTGCGTCCCCATGTTGAGCTCACTGCAGCCACACTCACCAGGTCGGTGTTAACGCCAGCATCCTTCGCAAAAGCTTCCTTGAGCACATTAATTTTTTCTGTTGGTTGATCGCCAACCTGAATTCGAATTCGTTGATCAGTTCCAGATGTCAAAACCTGAACCTTGGCGTCTTTGCTTGAAATGCCATTGGCATCGAGAACGTTCCTTGCTTGTTCTACGTCAAAAGTTTTCGAGGCTGGAACTTCCCATGCAACGCCACCCTTAAAGTCAATCCCTAAGTTGAGGCCTTGCGAGGCTAGAGATACAACTGTGACGACAGCAACGAAAAGCGAAAGAAAAAAACCAATTCTGCGTCGACCATAGAAATCGACCGTTGTTTCTCCGCGATATAGACGACTAATTTTACCTGACATCATTGGTCCCCTATCGCTGGACTAGCCGTGCGTCGCACACCAAGCACCCGACCGCTATTAAGAAATCTGGTTCGCGACAGCAACAACACTGTTGGTCTTGTATAGAAATACGACACGACAATGTCAGTCAGAGTAGAGAGACCCAAGAAGAATGCAAATCCGCGAACAGAACCGACCGTTAACCACCACAGCACAAGCGCACCGATGAGCGACACGGTGTCAGCCGCAAGAATTGTTCGCCAAGCGCTTTCAAAGCCTCGTTGGGCAGAGTTCTTGAGGGTTCGTCCACTTTGAATATCGTCTTTTAGCCGTTCAAAAAACACAACATATGAGTCAACTGTGACACCGATCGAAACAATGATTCCCGCGGTTCCTGACAAGGTGAGAGCCAAGCCATTTGTCTTGGATAGCCAAGAGATAATGCTCCACAACAACAAGCCCGACACGGCGAGACCACCAAGCACCACTAGGGCCATCACTCGGTAATAAAACAACAAGAAAAGCAACACAAGCAAGATTCCGATGATTCCACTCACGATCGCCGCTTTCAGCGAGTCTTTACCGAGTGATGCCGAAACGGTTTGCACGGTTGGCGCACTAAAACGAACTGGAACAGCACCAAACTGGAGGTACTTAGCCAACTGCTTGGCCTCTTTTTCAGTGAAAGAGCCCGTGATCTGTACGTTGCCACCCGAAAAAACTGGTTCTTGCACTGTTGGTGCGGAAATAACTTTGCCGTCAAGAACGATTGCGAGTTGCTTTGATGGACACACATCGGTGGCGTTAAAACACGCTGTCGCCAATGCGTTCCATTGATCTGCTCCCTCAGCACCATCTCGCAAACTGGCAACTACCACCCATGCGCCGTTACTGATCTCGGCTTTGGCGTTGTTGTTGAATACTTTTCCGGTGGCTCCAGTGGGGCCGACAAGGTAGACGAATTCACCTTCTTGACCGGGTAGAACTACATCGCGATCTCGATCATCTTCGCTGGTGGTGATGGAATCTGTCACTCCACTCACCGTTGTCGGTGGAGTTGCAATAGTTGAGTCAGCAGCAATAGTTGTGTCGGTAGCGATAGTTGTGGCTGGAATCGTTGTGTTGGCAGCGCGTCGAACGCTTCCGGGGCCACCCGAAGTTGGCGCTACCGCAGTCGTTGTCGTGACACCCGCAGGTCCAGTAGTGGTAGTAGTTGCACCCGTTGGCAATGTTGTAGTCGTGGCGGTTGTGCCCATCTGCTTCACAGGCCTCAACAAAACCTCACCAGAACTTCCGACTAGTTCAAGAGCCGCCTTTTGGTCTTTTACTCCAGGAAGGTTGACGATCACAGTGTCTCCCTGACGAATAATCTCAGGCTCTGCAACACCAATCGAGTCAACACGTTTACGAATAATGTCTACAGCGACGTCAAGTGCTGCTGGATCGTACGTGCCAATTGGCTCAAGCGTGACGGATGCTCCACCCTGAAGGTCAAGGCCGAGCGAGGGATGGTTTCCAGCAACAAGGTTTCCGGCAAAACCACCAAACGCCACCACAAGGACTCCAATGAGAGACCACAGCAACCGACGACGCATGCGCGTTATTTTTCGTCAGCATTGGCAAGTGGCTCGCCACCTGCGGACTCTTTTGAAGGATCTATCTTGCGAGCAATCGAGCTCTTCAACACTCTGATCTCTACGCCGTCTGCAATGTCGAGCCAGACAATGTCGCCATCAATTGCCGACACAAAACCCAACACTCCAGAGTTGAGAACTACTTCATCGTTCTCTGCAATACTTTTTTGTAGACCTTGAGCATCACGAACTCGTCGTCGCTGCGGACGAAGCAACAAGAAATACATTGCGGCAAAGATGGCTCCGAAAAAAACCAATTGGAAAATGGCACTACTGCCATTGTTTGAAGCCTTTTCAGCGGCGAGCAGAGTGGTAAGCACGAGAAGGAATCCTAGCCCCAAACTGCCAGAGTTTGTTCCCGTAGAGCGCCAAATGAGCCATCTCGGATGGCAGATCTCATAGAGTCCATGAGTTGTAGTGTCCACGAGATGTTGTGGATCGAGACCAACCGCGACGCGGTGGGCTCGGTGACCTGAAATAAATGCCTGATATAGCCGCGTGAATGTTGCGCACACACCCAGCATGAGCAGTTGTCGTCCAGAGGCTCTTCAGAGAGGCGATGCGCAGCATTTTT
Organism: Actinomycetes bacterium; assembly: GCA_014190235.1. GTDB lineage: Bacteria > Actinomycetota > Acidimicrobiia > Acidimicrobiales > Ilumatobacteraceae > UBA2093. Next base: position 68,273 of record BJGC01000001.1, on the reverse strand, counting down.
CATGTTGACCCGGCCCAGTGACGTGAGTGCGGTTCCGTGGCGCCCAAGGCGAGTCTGCAGCACGCAATCAAATTGGTCAACACCTAACGCAACTGCTTCCACAAGCGATGCTGGGTCGCCAACGCCCATGAGATAGCGCGGCTGGTCATCTGGAAGTTCCTTAATTGCAGCGGCCAGCGCCGGCAACATCTCGGCTCGTGTTTCGCCTACTGATAAACCGCCGATCCCATATCCGTCGAATCCGATATCTCGAGTGCGTTGCGCACTCTCGCGGCGCATGGACTCATTCACTCCACCCTGCACGATGCCAAACAGACTCTGATCTGGTCGTGTGTGTGCAGCTTTTGCACGCTGTGCCCACGCAACGGTGCGCTCGAGCGCTTGACGAATACTGTCGTTGGTCGCTGGCAAAGATGCACAAATATCGAGCACCATTTGAATATCGGCTCCGATTAATTCTTGTGTGGCCACTGCGATCTCGGGCGTGAAGCGATGGGACGAACCGTCATATGTCGAGCGAAATGTGACTCCGTCATCGTCAACTTTTGGATTTAGTGAGAAGACCTGAAAGCCACCTGAGTCGGTCAGCGTCAATCCGTCCCATCCCGCAAACTTTCCGAGCCCACCAAGATGAGCAACAACATCTGCTCCTGGGCGCAACATCAAGTGGTACGTGTTGCCCAACACAATACGAGCACCAAGTTCGGCATAATCAGCAGCACTCAGGTATTTCACGGCGCCGCGTGTTCCTACAGGCATAAAGCACGGTGTTTCGTAACTGCCACGATGAGTATGCGCGACTCCCGTTCGCGCATTTGCCTCTCTGGCAACAATCTCTAATTGAACCTTGTACATGTCCTCTTGCCTAGTCTTTGCGTTTGCTCACGAGAGATGCCGATCAAGCAGCATTGCATCACCAAATGACAAAAATCTGTAGTCACTCTGCAATGCCTCTTGATACAGCATTCGCCATCTTGGACCAATTAATGCATCGACCATCAACAATAGCGATGTGCGAGGCATATGAAAATTCGTCAACAGTAGGTCGACTACTTTCCATTCATATCCACGCGTTATAAACAAACCAGTTCGGCCCGATAGAACTCCGGTGGTTGCGGCCGACTCGAGCGCTCGCGCCGACGTCGTACCAACCGCAATGACGCGTCGTGCATCTGCGCATTTTTGCAACAGTCCTTCAGGCACGACATATTGTTCAGTGTGGATCGCGTGCTCGGTCGGGTTCAGTGCAGTAACCGGTTTAAAAGTTGCTAGCCCCACAACTAACTCGACTCGTTCAAGATGCACACCCTTTTGTTCGAGTGCAGTGATGAGCTCGGGCGTAAAGTGCAACCCCGCAGTAGGTGCCGCTGCTGATGCCGCACGATTGGCGTACACAGTCTGATAGCGACTCTGGTCGCTCAAATCTGCGCGAATGTATGGCGGCAACGGCATGGTGCCAATTTTTGCAATGCGTTCGAGCGGTGCTTGATCCAAAATCTCGATCTCAAAGGTATCCCCCGCCTCGGTTCGCTGGCCGACACGCACCATTGGCTTTCCAAAATATTCCAGGACTTCATTGGGCTTTAATTTTCGAGCTGGCCGAACCATGGCCTCCCAACATGTGCGAATGTCATTGAGTGGTTCAAGCAAAAGCACTTCTGCAGAACCACCCGACCGACGCTGCAACCGAAGTCGAGCCGGTAGAACTTTCGTATCATTCACAACCAATAAGTCTCCTGGCTCAACAAGTTCTACGAACCGTGACATCACAGAGTGTTCGGGTGTCGCTGAGCCCCGATCAACCAACAATTTTGCCGCGTCTCGTGGTTCGATGGGTCGCTGGGCGATCCGTATCTCTGGGAGTTCGTAGTCGATGTCGCTGAGTTGCACGCTGGCAGGCTACGGGTTTGAGATGTGCACCCACGCAGCTTCAGTAGCCACACGGCCACGAGGAGTACGAGCCAACATTCCCTGCTGAATTAAAAACGGCTCATAGACATCTTCGATTGTCTCTGGCTGCTCCCCGACGGCAATGGCCAGCGTTGAGAGCCCGACCGGGCCGCCTTTGAATTGCTTGCACAGGGCGTTCAGGATCGCCCGATCAACTTTGTCAAGACCTTTTTCGTCAACACCAAACACGAGCAGCGCCTCATTGGCGATGGCATGAGTAATGTTGCCATCTGCACGAACTTCTGCAAAGTCACGAACCCGTCGCAAGAGTCTGTTGCCGATGCGCGGCGTCCCGCGACTACGGCGAGCAATTTCGTGAGCGGCGTCGGCATGCAATGGCACATCGAGGATTCCGGATGCTCTAGTGACAATGGATTCCAACTCATTGACTTCGTAGTAATCAAGCCGCGCCACCAAACCAAATCGATCTCGGAGTGGACCAGTAATCATTCCGGTACGCGTTGTTGCGCCGATGAGCGTAAATGGTGGCAGAGTCAAACGGATTGACGACGCTGCTGGCCCTTTTCCGACGACAATATCAATCTGAAAATCTTCCATTGCTGGATACAGGATTTCTTCGACCGCACGCGATAGTCGGTGTATTTCGTCAATAAACAAAACATCATGTTCACCAAGTTTTGCCAAGATTGCAGCAAGGTCTCCGGCACGTTCTAACGCAGGGCCTGACGTGACGTGCATCGTGACAGCCATTTCTGCAGCAACGATTCCGGCCATCGTGGTTTTTCCGAGTCCAGGTGGACCTGCCAACAAAATATGATCGGCCGCTTGTCCGCGTTGTCGAGCCGCTCCGAGCATGATGTCGAGGTGCTCTTTGAGTTCGCGTTGTCCGACAAAATCATCAAGACGCCTCGGACGAAGTCCTGTTTCTTCACCAACTTCGTGGTCTTGTCCGATATTTGGATCGAGAAATTCTTCACGCACGATAGGCCCCTAACATTGCGAGCGCTTCGCGCAACAGTTGCTCCGCCTGCAGAGATGTGTCGAGATTGCGCAATACATCACGTATTTCTTCTTGTGCATACCCGAGTCCGACCAGTGCTTCTCGCACATTGCCGACACTGGTTGAAGGGTGATCCCCGTTCAGGGCTGGCATCGACAGGTCATTGAGTGACAATTTGTCCTTGAGTTCGATAAGTATGCGTTCAGCAGTCTTTTTGCCGACACCCGAAACGAGCGTGAGCGAAACAGCGTCAGAGGTGGCGATGATGTCGACAAGCGCGCGCGGGCTGTGTACGGACAATATTGCCAATGCCATTGATGGTCCGATTCCATGAGTGGCAATGAGTGTCTCAAAAATGTCTCGTTCGTCGCGTGTGGCAAACGCGTACAACGTCTGAGCATCTTCTCGAACGTGATGATGAATATATAAATACGTCTGAACCGTTGGTTCAAGTTCGGCCAATGTTGACGGCGTAACAGAGCAGACGTAACCAACACCGGCAACCTCAATGAGCACAGTTCCAGACTGGCTCCGTTCGAGCACGACTCCACGAAGTGATCCGATCATATTGCCGACTGTCTTTCTTGAAGCGCTGCATTTTGTAGCGCCATGAACGGTGCGCATGCAATATGACAGAGTGCTATCGCAGCGGCGTCAGCAGCATCTGGCGGTTGTGGAGGAACTGAAAGTCCCAAACGAACTTGCACCATGCGCTGAACTTGCTCTTTGTTTGCGCCTCCCCATCCGGCTATGGCATTTTTCATTTGGCTTGGCGTGTACTGCGCGACATCTGCTCCATCACGCGCGGCGAGCGCCAACGCGATGCCACTTGCTTGACCAACGCTCATCGCTGTACGCACGTTGGCTTGAAAAAAAACTTGCTCGACTGCGACAGCATCGGGCGTGAATTCACGCAAAAGCGCAGCAATCTCTTCATGCAACTCAGCCAAACGATCAGGAAGCGCACAGCTTGGCGATGTACGCAACACCCCGAGCGACAGCGCAGAAATTTTTGTGGCTGATTGCGCCTGCAGCACGGCGTATCCGCAGCGAGTGAGGCCTGGGTCAATACCCAAGACAACGAGACCCTCAAGATGACCCCTGCGCGAAGCGAACATATGTTCCATTGTACCGAGCCCAGCGATCAGATGTGGGTATTTCGCCCGTGCTGAGCGCCCACGCCGCATGCGGGGCGCCCTTGCTGGGTTGGGTGACTCAGTCCAGGCTCTCCATCACGGCATCGTCGATATCAAAATTGGCATAGACGTCCTGTACATCGTCGTTATCTTCAAGAGCGTCCATAATGCGCAAAATTGACTTTGCATCGCCCGCATCTGACACTTCAATAATCGTTGACGACACCATTGTGGTCTCGGCCGACATCACAATCAGTCCCGATGCTTCGACGGCATCTCTGACCTCATAGACCGCATGCGGAGTCGTCGTAATCCGCCACGAATCACCATCGCGTCCAACATCGTCGGCACCTGCTTCAAGTGCGACCGTCATCACTGTGTCTTCATCTGCGCCACCGTCTAACAAGATGACGCCGCATCTTGAGAACTGCCAGCCGACCGCGCCGGGTTCAGCCATTGCGCCACCGTGTTTGCTAAATGCCATTCGAACATCTGAGGCCGTTCGGTTGCGATTATCCGTTAGGACGTCAACTAAAAGCGCTACTCCGCCAGGTGCGTATCCCTCGTAGGTAATTGATTCATAATTAGCACCATTGTTTTCTCCCATTCCGCGTTTGATCGCGCGCTCAATTGCATCTTTGGTCATTTGTCCAGCCTTGGCTTTGAGCACCATCGTTCGCAATGTTGCGTTGGTATCGATGTCTCCGCCACCCGCGCGCACGGCAACTTCGATTTGTCTGGCTAGCTTGGCAAACAGTTTTCCGCGCGCCTTATCGGCTGCACCTTTTTTGTGTTTGATTGTTGCCCATTTTGAGTGACCTGACATTGCTCACGTCTCCTTTGTTGTAACGACGCTATTAATAAAATACTCGTGCAACCGCGCATCACCCGTGAGTTCGGGATGAAACGAAGATGCCAACACATTCGCCTGGCGAACAAGAACTGGCTCCCCACCATAGGTTCCCAGAACCTCGACTTTTTCACTCACCGACTCGATTCGCGGAGCCCGAATAAAAACGCCGTGAAAGTCCCCAATCACCGTGTCAATATCTGCTTCAAAACTGTCTATTTGGCGCCCGAATGCGTTGCGACGAACGGTGATCTCGATGGCGTCAAAGCAGCACTGATCTGATCTGCCGTCCACAATCTCGTGTGCCAGTAAAATCATTCCAGCACACGTCCCAAAAGTGGCTAAACCATCTACAATCGCTTCTCGAATTGGCTCGAATAATCCGCTCGACTCCAGCAACTGTGACATCGTGCTGGATTCTCCTCCAGGCATAATGAGTCCGTCTAGACCACTCAGATCTGCGGGCGTGCGCACCTCTCGGGCCGAGTGTCCAAGTTCAGTGACGCAATTTGCGTGAGAGGCAAAGGCTCCCTGCAGTGCAAGAATTCCGATTCGACTGTTCACCCGGGGGCCTCGCATTCATAGAGTCTGTGCTCTACCAACCGCGAGAAGCGTATCTCTGGCTCTCATTGATTTCATCCATGCCGATCCCGGTCATCGGAGCACCTAGGCCACGGCTGACTTTGGCCAGAATATGTGCATCGCGAAAATGTGTTGTCGCTTCGACGATTGCTTTAGCACGCGAGGCTGGATTATCGCTCTTGAAAATACCTGATCCGACGAACACGGCCTCTGCGCCAAGTTGCATTGCCAAAGCCGCGTCTGCTGGCGTTGCGATTCCGCCTGCGCAAAATAACGGAACTTGCAAACGGCCTGTGCGCGCCACTTCTTGCACAAGTGGCAATGGTGCCTGCAATTTTTTTGCCCAATCAAACTGTTCAGCGGAATCCGCCTGCGAGAGACGGCGAATGTCTCCCAGAATTGAACGCAGATGGCGCACGGCTTCTACGATGTTTCCAGTTCCGGCTTCGCCTTTTGATCGAATCATGCATGCGCCTTCGGAAATGCGACGCAATGCTTCTCCCAAATTAGTTGCTCCACAAACAAATGGCACCGTGAAAGCAAACTTGTCAATATGGTGAGCTTCGTCTGCAGGTGTCAGCACTTCTGACTCGTCCACAAAATCGACACCAAGCGCTTCAAGAATTTGTGCTTCGACAAAATGGCCAATGCGGGCTTTTGCCATCACCGGAATTCGCACTGCCGCCTTGATTGACTCGATCATTTCAGGGTCGCTCATCCGCGCCACTCCGCCATCGCGACGAATATCCGCAGGCACTCGCTCTAGAGCCATCACTGCAACGGCTCCGGCGTCTTCGGCAATGCGCGCTTGCACATCGGTCACGACGTCCATGATGACTCCGCCCTTCATCATTTCGGCAAATCCGCGCTTGACGCGCATCGTCCCTTGTTCAGGCTGAGATTTTTCGTCTTTTTGGCTCATGTATCTAGCGTACCGAGTTCACGCCGTAGCGTGTCGACTCCTTATGGCCACAATACCTTGGCGGGGTCAGTGCCAAATGGCACGACTGCCGTTGTTTTCCAGCGTGCCAGCTCCACCCAGGTTCGACCAGGAGTCAATTTGATCACGGCGCCCGCTGCGTCTGTCAAGACGAAAGACCGAGTCCGTTCGCTACGCGCCCATTTGCCTCTAATTGCTTCGCCATTGGTGAGCACGATGACGTTGCCAGTGCCGATTGTCTGTGCTTCTGGGCTGCGGGGGTCTGCTTTACTTCGCAGGTATTTCACAACCAAAATCACCACATTTGTCGCGTTAACGGTCGTGGCTTCTTTGTCTTTTTCTTTTTCTAAAATACGCTTCGTATTTTCGCTGTTGCGCAAATACGTGCGACTGGCTGGATCCCACTGCCAATACACCTTGACGCCGTCCATCTTGACTTTGACGCCAATTGCTGGCAGCGATGTTGCTGGTGTTGCATCACTTGGGGTGCGATACACAAATTGCTGCGGAGGTGCAATAGCAGTTTTTGGTGCAAGTTTCCAGATATCAGTTGTCCTGGAATACAAGTTATGCGGCGCACGGTAGGTCTTGTCGCGGAAATACTTTCCTTGACCTATGGACGTCAGATATCCAACATTGACAAGATCAGATTTGTTGATGACTTGTGTGACGCCACCATTTCCGCCGCTCCACACAAACAACGGCTTGTTATACGCACTTAAGATATCGACATCTTGTGTTCGTCCACTGCGCAACGGTCCAACCGGATCGCTGCCCTGAGAATGAAATACCGCAGCAAATCTCGTAATACCTTCGACATTTTCTTCAAAGACAATGTCTGCCTTGTTTAAACCAGTTTGAGGTCGGGCGAGCGGATGATTGTCGATCTTTGCAACTAAAGCTGGGCGCGTGAGCACGCTGATGTCCATCTCTGGACGGGGCAACCCAGTGAGTGGATACACCGCAGAGTTGATTGGAAGTGTTGCGGTAGGCGCCATCGTGTCTGTTGAGGACGCGTTGGTATCTCCTGTTGAATCTCCACCACCGCCACCACATGCTGAAAGCAACAGCGATGCAACAATGGCAGCGACTAGCGAAAACCTTTGAGAACTCTTTGACATTTTACATCTCCCTCAGTAGAGCAATCCGCTCTTCAAGCGGAGGATGGGTATTAAATAGACTATGCATTCGAGACAGCTTGCCCGCGTCACCCACGCCAGAAAGCGGTTGTTCGATCCACATATGGGCAGTCGCAGTGGTTGCAGCATGCGTCACGGTGGTATCTACTTTGAGTTTTTCGAGTGCTGAAATCAACCCTGGCGGATAACGGGTCATCTGACATGCCGAGACATCGGCGAGCGTCTCACGCCGACGGCTGATCGATGCCTGCATTAATCGGGCCGCAATCGGTGCGAAAATAAGCAATACAAAACCAATAATTGCCAGCGGATTAGAACCATTCTCCCGGTCGTTGCTACGCGAGACGCGGCCCCCGTTCCACCACATCATGCGAATCGACATGTCTGCGAGCAATGCAATTGCTCCGACCAGCGTCACAGCCAAAGTAGACACCAAGATGTCGTAATTGCGGATATGTGAAAGTTCGTGAGCGAGAACTCCTTCGAGTTCAACGCGATTCATTTTTTCGAGCAGACCTGTCGTGACCGCGATAGCGGCGTGGTTGGGATTTCGTCCGGTCGCAAATGCGTTCGGTGCATCATCATGAACGACATAGATTCCGGGTTTAGGCAAACCACCTGCGATGCACAACCCTTCAACCAGATTATGGAGTCGTTGATATTCCTGCGGATCGGCAGGAACTGCTCGACTAACACGCAGAGCAATAACGTCCGCTTTCCAGTACGAGGTAAAAGACACCACCGCGGAAAAAGCAAGTGCCAAAACCGTTCCGATGACTCCGTTGCCAAGCAACGCTCCAACGGCTAGTCCGACGCAACCCAAGAGAACGACAAACGATGCAATCAAATACGCCGAACGCCTTTTGTTAGAAGAAATCAGATCGTACATACGCCTCTTAGCCTAGAGAAGGCAGGCACTAAAACTGGACTTTAGGAGGTGTTTGAGCCTCTGGTTCGGCCCGAAAATATTCGCGCGGAACAAAACCGAATACGCGAGCAATGATAACGGCCGGAAACTTCTGGATTCCTTCGTTTAGTCCTAACACTTCATCGTTGTAGAACTGTCTTGCGTATGCAACTCTGCTTTCAGTCGCAGTGAGTTCTTCTTGAAGTGCCAAAAAATTTGTGTTGGCCTTGAGGTCTGGATAAGCCTCACTCAATGCGAACAATTGACGCAATGCACCAGTGATCTGATTATCGGTAGCAGACTGTGCAGCCGGGGATGAGGCTGCTGACATTGCTGCCTGCCGCGCTGCAATGACGGCCTCAAAGGTGGATTTTTCATGTACTGCGTATCCCTTGACGGACTCAACGAGATTAGGGATGAGATCAAGGCGCCTCTTGAGCTGAACGTCGACCTGGGCCCAAGCATTGTCGACCCGATTACGACTACGAATGAGCGAGTTGTAGATAAAGATAAATACCACGACAAGTGCACCTAGCACTCCAAGGCCATAGATCATGATTTATTTTTCCCTTTCATCGTTGAATACGAACGCCGCAGGATCCGATTCTCGAACATCTTGAGCATACGGGGTGTTCGGCGAACAGAGCCGTCAGCCGCCTCAAGAGCCAGTGCTCGATGGTATAAAACCTCAAACTCTGTGGCCAATGACATCATCGAATGCCGGTCGGCTTGTGAATTGCCAGCCTGCACTAGACGCGCCGAGAGTCGTGGATCAACGATGACCCTGGCCAACGCTGCTGCTAACTGCTGAACGTTTCCGGGTTCCACTAACAAGGCATCTACGTCATGTGTCGCAACATTTCGGTAGCCGGGTAGTGCACTCGCCACAACGGGGGTTCCTGCCGCCATCGCTTCGAGCAACACCACACCGAACGACTCACCATGCAATGACGGAGCACAAAAAACTGCGCTTCGGCGTAAGCGTAAATATTTTTCTGTATCGCTAATCCGTCCGAGCCACTCAATCTTTGAGATATGTCCATACCTCGCCTGTAGGTCAGCAGTCTCTGGTCCGTCTGAGGCAATCCATAACACCACATCGTCAGGCATTTGCATCACTGCCTGAATGAGAACTTCAAGTCCTTTGCGTGGCTCATGTCGTCCAATAAAAAAGATTGCGTTCTCTTTTTTCACTTTCTCGACTGACTGATAACGCTCTAACTCGATTCCGTTATAGAGAACCTCATAGTCACCCGGAAAATATCGCTGTGCCAATTCAAGCGCATCTTTGGACACGGCAGTACGGACATCGCAACGCTTCATCAACCACGTCAGTTGGCGTTGTAACGTGCGATAACCAACTGACTCACCAGCACTGTGGAATGTCCCAACAATGGGAGCAAGTTTGAGCAGTAGGGATGTCATCGGCGGTCCTGGCGCTAAGGGCTCATGAATGTGCAAAACATCAAAAGCCTCATCGTTGAGTGCGCGGATTGTGCGCAGTGATGCAGATGGATCTGGGGCAAGCGGTGCAACTGAACCATTTGTTGCGTTCAAAAAGCTATTTCCAAGAGGCGTCACAAATGATTCTGGTGGAGGACCGTCACATGGTCCGAGCACTCGTACCTCGTGCCCTTTGGCTCTCAGACTGCGAGCAAGACCAAGAACTTGGTGTTGAACTCCACCGGGAATGGTCAGGCTGTATGGGCAAATCATTCCGATGCGCAGCATGCCGCCGCCATGCGCCGTGTTGGAACCACCCCTACTGTCACTGTCCACCTCACTACCGTAGGTCCTGCAGACTCGCCTACTACGGTTGGTTCATGAACATTGATCCAACTTCTTTTCGACCAGCACTTTCCATCGTCGCAAGCCCAAAAAAACGCACCGCAATTCTTGAACTTGCCAGCGAGGCGCAACGACGTGGATTCTCTGGACTCGCTTGTCCCAGTTTGGGTGGAACATTGGGATTATGCGCCTCTCTTGCGCACGCCACTCACACAATCGCATATTGGACATCGATCCAACCCATCTATTACAGCCACCCCGTTGAAACCGCCAACGTCGCAGCGCATATTCATGAGATCTCCAATGGAAGGTTTCGACTTGGGCTAGGCGTCAGCCACGGGCCTGTTGTGCAGCGTCTTGGCGTGACGACCGGAAAGCCACTTGCTGATATCTCCTCCTATGTGACAGCAATGCGAGAAAACGAACGTTTCGGTGGAGCACTACCTCCAATTTATTTGGCGACATTGCGCGACAAAATGCTGAAACTGGCCGCTGATATTTCCGACGGTGCAATCTGGGCCAATGCCTCTTTGAGCCACATGAATACGCAATTGGCAACTCTGCCATCCGACAAGCGAGCTTCTCTATTCTTTGCCAACATGATTCCTACAGTGATTGACGAGGACCGCAAAGCCGCAGATGCAATCCATCGTCGAACGTTGACCGGTTATGTTTCACTCCCCAACTACAGAAATTATTGGCGTGCTGCGGGTTATAACGAAGAAATGGATGCCATTGAAACGGCGCTCGACGCTGGCGATAGAGATGCTCTGCCTCAATTGATGTCTGATGATTGGCTGCACGACTGCACGCTGAGCGGTTCTGCACACCAAGTTCGAGACGGACTTTTGGCGTGGGCACAAACTGGGGTGACACCCATTGCTGTGATGTCGTCCACAACCGGAGGCCAAGTCAAGGCAATTAACGAATTGTTTTCTCTTTACGAGTAGTCAAGCAAGAGTTCAACGACGTTGTGCAGAATCTCATCTCTGATTAATCGAACCGACTCAATTGATTGACCAGCAGGATCATTGAGAGGCCAATCGATATATTTCTTTCCTGGAATGTACGGGCATGCATCTCCGCACCCCATTGTGACGACCACATCTACCGCATTGAGCATCTCCATGGTGAACTTTTGAGGTTGAAACGTAGAGATATCAATGCCTACCTCGTTCATCGCTTCGACGGCAATGGGATTGATTGTTTCTCGCGGTTCACTTCCGCCGGAGAAGATCTGTGTATGTACTCCACCAAAGCTTCGTGCGAAACCAGCCGCCATTTGCGATCGCCCAGCGTTATGCACGCACAGAAACAAGATTCCAGTCACGGTGACTATTTTCGCTCTTGCCAAATCGCACGAATAAGGCCCCATCCGACGACTGCGCCAAGAATTTGCATCACGACAAACATCGGGGTTGAACGCGGAGCAATTCCGGCAAACGAGTCTGAGAACATTCTTCCGACTGTGACTGCGGGATTAGCCAAACTTGTGGACGATGTAAACCAATAAGCACCTGTAATCCAACCTGCGACAAGTGCTGCAATTTTATGGGATTGTTGCGTTTCAATTGCTGCAAAAATAATAACAATCAATGTCGCCGTGGCAACAGTTTCTGACAACCAGAGCGGGCCGCCTGAACGAATCTTTGTCGATGTCTGCAGTGTTGCCAGGCCAAACATGGCGTTCGCCAAAATACATCCAGTTATTGCACCCAATGTTTGAGCGACTATGTCCGCAAGCAACTCAGTAATTGAACTTTTGTTTCGTATGTATCCAATAATTGACACGAGCGGATTAAACGAGGCACCCGACACTGGACCAAAAATTGTGATCAACGCAAAGAGCGCTCCTCCAGTAGCTATTGCATTTGCGAGCAACTGCAGGCCGATATCGTCGGTCATTTTCTGTGCCATGATTCCTGATCCGACCACTGCCATCACCAGCAACGCCGTACCCAAAAATTCGCCTAGATGGCGGCGGTTCGTCAGCAACACAGAAAATCCTCGCTCTGGAACATACGCTTTCCCTTCCCCTTAATGAGTCAACTTTGATTTTTTAACTAATAGATATATTGACAGATATATAGACATCTGTCAATATATCTATATGAATAAAGTTAGTAGTCCACTTGCTGTTTCACTTTCCGCTCGTCCCTTGCATGCCAAAGATGCTCTCGTTATTGCCAGGGTGTGCTCGGCACTCAGCGACCCAGTTCGATTGCGTCTCTTTGATCTCGTTCGTCGGGCAGGGGCGGCCGGAGTGTGTTCGTGTGATTTGACAGAACCCCTTGACAGAAGCCAGCCAACAATTAGCCATCACCTAAAAGTGCTACGAGAAGCCGGTCTTGTCGAGTCGCGTCGTGACGGAACTTGGATCTGGTATTCCGCAACGCCAAAGGTCTTTGCAGTCGTCACAAACTATTTGTCAAGCGTGTCATAACCCGGGTCACTAGGCCAATTTGGCTGAAACAAATGCCACTGCTCTGGAGCGAGACGAATCAAGGCTTCGAGTTCGTACGCAATGTCTTGAGTGACACGTTGGACATCTTCTCTCAGACTGCCTCGCCTCTCTAGCGACAATGGCGGTCGGATAACGGTGTGATGGCCGTTCACCCTTTCAGTGAAAAACACTGCTGACGCAATCACGACCGAGTCAGCCCGAAACGCAAGAGTTGCTGGGCCTGCTGGCAACGTTGTTTGTTCTCCAAAAAAATCAACAGTGACTCCTCTCCGGTCAAGGTCACGATCGCACAGCAAGCAGACGACCTGATTCGCCTTGAGCGCAGCAAGCACACCTGGAACAACTGCTGGTCCGAGTGGGAGTACATTCATGCCGAGACTTGATCGAAGATTTGTGAACCACTCAAAGAGCTTTGGCGGTTCGAGCGCTTCAACAACGACTGTCATGTTGTGACCGTTCTCGGCCATCCACCTACCAGCCCACTCCCAGCCGCCCAGATGGGGAATCACCATGATTGCGCCTTTTCCGCGATCAAGAGCATCGGTGATGTGATGTAACCCTTCCATCGTAAAACTTTTCTCAACTTCACTGCGAGAAAGTTGTGGCAACTGAAAGCTTTCTACGTAATAGCGCATGTAGCTATCAAATGATTTCTGTGAGGCTCGTCGCAATCTTGCACCTGTCAGCGCTGGGTCAACGCGCTGCAAATGCCGTTGGATGATTTCTCGACGCTGACGCAAAGAAAACGCAAGCACAGGGGCTGCGCGCGAAACGATTGCTTGCGCAATTGATGCAGGAACAAGTTTTGCGACGAACGATCCGAATCGGTATCGATACACCGTCAAGGAATCACTGATTCGTTCGAATGGAGTTGGCATATTGCCACTACCTACTTCGAAGTTGTCCGACGACGACCGTTTTCACCGTTGCGTCGCTCGGATTGCTTATCGCGACGTTCGTCTCGACGATCCTGTGTACGAGGCGATACTCCTGCTTGTTTCCAGACCTTAATAAACCGTTGCAACGCCGTCATTGAGGTCAGCGCCAACATTACCCACAGCACTGGCATCAAGATGGTGTGAAACAGCAATCCAAAACACAAGACAACAATTCTCTCGGCTCGTTCCATCAAGCCACCCTTGGCTGAAAGTCCCAATGATTCTGCTTTTGCTCTCTCATAGGAGATCAATGACGACACTGCCATCACCGCAAACGGCAACACCGCTGCGTGAGCTCCGTATTCGCCCCCGACATACCATGCCAACCCGCCAAGCAATAACGAGTCAGTCACGCGATCAATTACGGAATCAAAAAATGCTCCGCGTTGACTGACTGAGTTCGAAGCCTTTGCTAGTGCACCGTCCAATACATCTGGCAACGCGGCAAGAATGACCAGAAAAAAACCAACCAGTAGATGACCAGACGCAACTGCAATAGCTGCGAAAGCAGCGATGACGAGACCAAGGACCGTGAGTTGATCTGCTGACATTCCGGTTTTGCGCAAGAGAATGCCTATCGGCTTGACAATTTTCTCTATTGGCTCTCGATACCGACCGTCAAACATCTGTGAGAACGCTAGCCCAGAGCCTTAGGAGCCGAGTGGTACTTCGGGGTTATCCTGAGTCAAACTCTCAACTACCCGACCATCAACGGCGTCGACGAGCACTAATCCACGCTGAACAGGCGGTTCTTGAGCGTCGTAAACAAATATTCGCCATGTCGGCCGACTGCGAAATCCGCGCCAAACTTGCTGTGCCGAGGCGTGGCCAACAACAAATCCAACTGATGCTGTTGCTAGCACCAACGCCTCTTTTTCGTCGATGGTCATTCGCCAACCACTTGTGAGACTAAACACGCCGACAACCCCGAGGACACCCGCGCCAATCAGTAATCCGTCATTCAACAACACCGTTGCATCCTTAGTGGCCAGCCAAGTTGCGAACAACACAACTGCGACGACACAGTAAATCCCACCTGGAATACGTCTGCGACTGTTGTCGGGGAACATATACGCACCCACGTAGTCGACCATGTTGAGATCTGCCGGAAGCTGATCACGAAGTTCATCACTCATGACTGTCAATCCTTGCTCAGTCGGGCCACGCCGCACGAATCTTGTGTGCTGTATCTACAAGTGGTTCAGGCAGTGTTCGTGTATTGGCAACCGAGGTCATGAAGTTGGAGTCTCCGTTCCAGCGCGGGACTACATGCACATGCAGGTGTTCAGAGATAGAACCACCGGCAGCAGTACCAAGATTGATCCCAACATTTACGGCATGTGGCTGATGCGACACTTTGATTGCTCGCACTGATTGAGTGACTGTTGCCCATAGTTCGACTGACTCTGCTGCATCAAGATCTTCTAAGTCAGACACTTCGCGATAAGGCAAGACCAAAACATGTCCCGTGCTGTAAGGAAATGCATTCAAGATGGCAAATACCTTTTCCCCACGATGCACAATGTTGGAGTCGACATCTGATAGTCCCGATTGAAGAATCTGAGTAAACACGGATGCACCCACTCTAGAAGTACCTGTCTGCGCAGAGGCAATATATTGTGCTCTCCATCCGTTCCACAATTGTTCGAATGTCATTCGCCACCACTTTGACCATCGAGAACTTCGGCGTCAAGTCTCTGGATGAATGCCTCGACAGCAACATCGCGTTCGACTTCGCCTCCTCGTGGATTAACGCCAACCGTGTCATTGGCGACATCATCATCGCCAACAACCAACACGTACGGAATTTTTTCTAATTTAGAATTACGAATACGTTTTCCGAGTTGCTCATCAGCGGCAGTCATGTCCGCCCTAAAACCACTTTTCTTGAGCCTGTTCAATACAGTGCGGGCATAGTCCTCGTGAGCAGACGCAACAGGCAGAACTCTTGCCTGCACAGGTGACAACCACGCCGGGAAAGCGCCCGCGTAGTGCTCAAGTAAAACTCCAAAGAATCTCTCTACTGAACCAAATAACGCGCGATGCAACATGATTGGTCGATGACGTGCACTGTCTGATCCGACGTACTCCAAACCAAACCGCTCTGGCAGGTTGAAGTCGCACTGAATTGTGCTCAACTGCCATTTGCGACCAATGGCATCGCGCACATCAAGGTCAATTTTGGGGCCATAGAAAGCAGCATCGCCTTCTTTGATTTTGTATTCGACACCATGGCGATGAAGTGCTTCGGCTAGTGCGGCGGTTGCCTTTTCCCAGATGTCGTCACTGCCGACCGATTTGACCGGGTTACGAGTAGACAAGTTGAATTCGAAATCGTAAAAGCCAAAGCGTCGCAACACAGACATCACAAAATCAAGCAGCGAGGTAATCTCATCGGCCATCTGATCCTCTGTACAAAAGATATGGCTATCGTCTTGAGTGAATCCACGGATCCGAAGCAACCCGTGCAGCGTGCCGGCACGTTCGTAGCGATACACGGTTCCGAGTTCAAACAACCGCATCGGTAGTTCTCGATAACTGCGCTGACGACCATCAAAGATGAGGCAATGCATTGGACAATTCATTGGCTTGGGGTAATACACCCCGTTGTCCATTTCCATTGGTGGATACATTCCGTCGGCGTAAAAATCAAGATGGCCTGATGTCTCAAAGAGTTGAGCGTTGGCCAGATGCGGCGTGTATACAAATTGATAATCACCATCAAGATGGCGTTGACGGCTGTAGTCCTCCATGAGTTTTCGAACGATGGCTCCGCGTGGATGCCAGACGGCTAAACCACCACCGAGTTCTTGGGGAAAAGACAAAAGATCAAGTTCAACAGCAAGTTTTCGGTGGTCGCGTTTGGCCGCTTCTTCGAGGCGTACGAGATGTTCTTTGAGTGCTGCAGCGTTCTCCCAAGCGGTTCCGTAGATTCGCTGCAACATTGGTCCTTTTTCGTTGCCGCGCCAATACGCACCTGCAACTTTCATCAAAGCGAAATGACCAAGTTGTGATGTTGTCCTGACATGTGGTCCAAGACAAAGGTCTAAGAACGAATCTGTGTTGCGATAGACGCTGATCGTTTCGGCAGCACCAACTTCGGCAGCATCTGATCCGTCGGCAACACCGCTGCGAACTCGTTCGATAATTTCACACTTGTAAGGCTGATCGGCAAATACAAGCAGCGCCTCGTCGGCGCTCAGTTCTGAACGCTCGAATGGCTGGCCAGCAGCCACGATTTCGCGCATCCGCTTGTCGATAACGCGCAAGTCGTCATCACTAAATGTCTGCGAATTTGGCAAAGCAAAGTCGTAGTAGAAACCGTCGTCGATTGCGGGGCCAATCGTGTAATGCGCTCCTGGAAAAAGTTGCACCACTGCTTGGGCTAACACATGCGCAGTGGAATGCCGCAAGATGTGTCGACCTTGGTCAGAGTTTGTCGTCACGATAGCGACGACATCGCCATCCTTTACGACTGTCGACACGTCGACATCTGCGCCATTGATTGTTCCAGCAATTGCTGCCTGAGCAAGGCGTGATCCGATTGAGGCTGCGACATCAAGCACTGTCGACCCATCCGCTACGAGGCGCCCAGAGCCATCAGGAAGCGTTACGGAGATATCTGCCATTTCTTTAGTCTAGGGAACTGGGCTCAGCGACAACTTGCCTATTGTCAGATGCTCTAGAGCAGAACTCCAAGCAACGCAGCCGAAGCTGTGACATCTTGCCCGTCATGAGCCGCGGCATCAATGAGCGCAACTGCAGCCACGGTATCGAGATCGTCATCAAGGCTCATCCGTACAGCACTTAAGACGTCGCCAGATGATCCGCCGACACTCTTGCGCCAAGCGTCTAGTCGCGCAGCATTACGGGGCATAATTGTGTCGTCCCACTCCCATTCGGTGCGATAGTGATGTTCGATGACGCCAAGTCGGATCACTCGTGGATCCCAAATTTTGCGCAACGCATCAACAAAAACCAAATTTCCTAAACTCTTTGACATTTTTTGTCCGTCCATAAAGACCATCGCAACATGCATCCAATGCCTGACGAACGGCTCACCTGTTGCTGCTTCTGATTGCGCCCGTTCGCATTCGTGATGCGGGAATATAAGGTCGGACCCGCCACCATGCAGATCAATGGTTGTTCCGAGTTCACGCAAAGCCAACGCAGAACATTCGATATGCCATCCAGGTCGACCAGGACCCCACATCGTGTCCCAACTCGGTTCATCAGGTGCAGATGGATGCCACAACACAAAATCTAGTGGATGACGCTTGTTAGGGTCTTGAACATTTCCGCCACGTTGTTCTGCTAACTCAATCATTTCATCGTGAGAATAGTGAGAGATCGAACCAAAGGAATCTGATTTTGAGACATCAAAGTACACAGATCCGCCTGCCGTGTAGGCAAAGCCACGATCCAGCACCATTCCGATAAAGCCCCGAATATCCGAGATTGCCGATGACGCTCGTGGAGTGCTGTACACGGGCAATGCGTTTAGTGCATCCATGTCTTGATTGAATCGAGTTTCTTCACCTGCGGCGAGGTCAAGATAATGCACACCAAGTTGGCGGGCTTTAGCAAAAAGTGGATCATCAACATCGGTGACATTGCGAACGCATTTCACTTCATGGCCAAGATCGATGAGGCGTCGCTGCAAGATGTCGTAGAACAAAAATGTTGACGCATGCCCTAAGTGAGTGGCGTCATACGGCGTAATGCCGCAGGTGTACATCAAAACCGTGGGTCCTGGAGTAAACGGGACAATCTCCTGCCGTGCGGTGTCGTATAAATTCATGGTCATAACAGACTCATTTGTTATGCAGAAGCCCTTGGATCAGACTTGATGCCAGTGAGTCGAGGGGCGACACGAGTTTTATATCGAACATTCAATTGCAACAACACAGCAGTAAACGCTTCGATGGCGGTTGCATTTGACAACTCCCCTGCATCAAGTGGTCGACAACCTGGAATCTTCTCAACAATCTCAGCCACAATTTTTGTCGCGTCTGCGTTATCTGAACAAATCAACACATCGCTATCAATGGGTTCGCCCAAGTGACCAAGCTCTTTTGCTGGCAAATGATGAAACGCCGCAACAACGCGACTCAACGGAACCGCTGCCTGAACATGGGCAGCGACACTTCCGCGAGGCGGCAATAAAGGCTGAAACTCATGACCTGCGCGGATCAAGGCATTGGCCATGCTGATCACTACTTTGCCCTGCAGTGGACCAGCCAGATCTTTTGCTGTTGTGGCGGCTGAATCCCACGGGGTTGCCAGCACAACAACATCACACATTGCCGCAGTCGTATTGTCTCCCGGGCTAATACTGAGGGTGTGATCTGGCCATCTGGTCGCCATTTCGGCGCACACCTCTTGGGCCCGCTCCAAGGTTCGTGATCCGATCACAACCTCATATCCCACTGAGGCCAGACGAGCCCCGAGGGCGCTTCCGGCTGGTCCAGTTCCGCCGATCAATCCAATTCGCATTGGGAGAGCATTACACATGGCACCCCGCCGCACTACCGTCCAAGGCATGGGAATTCTCGCCGGAAAGAAAATCGTTGTTACGGGGGTACTCACGGACGCCTCACTTGCCTTTGGAGTAGCGCAGCTCGCTCAGCGCGAAGGGGCAACCGTCGTACTGACTGGTGCTGGTCGCGCACTGTCTCTCACTCAACGAACGGCGCGACGACTCGATACTCCAGTTGAGGTTTTTGAGTTTGATGTCACTGTTGGCGAACACATTGAGTCCGTGCGAAGCAGCGTTGCCGCAACGCTGGGCACCGTAGACGGCGTCGTGCACTCAATTGGCTTTGCACCCGAGGCTTGCCTTGGTGATGATTTTCTTGCAGCGCAATGGCCTGACGTTGCCATCGCCATGCAAATCTCGGCGTACTCACTTAAAACTTTGGTCGACGCATTCTTGCCATTGATGACAAGTGGCTCTTCAATTGTGGGAATGGACTTTGACAACACTGTCGCGTGGCCTGCATACAACTGGATGGGCGTTGCAAAATCCGCCCTAGAGTCCACGAGCCGCTATCTGGCAAAAGAACTCGGACCACGTGGCATTCGATGCAACCTGATTGCTGCTGGACCAATAAAAACGATGGCAGCAAAGTCCATACCCGGTTTTCAGACTTTTGAGGATTCATGGGCCCAACGAGCGCCACTCGGATGGGATGTCAAAGACACCGAGCCAGTCTCTCGTGCCTGTATCGCACTGCTCTCTGATTGGTTTCCGGCAACAACCGGAGAAATCATTCATGTTGATGGTGGCTATCACGCCGTTGGCGCATAACTTTTTTCAATGACCAATCGCCTCGCGTCGTCGACGTCGCCATACTTGCGACAACATCAAGACAATCCCGTCCACTGGCAAGAGTGGGGTGCTCCTGCGTTTGCCGAGGCCGTCCAACGAAATGTCCCAATTTTGTTATCTGTCGGATATTCGGCATGTCATTGGTGTCATGTCATGGCGCATGAATGTTTCGAAGATACTGAAGTTGCAGACATGATGAATTCGCTCTTCGTAAATGTCAAAGTTGATCGTGAAGAAAGACCCGATGTCGACGCTATTTACATGGACGCCGTTCAGGCCATGACCGGGCGCGGTGGATGGCCGATGACTGTGTTTCTCACTCCTACTGGCGAACCCTTTTATGGTGGAACATATTTCCCGAAACCATCATTTATGCAGTTGATGGACGGCATCACCCAGGTCTGGAGAGACAAACAAGACGATGTCGCTCAAAATGTGACAGCACTCATGGAGGCTCTTGGTCGCACTGCTCTGATTAGCCCGGCCGAGTCCTATGATGCCGACGCTCTGCTTGTGACGGGACTCAAATCAGTGGCGTCAAATTTTGATGCAACATGGGGAGGTTTTGGAACAGCCCCGAAGTTCCCTTCAACTTTTGCAATTGATCTTTTACTTCGCGCCTATGTCGAAAGAAAAGATGACATTACTCGCACAATGATTCAGACGTCCCTTGACGCCATGGCGGCTGGTGGCATATACGACCATCTCGGTGGGGGCTTTGCGCGCTACAGCGTCGACACACAATGGCTCGTACCCCATTTTGAAAAGATGTTGTATGACCAAGCGCTTCTGGTGCGCGTATACACACATGCATGGCAGGTTTTTGGCGAGGACCGTTACGCCCAAGTGGTCGACGAAACAATAACGTATCTACTGCGTGACCTTACCCATTCCAATGGCGGATTGTTTAGCGCACAAGATGCAGATTCGCTTGACGAAAACGGTCACTCTCATGAGGGCGCTTTTTATACCTGGACACAACAACAAGTGTCCGATGTGTTGGGTGCCGACTCTGATGCTGCAAATCAATGGTGGGATATTTCTGAAACCGGAAATTTTGAAGGTGTATCAATTCCGAACCGCCTTAGTTTGCGAACTCAAATACTTCGCCCAGACGACATTGAAGCGATGCGAATACGGTTATTTGAGTCACGTTCACGACGCCCTATGCCTGGACTTGACAATAAAGTCCTGACGGAGTGGAACGCCATGATGTTGGCGTCGTTATGCGAAGCAGCAATTGCGTTTGATCGTCCCGACTGGTTATCTGCCGCGCGGCGAAACGGAGAATTTTTATTGAATAACTTGCGTGATGGTCATCGCTGGCTACGCAGTTGGAACGACAACGGCACACCACCTGCTCGACATCATGGACTCGCCCACGACTATGTACAGGTCGTTGACGCAATGACAAGGCTTGCCGAAGCAACAGGTGAGGCGCAATGGATCACCGCAGCAATCACAACTGCCGACGCACTGATTGATCATTTTTGGGATCCTGTTAATGGCGGATTTTTCACATCACCAAATGACGGAGAACAGCTCGTGGTGCGTCAGAAAGATTTAATGGATAATGCCACTCCTTCGGCGAACTCAAGCGGCGCACTTGCGCTGCTACGTCTTGGGGCGCTCACTGGCAACAACATGTATCACGACCACGCACAGCAAATCTTGGCCTTGCTTGCAGGTGTTGCAAATAGTGCACCAACAGCCTTTTGTAATTACTTACTTTCTTTGCATACGTATCATGTCGGCATCACCCAAATAGTTATCACTGGTGATCGACCTGACTTACTCGCTCATGTTCGCTCAACGTGGCGACCAACTGCCGTTATTGCGTGGGGACAAACCTACGACTCGCCCCTCTGGCAACATCGTGCTCCACATCTTGCATATGTATGCCGTGATTACTCTTGCAACACCCCATCCAACACGGTGGATGATCTGCGTACCGCACTTACGACCACTGATTCCAGCGGATAATTTCATCTGGCGCTCGCCTGGGGCGGCGAGCACTGGCACCTTTTTGCACATCTGTTCCCGCGTAACCGGTAGCAATCGCTCCGAGTAGTTGCATATTCGGGGGCACACCAAGTGCCAGGCGTAGTTCTTCGGCCCCGTTAAAGACTGCAAAAAACAACGCCGCTAACCCAGCGTCATGCGTTGCATGCAAAAAAGTCATCACCGCAAAAGAAGCATCGATGGTCCAGTACGGAGTTGGCCAGTTACCTACTTCGCCTAAATCAGCATGCGTCTTATCTGCTTGGCTGTATCTCGCCACATAGGCGTCGGGGTCGGCAAATGGCAAAGCGATCACAGGTGCATCAAGCAAATGTGGCCAAGCAAATTGTGACCGACGCTCAAGCGGAAGCGTCGCATCCCAAAATTTCTTCGTCTGATCACCCTCAAGCACGAGTAAGTTCCAGCCTTGTGTTTTGCCTGCGCTTGGTGCACGAGAGGCCAGATCAACACAGTTGCGCAAGATCTCTCGAGAGACCGGTGTTGTGGCAAATGAGCGTGTCATTCGCCGCGTGCGAACAACCTCGCTAAATTCCATGTTCAACTCGTTAGGCGCGAGCGCCCAACTTTACGAGGCTCTCAGTCATTGTCCATCCATGAACAATCAGAACTCCACCTTTTTTTTCATTGACTAACGAGAACTGTTCAGCAATCTCGGGCTTTATCTTTTCAGGCTTGACTGAGTCGTAGTCAATAAAACCTGACTGACCATTCGCACTAACAATAAAGTTTTGCTCGTCATAGTTCACGTCAACACCAAATCGACGCGCCAGACGTCGGCCCCATGCTCGCTCTTCACCAACCGCTCGATGTCCGGGTCGTGGGATCATCTCCGTGAGCGAGTTAAACGCATCCATTCCGCCGACATGAGCAAAACGAGATCCGACCACAACATCTTCGTCGGGGAACGCCATTAATGCGCGGTGGAAAGTTTCGGCCATCAGCCCTTTTAACACCGATTCACGCTTTGGAGTTTTTTTAATACTCATGACGCCAAGCAATACACAAGGTGTACCGCCAATGCGCTCAAGCGTGGTGAACACAAAGCCTTGAAGTTTGGCGCCCTCACGAGCAGTTGTGCAAAGAACCCAGTCTTCTTTGGC
>BJGC01000001.1:0-44549 GCA_014190235.1 Actinomycetes bacterium | reverse complement strand
GCCATTTGGTCGCCTTTTTTTGTAAATCGTCGATTCATTGCGGTGATCACACCGCCGATCGCAACAGGTCCCTTGTCTCGCTCTGAGAGAAAAGCAAGACTGCAATCAACTCGTTGTTGCAGGATATTTTGCAGACCCGTGAGTGGATGATCGGAGATATACAAACCCAACATCTCTTTTTCGTGCCGCAATTGGTCGGCTTTGACAAATTTAAGATCTGGAATAGCCGTCACTCCAGTCCAGTCGATTTCGCCGTCAATGACCGAGTCGAAAAGACTGAACACTCCCTTGTCGTGTTCGCGTCGCTTGGTCAAGATCTCGTCAACTACTTGTTCACAAACCAACAACAGTCCGCGTCGTTCATGTCCTAGCAGGTCGAATGCACCCGCTTTAATAAGCGACTCGACTGCACGCTTATTGAGCGCCTGCTCGGGAACTCGTTGAACAAAATCGTAAAACGACTCAAATCTTCCGCCTCGGTCGCGCTCGGAGACAATCTGTTCAACAATGCCTTCACCAACGTTTCGAATAGCCGACAAGGCAAATGCAATTGTTCTGCCGCCATCGGCGGTTCCGGCAACAAAGTTTGATCGTGAGAGATTGATGTCCGGGGGAAGTACAGCGACATTCGAAGCGCGGGCATCGGCTAAATAGATCGCCGCTTTTTCGTAGTTTCCCTTGACCGAAGAGAGCAATGCAGCGATGTATTGCACCGGATAGTTGGCCTTGAGGTATGCCGTTTGGTACGAAAGTAATCCGTATCCGTATGCATGGCTTTTATTAAAAGCGTAGTCAGCAAAGCCCTCGATGACTTTGAAGAGTTGTTCTCCGAGAACTTTTCCGTAGCCGGTGTTTTCGCAGCCTTCAACAAACCGAACCCGTTCTTCGAGCATTTTCTCTCGAACTTTCTTTGAACACGCAGCACGTAGGTTGTCTGCTTGAGCCAATGTGTAGCCCGCAAACTTTTGAGCAACACGCATCATGCTTTCTTGATACACCATTAAGCCATACGTATCATCAAGCAATTCTTTAGCGTCGGGATGGAAATATGCAACGGGTTCACGACCGTTTTTATAGTCGGCATAGTTGTTATGCATATTGGCCTTCATGGGCCCTGGTCGATATAACGCAATCACGGCGCACACATCTCCAAAACTCGTGGGCTTCATGCTGCGCAGCAGAGTTCTCATGGGTGGAGACTCCAGCTGGAACACCCCAATCGTGTCGCCGCGACTTAACAACTCAAACGTCGCGTTGTTGTCTAGGGAGACTTGATCGATATCAAATTCGGAGTCGAGTTGCTCGCGCACCATTTGGAGAGTGTCGCTAATGACATCTAGGTTTCGTAGTCCTAAAAAGTCCATCTTAAGCAGACCCAACTCGCCTACTGCATTCATTTCATATTGCGTGACTACGGGTCCGGCATTTATGTCGCCATCAATCGGTTTACGTTGAATCGGTAAACTCTCAATGAGCGGCTCGCGCGTGATGACTACTGCTGCTGCGTGAATTCCATCAGACCGTTTGAGTCCCTCGATGCCTTTAGCAACTTCGATGACTTTATGTACGACTTCATCAGTGTCATACATCGCCCGCAGATCTGCCGCGGCAGCGAAGCCGTCTTCGAATTTTGGTGTTTTTACGAGACAGTGAATCAGGCTTGTGTCGCGACCTTGCATAAGTGGCGGCATGGCCTTAGCGATGCGATCCCCGACTCCGTATTCGTAGCCCAAAATGCGGGCGGCGTCGCGCACAGCATTGCGAGATTTAATTGTTGCAAACGTAATGATTTGTGCCACGTGGTCGCGACCATATTTTTGGGCCGCGTATTGGATCATTTCTTCGCGATATCGCGAGTCAAAGTCCATGTCGATGTCAGGCATGCTCTGTCGACTTGGGTTAAGAAAGCGCTCAAACAGCAAGTCATACTTGAGGGGATCAAGATCTGTGATGCGCAAGCAATATGCCACGGCACAACCAGCAGCCGACCCACGACCCGGGCCAACCCGGATTCCCTTGTTGTGGGCATAGTTAATGAGATCCCAAACAATCAAAAAGTATGACTCGAAGTTCATTGACTTGATGATTGCCAATTCGTATGACAGACGCTCCACGATCTCTGGCGACAGATCTGATCCCCATCGACGTTGGGCTCCTTCCCAAGTGAGTTTGTCGAGATACTCACCCTCGGACACATTGGCGTCAGGGACTGGATAGATCGGTAATTTGTTTACTCCAAATTCGATTTCTACATTTGATCGCTCAGCAATCCACAGCGTATTGTCGCAAGCAGTTGGCGTCTCTCGCCAGATGTATCGCATCTCTTGAGATGTTTTTAGGTAGTGCTCTGTTCCGGTAAAACGAAAGCGATTGGCATCGGACTGCAAGGCTCCGGTTTGAATGCACAACAAAGCATCGTGTGATTCATGGTCGTGCTGATGCACATAATGGGAATCATTTGTCGCAAGCAATGGCGCACCAATAGCAGCCGCAATTTTGATAAGTTGCGGATTTGTCTGGATTTGTTCTGGTAAGCCGTGATCTTGAAGTTCGACAAATAAATTATCTTTGCCGAAAATATCTTGTAGTCGAGAGGCTTTTTCGAGTGCACCGCGCTCGTCACCGTTGAGTAACGATTGTAAAACATGTCCACCCAAGCACCCAGTGGAAGCAATCAGCCCTTTGCTAAATTTCTCGAGCAATTCCCAGTCGATGCGGGGCTTGTAATGAAATCCTTCCAGAAATGCCAAACTCGACAGTCGGATCAGGTTTCGATATCCGTCATTGTTCTCGGCTAGCAGCGTGAGGTGGTAGTACTGCTTGCGCCCCTGATCGCCAGTTCCGCCATTGTCGTCATGTCGCCCGCGTCGCGCGATGCGCTCGGTTCGATGATCGTGAGCCATATAGGCTTCGATCCCCACGATGGGTTTGACGCCTTGTTTGCGACACTCTTTGTAAAACTCAATAACACCGTACATATTGCCGTGATCGGTGATTCCGAGAGCTTCTTGACCGTCTTGGGCAGCCTTGGCGACAAGTTCAGTCAGTTTGGCGGCGCCGTCAAGCATGGAGTACTCGGTGTGTACATGCAAGTGGGTGAATGAGTCGCCCAAGAAATTTCCTCCGCTGTTGTCACGCCTCAACGCCACAACACAAAAGGTTTTTGTGCCTCACGTGACGCCGTGCGGTGTCACGAAATTAGCAGTCAGGTGTGTCGCCCAAGATGACCAACCGCCATATTCCTTGAATTACCTAGAGGTAGGTGCCGCCAGGCTCTGTTGCTTCTCGTCCACCAGCAGGAATCTGACGTAATTGCTCGAACTGCTGTCGGGCGGCGAGCTGCTGGGCGAACAACGTGGCCTGGATTCCGTGGAAGAGTCCTTCGAGCCAACCCACTAGTTGGGCTTTCACAACCCGCAGTTCGGCCTCTGATGGCACCTCACCATCACGAAATGGCAATACAAGGGTGCGCAGTTCTTCCGCTAAGTCTGGCGACAATGCCGATGCAACCTCGGCCACCGAACGTTCATAAATCTCGGCAAGACGTTCTCTTGACGCTTCGTCAAGCGGAGTTCCTTTGAGTTCATCAAGTAACTGCTTCACCATCGAGCCAATGCGCATTACTTTTGCCGGCGCGATCACAGACTCGGTGAGATTCTGCGCTTCTGCGTCGACAGCGTCGGTGGTGGTTGTGTTCATCACTTCTGGTGCTTGGAGATGCTCGGGGATATTTGATTGACTCATGGATCCATTATGCCTGAAAAAAGTGCCAGAAAAATTCTTAGCCGCCCATGCGACACAGTAACGGAACACGCATTTCTGCCTCAGTCAACGAGCCATGCCGACAGACCAATTGAAACGCCCCACCATCGGCTGGATCTTCAAAACTCACATCAGCAAACGGAACAAGGGCGACATCTCCAAGACGGCGTTGGATCTCGGTTGCCATCGTTGGCCCGAACCAACCTTCGTCAAGTATTTGCTGACGCGATACCACCCATGCAACGTCACCATAGGTATCGCGACACAGTTCTAAAAGAGCACTGGCTGACAGACGACGCGCATGCAACCACCGAAAACGACCTTCGCCAGATTGATGATGAACGTGACTCATGATTTCCGACGACAAAATAATTGTGTTCGTACCAACATTGACTTGGCCATGATCTGCAGTGACTAGCAGTGCAACGTCTGAAGGCAATCCTCTCAAAATATCAGTGACTAAAGTATCTGCGGTTCGTAATTCGGCATCATAAAAATCCCCAAAACCACGCTCGTGAGCGATCTTGTCAATGCCGTCATAGTATGCATAGACAAAAGTCTCACCAGCGTCAACTAATTGTTTTACTGTCACCGCAATACTTGACGATGCTCGCCAATCATGATGACGCACGCCGTTGAGATGTGCGAGCGTAAATCCACTGCCCGCTAGTTCTGCTTTGCTTAACACTGGCACGCTTGCTCCCAAAAATGGTGGGCATGATTGCACTTGCTGAGGTGGATATCTCCGTCGAAGATCGTCTGACTCATCGCCCCATCGCAAAACATTCATCACTGTGTCGCCCATGTCGATGCGGTATCCGACTAAACCATGCTCAGCAGGCGCTAACCCCGTAGCGAGCGACGTGAGCGCCGTTGCAGTGGTGCTTGGCACAACTGTTGTGATGGCGCCGCCTTGGAAAGAACTCAAAGTGGGCATCCAAGAGCGATGTGCCTCAAACTGGAGCCATCCCAAGCCGTCTAGGACAAGCAGCACGACGGCACGCGCACCCGCCAAACACGGAGGCATCCAGTCAGGTAACGACGTGGTTCCGTGTGGCCCAAACAGCGCTGGCACGATGCCAGACAGATTGGCGCGACGATAATCAGGGAGCACCATTGCAGGTTGCGCCCCGTGAGTTTTGCTGTAGTCCGTCACGCCCATACTCCAGCACCTACGATGATGATGTGCGCGTTTCTACCCGAGGTGACTATGCCTGTCGAGCCCTGCTTTCGCTCGCCATCCACGCCGAAACAGCGTGTCCAACCTCGGTACGCGACATCGCTGAACGAACGGCGCTTCCGCAGCCGTATCTTGAGCAGATCTTGTTGGCACTTAAAGGTGCTGGCTTGGTGAAATCTAAACGCGGAGTTGGAGGCGGGTACATTTTGGCTCGCCCGACTTCTGAGATTCGTTTGTCGGACATAATTTCTGCTGTTGATGGTCCAATTACCTTGGGAGATTTTGGTGCGCCACATCAGAACGGTGCCTGCGACCACGACGGACAATGCGTTTTGCTTGCGATTTGGGATCTTGCTGGACGCCACATGCGAGAACATCTTGGCGCATACACGCTTGCTGACATTGCCAGTGTTGCCAACGGAGACAAAGCGTGGCCCGAAGCTGATCTGCCTCACTCCCATTAGTTTCATCTAGTCGACAGCCTTATTGCCGCACTGCGACAAGATTTCGCGCATATCGTCTGGAATTTCTGCCACAAACTCCATCGTGACTCCACTCACCGGATGCACAAATTTTAATCGCGTTGCATGCAGCATTGGTCGTGGTGCAACAAGCGCAGATTTTGCACCACCGTATGTCGCATCACCAACCACCGGATGTCCGACAGCCAAAAGGTGAACCCGAATCTGATGCGTTCGACCAGTTTCAAGAGTGCACCGCAAGCGAGTGAGTGCTGCTGGAATATTGAAAGTTTCTTCCACCGCAAAATGAGTTCGAGCCCACTTGCCTTCTCTGACAACAGCCATGCGTAGTGGGTCACGATGATCGCGCCCAATTGACGCTTCAATGACACCAGTCGGTGAATCAAACGCACCCCATGCAAGCGCAATATATTCACGTTCAACTTCGTGACGAGATAGTGCTTCGGTCAGATTTGCATAGGCAGTGTTGGAACGCGCCACTACCAGTAGTCCGCTCGTTCCGACATCGAGTCGATGAACTATTCCGGGCCGAATTACTTCACCGACATCTGCAATTTCTGGAAACTGCGCAAGAAGCGCATTCACTAAAGTTCCCTCGTTGTTTCCGGCTCCGGGGTGCACCACTACCCCGGCGCGTTTATTCACAACAATGACGTCGTCATCGAAATACACAACATCAAGTGGCAGCGTCGCATCTGGGGCTGGGCGTGGAGCCACGGGCAGAAAACTTGGATCCACCGACACCACTTGTCCAAGCGTCAAACGCGTTTTTCCAGAAACTCCACTCTGTCCGTCAATACTTGCGCCACCTGCCTCGACAAGTACTGCTGCATCAGCACGTGATACATCCAGAATGAGAGCCACGATTCGGTCCAAACGCTCGTTAGCCAAAGCCTGCGGAATTGTTTCTTCAATGATCACGACAACACCTCTTTTTGAGTCAGCGCTCCAAGCACCAAAAGTGCTCCACCAATAGTGACGCCCATGTCAGCGATATTAAAGACGGGGAACCACTGCAGATCAATGAAGTCAACCACACTTCCTCGCAGCCAGCCTTGACCCCTCAACAGCCGATCGAGAACATTCCCCACTGCTCCGCCCAGAACCAACCCCAAACTGACTCCAGTTAAAGTTGTCGGCGATTTTCCGAGAGCAAACGCCAGTGCCACGAGCGCGCCCATTGCAAGAATTCCGATCACTGGTCCAAAGTTTGTTCCCTGTGAAAAAGCCATTCCGCTATTAAATGCCAGGGAAAACTGCAACGTCCAAATCACATGTACAACATGTCCATCATTGAGCGATGAGGTTGCCCAATGCTTAGTGACTTGATCTGCAATGACCACAATCACGGCCACCATGGCAAAGAGTTTGGTGTTTGATCTTTTCAAGGGAACGGTGCTCATGTCGTCACCCGCAGTGGGTGTCTTGTCTCTTGTTATTTGCGCCCAAGCCCACCGGCTCGTTCGATGACGAGTTCGGTGGCCCATGGCAGCGCTCGCAAGCGTTCTTTGGGAATTGGCAAACCAGAGACCGAAGAGTATCCGTACTCACCTTTTTTGATGCGCGCTAACGCCTCATCAATCTCGATCACAGTTTGTAATGCTTGGGCTGACAATGTGAGATCGCGCTCTCGCTCAACAACCATGGTGTCGCCTTCTCCGCCCTCGTCGTCAAACTTGACATCTCCCATTTCTCCGTGCTCAATAATTGCATTGGCCTCAATCTCGAGTCTGGCGCTCTGTCGCACTAATTGCGCACGTGAATTTTGGAGTTGTTCGCGTTGTGCAAAGAGAAATTTTAGATCAAATTCTTTTGTTGAAGAGACACCGTCTTGTGATGGCCCCTTGACGATGACGAAGCGCTTTGGTGGTGGCGGTACTTTTTTGATGACGACTTTGGGAACGACGACTTTGGGAACGACGACTTTTTTGACGACCACTTTTTTGGCTGGGGCCTTCTTTGCGACCACTTTCTTAGCCGGCGCTTTTTCTTCTTTGCGACCACTTTCTTAGCCGGCGCTTTTTTCACGACTTTTTTGGCTGGGGCCTTCTTGGCGACCACTTTCTTAGCCGGCGCTTTTTTCACGACTTTTTTGGCTGGGGCCTTCTTTGCGACCACTTTCTTAGCCGGCGCTTTTTTCACGACTTTTTTGGCTGGGGCCTTCTTTGCGACCACTTTCTTAGCCGGCGCTTTTTTCACGACTTTTTTGGCTGGGGCCTTTTTTGTTGGTGCTTTTTTGGCTGGTGCTTTTTTGGCTGGTGCTTTTTTCTTGGTCATCTCTTCATCCTCTGGTTACCCCACACACACGCGCATCTGTGGTGGCAAGAGGTTAGAGGGTTTCGAACCCAAATCAGCGTGCAATCCGCACCAATACGCCAATCATGTGGCCTTCTATCGAGATTTCACGTACTCCTTGTTGATCCCATAACAGTTCTGTTGCCAGAGTCTCCGCCATCACGAGCGCGACAAAGGGCCTAACTTGAGCCTCAACCACGGAATCCGCTGCCACCGTTAACGAAATGCGGTCTGAAACATCCAGTTCTTCCTCACGACGCGCTTGTTGCACCGCCCGGATGATGTCTCGGGCAAGTCCTTCGGCTTCCAGGTCCGGAGTGACCTCGATGTCAAGCATCACGATTCCTGAACCGTGAGACAGCGTTGCACTTGGCGCATCTCCAGACGTCACCAACTTCAAGAGATACTCCCCTTCTGTCAGCATTTCTCCAGCAACTGCTATTGCATCATCGACACGAGACCATTCACCACGCTTGACCGCGCCGATGACTTGCTGAGTCTTCTTTCCTAATCGTGGACCCAGCGCTGCAGGTACGACTTGCAATTCGTAGCTCGCAACGGCTGCCACGTCTGATCTCAAATTCACTGATTTCACATTGACTTCATCCGAAATTATGCTCACATATGAACCGAGTGCCTCGGCGTTTGCGACAGCCACTGTCAGTGAACTGAGTGGTAGTCGCACTCGGCGTCCGTGCGCCTTTCGTACAGAAAGCGTCGCAGAACACACGTCTCGCACAAGATCCATGGCGTCTACGAGTTCATCATCTATTGGCAACGTTTCTGAACTCGGCCAGTCTCGCAAGTGCACACTGTCAGCGTTGGCCACCAGACCAGCATGAATGTTCTCTGTGATGAGGGGCAACAATGGTGCAGCAAGTCGCACAAGAACTTCAAGAACGGTATGCAACGTGTTGATTGCGTCCTGGTCTCCTGCCCAAAAACGATCACGGCTACGGCGTATGTACCAGTTCGTCAAGACATCTAAAAATGTCCGCACTTGCTGGCAGGCACCAAATAGGTCGTACTTGTCCATTGACACAGTGACCTCGACGGTGGTTCGTTGCAACTTGGCCAGAATATAACGGTCCAATAGATTGCTCGAGTCAGTCGAGACGGCACCGCTTTTGTTTTCTGCATTTGCATATAAGGACAAGAAATACCACGAGTTCCAGAGTGGTAATAGCACTTGTCGCACGGTGTCTCGAATGCCTTGTTCGGTCACCGAGAAATCAGTCCCGCGCAAGATCGCCGAAGAAAGCAAGTACCACCTCATGGCATCTGCTCCATACGTATCAAATACTTTCATGGGATCTGGATAGTTCTGCAGGCTCTTAGACATTTTGACACCATCATCACCTAGAACAATTCCGTGACTGACGCAAGTAGAAAATGCAGGACGATCAAATAAAGCTGTTGCTAAAACATGCAAGGTGTAGAACCATCCGCGAGTTTGTCCGATGTATTCAACAATGAAGTCACCCGGGTAATGATCTTCGAACCATTCACGATTTTCAAACGGGTAATGCACTTGGGCATAGGGCATCGAGCCGCTCTCAAACCAGCAATCCAAAACTTCTGGAACACGTCGCATCATCGACATGCCCGTTGGGTCGTCTGGATTTGGACGCACCAACTCATCGACTGCTGGCCGATGCAGGTCCGTAACCTCTACACCAAAGTCTCGCGAGAGGTCGGCCAAACTGCCATATGCATCGACTCGCGGATAATTGGGATCATCGCTTTTCCAGACCGGAATAGGTGAACCCCAAAATCGATTACGGCTAATGGCCCAGTCGCGAGCGTTACTGATCCATTTACCAAAACTTCCGTCTTTTAAGTGCTCTGGCACCCATGTGATGTCTTGATTCAGTTCAACCATTCGATCTTTAATTGCAGTGACCTTGACAAACCATGATGAGACTGCGCGATACACAAGCGGTTCACTGCAACGCCAGCAATGCGGATACGGGTGGTCGTATGTTTCATGACGCAGAACAACACCTTTTTCTTTGAGACTGCGAATGACGTCTGGATTGGCATCAAAAACATGTATTCCTGCCCATGGCGCTACTTCTGATGTGTAACACCCATGCTCATCCATCGGGCATACAGTGGCGATATCAGCAGCCAGGCAGGCGACTTGGTCGTCTTCGCCAAAACCTGGCGCCATATGCACCACGCCAGTGCCTTCTTGTGTTGTCACAAAATCTGCAGAGAGCACACGGAATGCATTCGAAGTGTCGGCAAAAAAATCAAACATCGGCGTATACAAACGACCGACGAGTTCTGCACCAGTTACTGATCCAACAACAGTGAAATCGGCTAGTTCTTTTTCGTAGGCACTGCGTCGCTCATCGGCAATGATAAATCGTTCACCTGCAGCGTTCTGCAGTATTGAGTACTCAATCTCTGGGCCTACTGCCAATGCCAAATTGGCAGGCAATGTCCATGGAGTGGTTGTCCAT
The DNA here is from genome assembly GCA_014190235.1 of Actinomycetes bacterium. Classification (GTDB taxonomy): domain Bacteria; phylum Actinomycetota; class Acidimicrobiia; order Acidimicrobiales; family Ilumatobacteraceae; genus UBA2093. The sequence goes on along the minus strand of BJGC01000001.1, from coordinate 34,362 downwards.
GCCAAGATGCGTTCTCCTGTTTCAAGTACAAAACTCACGGTTAGTGCCGGGTCTTGACGATTGCGATAGACATCGTCCATGCGCGTCTCGGTGTTTGATAGCGGGGTTTCGCAACGCCAGCAATACGCCAACACTCGGAACCCTTCATAAATCAGTCCCTTGTCCCACAACGTGCGAAAAGCCCACATCACGCTTTCCATGTACGACAGATCAAGCGTCTTGTATCCGTGCTCAAAGTCAACCCATCGAGCCTGACGGGTGACGTATCGCTGCCATTCATCTGTGTAGCGCAACACGCTTGTTCGACATGCTTCGTTGAATCGGTCAACACCAAACTCTGCGATCGCAGGATGTCCCGCGATACCCAATTCTTTTTCTGCTTCTACTTCTGCAGGGAGGCCATGGCAATCCCAGCCAAACCGACGCTCAACACGATGCCCTCGCATCGTTTGATACCGCGGGATGGCATCTTTGACATATCCAGTGAGCAAGTGTCCGTAGTGTGGCAAACCATTTGCAAACGGAGGGCCGTCATAAAAGACAAACTCGTTTGCTCCATTTTCGCCAGCCTCACGTAATGCAATCGACCGTTCAAATGTGTTCTGTAACTTCCAGGATTGCAGTACTTCCTCTTCGAGGGCCGGAAATCGTGGTTGCGGATCGACTGAGGGGTATGGCACGAAAGTAAGCGTAGAGGCGAACTACCTCAGCACCCCAAAACAAGACCCATGAAGATCTGCAGTCCCACCAACACGACAAGTGGTGAGAGATCAAATTGGCCCATTCGCGGCATTGCTCGACGCACGGGCGCAAGAACTGGTTCGGTGATATTAAAAACTACTCTGGCAATCTGCGCGACTGGGCTGCTTGGAGTGACTGGAAACCACGACAAAACAGATCTCGCAAGAATGACGAACACATACAGGTTTCCAGCAGTACACACAAGATTCATGGCGCCTCAGGATCGGTTGTGTGGTGCCACTACGGGTGGTTTGAGCAAATACACACCACGTGCCACTTTTTCCATTGAGCCACTCATCGCGTAACACAAGCCACTTGCGAAGTCGATGATTCTGCGAGAGACCACATCATCGGCATCTTCTAAATTAATAATGACTGGTGTACCACCCTTGAAGTGATCAGCGATTTCCTGGGCTTGATTAAATTGCAATGGTCGCACAGTTGTTGGTTCTCCTGCAGCAAGACCAATCGCGCGCACATTTGATCGGGCGCTACCGGTTGGCCTCACTTGCAATCCAGAGTCATCTTGACGACGAGCACTGCCCGTATCGTCCACGCGACCTCGCGCAGTGGGATGCGACGCATCATCACCAAACTCAGGCGCGTATCCGCCCCGAGGCCTTTGAGTGGGCATGCTGGGCTCACGCTGACGAACGGGCCGATCGTATTCGGCCGACATGTCGTAGTCGTCAAAGGAGTCCTCTCCGCTCAACCCTAAATAATCCATCGCACGGCGCCACATAGACATGGCGTCAGGTTATCTCACTCGCGCGAGCCGATGGGGGACGCGCGCCAAAGATGCCACTTCCAACTCGCACAATTGTCGACCCACAGCCAACCGCACACTCAAAATCGTCCGACATTCCCATCGAACACTGTGCCAGTCCGAGATTGTCTGCCATTTTTCGCACCCCTCTAAACGCTTTCTCACACTCCTGAATTGAGCCATTCGTTGGGCCAATCGTCATTAATCCGACCACAACAAGACCCGCCTGAGTAGCTGCGATGCATAATCCTTCTACTTCGTGAGGAGCACATCCGCCTTTGGACTGCTCGCCAGTGGAATTGACCTGCACGAAAATTTCTGGGGCGGGCGCTTGTTGAGACTTGGACAGTTGCGTGATGACAGACACTCGATCGACTGTCTGCCAATAGTTCACCACTCCAAGTAGTCCGAGAATTTTATTGGACTGCAGTTGTCCGATGAAATGCACGGGCAACCTCTTTGCTTTTACCCCAAGAAAGTTGCCGTCTTTGGAATACTTCTTCAAGAGTTCTTGAGCGTAGTTCTCGCCAATACCATCACAATTAGCCGACGTTGCCGCTTCTATGGCGTCGATTCCGAAACCTTTTGTGACAGCAATCAATTGAACTGCGTTACCACCAGCTACCACAATTCGCTGGCGAATCTTAGAGACGTTTTCACAAACTGCTTCAAAGTCGACAGATGCCGACGACATCACTCTGGTCTTGCTACTTCAAAAATGATGGAACATCAAAGTCGTCATCGTCGTCATCGAGTGGATCCGACTGAGTATCGCCAAAGAGGTCTCTCACGGATCCAACACGAGGTTCTGAAGTGCGCCCTGCCCGTGTCCCGATGCCGCCGTGAGATGTCGCTGGATCCCATCTCTCAAACCCTGCAGCGATGACGGTGATCTTGATTTCATCACCCAACTCATCATCAATCACCGTTCCAAAGATGATGTTTGCATCTTGATGCGCAACTCCGTGAACAACTTCTGCCGCGGCGTTCACTTCAAACAAGCCCATGCTGGATGGACCGGTGATGTTCAGCAAGATTCCGCGCGCGCCATCGATTGCGGCCTCAAGCATTGGGCTTGAAATCGCTGTCTTAGCAGCCACCACGGCACGATTGTCGCCGCTTGCGATACCGATTCCCATCAATGCTGAACCAGCATTAGTGAGAATGTTCTTGACGTCGGCAAAGTCAGTGTTAATTAACCCTGGAGTAGTGATGAGACTTGTAATACCCGCCACGCCCTGCAACAAGATTTCATCTGCCATCTTGAAAGCGTTGATCAGGCTGGTCTTGTCATTGGCAACCATCAGCAAGCGATCATTTGGAATCACTATCAGCGTGTCAACTTTTTCTTTAAGTTTTTGAATACCGTTTTCGGCCTGAACTGCGCGTCGTTTTCCTTCGAATGCAAACGGACGAGTCACCACTCCAATTGTGAGTGCTCCGAGTCCTTTGGCGACTTCTGCAATAACTGGCGCCGCACCTGTTCCGGTACCGCCGCCTTCGCCTGCCGTAATAAATACCATGTCTGAGCCAGTGAGTAGTTCTTCGATCTCATCACGGTGTGAGTCAGCCGCCGCCCGACCGATCTCTGGGTCAGAACCTGCACCAAGTCCTCGCGTCAACTCGCGTCCGATATCGAGTTTGACATCTGCATCACTCATTAAGAGTGCCTGCGCATCAGTATTTACTGCGACAAACTCCACACCTCTGAGACCGGCATCAATCATTCGATTAATGGCGTTAACACCGCCACCACCGACACCGATGACTTTGATCACTGCTAAATAGTTTTGTGGTGCTCCGGCCATTGGCCCCTACCTCCGAGAACGTCGGTCACTAGGACCGTGGTTCTATTAGTTTCACACATTGGCAACGCTAAATGGTGTAATTCCGCATGCCTTGCGACAATTTCCGCGCTGTTACCCATAAATACGGCACTATTTTGCTCATCTGGGCTGCACCGTGGGCTCCCCCGTTGATACGTCAATTACGGCTAAGCCAGCGGGATCCTGACGGCGAAGCAGTACGACAACGGCCACCAATTTGTTTTGCAAGTTCGTTGGTGGTCCGAACCGAACCAATGTTCCAGAGGCCAGGGTCATGGAAAGTTCTCCTGATACAGAGACTCCAAGTTCTTTAGTTTTCGGACGAATCTCCTCTGGCAAGGCAACAAAAAGCTGTGCCGCCGCTCGGTAGACATCGTCAGCAACTGCTCCGGCCTCGAGCGAAGGGCCGACACCAGTGACTTGTAAGTATTTCGTTGGACGACCAACGGTCACAGAGATCACATATCCACTTGCATCAATGATCCGCGCTTTGTTATCGCCGCCCAGAAACCAAACCACTGGTTGGCGTTCGGAAATCTCCACAACCACTCGCCGCGGAAAATGCGTTGTGATTCGTACATCATCCACCCATGGGTCTTGGCTCAGCATTTGCTCCACTCGTCCAGAGTCAAGTGAAAAAATAGTCTGACCGCGCAGCATGACTCGAGCTTGCTCGATCTTGTCGCTCGATGCGTACACCTTTCCTTCAAAGTCAATGTCGTGAATTTTAAAGATCGGAGACGCCAGAACAATCAACACCACAATCACTCCAGCCACTCCAGCACCCAAAATAAGTTTCCAGCGCTGGTTTTTTAATCGTTCACGTCTCTCACGCTTTCTCCGGCGCTCTTCAAAGCGAACGTCTGGTTCGTCTTGATCAACGATCAAAATGCGATCGTGCTCGGCTAATTCAGTTACCTCCGTCTCGTGAACAGAATCGTCAATCACAATTACCGACGATGAAAGACCTGCTTCAATTTGCGGCTCAACAGGGGTCGATGAGGATGCCTCCGGTGTGGCGTCGGTAATCTTGATGACTTGTTCAACATCTCGTTGCAGAATCTCTTTGAGCTCACTTAGCAGTGACTCCGGGACATCCGTCACCGCGGACTCAATCGGGGTCACAAGGGGTTCGTCTTGAGGAGTCATAGCAGCGATTTCAGCGTTTCTTGCGCCCGCGCCAGTTCGAGATGCGAATGATGTTTGTCCAAAAACCGATGCGTTATTTCTTGTGTAAAGCCGAGCAACCTCACCTCACTGTGCATCATGACGCCAGTGCGAGCAAAGACTGTGTCTTGAGCCTCGCACATCAATGCAACGACGTCTGCTGCTCTTGCGTTCTCGTCTGCCTGAATAAAGTTTGCATGTTTTTGAGAAATCTCTGCAGAGCCGTGCCTCTTGCCGCGAAGCCCTGCCTCATCGATCAACGCACCAGCACTTCTTGTGGTTTGAGCAGGGTTAACAAACACGGAACCCGCATTTTGACCGCCGGGTTGATTATCTCGTCTCCAAGTAACAATCTCTGCAATTTCCTTTTGACTTTGCTCGGCATTACCGCGCGTCACTTGGCATCGCGCTCCAACGACACAGATCTCGTCAGTGATCGCAGAACCACGAAATCGCAAGCCTAGATTCTGCTTTGCAACGCGCGCCGTGCGGCCGCTTCGAAGATTGATGAGTTCGGCATCAAATAGTGATTTTTCCATGTCGGAGCCATGGCCACCTGCGTTCATCCGCACAGCCCCACCAAGTGAGCCAGGCACTCCGACCGCCCATTCCAGTCCGTGCCACCCGAGAGCCGCGCTGCGGCGTGCCAGCATGGGCAGTCGAATGTTGGCTCTTGCGTCAAGCAGTGCCGAGTGTTCTGTTGATTCAACAACGCTCATCGTTGTGTCGTCATCGCCAAGATGCAATACGACGGCGACTCCGTCGAATCCATCATCGCTAATTAAAATGTTGCTTCCGTTTCCGACCACAACCACTTCAATCTCGTCCGAAATACATGCGTGCAGGGCGAGAGCCTGTTCTGCTTTTGTGATAGTGACAACAAGTGCCACCATGCCACCAATCCGGTATGTCGTCAGGCGAGACGCCGGTACCGACAGTTCAGTAGTAGCGCCCGTCTTGGCGATCTTTGCGGCGACATCAGTCCATTGAGCAGTGCGCATCATCGACTATTTTTTCTGGCATCGTGCGCCATTAAGATTTCATCCGGAAACTGCTCGATGTCTCCGCATCCCATACTCAGACAAACATCGCCGGGCCTGAGTTCTTCAAAAACATATTGCACTAGTTCATCTCGAGTACGACACCATGCAACCGCCTTGTCGGCATCTGCTCCGCGAATTGCCTGTACGACAAGTTCTCCAGTTATTCCTTCAATCCGCGGGGTTCCCGAGGCGTAGACATCTGTGATAGCCACAAGGTCTGCTCCTTCAAAACACTCGGCGTAGTCCCCTGCCATTGCCGCAATGCGGTGAAAACGATTCGGTTGAAACACCGCCAATAATCGACGTTGCGGAAATCTCTGCTTGGTTGCCGTAATGACTGCTGCGATTTCTGTTGGCAAATGCGCGTAGTCGTCAATGAGCACGACACCATTGAAGGTACCCCGATCTTGAAATCTCCGTTCAACGCCGTCAAAAGAAGCCAGCGCTTTAATACCGACCTGAACTGTGATGCCAAATTGATGCGCCATCACCAATGCCGCGACAGCATTTAAGAGATTGTGTCTGCCAAACGTTGGCAGAGAAATGCGATGTGTATTGCCGTCTATATTGACGTCACACTCTGACGATGTTGGCGTCAAAGAAAGATTCGATATCAGGACGTCAGCCTGTGATGTCACGCCGTATGTTATGAACTCAATCTCACGGCTACTTGAGCGCACTTCGGACAGCATCTTGACGACCTGCGCATCGTCATGACACACAATAACTGGCCCAGCAACATTGTCTGCAAACGAAATAAACGATTGTCTAATCTCGTCGAGAGACCCAAAGTAATCCAAGTGATCCTTGTCAATATTGGTGATGACTGCTGCTCGCAAGAAAAGTGCTGCGTGAGTACCGTCGCTCTCGTCGGCTTCCACGACAAAGACATCTTCACCGGTCCACGATGCGCCTGAGGAGGTTTCTAAAACCTCCGCTCCGATGACATAGGACGGTCTCAACTCTGCGGCGAGCAGGATGTGAACCAACATTGCCGATGTTGTGGTTTTGCCGTGAGTACCTGCGACTCCGATACTGCGCACTAAAGAGCAGATTGCCGCCAGCATCTCCGATCGGTGTAGCACCGAGACTCCGGCGCCAGACGCCGCAAGAATCTCGATGTTGTCACGAGGAACTCCGGTGGAATACGTCACCGCATCGACGTCAGCAACAACATCTACAGAGTGGCCGATAGAGACATTGATTCCGCGCGACCGCAGGGATTGCACCGCCGCATTCTCACGAATGTCAGATCCGGTGACCATGTGTCCCATTTCATGCAACACGATGGCAATTGCGCTCATGCCGGGTCCACCGATTCCCACCACATGAATGCGCTGAGCATGATTGAGATCAATTTCTAATTTCATCACTGCTCCATTGTCTCACGCCATGATTGTATTGGAGACGTTTCAACGACGGCTTGCGTCTTCAATCACATCCCTCAGGGTGGTGCCTCGGTGTAATTCACCGCAATTTCGAGCGGCCATTGCAAGATTCTGGCGCTCTAGCGGGTTTTTGAGCAAAGAGAAGATGGCATCGGTCAATGCACCTGTCGCTAGATCTGATTCTTTGACAACAAGTGCTGCTCCATGTTCGCGCAACCACCCAGCATTGAGTTGTTGATGATCCTCCGCTGCGTTTTTCCATGGCACAAATATTGTCGCAACGCCCACTGCTGCAATTTCTGCAACAGTGCTTGCACCCGCGCGACAGATCATGACATCGGTTGCCGCTAAGAGATCTGTCATGCGAGTTTCATAGGCGACGCGCGAGTACCACACGCCTGATGGTGGCTGAGGTGCTGGTCCATCAACATGACGTCGACCGCAGACGTGGTACAGAGCAGTTGAATTTGCTTGTTGTTCTCCTAAGGATTGCAAGATGCGATCAATATTGTCGTTCAGGACAGCCGAGCCCAGTGAGCCACCGACAACCGTGAACATGATGCGATCTTGTGGCACCCCTAGTGCAAGACGAGCATTCACTCGTCGCGTCGCAACATCTAACTCGCGAATTTCACGACGAACCGGGGCGCCCGTCACAACAGCGCCAGGTAGCGGCGAACCGTCAAAGGCTGCTGCCACAGAAGTTGCATGTTTTGCCTGACGACGAGTCGCTAAGCCAGGTGTTCTGTCGTAACTCACACAGACAAGGGCAACTCCACTCAGACGTGCTGCAAAAGCCATTGGAGAACTGGCATAACCCCCGACGGAAACAACAACAGCGGGCTTCCATCGTCGAATCAAACGATACGCCTGCACATACGATCTCACCATCGCTTGTGGCAAGAGTGCATTACGTAACACTGACTTGAGACTCGCGCTTCTTTGCAAACCAGAAATCGGTAGATACTCACAGTCAAATATGAGGTCTTTCATTAATGTTTTCTCAATACCGCGACGACTCCCGACATAGCGCAGAGACTGAGGTACATGCCCAGCGTCTTGGAGAAGTTCGAGTATCGCAATCGCAGGGACAACATGACCACTTGTGCCACCACCCGTGACAACTGCAAAGACATCTGTAGAGGACATGTTCTATTTCATGTTACGGGCAACATTGAGCAACACTCCAGCAGCAGCCATTGACACCATCAGTGAAGATCCTCCTGAAGACATAAACGGAAGAGTCAACCCTGTTAGCGGAAGACTGCCTGTTGCGCCCCCAATATTGATAATCGACTGAAACGCAAACCAGCCAGCGATACCGGCAGCGAGCAGTGAACCAAACATTTCACGAGCCCCAAGCGCGACTCTCATGCCCAAAATAACAAGAAACATAAATAATCCAATCACCGTGATTGAGCCGATCGCACCAAGTTCCTCCGCAACGACGGTAAAGATAAAGTCGCTATGAGCTAGAGGTAAATAGCCCCATTTTGTGCTCCCTTGTCCGATACCTGCACCCGTGGTTCCACCGTTGGCAATTCCCAAGAGTGATTGATGTACTTGGTATCCGAGTCTTCCTTTGGTCTCCGACGGATTCAAAAATGCAGTCAAGCGATTGCGAGCAACTTCTTGTGTCGCAAAGATCAACAGGCCGACAATGGCAGATACTGCAGTAATAGATCCGACCCATTTCCGGGGCATGCCCGCAAAGAAACAAATCATCAACACGATCCCGACGAAAACAAGTGCAGAACCAAAGTCACTCTGTAGTCCACTGAGGCCTGCCCCCACGGACATGACCAACAAACATGGCATCAATGTTTTTTTGAACACATTGAGATAACGGTGTCTTCGCGCAATTAGATCAGCGCAGAATAAAACTACGACGATCTTTGACAGCTCCGATGGCTGAAAACTGAAGTCGCCGGCGTTCACCCATGCTCGTGCCCCATTGACTTCTTTGCCGATTCCAGGAAATAAAGGAAGCAGATTGAGCAGAAACGCACCACCAAGCAGCCACTTCACAGACCGTCGATAGTCGTTATATGGAGTTCGATAGGTAAACGCCATCGCAATTGAGCCAAAGACGGCCCAGAGCAACTGCCGTCTAAAAAGACTCCACGGGGAATTTCCTACTTGAAAGGACGTCACAGCAGATGATGACAGCACCATCACGATGCCGAGCAATGTCAAAAAAGTAACAATAATCAAAATTCCGTAATATGTCGTAGTTGGCGCGTTTTGCGACAGTTTACGTTTCGCCGCAGTACCTGATTTTTGCAGCGTATGAATTCGCCTCTCAGACATACTCCGTGGTCGTGGTAGTGCTTGCGTGGTTGTCACTCTCTGCTCCCTTGATTGATGGATTGATTACTGCATAAATCTCGTACGCATTGCTGAAAATCATCGCCACGTTCGTTGTAATTGGCATACCAGTCATAGCTCGTACACGCCGGAGACAAAAGAACAGCATCACCATTTTTTGCCATCGCTGCGGCCTGCTCGACCGCTTGTTTCATTGTCTGGGCAGAACGTATTTCACAAATGCCCTGAAATGCAGCTTCGACCAGTGCGGCGTCTTCGCCAATTGCAACCACACCGCGCATGCGTTTTGGTTCCGATGCCAAAAATGTCAAATCAAGATCTTTATTGCGGCCCCCAGCTATTAGCACGATACTTTCAAAACTTTTAATAGCCGTCAACGATGCATGAGGACTCGTCGCCTTCGAATCGTCATACCAGCAGACACCCTTATCAGTCATTACTAACTCAATTCGATGGTGAGCAAGAACAAAGGAGGACAAACTCGATGCAAGTGTGGCGCGATCGGCGACGCCCGACTCAAGGACGAGCGCGCACGCGGCTAATGCATTTGTAATGTCATGCGGTAGTGCGCGCCAGAGGTGAGATACATCACATATAGACCCCTGTGGCCCAACAAGCACTCCATCCTTGACGCAATAGTCAGCGCCAGTTAATCCAAAGGTGACCGTGCGTAGTCCTGAGGCACGTGCAGCGTCGCGAATCATCTCATTTTCAACCGGAACAATTGCAATGTCTCCCTCGCCGGAATGTGCCCAGATCTTTTGCTTAGAAGCCACATAATTCTCAAGGTTTCCGTGCCAATCTAAATGGTCTGGTGCAAGATTGAGCCATACGCTCGCAGAGGCCCGAAACATTTGGGTGAACTCAAGACGAAAACTAGAACATTCGACAACGAAGACATCAATGTTTTGCTCCAGCGCGGCAATAAATGGAAGATCGGTGTTGCCCACTTCTGCCACACGCTTGCCGGCACCACGGATTAACGCGGCAGCCAACATTGTTGTCGTTGTCTTGCCATCAGTTCCTGTGACCGCCAATATTGGTCGTGCACCACCGACTCTGTCTTGCTCCCATTCATAAGCGATATCAATTTCGGAGCGCACAGCAATCCGCTGGGCCCGCGCTGCAAGAAGAACTGGATGCGAGGGAGCAACACCAGGTGCTGGCACAAGCACTTCGACGTTGTGCAAGAAAGTTCGCAACGTTTTGGCATCATGCACGCGAGTGAATGGCGAATCTATGCTCTCTGCAAAGTTTTGAAGATTTTCAGATTCATCATCATCGCCAACTCGCACGCCAATCCCTCTTGCGCTCATCGCTTTGGCAGTTGCTTGGCCCGCAATCCCTAGTCCGTAGACGGCTGCTCGTCTCATTACTTGAGGCCTCGTGTTAAGTCTGAAAGACGCGTGAAATCTGCAATAAATATCGCCAATGATGCCGCAACGCAAATACCGGAAATAATCCAAAAACGGATAATCACCGTCGTCTCAGGCCATCCCTTCAGTTCAAAATGATGGTGAATGGGTGACATTCGAAAGAGTCTTTTTTTACGACCAGATGCTTTGAACACGGTCATCTGTATTGCAACCGATCCAGCCTCCATCACGTTGAGTGCGCAAATTAGTGGCAGCAGCAACTGTGTATTGGTCGCTACCGCCATCATGCCAAGTGCCGCACCTATTCCCAGTGCCCCGACATCACCCATAAAAATTCGCGCCGGTGCCGCATTCCACCATAAAAACCCACCGCATGCTCCCGCCAACGCCGCTGACATCACAGCAAGGTCAAGCGGATTCACTAACTGATAGATAGTGGGATTACGAAATGCCCAATAAGCAATAATCGTGAATGCCAAAAACCCAAATAACGCAGAACCGGCGGCCAGTCCATCTAGACCATCTGTGACATTGACTGCATTGGTCGTTGCCCACACCATCAAAGATGTCCAAACGACCCAGATGACGGGCTGCAATTGCCATCCAGGAAGATTCCAGCGAGTAAACGACAATGTTTCACTGACTCCTGTGCTCGTCAGCATGAGAGTCATCACCGCCACAACAATTCCGAATGTTATGTACCCTTTCTTTTTCCAAAATATTCCACGATTATGCGCGTAACGCACTTTGAGATAGTCGTCAAGAAATCCCATGACAGCCAAAATTGCAATACCTAGCCACATGATGAGTGCTTGATCAGAAAACGCCAGACCGTGACGCAAATGCGCGACCACCCAGCCGATAAACGCTGATCCGATAATGGCTGTGCCACCCATCGTTGGTGTTCCTTGTTTTGCCATGTGATGCACGGGGCCGTTGTCCTCTTTGCCCAAGATGGGCTGCCCAACTCCAAGATTCGCAAAAAATCGCATCAGCAAGCGGGTCGCCGCTAACGATAGAGCCATCGCCACCGCGCCAGAAAGTAAGACGGCAATCATGCGGGCCCTCCAATCCGCAAGTTCAGTAAATCACGTACCACGGCAACATCATCAAACTCTTCACGGTGGTGGGCAAACTCTTGCGTGGTCTCATGCCCTTTTCCGGCAACAATCACAATGTCACCCATGTGCGCAGATTGCAAAGCATCTGAGATCGCTGCCCGACGGTCTGAATTGCTCTTCACAATGCACGGCGCACTCGCCGGAATACCTCCGAGTATTTGTTTGATGATGTCAAGAGGATCCTCGGTTCGGGGATTGTCTGATGTCACCATCACGTTGTCAGCGTATTGCGCGGCAACGCCACCCATGAGAGGCCTTTTGCCAGAATCTCGGTCGCCCCCGCATCCAAACACAACATGCACACGTCCGGCGCAGACAGCACGTCCTGCTTGTAATACTTCTGCCAAACCCTCGGGCGTATGGGCAAAATCAACAACCACAGTAAAGTCTTGCCCAGCATCGACTCGCTCAAATCTTCCCGGAACTGATTGAACCTGAGTCGCTGCGCGAGCAATCTCTTTAGGCGTGAGTCCTAACTCACGTGCGACAGTACAAGCGGCAAGAAGATTCATCACATTAAATCTCCCACCAATTGGGGCTGCGATACTTACTCCCTCCCACTCAAACTCAATTGACGAAGCAGTTATTTTAACTGCCGCAATATCGTCCAATGAAAATGTTGCCATTGGAATTGTTGCCGCATCAAACAGTAAGCGACCACGAGTGTCGTCCTTATTGACCACCGCACGAATGGCGTGATCTTGGCGAAATAACGCTGCCTTTGCCGCAAAATATGCTTCTTGCGTTTCGTGGTAGTCCAAGTGATCGCGACTGATGTTCGTAAACACCGCTACTTCAAACTGGATGCCGTTGATACGACTTTGGTCAATTGCATGTGATGTGACTTCCATAATCACTACTTGCATGTCGTTTTCAGCGGCTTGTGCGAGTTGCCTTTGAAGAATAGGTGCTTCTGGAGTTGTGCGTTCATTCGTTAAGGTCCCAAGCGCCTGACTCGTTACTCCTGCAGCATTGAGAATCGATGACAATATTGACGCAGTTGTTGTCTTGCCATTTGTCCCGGTGATTCCGACGACTCTCAGCTTTGTGGAGGGGTCGCCATACAGCGTTTTTGCATAGTGACCAATTACTTCGCGAACATTGGCAACAATGATTTGTGAAACGTTCTCAACTTCTGGGAGATAGTGCTCGACCAACAAAGCTGATGCACCACCTTCAACGGCAGTGACTGCAAAAGCATGGCCATCAAAGTTTGCCCCACGCACGCAGCAGAACAAATCCCCTTCAACGACAGAGCGTGAATCCATTGTGATTCCGCTCACCAAACGATTTGAGACACCAGAAATAACATATTCCGACGCCTTAGTTTGCGCGCAGAGCTCCTGCACTGTCAGGGTCTTGCATTCTGCTTGAGCCGCCATCATCAAATCTCCATCACCTGTCAGTGTGAACTCGCTGTGGCGGAGAGTTTTCGACAGCCGCTACCAACTCCCGTTGGAGGTATCTGCAACTCGTGTATTGCGACCTCTGCCAGGCGAGAAAAAACAGTTGCCGCCGCAGTTCCGCCAAATCGTTCGCGAGTATTTCCATTGGGTTCATCAATATTGACAAGCATCGTAATTTGAGGGTCGTCTGCAGGGAAATAACCGACAAACGAAGCGAAATACTTTCGTCCACCAGTATTGGTTGTGTAGGTACCATTTGCCTGTGCTTTGTATCCTGTGCCCGTCTTGCCAGCCACTTTCATTCCCTTAACTTGTGCAAGTTTTCCGGTACCTGCGCAGACAACTTCCTTGAGCAGGCTTGTCATAGTTGTCGCCGTTGATTCTTTTAGAACTTGATGTGTTGCTGAGGCGGCAGTGTCATGGATCACTCCATCTTCATCAATTATTCCTTTAATGAGTTTCGGGGCCACGTATTGACCACCATTGGCCACAACATTTACACCAGCCAACATCTGCAACGGTGTCGTGGCGTAACCGTAGCCATAGTCCACGGTTATTTTTTGGGTGCCGTACCAGTCTTTTATTGGTCGCAAGATTCCCCTACTCTCACCCGGATATTGCAGTCCAGTTTTCTCGCCAAACCCGAATGCCCGTAGATAGTTACGTTTTTCATCAAGCGTTACTGTCTCGCTGATTTTCACTGCGCCAAGGTTTGAACTATCACGCACGATATCCCGAGTGGTCATTGATATTAAGCCGTGAGAATACGCATCACGAATTGTAAACTTGTCGACCCGCAAAGAGCCGGGAACCTTGTACGAAGAATCTTCGGTAGCCCTCCCCAAGTCAAGCGCCGAACTCACACTAAAAACTTTTGCTACTGAGCCAGGTTCGTGGGCTTCAACCGCAGCAAAGTTTCCTGTTGCTAACCCAACCGTTCCATCAAGTGCCCGTCGCACATTTGACATCGCATATATTTCGCCAGTGCGCGAGTTCATCATGATGACAGTTCCCGCTTTTGCACTTAGTTGGGTCACGCGTTGAATTAATGCTTGGTCAGTTTGAAACTGCAGAGACTTGTCAATCGTCAGAACTAAATCATCTCCGGGTTTTCCTGAATTTCCGTTTGGACTGCTATTCGTCATCGAATTACCGCGGCCATCAAGTTCCCGCGTGCTCACTCCATCAACGCCCGCTAGAATTTTGTCGTATTGCAGCTCAAGCCCTGCAGTTCCGACGCCATCTGGATCTGTACGTCCGATCACTGCCCCGGCAACACCACTTTCAACAACACGCATGGGTTCTTCATACGACGATACCCCTGGAAGACCAAGTGCTAAAACGGTATCCGCGGTTGATTTATCGACTTGCCGAGCAAGATACAAAAAAGCACTCGCCTTGTCTGTCAACACCTGTTGAATCTTCGCTTCACGCTCAGGAGTGATCTGCAATATTCCGGCAATCGCGCGAGCTGTCCCAATCGGATCTGTCACCATACGAGGATCGACAAACAGTGTTTGGCTCGGTACCGAGAGTGCAATCTCGTGTCCATTTCGATCAAATATTGCGCCACGATCAGCGCGCAAAACGACCGTGCGTGTTCGTTGGTCGATACTGGCTGCGTGAAGAGAGTCTCGACTGATTGTCTGCAACATCACTGTTCTTCCCAATATCAGAACAAAAACGATGATAAAAACCACTAAAGAAAATGCCAGACGAAAGTGAATCCGTTTGTCAACAACAACCGATGCTTCTTTGACTGAATTCTTTTGCGCACGTTGTGGCGGAGGCGTTCGACTTGAAGTTGAGCGACTAACGGGACGACTTGTGGGTCGATGAGCTGCTGAACGCCCCTGAGTCGATCGACTACTAGATGGTGCAGCGCGATAACGCAACGACAATGCGGCGATTGCGCGACTTGTGCGGGGAGCCCTCATCGAATACTTCCCGTTTTTGCCTTCAGTTTTCCAAATTCTTCGAGAGGTGATCCTGCTCCATCTGCGACATCAACATCCACTTTTCCGACAGTGGCAGCGACCTCGGCCGCAACGTCAGCAGGGATTTCTAAAACCTTCGTTCCCCAAACAGGGACCATGCCGATAATACGCGCCTTTTGCAAAAGAACACTCGGGGACTGCAGTTCTGCACGAATAGCACGCAACTCGTCAAAGTAATTGCGTGATCGTTCTATGTCGCGACTAATTGTATCTAAGCGCATTTGTTGCTGCGCCATATATGTTCGCAGTGCAACAACGGCACCGAATAATACCGTGAGGACAAATATAAAAGCCATTGTTCTGCTCACATACATTCGTGTTCTTGGAACAACGGTCAAAGAGGGCTTCGATATTTTTTGCGGTTGCTCCAACCCAAATGGCTGCCTGAATGCGAGTGCCACGGCTATATCTCCAGCCCAGAGTCAAGACGCTCGACCACCCGTAGACGCGCTGCTGTTGAACGGCGATTAATAGTCTGCTCAGCATCGGAGGGTGTCTTTGGAGTGCGCACCCGTCGAACAAGTGCCTTTCGTCCACATACGCAGGGCAGCGTTGCTGGGCAAGCGCACCCACCTGTCTCGGCATCACGCATGATGCTCTTTGCGATGCGATCCTCGCCGGAATGATACGTCAGAACTGCCAATCGTGCGCCAGGAGCAAGTGCATCTATGGCACTCGAAAGAGCAACGGGGAGTACGGCAAGCTCATGATTCACTTCAATGCGAATTGCTTGAAAAGTGCGCTTTGCCGGGTGGCCACCACGACGTCTGGCGGCAGCGGGAATCGCCGTGATGACCACTTCAGCTAACTCAAGAGTTGTAAGTATTGGACGGGATCGGACAATTGCTTTGGCAATTCGCCCAGCAAATCTTTCGTCAGCATTCTCTTTTAATATTTGGACGAGATGTTCTGCTGTGAATTCATTGACGACCTGAAGTGCATTGAAAGACTGCGATTGATCCATTCGCATATCAAGTGGTGAATCGTGGCGATATGAAAACCCGCGATCTGCATGATCCAACTGAGGAGATGACACGCCAAGATCAAATAACACTCCAGCGAGTGAGTGGGTATTGGTCTGTGTCAACACTTCAGCAACGCGATCAAAGCGAGCGTGCCGGAGGGTGACACGCTCGCTAAAAACAGACAATCTCTCGCGAGCAAATGCAATTGCATGCTCATCGCGATCGATGCCGAGAAGTTCAATTTTTGGATGAGCCTCAAGCACCGCTTGTGCGTGTCCCGCTCCACCCAAAGTCGCATCAAAAAATACTCCGCCTGAGAGATCCGAAAACACATCCAGAATCTCGGCCAGCATGACGGGTTCATGCGTAAACATGTTGTTGCTCACAACGCCGGTCCTTGGCAGTTTCCCGAACAGCAAATGTCCCCGGGATTTCTCCCCGGAATGGACGCGATGACAGCGGGCGGAGTTAAAGCTGCACACCGTGCCATCCGGGAAACTGCCAAGGACCGGAGTCCTCGACATGGTTGTTGTGTATAAAGATTCACTGCGTACATCACGCATCACTTGCTATCTCCAGCAATTTGCTGTGTGCCTGCATCAGTAATTCGTTGGTGTCTCGTTGGGTCCCAAATTTCAACGCGGTCGAATGAGCCAGCAACAATGACCTTTGTGTTCAGTGATAGTCCGGCGTATTCGCGTAACTTCTCTTCGATATTGATTCGACCCTGCGCATCTATCGATACTTCGACGGTGTTGGCAGCCAATGCACGCTGTTGATTGCGATTGATTTCACCTGAACGAACTTTGTTCAATGTCTCTTGAACAACTTGGTCAAAGGCTTCAGCAGTTAAAACGTCAACACACTTGTCCTGCCCAAATGCCAAGTAACAGCGAGGCTCTAGCCGCGGCCGAAAAGAAGCAGGCAGAGCAAGCCGACCCTTGGGGTCAAGTTGTCGCTCGTGGACTCCTACAAACACACCTTCTCCGCTCCACGGAAGCGGGGACCGCTTCCCTCCGCCCAACACATTATCCCCACTAGTCCCCACTGTCAACCATTTATCCCCTTTTTTATCCACCTTAACCCCACCATGCCCCTTAGAGATGCGTCATCAAGGAGAAGTCTTTTTGGGCCGAAACCGGGGGTGCCCCACGGTCGGGAAGACTCAATAACGAATCGTTACATCGCCCGGAGGCGTGATTCGTGCGGGGTTAGCGCGGGGTTAGCCAAGCTGAGCAGCAAGTGCCACGAACACATCGCCTGGTTCACACGGCACTTCGATCACGTCGAGGGAGAGCACAGCGTCTCGCACTGCTTCGCTCACAAAAAGGTGCGCGTATTCTTCGGGGCGCCATTGGCGATACAACACGCACTGAAATCGCGCGCCGTCGCGATTTCGTCGCTGACTAATCCCCACGACTTTGCGCCCGCCCGAAAGAACCTCCCCCGAGGCCATGCCAGCAAAACACACTGATCGCGACACAACAGATTTCAGCATTGATGCGTTGTACACCTCGAGATCGGCAATTCCAAATTGCTCCAACACTGCACACCATGCATGTCCCAACCACAACGCACTTTGTGAAACATCGTCTACCCAATGCGCATCTCCGCGCGTAATGACAACATCAATCCACACGGCAGATGCAGAACTGAGATACACCGCGCCGCCACCGCTTCGGCGCCGCACGATATCGATTCCATCTAGTTGAGCACGCTCTTGATCGATATCCGATTCATCTTGAGCGGACCCCAGCACCAAAGCGGTATCTGTTGGTCGACATAGCCACACACCACGTTGCCAGTCCAGATCCATTGCATGAAACTGACGGGCTGTCCCTACATAATCACTGAGAGTCCAATCAAGAGGGGTTAATGGGAGATTGCTCGACACGCTTCGCTCTTGCCGGTCAACTTGCTTGCGCCAAGTACGGCTTCCATTCGTCGGGCACAGAGCCCACAGAAAAAGTAATCCATGCCGTTTCAAGGGGGACGAGTGGAATGGTGCGTAGCTTCATCCCGGCTTCGTCGGGAGTGCGATCTCTCTTGTGCAGATTGCATGTGCGACATGCGGCAGTCACATTTTCCCAGATATGTTCGCCACCACGCGATCGAGGATGAACATGATCAATGCTGTCAGCAAGACCGCCGCAGTATGCACACTTGTGATTATCTCGAGCAAAGATTGCACGTCGTGACAATGCAGCATGGCGATGATACGGGACTTTTACGACATACCGTAATTTAATGACGAGAGGCGTTGGCAACTGTAATTTCTCAGCATGCATCACCGATCCGTCGTCTTCAACAATGTCTGCTTTATCGCACAACACAAGGCAAATGGCTCGCTGAGATGACACAACGCTCAGCGGTTCGTACGTAGCATTAAGTACGAGCGCGCTTTTCATGCGAACCTACCGTCTCGCCCGTCTCAACTGCGCGCAACAAATGACATCAGATTGCCGTGTCATCGTGTTCGGTTCCAGTCGCGACACCAGCGCAGATAATCCACCACGTCTTGGGGCTGCGGCTTGGTCATCTGAGTTGCAGGGTCTCCGCCGTATTGCGTGACCAAACGAAACTCCAGGTACTCGGCGCCAGGCAGTGGCAAGTGAGGTAAACGTTTCCACCACCCTGTGGGCGCTAATCGAAACACCTGACCAATAGCAGTCACCCACAAATTGGGTCGGCTGACGATCGCCAACAACACCCGCACTGAAAGGATGTTTCGTTGACTTTGCCGACCACTCTCCATGACTAGACCCGCGGTTCCTTGGGCAGACCGAGAACCATTTCACCAATAATGTTGCGTTGAATTTGCGATGAGCCAGCGTAGATCGTTCCGGCTCGCGCATTAAGAAACGTTCCGACCCAACTGTTGCTCGTATTGGCAGCACCTTCGTCATCCGTCTGAAAAGCACTTGATGGTTTGCGACCGGTTGGTACTAAGGCCTCAAGTCCCAAAATATCAACGCTGAGTTCTGTAATCACTTTGTGATACTCACTCCAGTACAGCTTAAAAATTGCACCATCTGGACCCGGCTGGTGACCAGACAAGAACTGCGTCAGTGTTCGCATTCCCAGAAAACGCATGACCTGCACTTGTGAGTAACAAGAAGCCAAACGCTGACGAATAACTGGATGAGATGAAACACCGCGCTCTTTCGCCAAGATGCATAGACGATCTATCTCGCCCTGAAAGCGGATGGGAAGTGTTGCAGCCGCTTCGCCACGCTCATATCCGAGCAATGTCATCGCCACGGCCCAACCATTATTGACGCCCCCGACGACATTGTCTTTGGGGCACTTGGCGTCTGTATAAAACACTTCGTTGAATTCGCTATCACCTGAGATCATGCGAATTGGTCGTACTTCGATTCCGGGCTGACGCATGTCGACAAGTAAGAAACTGATTCCTTTATGCCGAGGCGCATCAGGATCGGTGCGCACAAGCGTAAAAATGTGATCTGCAAGGTGCCCTGCACTTGTCCAAATTTTTTGACCATTCAAAAGCCACTCATCACCATCAAGTTGCCCGCGCAAACCAATATTGCTCAGATCTGATCCGGCATTAGGTTCGCTGTAGCCCTGGCACCACACATCGTCGCCAGACAAGATTCGAGGGAGATAATACTTTTTTTGTTCTTCAGTTCCCCACTGCAACAAAGTGTTGCCGAGCATCTTGATACTGAAAGTGTCGTTCGGAGCGCCCGTCGGAACTCCGGCCTGAGCAAACTCCTCAGCAACAATCACTTGTTCTAGTTCTGATAGTCCGCCGCCTCCGTAAGCAACTGGCCAACTTGGTGCCAAGTATCCAGAACTCGCCAACGTGGCACGCCACTCCGCAACAAATGACAAGAGATCGTCTCCGTCTAATTGACCGATGCCCTTCCATGATGTGGGAAGTTTTTCAGCCAAGAAAGCGCGTACTTTTTCGCGGTATGTTTCAGCTTCGGGACTATAGGCAGGATGCATGTTCTATAGAGTACTTGGCAAGAGCCGCCGCACCTACGAGTGGGGCAAGACTTCTGTCGGCAACGGGACTAATCGTGAGGTCTTTTAAAAAAGTAAGACCGGCGTGCTTGCGTGCACTTATCTGCGCGGCCTGAAAAAACTCGTCCCCAAAGCCAAGTGCCACCGAACCACCCACAGTGACATCTGTGAGATCCATCGTGGCTGCCACGCTGGCAATTGCTTGCCCAAGCAGCGTGCCTGCGGCCACACGTGTCTGGATATTTGCCTTTGATGCAGGCGCACCGATTGCGCGCTCAATCGCAGGTCCGCTGATGTGCGCTTCAAGGCATCCTCTGGCACCACACGCACACTTGTTGCCATTTTCTTGCACAATCACATGACCTATGTGGCCCGCATTTCCGGTGCGACCCATCAGCAATTTTTCGTCAGCAATTATTCCTGCTCCGACTCCGGTTGACACCAACACCGACATCATGATCGAAGGAACGGTATTGATATTTTTCTCTCGCCTGCTCCAGTGCTCGGCAAGCACAAGTGCCTTCGCATCATTTTCAAGAACGACATCTAGTCCAACTAGTTCTTTCATCTCAAAAACCAGAGGAAAATCACGCCACTCTGGAATATGTAAAGGCGATACAACGCCCTCGTCCACACGCATTGGTCCGCCACAACCCACGCCACATGCGAGCAGACACACGTTGTTTGCAGAACTCCATGCCAACGCGCCTGAAACTTGTTTGGCTAGCGATTCCCACACCTGTGTTGTCGGCGTGGAGATCCGAGATTCGTACACCACTGTTCGCGCCGTGTTTACTACTCCAACGGAAATTTTTGTGCCACCGATGTCAACCGCCAAGTATGCGTCGCTTGACGCAGTACTTAAAGACACTGTCGCTACTCCCTAGGAAAACGGTCGCGCATTTTTTGTGCCGCTTGACGCGGGCCACGCAACGACTGAGCAATGTCTTGCACGCCAGCCTTGCCCATGAGGCGAACTTGTCGCTCAATCGACAGCGCACTCACCAACATGATCATGAAACCAGCAAACGACACCACAAAATGAATTTGGAGCGACATCACCATCACCAATAACCCAACGATGATCCCCAAGACTGCCCATCTGACTGTCTTGGCAGAGTGTCGATAAAGCCCTGAGGACGATACTGCCTGAGCAAATCGCTCATCGGTTTGAAGTTGTTCTTCGATTCCGCGCAATATGCGTTGTTCTTCATCTGAAAGTGGCACGACTCTAGTGTTCCACTTTTTTGCACACAACGCAACGCAAACACCAAGTTGTTTCAAACAAGTTCATCTGGACCGTACGGGGAATCCCCTGGAGCCTTGCGGTCTGCAAGCGCACTGGCGGGCCTAATAGCCTCGCGTCCATATCGACTCACGATCTCATCAATAGCCTCGTTCGTCGCCGACCAAAGATGTTCGACTTCTTCAACCGAATCATCTGCTTCCACAAACATCCGTGTAGAACTTGACGCTTCGCCTAATTTCTGGGCATGAACACCAAGTAGCCGTACGCCTTGCGTCGCATCAATTTTGGCAAGCAAGGGCAAAAGTGCCGCGACAAAAGCGGGAGCAGTCGTAATCGGAGTACGCGGAGTCACAGATCGCGTGATGGTTTGAAAATCGGAAAACTTGACCTTTAAGAGCACGGTTCCGGCAGCCACTCCGGCACGACGTACTCGTCGGGCAACTGCCTCAGATAATCGAACTATTTCGTCACGCATCTCTTGCGCGGTGACTAGATCGACGGAAAAAGTTTCTTCATGACCGATTGATTTTGCAACGCGATCTGGCTCGACAGGGCGATCATCATCGGCGCGTCCAAGTGCAAAAAGATGCGAACCGTGAGACATACCAACGGCTGCCTGCAGGTCGCTCTCATGTAGCGCGGCCAAATCTCCAACAGTCCTGATGCCGATACTTTCTAATTTTTTGAGAGTGACAGGACCAACTCCCCACAACGCCCGCACCGGCAGTGGATACAAAAACTCAAGTTCTGCGTCTATTGCAACGCAATACACCTGATGTCCTGGCTCAATTCCTTGAGCACTTGCGCGGGGCTTGGCAAAATCTGATGCAAGTTTTGCCAAAAATTTATTTCTGGCAAGGCCCACGCTGCAGGTCAATCCTAATTCGTCCTGCACTCGCGCCCTTATCTTCCATGCAAGGTCTACAGCACTGCCTAATAGTTTTTCTGAACCAGTCACATCCAAAAATGATTCGTCAACAGAAATGGGTTCTATTAACGGCGTGAAAGACAAAAAGATGTCATGAAGTTGGTGACTGATCTCTTGGTATAACGAGTGATTCGCGGGCAAGAAAACTGCCTGCGGACAGAGTCGGCGTGCTTGCGAGGACGACATTGCAGAGTGCACTCCAAATCGCCTTGCTTCGTATGACGCCGCCGCCACCACCCCACGACCTGCCGTACCACCTACCACCACTGGCTGCCCTGCCAGATCTGGGCGTCGCAACAACTCCACGGATACGAAAAACGCATCCATGTCAACATGCAAGATGGAGCGAGAAGTAGACACGTCAACTATTACGCTAATCCAACATGCAACCAGATACCCCTGACACGAGCCTCTCGGCAATTCCATCGCGCCTCTCTCGGGCCTTGGCGTTTGTGGCAATTTGCATTGGCGGGCTCTCTGGTGGCCTCATTGGATACGCCGTCGTTGATTTGCAGTGTTCCGGTGACTGCTCTGTGCCTCTAGGTCTTGGCATCCTGGCTGGCGCACTGCTGTGTGCTGGCGGGACCGCCATCGTGTCAGTTCTCGTTCTGCGTGCCCAAGGTGAATGGCGCGAACTTCATGACTCCCCTTCGAAAAGATTCGGTTGACTCGTATGTCATGTGATGAAGACTTGCTAGATCTCGCGATCTCACTCGCCCACACCGCTGGAGACATGGCGCTTGCAGGACGCAAACAAGGTTTGAGCAATGTGGACACAAAATCTACAGCCACCGACATGGTGACAGAATTCGATAAAGCAAGCGAAGCGCTTATCACTGACGGAATCCGTCGCGCACGCCCTTCTGACGGAATCATCGGAGAAGAAGGCGCACGGCAAGAGTCTGCTTCTGGAATCACGTGGCACATCGACCCCATTGATGGAACAACTAACTTTTTCTTTGACCTGCCAACGTGGGCAGTGTCAATTGCAGCAGTCGACGACAACGGAAGTCTTGTCGGTGTGGTGTACATCCCAGCACTCGGCGAAACATTCACCGCTATCCGTGGTCATGGAGCGTTCCTGAACGACCAACCCATCTTTGTTCGAAAGAATCCGCTTCTGAGTGATGCACTTGTCTGCACTGGATTTAGTTACTCTGCGCAAAAAAGGGTGTCGCAAGCGCAGCGCATTCCAATCATTATTGAAAAGGTTCGCGATATTCGCCGTTTCGGAGCTGCTGCAATTGATCTGTGTTTCGTTGCGTGTGGTCGCTTTGATGCATATTTTGAAGAAAATCTCTTGTCGTGGGATCTTGCTGCAGGTCAACTCATTGCAACCGAAGCAGGTGCCATCGTCACTGATTTCTCCGGCAACACTGTTCATCCTGCAGAGGTGCTTGCTTGTCAACCCGAGATACACCGCGAACTGAGTGCTCTCATTATGCGAGCAAGCGCATAGTCGTCCAATGACAACAGTTCTTGCTATTGATGCTGGCACTACTGGAGTACGAACTCGAGCAGTCTTTGCAGACGGCCGACCATCCATTTCGTCATATCGAGAGTTTCCTCAGTATTTTCCCCAGCCAGGTTGGGTCGAACACGATGCCGAAGAGATCTGGTCCGCAGTACTTGAGACTTTGCGTGACGTCATCTCTCGCGTGACAGACATTGCCGCAATCGGAATCACCAACCAACGCGAAACTGTTGTTGCCTGGAACACATCAACTGGGCGTGCGTATGCCAAAGCCATCGTCTGGCAAGATCGTCGCACAGCAAGTATGTGCGAGTCGCTTGCGTCATCTTTGCCTCTTGTGCGCAAAACAACTGGACTCGTTCTCGATCCATATTTCTCCGGCACAAAAGCGGCATGGCTACTCCAACACGGCGTTCCAGACACAGTCGATCTTGCTATTGGCACCATTGATTCTTGGTTGATCTGGAAACTGACCGGCGGTGCTTCATTTGTCACAGATCCCACAAACGCATCGAGAACAATGTTGTTTGACATCAACACAATGTCATGGAGTTCTGAGATGTGCACTCTCTTAGGCGTACCGATGCATGCACTTGCGCAGGTTCTGCCATCGAGTGGTCATTTTGGCAGTACTTCTGTCGAAGGACTTCCGACGGGTATTGCGATTACGGGCGTTGCCGGCGACCAACAGGCTGCTCTCTTTGGACAAGCCTGTTTTGATGTCGGCATGGCCAAGAATACGTACGGCACAGGCAGTTTTGTTCTGTTGAACATCGGCTCAAAATGTCCACCACCCACGGATGGCATGCTCACGACTGTGGCGTGGGATCTTGGCGACGGCTCACCGACATACGCACTAGAGGGATCTATTTTTGTCACGGGCGCAGCAATTCAATGGCTTCGCGACGGACTTGGCATTATCGAAACATCTGCTGAGATTGGGCCCCTTGCGCAGTCGGTGACTGATACGGGTGGAGTCTATGTTGTGCCTGCTTTCACCGGACTCGGTAGTCCATGGTGGGATCCGCATGCGCGCGGAACAATTGTCGGTATCACCCGTGGCACCACTCGCGCTCACATCGCACGTGCAGTCGTTGAATCAATGGTGTTTCAAACGCGCGATGCAATTGATGCGATGACGCAAGCATCTGGGGTTCCACTCGCAGAACTGCGCGTTGATGGCGGTGCATCTGTAATGGATTTTATGTTGCAACATCAAGCCAACGAACTCGCAGTTCCTGTTCTTCGTCCCGTCGATACTGAGTCCACTGCGCTTGGCGCGGCATTCTTGGCAGGTCTTGCCGTTGGAGTCTGGCCCTCACGTGAATCGATTAGTCAAACGTGGCGACTCGACAGACGTTTTGAACCTGAACCCATGTCTGGCAACTATGCCGAGTGGACCCGCGCTGTTCAACGCTCACTGCGGTGGGACACGGACTAATTACATCGTCGCACCCAACAGAGCCGCGCCAATCGCCCCTGCTCGTTCTCCCAACTGTGCACTTTCGAGTCGTGGATGAGTACGGCTCGCCGATGAATACAGCAATTGAGAAAACCATTTTTGCACAACGGGCATAAAGACTTCGGATGATTCAATGACGCCGCCACCAATCACAATTACCTCAGGGTCAATGATGTTGGCAAGATTTGCAAGACCCACGGCCACCCATCGAGAAAAAATATCGACGACCTCAATCATTTTTGCATCACCATCTGCCGCACGCTGCGCCACTATTTCACCGGCAACTCCACCAGCAAAGTTTCCTAGAGCCCAGCCCGAGGCATAACGCTCCCAACAACCACGAAGACCACAAACACACTCGATGCCGTCAGCCTGCACCACCATGTGCCCTATCTCGCCGGCATATCCATGGGCTCCGTGCTGCAATTGTCCACCGATGATAAAACCCGCGCCAATGCCGGTCCCAAGTCCGACGAATGCAGCATCGGCAACACCGCGTGCTGCCCCAATTTTCCATTCTGCATACGTGGCTGACGTTGCATCATTGTCGACATGAACTTTTCGGCCACATCTATTTGCTAAGTCTGTCGCGACTGAAAGTACAACAACATCCTTTAGATTTGGTGCGGCTTGCATGATTCCAGTCGGAGTAATTAGCCCCGGAAGCCCAACACCAACTGTTGGCGCATCACCAAGCTCTTGCACAATCTCATGCAAGGTGTCGATCAGATCTGCCGTTGACGGAGTGGGCCTGCGTACCCAAGACAAAATGTTTCCAGCTTCGTCGGTAAGAACTCCGAGGCACTTTGTACCACCGACGTCAATGCCAATGGCGTTCACGATTCAGCGCGAGCTTTAAGTTCTTTCACGGTATCGAGGATACGAGCCTCAGCACGACGCTTCACAAAACCTGGCAGTGGAATAACTAACTCAATTGCAACTTCGTAAAACACTTGTGTGCCATCCTCGACTGCAACAAAAGAGTACGCACCGTCGATTGCCCTCATGATGTCACCATCTACAAGACTCCACGCCAAGCGCGCTGGCGCATCGCTGTAGTCATACTGCAATGTGTAGTGAGTGCTGCGACCAAGTGCTGATGCCCGAAACTCAACACGAGACGCACGGCCTTGCTCATCGCGAGCAATGATTTTTGCATCTTTGACATCAGTGGCCCATGACGGGTATGCCTCGAAGTCAAGTGCAACGGCGTAGCACCTTTCAATCGACGCTTGTATCAAGGAGGTCTGGGCAGCGCGATCAGTCATGGTCTTTATCTTGCCTCGTCTGAGACCCTCCCGTGGATGACCCTTGCTGATTTTCGTCAGAGACTGGCGACTCCTGGCCATCTCCTCGTAGTCCAAAACTGCCATGAAAAGCCGCCCATAGACCATTGAGCCCAAGCCCAAGCATCGGTGCCAAGATGCCAAAGGCCAATGTGCTGCCTGCTCGTCCATCTGTTGTGCCCCGGGCCAATGCCGCGGCCAATGCAACAACGCATTGTGCGCCAAGGCACCCGTTCATTGAGTAACTCATCCCACGCGGTGCGATGCCATTGAGCAAGAAATACATTTCGCCGACTCCAATATTGTCCGTGCGACTGCGCTGCACTGCGTTCCAGTATCCCCACAAAAAAACTACAACGCCTACAGAAAAACATACTAACGACACCACGACGGCAATCCCCTTCCAGGGCTGGCGAAACAAGACGGCAGACAGAATAGATGCCACGGCAAAAACACTTGTCATGAACACGTTGATTCGCAGAATCACAGCACCAGGATTTTGTACATCGTTTGACATTTCTAACATCATGTCAGTGCGTGCAGGGCCACTGCTAATTGTTTGGACAAAACATCATAACTAAACATCTCGACAGCTCTTTGGCGTGATGCAACAGCCATCTGCGCACGCAACGAATCATTCGACAGCAGCGCCACCAACGAACTGACCAGTGCATCAACGTTTTGTGGATCATCAATCACGTGTCCGGTGACACCATGCTGCACTGCTTCTGCTGCACCGCCGCTGTTTCCGGCAATCTGAGCCACTCCACATGCTGCAGCTTCAAGAAACACGATGCCAAACCCTTCTTGCTCTAACCCAGCCCACCGATTGCGACACATCATCGTAAACACGTCTGCACATCCAAAGAGTTTTGGGAGATCTGCATCACTCACTCGTCCCAGAAATTCCACTGGTGCTTGCAGTTCATGCGCAAGATTTTTGAGTCTCTTGAGGTCTCGCCCTGTGCTGCCGATGACCGCAACCAGATTTGGTCGATCACGTGCGAGCATCGCAACAGCGCGAATTACTACATCAAAGCCCTTACGTGGCACCAGTCTGCTCACTCCCAACACAACTTCGGCATTGTCGTCAAGGCCGAAATGTGCTCGTGCTGTTGTGCGCTCTTGTGCTGTGAGTGGCACAAAACGATCGACATCAACACCCGGCGCAATGATTGTCATCGGTAGTTTTTTTCCGGCAGCATGCTCGCCTTCTGCTGCTGGATAACCACCAGCCGCAATGATGTGTGTCGCTCCGCGCAATACGCGACCCAGGACGTGTTTCGATACTGGCAATCGACCTGGAACTGTTACTTCCGCTCCGTGCAGGATTAACCAATACGGAAGTTCGAGCGCTGGTCCGATTAGTCCTAACGGGAGCGCCGGATCAAGAACAACAAAGTCGGCGCCACATTCGCGAGCAAACGCATTGATCTGACGCACCATCCATGGGTGAGGCAACAAAACTGGTTCCCGAGTACGCCGAATCTCAAACGGTTGTGCTGCATCAAATTCAGCGGCGCCATCGTGGGGACTCGTGAGCACAGCAAAAGAATCAGGCGGAAGTCGGCGCCACCACTCCCACAACAAGGACTGAATACCTCCAATCTTTGGAGGAAAATCATTCGTTACCAACAAATGCTTCATAGGTCGCCCCGCAAGGTTGGCAGATTTTCAAGTTCATCGCGCACCATGCCATCTTGAATTGTGTTTTCAAGATGAGCAAAGAGATTTGTGAGTCCAAGTCTGGCCGCTGCCCAAATAGCATGCGCCCGCAAGATCGAGTCGTGGGAACCAATATTGGCGCGTAGCGCACTCACCACTCGCTCGTCACTGGGGCGAGCGATGTTTCCCAAAATCACGAGCGCGTTGCGCCTCAGCCACAGTGGATTGCGTTGATGCACGTACCACGGGTCGCAGCGTTTCATAAGTTCTTCATCGCTAGCGTCGAGTATCCAGAGTGCATCAATATGTCGAAGTGCAGCGCCCGTGATTTTGACAGGTACTGATTTTCGTAGCGTTGGTGGACACACTGTTTGACAATCATCGCAACCATAAATACGATCCTGCAGTGCAATGCGGTACTGACGATCAAACACCCCAGGTTTTTGCAGTAGCCACGATAAACATTTATTGGCGTCTACCACTCCCGGTTCGACGATCGCCCCTGTAGGACATGCAGGAAGACAACGAACACAAGTTCCGCAACTTGCAGTTGATTCTATTGCAAATGGCAGATTCGCAGTGGTGACGACACTTCCAAGTACAAAAAAACTTCCAGAGCCTTCAACTAAAATATTGGCGTTCTTTCCATACCAACCAAGACCTGCGCGCTTCGCGGCTTCTCTGTCAACGAGCGCATTGTCATCAGCAAACACAACTGCTGCATGACCATCATGTCGCAACTGATTACTGATGACGGTCAATTTGTCCTTGAGGACTTGTTGATAGTCGGCCCAGGCGTATCGCGCAACCCGAGCCGGGTAATCAACTGCGTCAATAGTGTCATCACTTTCGAGCGCCGCGTACGACAAAGCGGCGACAATCATGGACTGAGCACCATGAACAATGTTGCTGGGTGTTGTGCTGCGCTCAGGATTGCGAAACGTGAATTGCATTCCGTTCACAAGTTTTTGCTCTATTCGATGGCGCAACTGCTCCCGCGTGTGCAACATCTCACTAACAGGTGCGACTCCGACAGCTTGAAGACCAGTTGATAGCGCAAGATGCTGCAGCTCTTGCCAATACTCTGGTCCGCCTCGCAATGGCTCGTTACGCCGACGTCGCCTCACCTTGGGTGGCGAGGAAGACTGTGTCGTGATCGGAACCGTTGGCATGATGACGAAGCGTAGGCACTAAACCGGCTTTTGCCAGCAAACGCACGGCGCGGAATTCAGCGATATCAAGAACAACTGCTCCAGAATGCTCTGTATCGCACAAAACGTTCATCATGCAGTCCGAACAGGCCTCAGTGGCGGCCATCACGCAGGTGTCACAACTAATGATGAGAACTCCTGGATCAAGAGGTCGGGGTGGACCAGAAATACTGACGATGTTTTGATGTGGCGTGGGGACTGCGTTGCTCATAGAGCCACGGTGACAAAGGGGTGTGACAGGTTTGACGACGCGAGCGACTTATGCGCCTTTTGAGGTGGCGTGTGCTGCCAATTCTTGGCTATGTCGCACCAATGATTCCAAGACGCCTGCTGCTGCCCCGCTGTCAATGGACTGCTCAGCCAAGGACTTCCCAGTTTCAAGATCTGCACAGGCACCTGCAATCACGAGCGCAGCGGCTGCATTGAGCACCACGATGTCGCGCACTGGTCCTGCTTGAGAACTCAAGGCTGCAGTAACAGCGAGTGCATTCACTTTGGCGTCACCGCCCTCGATATCGGCTTGGTTCGCCCGCCCGAAACCTACATCAGCGGCGTCGACGATGAATTCAGAGACATCACCATTGCGCAACTGCACCACTGTATTTGCGCCACTCAGCGCAAGTTCATCAAGGCCGCCGTGTCCATGCACAACCCAGGCACTCGTGACACCTCGCGATGCAAGAACATGCGCCATCTTGTGCATCATTGATGGTTGTGCAACTCCAACCAACATGTTGGCAATCGGTGCAGGATTAGCCATTGGCCCTAAGAGATTAAATGCAGTCGGAACCCCAATTTCTCGGCGTGACGGACCAGCGTGACGAAAGGACGGATGAAAACGTGTTGCTAAACAAAAGCCCATTCCGGTCGTTGCCAGACACGATGCAACATCTGCTGCATCTAGATCGATTGCAACTCCGAGGGCTTCAAGTACATCGGCTGATCCACACTTCGAACTTGACGCGCGGTTTCCGTGTTTACACACCGGCACGCCAGCGCCTGCTACAACAAAAGCAGCCATCGTTGACACATTCACCGAGTTGCTCTTATCTCCACCTGTTCCGACGATGTCAATCGCTTGGCTCGCAATGTTTTTAGGAAGTGTCACAGCGACACCCGCAGCGCGCACCGCGCCTAACATTCCTGTGAGTTCTGCCTCTGTTTCACCCTTGGCGCGCAAAGCAATGATGAACGCTGTGATCTGCGAACTCGTCGCGTCTCCGCGAAGAATTTCAGACACTGCCGAAGCCGCAACATCTGCCGACAGGTCCTGTCCACCAAGAAGCAGAGAAAGCACTGTGGGCCATCCGAGAAACTCGGAGTCAGTTGTCATGTATTAAGTATCTACGCCGAGCGTCGCCTTTGACGAATAATTTTGCGACGTTCGCGCTCTGTTGCACCACCCCACACCCCGTCACGCTCGTGGCTAGCAAGCGCATACTCGAGACAGGCCACTCGCACGTAACATCCCGCACAGACGGCTCGTGCTTCGTCAGCATTGGCTTCAAGGGGATCGTCGTCGTCGTTTGGATAAAAAATCGAGGCATCAAGACCATTGCATGCCCCCCGTGCTCTCCATGCCATTTCAGATTGCGACATCGTTCCCCCGATTGATGTTGGGGCCTTATGCGCCCGCTACACCGACTCTAGGTGCCACTTGTCACACTTGGCAAGTCCCAGTCCTTGCCCATCCCCTGGTCGCTACCAGAGGGGCTAGTGGGAGAGTCTTAACGCAAATCCGAGAGCAGTTCTGCAACCACGTCAGGAGACAAGTGAGTTGCTTCTAGGTACTGGCTCAAGGCAATCTCAATACGGACATCACCGCGGGCGAACACCTCTACCTGAGCGGGGTCAAAGTCAAAGGTCAAATAATGCACCGCCGCCGTGATCTCAGGTCTTGTCAAGCCAGCCTCATGCTGAGCATCAAGTGTTCCGCGAATGATCGTGCCATCGGACAACCGAATCTGCACACTGTTTTCGATACCTGCAAGTTTGGGCAACCATTCGCGAACCGCTTCGTCAGATGTCAGTTCGATAAACAGCGTGACACACAACTGACCAAGTTCTGGAACCATCGGGTTATACGCATTGAGTTCTTCAAGTACGCCATCATCACTCATGACTTTTTCAGCTCGCAACATTTCTTGAATCTGCAGACGCATTGTGTCGCGATTCTCAAACATCACAGTCACTAATGTGCCGATCGCTACTCGTCTGCGCTCTTTGACGGCAATCATGTGCGCACGAAATGACTCTCGTTCGCGCTCATATGCACGCAGATCTTGAATGTCTTCTAATATTAGTTTGCGGCTCATTGTTATCTCCGTGGTTCTTCTGGTATTCCGTACGCGCGTGCGATCATCTGAAGCGGATGCATTGGGTTTTGCCCCGTTTGTTCGGTAATCGCAGTATTCGCTAGATGACAGTCTCCGACAACAACTTCACTCGCAGCAGCGGTGATTTTGTCGGCTAATTTCTTGGCGATGGGCAGAGAAAACTCCGCGTTCTCAGCACGCAGCCCCCACATTCCGTCAATGCCTGAGCACTGATCAATCAGAGTGATCTTGGTGCCAGTTAATTTCATTAAGTCACGACTGCGCAAACCAATATTTTGAGCTCTTAAGTGACACGGAATGTGATAACTGAGCGTCGCCGGGATCTCACCTTCAAAGTTTGTGTCGAGTTCAGTGGCCTCTGCTTTGTGCAGATTGATCAAATACTCAGAAGAATCAAATGTATGTGCAGCCACTAATTCGGCATCGGGGCCACCAACGTAATCGATGTAATCTTTTTTCAAGATGTATCCGCATGTCGGCTGTGGTACCACAATGTCTTTCCCTTTGCGCACTGCATCGGCCAAAGCCTTTACCTGTTTTGCAGCGACTTTTGTAAAACCATCCATGTCTCCGCTATGCAAAAACGGCGCACCACAACATCCGGCTCCGTCGACCAACGAGCATTCCACGCCGTTGCGCTCGTACACCTTGACCAAGTCTTGACCAACGCCTGGCTGCTGATATTCCACCAAACAGGTCGGAAAGATTGCGACTGACCCTTGTTTTTTTGACAACACGGGAGCGACTCTCTTTTTAAACCATGTTGAAAAACGCATCCGCGCGAACGGGGGCAAAAGACGCACCGATGAGACACCTGAAGTCTTCTCAATGACTTTTCGCACCAATGAGCCTGGCTCTGCGCCCATGACCAGATTGGCGATTGGTCCGCTTGATGTGGCTGCCTTGCCCAAGGCATCTGTATGGCCCATGAACTCAGTCGTTAATTTTTTCCGCAAAGAGACTTGACCGTTGGCGCGGCGCATTGAGTCTGTGCGCAACATCAGCCGCGGAAAATCTAAGGCCCATTCGTGCAAACCCGGGATATAAGGACAATTCACGTAACACAACTTGCACTGAAAACATTCGTCGACGACTTGATCTTGTTGCTCTGGCGTTAGTCGACCAGAGTCTTGATCTTCGTGTGCATCGACATAACTAAAAAGTGTCGGAAACGAAGAGCAGTATTTAAAACACAAGCGACATCCGTGGCAAATGTCGTACGCCCGTGTCAGTTCTTCTCGAGTATCGGCCTCATCCAAATATTTCGGATGCTTTGGGTCATAGATAATCGTCACGGGATAACTTTCTGGGATTAATAAATAGTTCAACAGGGAACTGGGTGGCTGCTGTTGTACAACAACCACCCATTTCCGTGCGTATTTCTGTGGCGTAGTGACACGCCAATGATTTAGAGGGCAGCGAGTCCCTGAGCAAAACGGCCAGCATGGCTTTTTTCTGCACGGGCCAATGTCTCAAACCAATCTGCGATTTCAGTAAAACCTTCTTCGCGAGCAGTCTTAGAAAAACCTGGGTACATCTGCGTGTACTCATAGGTCTCGCCAGCAACTGATGCCTTGAAGTTGGCTTCTGTTTCGCCAATTGGCTCGCCACTCGCTGGATCTCCAACCTCGGCAAGATAATCCAAGTGACCATGGGCGTGTCCGGTTTCGCCTTCGGCGACAGAGCGGAACAGTGCTGCTGCATCGGGGTAACCCTCGATGTCGGCTTTTTGTGCGAACCACAAGTATCGACGATTTGCTTGGCTCTCGCCAGCAAATGCCTCCTTGAGGTTTTCGTGTGTCTTGGTGCCTTTGAGAGCAGTCATGACGTTTCCTTTCTTGTTATGGGTATTAGTAGAGAACTTTTATGATGCGCAGTCTGCGCAGATTCCGCGATACACAATGTGAGCATCGTGTATATCGAAACCTTCAAGGCCTGACATTTTTGGCGCGCGTGAGACATGGACGTCATGCACTGCACCACATTCATTACAGACCGCGTGCTGATGATCGGTGACGTTTGGGTCAAAGCGAGCAGAACCAGTACCAAAATCAATTGACTGCAGTTCACCCATCGTGGCTAGATCGTTCAGCGTCTGATACACCGTGCGCAACGAGATTCCGGGCATCGCTTCTGATGCAAGAGCAAATAAAACATCAGCACTTGGGTGACTGGTGTTGCCATGCAGCAACCGAAATAGCAGTTGACGCTGTGGCGTCACTTTGAGGCCAGTCTGGCGAAATGCTTGAGTTAGTTCTGCTGGCGAACGCATGCCTCAAAGATAGCCACCACATCCCATACTTTGCAAGCTTTGCTAATTAGCAATTGATGCGAATTGCGTCACATTCCAAGGAGAGGCACAATGTCATCTCCCCGCCGATGACTCGTAGTATCACAGTGCATGGCTACTTCGTCTACTTGGTCTTCAGATGCACGTTTAGATCGTGCGACTGGGCTCCTACGCCTCGCCAGCGACACCTTTGATGTGCTCGTTATCGGTGGCGGCATCACGGGCTCTGGAGTCGCCCTTGACGCAATCACGCGCGGCCTCTCCACTGCACTTGTCGAACGAGATGATTTTGCCTCAGGCACATCCTCTAAGTCTTCCAAACTGATTCACGGTGGATTGCGTTA